>NZ_KV840027.1:455640-474755 GCF_001839105.1 Staphylococcus sp. HMSC62A08 | reverse complement strand
GTCGAATTGTGAGTGTTACTGCCGAAAACCTTGCTTTGGGACGCCGTTAATCGGTGTCGCAGAGCGTAAACTTTAAAGTTCCCAACCTCTTATATTTATAATTATTTACTTTCCAATATTAATGATTTCGTGTGCCATCTTTTCAGCTTCATAGTTTGAGTGCGTAACAAATATAATAGGTATCTTCCATTCATTAAATATCTTTTGAACAAGTTCAATACTCTCTTCTTTTGTTGCATCATCCAAACTTGAAAAGGGCTCATCGAGTAGAATTAAATCTGGCTTCGTACTCAGTGATCGCGCTAAAGCTACACGTTGCGCTTCACCGCCAGACAATGTCATCGGGTACTGATTCATCAAGTGACCGATGTTGAGCGTTTGTATTAAATTATCAATATGTTCAGATGGTTCAGCCATAAAAGTAATATTTTTATAAACATTCATATTAGGGAATAATTGATAATCTTGAAATAGGTAGCCCACGCGACGTTGTTGAATTTTGACATTGATTTTATGCTCCGAATCAGTCAACACACGTTCATTCACCTTAATATAAGCATAATCTGCTTCTCTCAAACCAGCAATCATATTTAATACTGTAGTCTTCCCAATTCCAGATGGTCCACGAATAGCGTAAATCTTAGGGACATGATCATCGATATCGACATGGATTTGTGTGTCCTTTAACAAGTATTCTAATTGAATTCTTAACATCTAATCGACCTCCCTATATTTATCCCGATTAACTAAATTAATCGTAGCAATCACTGTTATAGAGAAAGCGACTAGTACAAGTACCCAGAGCCAAGCTTCATTTTCTTTACCTTGTTCAACTAAGAAATAGATTTCCAGGGGCAATGTATTTGTCTTATTAGGAATATAACCTGCCACCATTAATGTTGCACCGAATTCCCCAATGGCACGTGCAAAGCTCATCATTATACCAGATAAAATTGAACGTTTAGATAAAGGTAAAATTAATTTGAAAAATATTTTAGATTCACTCGCTCCCATCGTTCGTGCAGTATTCAACATCTTTCTATCAATACTTCTAAAGCCACCAATTGTATGTTGATACATAAGTGGAAAACTAACAATGACAGATGCAATAACTGCACCTGTCAATGTGAACACTACGGGTAAGTGTAAAATATTTGTAAAGAATTGACCTATAGGTCCTCTTGTTGAGAATACAATTAATAATATAAAACCTAGTACCGTTGGTGGTAGCACAATAGGTAATATAATAAAACTTTCAAGGATTTTCACCCAATGCCCTTTCTTATTGTATAACCATTTAGAAATAAGAATCCCTAGTATTGTAACAATAATTGTACTGATTATTGCAACACGTAAAGATATCCAAAATGACGTTAAATCAGGCATGGTTTATAACTCCTTATGCTGAGAATTGGTATTCTTTAAGAATTTTTTTAGCTTTGTCAGATTTTAAGAATTTCATCCACTCTTTAGCTAATTTCTTATCTGAAGTTGCGCCAGCTTCATACACAATTGGTTTACTTAATTGAACTTGTTTAATTTCTTTTACTTTATTAGTTTTTTTCTTTTGATTGTATAAGTCAGTTTTATAAACGAAGCCTTCTTGCGCGTTACCTTTTTCTACATAGTTAAGAACTTGTTTAACATCTTTAGCATAGATAATTTTATCTTTAACTGAATCATATAATTTGTTGTCATCTAAGTATTGTTTAGCATATTTACCTGCAGGCACAGTTTTAACTTCGCCTAATGCAAGTTTGTCATTACCTTTTAAATCTTTAACTGATTGATAGTTTTTATCTTTATCGCCTACTAGCACTAATTTGTTTTTAGCATAGTTGTATGTATCGTGTGCTTTCTTTTTATCTTTTAATGCATCGACATCTTTTGTATTAGCTGACATAAATACGTCTACAGGTGCGCCTGTTTCAATTTGTTGTCTTAATGCACCAGAACCACCGTAGTTAAATTTAATGTTTGCATCTTTATGGTCTTTTTTAAATTCTTTCTCAAGTGCTTTACTTACTTCTGTTAAGCTCGCTGCTGCAGAAATTTGTAATTCTTGTTTTTTACCACTGTCAGACGAACTTGATTCTTTTTATCTCCATCTTTATTGCTGTTACTAGAATTAGAGCATCCTGCTAATACTAAGCACACTGCAATAATTAAAGCTAAAATGTGTTTTCTTTTCATGAATAAATCCCTCCACTCTGTTTTTATTATACTCTTTTGTTTTACTTTGAAAAGGATATTTATGTAAAAGTTATTGAACAAATTCGTAATAATTAATGAATGCTAAGCTAATTTATTTAATAACATTTTTAGCAATATAAACCTATAAACAAAAGAATTTAAATTTCTAACATTTAGTTTTATGATTATATTATGACTAAAGTGGGGGCACAATATTATGAATAAAGACGTATCAACTGACCAATCAATTGTGCGTTATGAGAATGGTGAATTATTTGAAACAGAAGATAATTACGTAACAGAATTCCCATTAACAATTATGGTCAATGGCGAAGAGTTCGCTACCGTTATTTGTAGTCCTACAAATATGGAAGAACTTGTTCTAGGATTTTTAGCTTCTGAGGGCGCTATTTTAAAAAGAGATGAATTAAAATCAATACAAATTGACGATAGTAAAGGGTTTGCACATGTCGAATTAACAAAATCATTAGGCGATCGTTTTGAATATTCAACTAAAAGAATGATTGCTTCATGTTGCGGAAAAAGCCGTGAATTTTATTTTCATAATGATGCAGCCATTGCGAAAACGTCAATGTCAAAAATTGAATTACAACCACAACAAATTCTAAGAATGATGACACAACTTCAAAGTGCTAGTGTGATATTCAAACAAACCGGTGGACTTCATAATGCTGCAATCAGTGATGGAGGTACATTCTTTGAACATAGGCAGGACATTGGACGTCATAATGCGCTAGATAAACTATACGGATATTGTATACAAAGACATATTTCAGTTAGAAATAAAGTACTTATATTTAGCGGGCGTATTTCTTCAGAAATTTTAATCAAGGCTGCCAAAATAGGTGTTGGAGTGATTCTATCTAAATCTGCACCAACTACGCTTGCTGTGCAATTAGCTAAAGATTTAAATATTACCGCAATTGGTTTCATCCGTGATGGTAATTTCAACATATATAGTCATCCAGAACGTATTAAAGCGAATTAGATTGGGAACATACATTCCTTTTCTAATTCGCTTTTTTATTTAAATATTTTCTTTTAAAATTTGATACCGATAACCAAGAAACGTATAACCTTGTTTAAGATACATATCCTTGGCAGTATCTTCTCCATCTGCGACAAGTATAACGGGTTTCTTTTCAGCCAACTCACCTATATAAGCTTGTATCGTTGAACCAACCCCTTGATGACGATAGGTTTCTAGTACACCAAAGCCATCAATTTCAATTGATTTCATTGAAACAATCAAATCCACGATGCCAACAGGTTGTTGGTTAATATATGCGATAAGTCTTTGTGGAATATCGTTCTCATAATAAGCTCTTATATGTTGTGCACTTGCAATGGCGTATGATTCACCAAACGGTTGAGCAAAGTATTGATAAATTTTTAAATAATCCTCAATATTTTGTTCAGAGACATGCCGAATCTCTACTTGCTGATTCTGTGGCAATTTCGATAAATCTTCGCCCTCTACAACATATAATTCCATTAATCCTAGCTCAAACCCTCGCTCTTGAATGAAATTCATCCATTGCTGAGTGAGTGGTTCATTTTCCGGAAAGTAAAACGAAAGATGTTTCGAGCCCTGTTGAGTATGAAGCCGTTGCTGCACCTTGATATCTTCTAACCATTGATTCATAGAAGGCATCACCTTGTAAAACCAAGTATTACTCGAAAATTGTAATGGTTGATTCGAAGTTAAATAAATGACTTTGCGTTGATCTTCAGACCACTTTGTACCATCTACATAGATATCTTCAAACGTTATCCGTGACATACTTATCGCCTCTGCAAATATTTCTAAAATTGATTACCCTTATTGTATCAGAGTTCTAAATCGTGTGTGATTTAAAACTGTGGCACCAATTAAACTAGCAATAATTGCTTTAATGATATCCCCTGGCATAAATGTAAATGACAATAAAATTGCCTTAGAAACCGGTATATGTATAATGAATCCCATAATAATGGTACCGAAAATATCTAATACTAATACGCCAATGATTAACGTAGCTACTAGAAGTACGCCAAAATTAATTTTCCCAAAATAGCGATCTCTTACTAAGCCTATAAAATAGGCAATAAATGGATACAAGAATAAGAATCCAGCTGAAGGACCAGCAAAGACACCAATACCTCCGCGTCCTCCTGATAATACTGGTAACCCAGTTGCAGCTAATAGTAAAAATACGATGACACTGGTAGCTCCCAACTTACGTCCTAAAATAATTCCTGCTAAAAAGATCCCAATATTTTGCAATACGATAGGCACTGGCATAAATGGTAAGGGTATACCAGGAACCAATCCTAAAATGCAAATAATTGCTGTCATTAAAGCTGTATAAACTAAGTGTTTCGTAGTCATTTGTTCATCCTCCTTACATGAGAATGATTATATCATCATTGTAAACTTTAATAAATAAAAAGTTTACATTAATTCGCTAGTCTATTTCTTCTATTTAAAAAGTTTTAATCACTATACTCGTTTAGCAAGCTGTGAAATATAGTCGAAAAACGCATTTCTTTCTACGTAGTTAACTACATTCACTTTGCGCCCATTTTCATCTTTATAAGTTTTACCTTCACTAGGACCATGGCTTATAACATCTACATTCATTTTCACTGATTTAACGAGTTTAGGTTTACCTACATAAGCTGTTGTAAGTACGTCCCATAAAAAGTAGGTTGAGTTCGTTACGAAATGTGTTAATGGAGGCACGGCAGCATAGCTTACTCCTAGAAAATCTATACCTACATGTTCTCTCTCATCAGCCCAACGTTGACGTACATCTAATGTTAATGGCACCTGATTTGTACTTTCGAGAGCGACCATATCAATCTTAATCTTACTATCGAAAACCGTTTTCACCGCTTCAGGGTCCCAGAATGCATTCCATTCTGCAGTTCCATCGTGTTCTGGTTCTTCTACATTACCTTTATCTAAAAATGTACCGCCCATCCAAACTAATTTTTCAACATTCGCTAAAAAGGCGTCGTTGTGACGAATTGCTTTGGCTAAATCTGTAAGCGGACCAGTAAATAATAATGTCACTTTTTTAGAGCTCATATTAACCTTTTGAATAATATCTTCATACGCTTCATAATCACTGACTTTAGCACGGTTAGGCGTACGTGTTTCATTCAAAATTGGTAGTGCATCCATAAAGAATGCATGCATTCTCCATTCTTTCGGGAAAGGATTCTTACCTCTTTCGTGTGAGGGGGCAACTTGAATACCTTTATTTGAAAATCTATTTATAATTTTAATAGATGCGCTAAGTGAGGGTTCTAGGTAACAATCCGCTCCAATAGTACTCACACCAATCAGATCCACATCTTCCATTTGGAGTAATAAAAATAAAGAAATTAAGTCGTCTACGCCACCATCATGGTTAAAATAAACGTTAGTCATCATTCTTCCTCCTCTATTCTTTTAATTTATTTTAACAAATTTTAATTATGTTGATTTTAAAAAAGAGGCTACCTTTTATCGGCAACCTCTTCCATTTACTCAATTGATATTCGTTAATTCCCTTTTATTTTGCATCCATTAATTTTTTCTTCAAGTCTTTACGCATGAAGTCTAAAGTATATGGATCATTATACCAATACGTCTCAGCTTTAACTTTTATAACATGCCCTTTTTTCACTGCTGGTAAGTTTTTCCAAATATTTGTTTTCTCATAACCTGGAGTAGACTTACCTGCACTTGTTGAAACAATGTAATCACCAGCAACTTTTTCAATTTGCTCTTGATTTACTTCAGCCCAACCCGCTTTTTTAGTTAAGTCATGTTGACCTTTAGACATTTTCAGACCAAATGCTTGATATAAGACTTCGCCACCGCGGCCCCAGTTATCTCCGTAAGTATATAATTTTTTATCAAATTCATCGAAGATTGAGACTGTAGAATCAGCACCAATTTTGTTTTTGATTTCTTTGCCATCTTTAGCTGTTTGACCTTTCCATTGTTTTTCCCATTTTTTAACTTCGTCTTCTTTACCTAATAATTTACCTAATTCTTCTTGTTGTTCTAAATATTTATGTTTTTGGTAATTAAATGGTACTGTAGCTGCGATTTTTTTGTATTTTTTAATATTTTTATTTTGATCTAAAACAATGATTAAGTCAGGTTTTTGTTTAGCTACCTTTTCTACATCATCGTCTCCCACTTTAGTTACACCTTTGAATTTATCTTTTAAGATACTACTTTGGTCAACTTGATTACTTACTGCGACAATATTTCCGCCTAATTTCTTAATTCCACCAGCGTATGAAGGTGCCACTACTGCAATACGCTTAGGATTTTTAGGCACTTTAATTGTTTTGCCATCATCCGTTTTGTATGACTTTGTTTCTGCTTTTTTATCTGAATCCTTTGACCCACTACCTGAATTGTTACCACATGCGGCTAATACTAGGATTAACGCAATCAAAGGTAATAATAATTTTTTCATAACTTCCTCCTAAATGATAACGATTATCAATTTCACGATTAATTATACGTAAATATTTGTAGTTTTACAATAGTTTGTTAAGTAAATATTTTTGGAAAATAAAAAAGAGACTAAGCTACAATTAATAATCTTAGTCTCCTTTAACATATTGACAGTAGATTTCACATTTAAAAGTGCACTTATATCAAGCTTCGTTCAATCTTAAACATTCCTTACATCTTACCTGTGATACTTTTAGCTATATTCGTATAGGCCATATCTTCCATTGGAGGGTTATGTAACCCCGCACGCATATCTCTATAATATCGTTGTAATGGTCGATCCATTTCTAAACTTTTAGCACCAACAATTCTCATTGCCAAATCAATCACTTCTAGTCCTTGATTCATCACCATCACTTTACTCGCAGAAGTCACATTCCATATTTGAGCATCTTCTTCATATAATTGATACCCATGTGCAGTACTCCACAAAAAATGTCTTGCCGATAGTAATAAACTTTCCATTTTACCTAAATTTTGTTGGACAGTAGGTAAATCTGCAATTGTTCCCTCGATGCTATTTGGACTATAATTTTCCGCAAAATGAACAGCATAATCACGAGCGGCCTGTGCGATACCTAAGTAACAACTCGGAATATGAAGAATCCAGCCATTCGGTTGAGGTTTACGTCCAGCTTCAACAAAGTATTCTGTTGGTACATGAACATCATTCAATACAAGATCATGACTTTCAGTTGCACGCATACCAACCATATTCCAGTTATCAGCAACCTCTACACCTGCATATTCTCGAGGAACTAAGAAGAATCCAACTGAATCAATCTCTTCAACATACGCACCAACGATATAATGCGTCAATGCCTTACTCATTGATGTAAAAGTTTTAACTCCATTTAAAACGTAACCATCGTCAACTTTAACCGCATGTGTACCTGGGCGACCACCTCTTGTTGGACTTCCTGTTTCGGCTTCACTTACTGCTCGATTTACAAGTGCACCATTGACTACTTCTTTAGCAAATGCATCAAGCATTCGTTGATCCCACATATGTTGCTCATATAATTGGCCCACCACACTTAAGTGCCAACCTATCGATAAAGCAGTAGCACCATCTATTGCACCTAAATAACTTTGAAGAATTACCATATCTTCAATGGTTGCCCCTTCGCCTCCATAGTATTTCGGCAATGTTAGTTTTGTATAGCCTTCTTGAATAAGCCATTCAATATTTTTATATGGAAATTGCGCTTTTTCATCGTTTTCAGTAGCGCGTTCTTTGAATATATCTTCCACTTCTTTAAATTTTTGAATCCACCGTTTTTGAATTTCTGTGCGTACTAGAAATGACTGTACCACAACTCTCACCTCGAATATTCATAATTACATCCCTTTAATTATTCCTAGTTTAACACTCGACTTTTATATATGGAAGTCAACTGCCATTGAAAATCATTCAAATGTAAAGGAAGCAGCAACCATAAGCATACGTATAAACTCTCTCACTATGAGCAGATGTCATATGAATTGCTAAAAGTATCAAGGATAAAAAATTAATCGCAATCTAAAAGCTCCTAAAATGAATGTTTAATCAATCCATTTAGGAGCTCATTTTATATCATTTATTTGATTTTAAATTTAAAAATTCTTTTTCTGTATGCATATATGATTATCACTTTTTATAAAAACAAATGCGACACCTTATGCACGATTTTTCATTCCAGCAAATAACATGATCCATGTAGCTAAAATAAATGGCATGGTAAGTGCAGGTAATCCAAACGGTTCTAATAACGTATTTAATCCCAAATGGATAAAGACTGTTAAAACGATACCAAGCACTGTTGCTAAATATGCGTTCATTGTAGATTTAAAAGTGACTCCTAAAGCAATCGCTGTTAAAACTAAATTGTAACCGAACAAGCCCTCATTAATATCGCTATAATTACCACCTAACAATCCTACAATTAAGAAACCAATAATATTAGCAACAATTGATAAGATAGCTGCCTTTCTTGAGCCTATAAAAATTCCAATTATAATCAACAAGCCGCCTATCACGCTTGGCACAAGAAATACTTGGCTAAATCCTTCAGTTAAAGATTGGAAAAATTGTATTGTTTCATTCCCCGTATCAAACGATGTTTTCTTAATATGGCTAGGGATGATATCAAGTTGTGTATTTAACGATTTAACTTGACCAGGTATCAACACAGTAATCCATGTCATCATCACAAAAGGTGATGTTAACATCGCTATACCATAAGGCTTTAACAATTCTCTAATAGCCGAACCTACTGGTAGCGTCAAAATGGTTGCAATTAAAGTAATCACTAAGCCACTCAAATTATGATTAAGGAAAAGTGTGAGCGCTACAGCTGTTAAAACAGGACTAAAACCTGCGAGACCATTGTCAATCTCATCTTGTGAATAATTCATGTATGGAGCCAAAACAAATGAGATAGCACTAGCGATGAGTGCACTTAAACCAACTTGCCAATTTGCTACAAACAAACCAATTAATACAAACAATCCGGTCCACTTATTATTAATTAATAAAACTTGAGAGATATTCTTTAACATAATACTAATTGTTTTCAATTCTTTCACCTTTATTCTTAAAATTTAAAAGCATTTTCTAGCATATCCATAAAATGCTTCTGATATTAATAATACTTTTTCTAATAGAACTTTTTTAAACATTAGATAAATTTTATATTTATTGGTAAATATATACTAAGTTTAAACCATCTTTATATAAATAACCAAAATTTTCTTCTCGTTTTACTTGTTAATTTAATTAAATCGTCTTAATATTAATTTTGCAAGGCAAATTTTTTGAAAGAAGGGATTATTTTGCACTTTACACAACGAGAGCAAGACAAGTTAATGATAGTTGTGGCTGCAGAAGTCGCTCGTCGCAGAAAAGCACGAGGCCTTAAACTTAATCATCCTGAAGCGCTCGCTTTAATTAGTGATGAACTACTAGAAGGAGCACGTGATGGTAAAACTGTTGCTGAACTTATGAGCTATGGAAAAACGATTTTAAATGAAGAAGATGTCATGGATGGCGTTGCAAGTATGATTAAAGAAATAGAAATCGAAGCAACATTCCCAGATGGAACTAAATTAATTACTGTCCATCATCCAATAGTTTAAGGAGGACAAAAATGATTCCTGGAGAAATTAAAGTTAAAAATACTGAAATAGAAATAAATAAGCATCATCCTGAAACAGTCTTAGAGGTTAAGAATACTGGTGACCGACCTATTCAAGTTGGTTCACACTTCCATTTTTTCGAAGCTAATCAGGCATTAAAATTTGATCGTGAAAAAGCTTACGGTAAACATTTAGATATTCCTGCCGGTGCTGCGGTAAGATTTGAACCCGGTGATGAAAAAGAAATTCAACTCGTTGAATATTCTGGACGTCGCAAAATTTATGGATTCCGTGGTTTAGTTAATGGAGATATAGATGAAGAACGCGTATATCGCCCTACTGGTAAGGAAGATGAAAATGCTGGTGTCTTCGGGGATGAAGGCGAGCAAAACGCAAATAAAAAAGGTGGTAAGTAATCATGAGTTTTAAAATGACACAATCTCAATATACAAGTTTATACGGTCCAACCGTTGGAGATTCAGTGAGATTAGGTGATACAAACCTTTTTGCACAAGTTGAAAAAGATTATGCCAATTATGGAGATGAAGCTACTTTCGGTGGTGGTAAATCTATCAGAGATGGTATGGCTCAAAACCCTAACGTCACTCGAGATGATAAAAATGTTGCGGATTTAGTACTTACCAATGCACTTATCATTGATTATGACAAAATTGTCAAAGCAGACATTGGCGTAAAGAATGGTTACATTTTCAAAATTGGTAAAGCTGGAAACCCTGACATTATGGATAACGTAGATATTATTATTGGTTCTACTACAGATGTCATTGCAGCAGAAGGTAAAATCGTTACTGCTGGCGGTATTGATACACATGTTCACTTTATTAATCCTGAACAAGCGGAAGTTGCGCTTGAAAGTGGTATCACAACTCATATTGGTGGAGGAACTGGTGCCTCTGAAGGTGCTAAAGCTACTACTGTAACACCTGGACCATGGCATATTCACCGTATGTTAGAAGCCGCTGAAGAATTACCTATTAATGTAGGATTTACTGGTAAAGGTCAAGCCGTTAACCACACTGCTTTAATCGAACAGATTCATGCAGGTGTTATTGGTCTTAAAGTACACGAAGACTGGGGAGCTACGCCTTCAGCATTAAGTCATGCATTAGATGTTGCAGATGAATTTGATATTCAAATCGCATTACACGCAGATACGCTAAATGAAGCAGGATTTATGGAAGATACGATGGAAGCTGTTAAAGGTCGAGTACTTCACATGTATCACACTGAAGGTGCTGGCGGTGGACACGCACCAGACTTAATTAAATCCGCTTCTTACCCTAATATTCTACCGTCATCTACGAACCCTACCCTACCTTACACACAAAATACTGTCGATGAACATTTAGATATGGTTATGATTACACACCACTTAAATGCTTCTATACCTGAAGATATTGCATTCGCAGATTCTCGTATACGTAAGGAAACAATTGCAGCAGAAGACGTACTCCAAGACATGGGTGTCTTCAGTATGATTAGTTCAGACTCTCAAGCAATGGGACGTGTTGGCGAAGTTATCCTTCGTACTTGGCAAGTTGCACACCGTATGAAAGCACAACGTGGCTTCCTTGAAGGAGATTCAGAATATAATGATAACAATCGTATTAAACGTTATATTGCGAAATATACTATCAACCCAGCGATTACTCATGGTATTTCTGAATACGTAGGTTCTGTTGAAGCTGGTAAATTTGCAGACCTTGTAATGTGGGAACCTGCTTTCTTTGGGGTTAAACCTGAGCTTATCGTTAAAGGCGGTCTTATCAATTCAGCGGTTAATGGTGATGCAAACGGCTCTATTCCAACTTCTGAACCTCAAAAATATCGTAAAATGTACGGTCAATATGGCGGAAATATTACACATACAGCAATGACTTTCGTTTCTAATACTGCTTATGAAAATGGTATTTACCGTCAATTAAATTTAAAACGTATGGTTCGTCCCGTTAAAAACATTCGTAATCTGTCTAAAGCAGATATGAAAAACAACAATGCTACACCTAAATTAGATGTAGATCCGCAAACTTATGAAGTATTTGTTGATGGTGAAAAAATCACCAGTGAGGCGGCAACAGAATTACCACTTACTCAAAGATACTTCTTATTCTAGGAGGCATGCACAAATGATTATTGAAGAAATCCAAGGCAACATTGCAAACTTATCTCCAGAAGAAAAGCAAAAGCATGTTGAAAAAGTTTACTTAGAAAATTCTGATTTAGTTAAACGCATCCAACGTGTTACAACTGATCATGGCAATGAAATCGGTATCCGTTTAAAACAACCTATCGATTTGCAATATGGAGATATTTTATTTCAAGATGATAAGAATATGATTATTGTCGACGTTAACTCTGAAGATTTATTAGTTATTAAACCTAGAAATCTTAAAGAAATGGGAGATATCGCACATCAACTTGGTAACCGTCATCTCCCTGCTCAATTTACAGAAACTGAAATGTTAGTTCAATATGACTATCTCGTAGAAGATTTATTAAAACAACTAGGCATCCCTTATAGCCATGAAGATAGAAAGGTAAATCAAGCCTTTAGACATATAGGACATTCTCATGATTGATCATCAAAAATTGAGATTATTTCAGTTCTGTGATTCACAATTTCCAACCGGTGCGTTTAGTCACTCATTTGGACTTGAAACATATATACAACGAGAAACAGTCAATGATGCTGAATCATTTACACGTTGGTTAAAACTATTCCTAAATGAACAATTAACGTATGCTGATGGCTTAGCCATGAGAATCGTATATGACGCATTAGAAAATAATAACGAGAGCAAAATACTAGAAATCGATCAAAAAATTTTCGTACAAAGTTTACCTAAAGAAACACGTGTGGGTACCAAGCAGATGGGTACACGTATGGTTAAATTAGCATTGGAACTTTACGATGCGACTTGGATTCATTGGTATCATAATCAAATGAAACTTAAAAAAGCGAAATTGCACCCTGCGATTTGCTTTACCATGCTGGGACATCACCTAGGTCTCGATATCAATACGATTATCGATTACTATTTATATCAAAATGTTTCAAGTCTAACGCAAAATGCTGTAAGAGCTATTCCTCTCGGACAAACAGCTGGACAAAAAGTAGTCAAAGAAATGATTCCATATATTGAAAGAACACGTGATCACATTATAGATTTAGAAGAATCTAACTTTGGCATGACCGCTCCAGGTCTAGAACTTAATCAAATGGAACATGAAAATGTTAATGTAAGAATATTTATTTCATAGGAGGCCAGATTATGACAGAACCAATCAAAATTGGAATTGGCGGACCTGTAGGTGCAGGTAAAACTCAATTAATTGAAAAAGTCGTTAAACGTCTATCAAAAGATATGAGTATCGGTGTTATTACAAATGATATTTATACTAAAGAGGACGAAAAAATATTAGTCAATACGGGCGTATTACCTGAAGATAGAATTATTGGTGTAGAAACGGGTGGATGCCCACATACTGCTATTCGTGAAGATGCTTCTATGAATTTTGCAGCAATTGATGAACTATTAGAACGTAACGATGATATAGAACTCATTTTTATTGAATCAGGTGGCGATAATTTAGCTGCTACATTCAGTCCTGAACTTGTTGATTTTTCAATTTATATCATCGATGTTGCGCAAGGCGAAAAAATCCCACGTAAAGGTGGTCAAGGAATGATTAAATCTGATTTCTTCATTATTAATAAAACAGATTTAGCACCATATGTAGGCGCATCTTTAAATCAAATGGCTGAAGATACTAAAGTTTTCCGTGGTAATCGACCTTTCGCTTTCACTAATTTGAAAACAGACGAAGGTTTAGACGAAGTAATTGAATGGATTGAACGAGATACACTACTTAAAGGGTTAGCATAATGACACAATCTAAATGGACAGGAGAACTTGACTTAACAGTATTTCATAACGGTAAACGTTCAGTTGCACGAGATATATTTTTCGAGAAAGCACTGAAAGTCATTCGTCCTGTCTATCTTAACCAATCTACAATTCCAACCTTTTACATTGTCAATGTAGGTGGCGGATATTTAGACGGCGACCGATATCGTTTAAATATAAATCTTGAAGAAAATGCACAAGTCACACTCACATCACAAGGTGCAACTAAAATTTATAAAACTTTGAATGACCGTGTAGAACAATATCAGACATTCAATTTAGAAAATAATTCATATATGGAAAAAATAGCAGAAAAAATAATTGCTTATGAAAATGCTAAATTCTATCAACATAATACCTTTAATTTGAAAAGTGGAAGTTCAATGTTTTACACAGATATTTTGACACCTGGTTATTCTTCCAACGACCAAGACTTTACCTATAAATATATGCATTTAGTGAATGAAATATATATGGATGGTGAATTAGTCACTTTTGACAATATGTTATTAAACCCTGAGAAGAATCAAATCGACTCAATGGGTTATATGGAAGATTATACACATCTAGGTTCAGCGTATTTCGTTCACCCTGATGTCAATCAGAACTTTATAGATGACATTTATGACACGATTTCTCATTTTGAAAAGGAAATGGATTGTAGATTAGGCATTTCTCAATTACCTACTCACGGTCTTGCTATCAGAATACTCGCACACCGCACTCAAGCAATTGAAAAGATATTAACACATGTTCAATCCTTCATTGCACAAAGACTTTATCATCGTCAACTTGATTTTTTAAGAAAATACTAAATAATTTTGTTCAATTTAAAAAGACTAGGTATACTATATTGGTAGTATACCTAGTCTTTTTTAGAAATCTTCATCTTAAAACACACATGAAACTTCAGTTCTCTAGTATTATTAAATATATTTTTCTAATTCTGCAATTAACTTTTTAATTTTCTCTCGTTGTTCTGCTGTTACAAATACAATAACTGTTCTTTCATCATGCACGCTTCGCTTTTTTGATAGTAAATTCAAGTCTTTTAACTTTTGTAATGCTTTCGTTAAATAGTACGGTTTAAATTCTGAACATGTAGCAATTTCTTTTGAAGATATTTCGTTAGATTCACTTTTTAAAATGTGATTAAGAATATAAATTTCTTCATAATTTAAATTATACTGCTTTTTAGTATCTCTAAAAAATTTCTTCACTTGAAATGTAGCATTGACCAAATCATTGATGTCTTTTATTTTTCCCATTTTAAAACCACTCCTCTGATGCACATCTTGTTGTAGAAAGGTTCACATGTATTTTATCTAATCGAAAATTTCTCCGCCCATGTTACAAAATACATTTTAAACAAATAGGTATAAAAATTCAATATTTTTATTACTACAATATGCATTTATAGATTTATTTCTAAACCCAAACATTTATATTAGTGATTTTGATGTAATTAAAATTTATAATCCAAATGATATAACACTAATTACACCAACGTATTTTTTAAATTTTTTATATTACCTATCAGTTTAATTGGACTTCACATAATATTTTGTTAAGAATGATTAAAAGGTAATTTGACATCAAAGTTTATTCTCAAATCAATAGCTACACGTTTTTATTGAATCTTTTGCTTAACGTAATCTACAAATGCTTGCACATCTTCAGTTTTTATTTGTTTCATTGGGACCTTCCCAATATTAAATTCAAACATGATATCTTTACCGTCATAATCAACTTGATTCACTTCATCATAACGAATATTTCTATAGTAGAATTGGCCATTCATATCTACATTCATAATTAAGCGTTCATTCGTGGCAATAAAAGCACCTTCGAATTCATTTTGACCTTGCACGCTATACTCTATTATACCTAGAACTGATGGCCCTTTCTTTTCAGTAGGAAACAAATCGTCTGGATTTACATTGTCTAGAATCATAAGTATGTACTCTCCTTGCTATATCTTTCATTATAAATTTAATTATAATTGTTCTATTCCCTTTTCTAGGCATCTGTAACATTCCTCGATTGTAGATTTGATATAAGGTACCTTCTCTTCTTTAATAGTTAATACGATATTTCGCTCATCTTCCTTACTTCTACTTTTATCTACATAACCTTTTAATTGTAATTTCTTAATAATTGGACTTACTGTAACAATCCCTTTTAACGAATGTGCCTTAATATTTTTAAAAGTGGTTTGCTTGTTGTTAATGATAAGTAAACCTAGAATATAAAGTTCTTCCAATGATAAGTGTTTAAAGTTGGCGGATTTTTGAATTTCTTCAAATTGTTCATGGCACGTAAAATAGTATGGAATGATGGTGAAGTGATGTATATGCTTGATTGACTTTGACTTCATTTCTAGAAATGCTTTAAAATCTTCAAACATTTGTAATACTTTTTCTCGTTGATGCTGAGTTAAATTAATGACTAGTCGCCTCTGATCTAATGGATCGCGTTCTTTTGAAATCCAATTAAAATCATATAAATGGGTAATGAGCTTAAGTAAATGATTTTTTTGATAATTTTTGTAAAAAATAATAGCATTCAAACTTAAGCCTTCGCTGTGATGATGAGTAAATTGATAAATAAACTGTAATAGTTTAAATTGTTCTATTGTTAAGTAATAGGAAAATCTTAAATATTCTATTGATATGTGATCTAATACAAAGTGCGCAAGAAAACTTTTAATCTTCTGTTGATGCATTTGATGACAATCCTCTCTTAGCAATCAACCACGCTCTACAATGAACTAAGAAATTTGATGTGGGCAATACTAACTTTAGGAATATCGATTGAAGAATTTATTACGTCTTTATGATTTAATTTAGCTAACCAATGCTGGTTATGATACAGCATAAGATTGTCCAGACTTTTATTCTCATTCATCGCATATTGTTGAATATCTATATATTCAGTGTCTGCATGGCTGAGTTGTTTAATATCTGAAAAAATTAATCGATACTGATGCACATTCATTTTTACCTTACTATTTAAAAAGTAAGTTACCACTTGATACTCATGTTTATATCGCGTCATTATCATCTCATTGCTTCTATAGACAATATTTCCTCTTAACTGATTTAGCATACTTAATACATATGTTAATAACTGAAACGAGTTTAATTCCTGTTTGACTATTTTAGTTATTTCATATTGTTCAGATTGTGGTAACACTAATCCGCCCAATTTATCATAATGCGTCATCAATAATTTAAAATGATTAAGTATTGTTTGATTTAATATCGTTTCTTTACTATTTACTAAACAATCTACTTCAACAATTAATTTGGAGAGTGAAATGTTTACTCTTTCAAGTTGCATGACAGGTATCATGATTTTATCCACTTTTGATTCTATTTGTGTTAAATCTACTTCTTCGTATTGACCCTTTTTAAATCGATAAATCAATTGATACTCTTCAAAATATCTATTAATCATTTGTTTAAGTTGTTCAACAAAATGACTTGTTACTCTTTCAATAAGAAATCCTAAATGAAGATGATTAAATTGTCTTAATACTAAAAACAATACATCTAATGCATGATTAAAAGACATTTTTTCATTTGAAGTAAATACATCTGACCTTTGAGTTGTTATTTTAAATATTGGAGACATATTTGAATCTGCAATAAAGTGTAAGAGTTTGTATAACTCTTTGATAAACACTTCTCTTTCGTTTGAAATATTTAAATAATCCAACTCTACAATATAGTGTATCGTTCTTTTATTGATATTTAGCGCTCGTTTCATATTTAGAAAAGACAATTGATCAAAATAATTACTTTTATTTTGTTCAATGTAGATGTTTGACGGATGATATCTCACATGACTTTCTTTCATCTTTATTTGTCGTTCTTCTATTTTATGCTGAGTTGTTTCTTGTATTGAACTCACTAACTTTAGAATATGTCGATTTAAATCAATTTCTTCAGATTCATTTTGGAAGATAGACGTCGTTCTATAATCTTTTCTAATCAATTTAGGTGTTTGTCCATATGTATCTTTAAATAACTGTATAAATCGAGAATAATGATGAAATCCATGCTCAATAGCTATATCTTCAATTGGTCTATGTGTAGTTAAAATATCGATAAGGCAAAACTTTAATCGAATATGATTAAGATATTGATTAAATGTTTGAAAAGGCGTTTCCTTAAACATATGCGTAAGTGTTTGATTAGATATATTTACTGCATTAACCAAATCTTGTTTATTTATCTTATTATCGTGATGGTTGACTAAATATTCATGAACTTCTTCAGAAAAATACATCCTCTTATTAAACTTTAAATATTCAACTTTACAAGTACTTAATTCTACAAGAATATATTGAATTAATTTATTCGTTTCTACTTCATCTATTTTCTGGATACAATGCATTTCTAATAATTTTAAAATCCAATATTTAGTTCTACCTTTTTCATCTTTATCAATTTTTGAACCACTGGATAAAATATGATGCCCAGTAATTCTCATATATAAATGAATAGGTATGTCGATTACACAGCATATCGAATCTTTACTACTTTCTATACTATAAATATCATTTAGAATCACAAATGCGATTTCATCTTTGCTTAAGTCAAATTCTTGTAAATTGATAGTCATTTTACAATTGCCATTTAAACAGTAGAATACTCTTATACTTAACGCTTTAGTTGTTTCTATAGCTAAATGATTAAAAACACGTATCGAATAATTATCTCTCATATGTCTTCCTCGCGATGTATTAATGTGTTTTTGTTTAATAAACTTCTCCCCGACTGTCAAAACTAAATTTAACTAGACAACATCTATTTTTCACTAATAATTGTACAATGTTCAAAATTTTAGCTGTAACAAATTAGATTAATATTATATCAATTTTCATTTTTATTTAAATAGCCTAACTCAATATTTTTACCTCGATATCCTTAATAAATCTTTTAATATCCACTCTATTTACTCATTCGTTATATATTTTTATATTTTAATTCATTAGAAAAATCGATTATTAACAAATTCAATTGTCCTAAAGAATTTTCTGTAAATTTACAGTGTTGTAACAAGGAAATATGTTCTAAAAATATAAAAACCTGTCATCATCGAATTTAACCAGTTTAAAAATAAAAATTGAGTTAAATGAAATCGTGTAACAATATTAGCAAAAAATTACAAAACGTTAACAAGGCACACAAGCGTACTTTTTTCTGTTAAAGTATTGCTTGTCGTTAAGAGAACGAAATAAAACATGAGTAACCTACTGGTTACATTACTATTAAATAAAAAATTATAATTTAATTCTCAGGAGGATATTTATCAATGAAAAAAATCGCTACAGCTACAATCGC
>NZ_KV840027.1:442982-455540 GCF_001839105.1 Staphylococcus sp. HMSC62A08 | reverse complement strand
GAAAAAAATCGCTACAGCTACAATCGCAACTGCCGGAATCGCTACTTTCGCTTTTGCAAGTCACGATGCTCACGCAGCAGAACAAAATAATGGTGGTTACAACCCAAATGATCCATCTTCTTACAGCTATTCATACACAATCGATCAAGAAGGTAACTATCATTATACTTGGCAAGGTAACTGGAGCCCAGATCGTTTAGACAATAACTACAATAATTACAACTATAACAACTACTCTAACTATAGTAATTCAAATAATTACTACAACTACAATAATTATGGTAATACTAATCAATCTTATTCAAACGCTTATAATCAAACTGGTGGTTTAGGTTCTAGCTATGCTTCAACTAGCGGAAATGTTCATGTTACATCTACATCAGCACCATCTTCAAATGGCGTTTCATTATCAAATGCTTCTTCAGCAGGCGGTAATTTATATACTTCAGGTCAATGTACGTATTATGTGTTCGATAGAGTTGGCGGAAAAATCGGCTCAACTTGGGGCAATGCAAATAACTGGGCAAACGCTGCCGCTGCAGCAGGTTACACTGTAAATAATTCACCATCTAAAGGTGCGATTTTACAAACTTCACAAGGTGCATTTGGTCATGTAGCATATGTTGAAAGTGTAAACAGTAACGGTACAATCACTGTTTCAGAAATGAACTACGGACATGGTGCAGGTGTTGTAACTTCTCGTACAATCTCTGCTAGCCAAGCTGCTTCATACAACTACATTCACTAATATACGCACTTTATTAAAAGCATTCATCCTTTTAACAGGATGAATGTTTTTTATTTTTCTATAAAAAAGACCTATTACCTCAATAGGCAATAGGCTAAAAAACTATTTTTTCTTAAACAAATTCAAATATTCATGTACAGTCATTCTAAATCATTATCACGTATGAATAAGATGTATCAAAAGAATTCGTTACTTTCATATAGTTATGTATTCATTCCGCTACAAAATAAATACAACAACTATATAGAAGGATATTAAAATGTTAAAACTATACGAGATATAATCGCTACATTTATATCTACAAATCATGTTTCAACATATTAAATATATTCCACTTAAAAATTAGATTAAACTTAGTTTTTACTTAACTTCTTTATTCCAATACCTGTAAATCCATAGATAATTGCAATGAAAGCACATAAATAACAAGGTACAGTCCAGATAAAGAATTCTCCAACGGATACATTTAGCTGTTGAGCATAGTAAATACCTGAAGTTCCCCATGGTATAAGTGGTAAGACCATTGTACTAGAATCTTCTAGTGTACGTGACAGTACTGATCTAGACAGATCCATCTTTTCAAACATTTCCTTCATCAATACGCCGACCATAATAATTACAATTGAAGCCACTCCAGCAGCAAAGACAAGCATCAAGCAACATACAACAGTTATTAATATAAGTGTACCTACAGATTTCACACCTTTTGCAACCGTCTCTAACATCACGTCTAGGCATCCGGCTTTCTCCACAATACCAGCAAATGCATAGCCACAAAAAATCGTAACTATAATTTGTGTCATACTCATCATGCCACCTTGCTCTATTAACGATATTACATTTTTAGATAAATGAGACTGATGAACCATAGTATGACTGAAACCATCAAATGTCGCTTTGAAACCATCAATCATATTAAAATGATTATTAAACGTTCCCACTAATAAAGCACTTAGACTTGAAATGAGCATGGATGGCACCGTAGATACTCTCAATAATAAGCAAATCACAATAACAATAAGTGGTATCCACACAATTAAATTTATGTTATAAACCTTATCTAATTCACTCAATAACATTTGTATTTGTTTCGGGTTAGCGTTACCTCCAGAGTGTAACCCAGCAAAGAACCAAACGATTAGTCCTATGATTGAAGCAGGAATTGTAGTCCACATCATTGATTTAATATGAGCAAAAATATTTACCCTTGTCACTAAAGCAGCCAAATTCGTCGTATCAGAAAGTGGCGACATTTTATCTCCAAATACCGCCCCTGCAATGATGGCCCCAGCTGCCATACCAGGTGCTACACCTAATTGATTGGAAATAGAAATTAAAGCAATACCTGCTGTTGAAGCAGATCCCCATGCTGTACCTGTAGCAACTGAGGTTATTGCACTAATGATAAACGCAGATACTAGAAAATAGCTTGGGTTAAGAAACTTTAATCCATAATATATCAATGCCGGTACTGTTCCTGAGAACATCCAGCTCCCAACGATAATACCTACAGCCAAAATAATGAAAATGGCAGGCATGGCAGTATTAAGTCTCTTTGAAATACCTTCCTCTAAATCTTCCCATCTTAATCCTACTCGATATGCTATAAAAGAAGCATATGCTGATGAAATTAATAACAGCACTTGAATAGGTATATTAAAAAAGATAAATCCAATTACAACGACAATAACCATCACAATAATCGTTGAAATTGACTCCAAAAATGTAGGCTTTCTATATTTTTGTGTCATACGATTACTCCCTTCAGCAGCGATTTGATGCAAAACCTCTTTTCTTAATATTTAATCGTGTTCAATTATTCTAAACCTAATTTATCAAGGCCTAATTCTTCTACAGTAAGACCTTCCTCAAAGAAATCACGCTCTAATATTGTAGATGCAATAACAATGACTGCATCTATATTAGGCGTTGGTACGTCTATCACTCTTCCTAGACTTGACCATAGAACTAAACCAAACGCAATATCCTCAGTTAGATAACGATTTTCAACGTGGTTAGGACCCGGAATTTGTGAAAATACTGGACTTGTATTAAACAAACGATTTAACGGTTCATCTTCATCTTGGCGTTCTAAATAGCCTCTTTGAATACGAGATTCTTTAGCTGTAGACAATTCAAACCCTAATTTTCTTCCTAAATTTAAACGCTCAATTTCAATTGCATGAAGTAAACGAACCGTGTGCTTCGTAATCCCCTCTTTATAAAGAGAGAAATTTTCCGCATAATCAATACGACCAACATTCAAGAGTGTTGGACCTGGATGCACTTCAGGGTTACCATTTTCAAGGTTTGTTTTTAATAGACTTTCTTCTTTAACAAGATGATCATAAATTTGTGATACTTTCTCATAACTTTCGTTGAGTTCGCTACGATCAAATGTTGAGAAAAAGACTCTACGTACATTTAATGATAAGTCTACACGTGCATTGTCGAAATCTACACGCGTTCCATAAGTGAGTGTGTTTGCTTCAGCAAATTTAGGATGTACATCAATGTGACGGTCTTCTAATACATTCATAAAACGAATAGACCCCATAGATGCAGCAATATTGAAGAAAATAAGATGTTCATTTGTCACATAATGAGACATCACCTTAGCATAATATTCAATAAATGATGATGGAATAATAACTTGAACGATATCAGCATCTTCTAGAACATATTCAATATCATCACTTATATTAGTAAATTCTATAAACTTTTCTTCGCCCTCATTATTAAAATCAAATCCGCCTTTTTCGAAAGCATTATTAAATTTTTCAATAGATTCGTTACGACAGTATAATTTCACGTCATGACCTTTATCTACCATATCTACTGCAGCTGTTACTGCCCCGTTACCTGAACCAACAATAGCTATTTTCATACTTTATCCCTCTTTCATCTTAAAGTTGTTAAATATTCTCCTATGTATGATTTCTATCATTCTAAATCTTTTCATAAAAAAGGAGTGGGTCTGAATTCAATCTTTATGTTATTGAATTCTGTGGCCCGCTCCGCGGTTATTTAAAAAGTTATTGCTCAAACGTTATTTTCTAATTCATTATTTCAGATTCTCGACAAACCTTAATATGTCATGTCGATTAACAATACTATATAACCGATTAAAACATATTTTAAACTTATTTGGTATTTTAAGTTAGAAATTTAAATTTATCATTTAATAATATATTTTGTTTTGATATAGTTATAAGTGTATTATGTGTGTTAAATTATTTATTTTGGAGGATACATATTATGGATAACAGTGAAAATCACCGTTTCAACGAATCAGATTCAAATTCAAACTCAATGTATACATCTGAGTCAGAGCGTAATAACAACGATCGGCATTCCGAGAGTTTAACTCAATCACAACAACAGCATCAACATACTTCAGATGAACACAATTCAAAAATTAGACAAGATGAGGATCAAGACGCACGTTTAATGTCAATGCTCATCTATCTACTAGGTTTATTCACAAGCTTTATCGCACCTCTTGTCATTTGGTTAGTAAAACGTAAAGACTCAAAACTTGTTGATACAGCAGGTAAGACTTATTTAAATTACTTTATTTCTTATTTTATTTATGCAATTGTAGGTGTGATTTTAGTTTATGTTTTCATGTTTATAGCTATGTTAAATCCGAATAATACTGTAATAGCAACTATTGCAATTATCATTACGGTAATAATTGCCTTGGCTCTAGTTGTATTATCAATCGTTGCTTTCGTTTGCAATATTATTGGTTGTGTGAAATACATGTCAGGCAAAACTTATAAAATACCTTTTACTATTCCTTTCATTAAATAGTAAAAATGATTTATTACAAGGTCTTGTAATAAATCCATAAGCTTTTTTGCTTATTTATCTACACAAATGAACTAGCTATGCCCCACAGAGAATTTGTAACACACTGTAACCTTGATGGTCGTTTATTACAACGATGGTCAAGGTTTTTTTAATTGGTTTACGAAACCGTAACAATACCCACAAAGAAAAATTTATCTGTTAGAGTATGTTGTGTCGTTACAGATGACATCAAACATTTAACGAGATGTATTCTTAATACAAAATCGCTACATTTTAAGATGTATCAAATTATCGTTATTAACTTTGGGAGGATTTTTAATTATGAAAAAATTAGTAACTATCACTACATTAACAGCGGGTATTGGCGCATCATTATTGGGAACAACATCAAATGCGCATGCCGCAGAAAATACGCAAAATATACAAAACAACGCTCAATACAACACTAGTAATCAACAATCTTATAGTACTGAAACTACATCAGCATCTTCTACTTCAGGCAACTTATATACAGCAGGTCAATGTACTTGGTACGTGTTCGATAAAGTGGGAGGACAAATTGGTTCAACATGGGGAAATGCTAACAACTGGGCTTCTGCAGCTGAAGCATCTGGTTACACAGTTAATCACACACCTGAAAAAGGTTCTATTTTACAATCATCTAATGGCGCATATGGTCACGTCGCTTATGTAGAAAATGTGGGCAGCGATGGATCAGTTACCGTATCAGAAATGAACTATAACGGTGGCCCTTATGTTGTAGATACACGAACAATCTCATCTAGTGAAGCAAGTTCATACAATTACATCCACTTAGACTAATCAGTCTCTAAGATGATAAATAAAATCATTCCATCCCTTTAAGGTAAAATCCAAAACATTTTTATCTTAAAGGGTATTTTTTTAGTCTTTTTTAATCTAATATTTTACATTACCCAATTTTGATATGCCACCGTACTCAACCTTCTTAGATTGCCTCTCCCCTTCTTATTTGAGAGAATAGTTTTATCACTAACAATTGGAGGCATATACATATGCAATGGCTAAAAGTCGTCATAGCAGGATTTGTGGAAATCATCTGGGTTACAGGTTTAGATAATGCACATTCTTTATTAAGTTGGGTAGTTACCCTCTTTTTTATTGCTTTAAGTTTCTATCTTGTTATCGATGCATCTAAACACTTACCAGTAGGTACAGTTTATGCCTTTTTCGTAGGTATTGGAGCAGTTGGCACTGTGCTTGTAGATATGATTTTCTTTAATCAACCTTTTACTCTTGCTAAAGTCATCTTAATGATTATCCTCATTGCAGGTATTATCGGTTTGAAACTTACTACAAATGAAAATGAAGAAGGAGGTCAATAAAGATGTCATGGATATTTTTACTTATTGCTGGCGGACTAGAGGTACTTGGTGTCGTTTTACTTAACGAATTGTCTCGCACCCAAAATAAGATATATGTCATTTTGTTAGGCCTTGCTTTTATATTAAGTTTTAGTACGTTAAAGCTTGCAATGCATGATATCCCAATGGGTACAGCTTACGCAATTTGGACTGGTATAGGCACTGCTGGTGGTACCATCATTGGCATGTTATTCTATAAAGAATCTAAACATGTTGGAAGAATTATTTGTATTCTAATGATACTTATAGCTGTAGTAGGATTACGTTTAATTAGCTAATTACAACACATGTAATTAGCTTTATTTATTGTTTGCGCTTTCCTCTTTTACTATACTGATATTAAAAGAAGGAGTGATAATGATGGAAAAAGTATATATCGCAGGCGCAATTCCTGAAGTGGGATTAAATTTATTAAAAGAACATTTTGAAGTAGAGATGTATGATGGGGATGGCATTATAGATAAAGAAACGTTAAAAGAAGGCGTTAAAGATGCCTCTGCTTTAGTTAGTTTACTTTCAACAAACGTCGATAAAGAAGTTATTGATAGTGGCAAAAACCTTAAAATTATCACTAATTATGGTGCTGGCTTCAATAATGTAGATATTGATTATGCAAGAGAGAAAAATATAGATGTAACGAATACACCAAAGGCTTCAACAAATGCTACAGCTGATTTAACAATTGGTTTAATTTTAAGTGTAGCACGCAGAATCGTTGAAGGTGACGAACTATCTAGAACTCAAGGATTTGATGGATGGGCACCGCTATTCTTCCGTGGTAGAGAAGTCTCAGGAAAGACGATTGGTATTATTGGTTTAGGAGAAATTGGTGGTGCAGTAGCTAAACGTGCACGTGCATTTGATATGGACGTTCTATATACAGGACCTCATCGTAAAGAAGAAAAAGAACGTGAAATTGGTGCCAAATATGTGGATTTAGATACGTTATTAGAAAATGCTGATTTTATTACAATCAATGCAGCGTATAATCCAGATTTACATCACTTAATCGATACTGCACAATTTAAACAAATGAAATCAACTGCTTACCTTATCAATGTGGGTCGAGGACCAATAGTAAATGAACAGGCACTTGTTCAAGCTCTTGAAAATAAAGAAATCGAAGGCGCAGCTTTAGACGTTTATGAATTCGAACCAGAAATCACTGATGAACTTAAATCATTTAAGAACATTGTACTCACACCTCATATTGGTAATGCAACATTCGAAGCTAGAGATTTCATGGCTAAAATTGTAGCAAATGATACAATTAAAAAATTAAATGGTGAAGAACCACAATTTGTCGTAAATAATAAATAGACTATCACTCTAAACAAAAAAGGAGGACGAGAAATCATTAGATACTCCAGCCTCCTTTAATATATTGGCAGTAGATGTCTGAATTGAAAGTGCGCTTATATCAAGCTTCTCTCAATCCTAGCCATCCTTGCCGGGGCGGAACAACGAAAATAATTTTGCTAAATTATTTTTCTGTTCCGCTCCCATCTTTCTTTTTATTTTTCCTTTGATTTATATAAAAACTTAGTTTGTGCGGATGCGTAAGTATTAGGCATCACTTTCATCATTGCATTACGTAATTTAGCAACGAAGCGATTACGTTTTTGTGCGACTTTCCCAATCTTTCTAGAACGCTTAATCACTTTAGCAGTGTGTTTAACGCGTAATTTATCATATCTTTCAATCGCTTTATCAAAGTCATATGCTTCTAAGCAGTTAACTAGCACAATCGCATCTTCCATTGCCTGCCCTGCACCTTGTCCCATATTAGGTGTCGTCGCATGAGCTGCATCTCCTAATAATAACGTTCTACCGTAGACAAATGTTTTTAAAGGTTTCATATCGTAAATATCATTTAATAAGATGCCTGTCTCACTTTGTTTATCTAATATCTGACGCACCTCATTAGGAAAATGATTAAAGTAAGCTTGCAAATGTGGCTTTCCAAATGTTTGATATTTAGGATCCTTTTCTTTAGCAGGTACAGTAATAAACCAATATGCTTGATTATTAATCAGTGGTACAATGCCCACTCTACCTTTAGTACCCCAATACTCATTCGCCACATGTTCATCTTTAAGTTGAACATCATCTACAAGTCCTCTAAAACAAGTATAGCCTTGATAATTAATTTTAGTAGGCGCTTGCACCGCTTCTCTTACTTTAGAATGAATCCCATCAGCGCCAATACATAAGTCGAATGCTTCACTCTCTTGTTCTGAAAAATGCACTGTGACTTTAGAATTCGTTTGCTCTAATCCTGTTACAACATGCTCAGTATAAATAGAGGATGGCTGAACATAAGATTTGATGATTTCTAGTAACGATTGACGTGGTAATGTAACATTTAACGTTTGACGTTTTAATTGTGCAGACATTAATTCACGTCCATTTTCATCGTACACATTCATCGCTGTCAAATTTTGCCCAGCGTTTTTAATCCCTTTAGCAAGATCATGATTACCCAACTTTTTAAGGACGTTATCGCCTATTCCGATTCCTGCGCTAACCTCATTTAATGATGCTTTTTTCTCAAACACCTTTACTTCATGACCATGCTCTTCTAAAAGTGCAGCAGCTGTTAATCCACCAATACCTGCACCTACAATTGCAATTTTCATTCGTATACACCTCAAATTTATCATTCGTTAATATTTTATCATATGTTGTAGTGTTTAAAAGTTCGACTCAGTATTTTAAAAGTTAAATTTTACATATTCATAAAAGGAGGTTAGCAACATCTTTGACCATGTGCTAACCTCTATCTTATTTATAATATTTCTTTCGAATATCTTCTTTTTTAATACCAAACTTATCGTAATACTTCTTCATCATATCAGCTATATTGTCTACCCAATTAATATCACTCGCATATTGATGTTGACCGGGATTCTGCGGGTTCCAACGCATTTGATACAAGTTAAGCTGATTATTTTTAAAGTAATGATATCTTACAAATGATGCACCACCCATTATCGCCTTTTCAGGTGAAGTCCATGATTCTTGTTTGGCATAACTCTTATCTGTATGAACGGCATTTTCATCAAATGCCCCAATACCGAAGAAATTATAATAACGATGATGTCCATCTTTCACACCTTTAGCAAGTTCAGACTTACCATTTCCAGTTTCTACTAAGGCGTGACTGATTAAATAAATAATATTAACCTCATACTTATCTTGCGCCTTGATAAACGTTTGACCTTGGTTCTCCAGTATACCTTTACCCTTCAGAATATGATTAACTTCCGCTTCTGACATAGGGACTTTCTCGGAAATGTCCATGTATTTCCATGGATTATCGCCATGTTTAATCTTCATCGCTCGCGCAACATCACTATCTTGTGCATTTACAAATTCGCCATCTTTTTCCTTAGTATTAATGACACCTTCCCCTTTTTGTCTGTCGACAGCTTCATTGAAGGTATATTTTATATCATTTTTAAAAAGGTTAGTATCAAAAACTAGGAAAAGAATCACAAAAACAACTAAAATAGCAATGATTAATAGAGATGTCATGCGAAACTTAGGATGCTTCATCATTTATATCTAACTCCCAAATCACTATTTTGATAAAACGAAATAGTCTATGACAATTGCTATAACAACAATAAAGAATGATACATTAATAGCAATCTTCATACCTGTACGGTCTCTAAACATGACATTAAATATCACTAAACTAATTGCTAAAGATACTGCAAAGAAAGCAATCGCTAGCATGAGTTTAAGCATAATTAAAAATACGATTCCAATAACTAACAAGACATTGGAAATTATTGCCATGGCTTTCAATATATTAGGATTGATACGCCTTCACTCCTTGAATTTAACTTTTTCATATACATATCATCATACATGAAGTTGAAAGTAAATGTCGACTTAAAAAAAATGGAAGCTGAGATATATTTAATTATCTCAACTTCCTTAAATATATTGCTATTGAACTTTAATCGCGAGACATGCCTTTAAGTAAAT
The DNA here is from genome assembly GCF_001839105.1 of Staphylococcus sp. HMSC62A08. NCBI lineage: Bacteria > Bacillati > Bacillota > Bacilli > Caryophanales > Staphylococcaceae > Staphylococcus > Staphylococcus sp. HMSC62A08. Next base: position 445,577 of record NZ_KV840027.1, on the reverse strand, counting down.
TCAACATATAAGTTAAACTACGGTTCATGTCGTCGTCTTTTAGAATACCCATAAGATTTCTAATAGATGTACGTGCATTAGGACTTGCTTGGTTCGCTACATGTAAACCTTTATTCAAGCGATTAAGCATGTCGCTTAAATCTTTTACATTGAGATCTCCAAGTAGGAATACCATTTGCGCCATATTAGATAATAAACCTGTATAAATATCTTTATTTAATTCAACGGCAAACTTATTAATAATCACTTGTCGTGCTTTAAATCCACCATTCAGTGCATCTAAAATTTTCGCTTCATCTAAAGTATTAATTAAACGGATTGCCTTAAGAATACTATCCTTATTCTCTGCAATAGCATCAATGACTTCATTTAAATTTTCGCTCTTAATTTGTTCAGGTGACTTTTTCAGACGTTTAATTTCAGTTATTCTTTCAGCCATTATTTATCACTCTGCTTCCCTGGGAATACGTAATCAGAACGATTCCATTTTTTCTGTACTTGAACACTATATTGTGGATGACGCTGTTTATCTACACGGAAGTTTGTAGGATTCAATGGTGACTTACCACGTTTAGAAATGACTTCCATACGTGCACTTGTACGTTTGTAAGATGGTGTATCTGTGTATTTATCAACGTCACTGTTAGTAAGTAAGTTAATTGCACCCATATCGCCATTTGCCATTGCATCGTTATTCAACGGAATATAAATTTCTTTGCCTTTCACTCGATCTGTAATATGTGCTAACAATGTGGCCTCTCCGGACTCAGAGATAAGTTTAATTTCAGCACCTTCATGTATATCACGATCTTGAGCTAATTCAGGTGAAATTTCAACGAATGCATGTGGCATTTTATATTTAATCATTTCAGTTTGATATGTCATGTTACCTTCATGGAAATGTTCAAGTAAACGTCCATTGTTAACGTGAATATCATATACTTCATCTTCTTTGAAGAAATTATCAAATGTAAGTGGATAAAGTTTTGCTTTTTTATTTTCAAAATTAAATCCATCTAGATAAAGAAGTGGCGTATCCTTACCGTCTTTATCGACAGGCCATTGTAAACTATTGAAACCTTCTAAGCGATCGTAACTTACACCCGCATATGAAGGTGTTAGTCGAGCAATCTCATCCATCACTTCTCCAGGATGGCTGTAGTCCCAATTAGCACCAAGTTGATTCGCAATTAATTGGAAGATTTCCCAGTCAGCTTTAGAGTCACCAAGTGAATCTAAAGCTTTATATAAGCGTTGAACACGACGTTCAGTGTTAGTGAATGTGCCATCTTTTTCTAATGAAGGACTTGCAGGTAATACAACATCTGCATAAGTCGCTGTAAATGTTAAGAATTCATCTTGCACGACCATGAAATCTAACTTTTCAAAGGCAGCCTGAACGAAGTTAATATTAGAGTCAACAATTCCTGTGTCTTCACCGTATAGATATAGTGAGTGAACGTCGCCATTATGGATACCTTCAATCATTTGGTGATTGTCACGACCTGGCGTTGGACTTAATTCCACACCGTATTCTTTCTCAAATTTAGCTCTAATTTCATCGTCAGTTACAAGTTGGTAACCTGGGAATTGGTCTGGCATACTTCCCATATCACTACAACCTTGAACGTTATTATGGCCACGAAGCGGATAAGCGCCCGCACCAGGCTTTCTATAGTTACCAGTTACAAGCAGTAAGTTAGAAATTGCTGTACTTGAGTCACTACCGATATCTTGTTGCGTGATACCCATAGCCCAACAAATTGCAACGGATTCTGCTTTCGCAACTTCATGGGCAAAGCTAATCAAACGCTCTTTAGGAATACCAGTTGTGTCTTCTGCAAATTCCATTGTAAATGGTTCTAGTGATTTATAATATTCATCGAAATAGTCAACCCATTCATCTAAGAATGCCTTATCATGAAGGTCATTATCGATAATATATTTCGTTACAGCACCTAACCATACTAAGTCCGTACCTGGTTTAGGTTGATAGAATGCATCTGCACGTTCGGCCATTTCATGTTTTCTAATATCAAATACATGAGATTTTTGACCAAATAGTTTTTGTGCACGTTTCATTCGTGAAGCAATAACTGGATGTGCTTCAGCAGTATTTGTACCAATTAATACAGTCATTGCTGCTTTTTCTAAATCATCAATACCACCAGCATCGCCACCGATACCGACTGTACGCATTAAACCTTTCGTAGCAGGTGCTTGACAATAACGTGAGCAATTATCTACGTTATTTGTTCCAATCACTTGTCGTGCTAGTTTTTGCATTAAGTAAGATTCTTCGTTCGTAGCTTTTGAAGAGGAAATAAATGATAAGCTATCCGCACCATGTTTCTCTTTAATATTATTGAAGTTATCAGCGATGACTTCTAGCGCTTCATCCCATTCTACTTCATGGAAAGCACCATCTTTTCTAACTAATGGTTTAGTTAAACGTTGATCTGAATTAATATGTCCCCAAGAGAATTTACCTTTAACACATGATGCAATTTTATTTGCAGGTGAATCATGAGATGGTTGAACTTTTAAAATTTCTCTATCTTTTGTCCATACTTCGAATGAGCATCCTACGCCACA
>NZ_KV840027.1:440383-442882 GCF_001839105.1 Staphylococcus sp. HMSC62A08 | reverse complement strand
GCATCCTACGCCACAATATGTACATACTGTTTTCGTTTTATTGATACGCTCTTTACGCATTTCAGATTCTGAATCAGAAAGCGCTAATAAAGGACCATAACCTGGTTCAGATTTTTTAATTAAATCAATCATTGCTACAAGTGAACCTGGTTCAGTATCAGTCATATATCCAACGTTGCCTTCCATATTCACTTCCATCATCGCATTACATGGACATACTGTGGCACATTGACCACATGACACACATGATGATTCATTAATTGGTACATCATTATCCCAAATCACACGTGGATGTTCACGATCCCAATCAATACTGATTGTTTCGTTCACTTCTACGTCTTGACATGCCTCTACACAACGTCCACATAGGATACATTGGTCAGGGTCATAACGATAAAATGGACCATAATCTTTTTCATAAGGCTTCTCTTTGTATTCATACGTTTGATGTTGAACGCCCCACTCATCCATCGTGTTATGAATTTCACAGTCGCCATTATTATAGTCACATACAGTACAATAAAGCATATGTTTTTCTAATATACGATCTAATGCTTCTTTTTGACTTGATTGAACATCGTCGTTGTTCGTTTTAACATTCATTGGACGGTCGATTGTCGTACCACAAGCACGTGCAATCTCTCCATCAATTTCAACCATACATGTATCACATGTTTGGATTGGTCCCATTGATTCGTTATAACAAATCGCAGGTACGAAAGTATCTCGAGATCGAATGAACTCGAGTAAATTTGTGCCAGGTTCCACAAGATAATCAGTGCCATCTAACGTGACTACTAAATGTTCTTGCATAGGCTGAAAACCCATTTATATATTTTTTACCGTAATAGACTTTTCATGTTTGCTTTCTCTATCTGAAAAATACCCCACATATATTTCAAGATAGAATTATCTAAATTGTATTACTTTCTATGTAAAAAGTTAAGTGTTTACTAGTATTTTGTATTTTAAAATTATTTAATTGAAAATCAATATCAATTAGAACAATAATTACCTTTTTAGCTACTATAATTATACCTAGTAAAATAACACCTCAAACAAAAAGAAGGCTGGGACATAATTAATTGTCTCAACCTTCCTTAACATATTGGCAGTAGATGTCTGAATTGAAAGTGCGCTTATATCAAGCTTCTTTCAATCCTAGCCATCCTTGCCGGCGGGGCCCCAACATAGAGAATTTCTTAAAAAGAAATTCTACAAACAATGCAAGTTGGGAGTGGGACAACGAAAATAATTTTGCTAAATTATATTTCTGTCCCTCTCCCTCCGAACTGCAGGTAAGCATTTAATAAAGTTTTAAATATCATACCTCTTTTATAAATCTAGGTTATTTTTTAATAATTGAGTATTTTCATTTTTAGATGAATCACTTGGTACAAAGTAGTATAATCCATCATCTTGAATACCGCCTTCACCATCTAATTGATGACGATTAACTGTTTGATTCGCATCTTTATAGTTCTTTCTAATTAAGTTAAGATCTCCAAGTGTTAAATCTGTTTTTACATTATTTTGTATTTCGTCCATTAATGAATTGAAATGTGTGATAGATGAAGCACTCGACATTTTATTAGCCATCGCTTCTAACACAAGTTGTTGACGTTCTTGTCTACCAAAGTCACCGCCAGCGCCTTCTTCTTTACGACTACGTATGAATTTCATTGCTTCATCGCCATTGACATGTGTCTTTGCTCCCTTTTCAAAGTGAAGACCATCAACTGAGAATGTGTCATTACTTACAACATCCACACCACCTAAAACATCAATCATATCATGTAATCCATCCATATCAATGGTTGCATAATGATCAATAGGAACATTCATTAATTTCTCAAGAGAATTAACTGCCATATTTGGTCCACCATAAGCATAGGCATGAGCAATTTTTTCTGTTGTTCCTCTTCCAACAATTTTCGCTTGAGTATCACGGGGGATACTCACTAATTCTGTTTTCTTCTCTTTAGGATTAATTGATAAAATCATGATGGTATCACTACGTTGACCTCCACCTTGCTGTTTACGTTCAGCATCGGAGTCCACACCAAATAAAGCAATTGTAAAAGGATCGCCATCTTTTAAGTTTACTTTTCCCGAACGTAATTCTGAATGACTTCTATTTAAAGGGTTATGAATTTTATCTCCCGTAATAAATATTTTTGCACCTACATAGATGACTGCAATAACTGTAAGTAAAAATAAAATTCCCACTACCCAAAGAAGAATTTTAGTTGGCAAGCTCATTTTTCTTTTATCTGAACGTCGCATTCCAACCACTCCTTTTCGTTTTATTTCATATTCTTATTCCATTGATAAGTATATTATAAAATAAAATATTTACTATACATCTGTAGACCTATTCATTGATTTATTTTAGAGAAATAAACAAAAATGAAAAATTTTATATATATAATCAAAAAATGAGGATGAAATATAATTTAATATCTCATCCTCATTTAACATATTGGCAGTAGATGTCTG
>NZ_KV840027.1:433335-440283 GCF_001839105.1 Staphylococcus sp. HMSC62A08 | reverse complement strand
TGCTAAATTATATTTCTGTCCCACTCCCACCCTTATATCATTTATTTTATATGTGCAATGAGGTTTATTTTTGATATCCCCCGAATTTATTAATAATATCTAGTACTTCTTTATGGCAACCAGGATTACTAATAATAAATGGCCCACCTTGTCCGAAATCAACTTCTCCACCATCTAAGCCTGTCATTTTCAAGCCAAGTTCTTTCGCAAATAAAAATTGAGCTGCAATGTCCCAAGGCTTAGGATTCGTGTTGATGTGTGCCCCAAATTGCCCCTTAATCACTCTTATTGAATCTAAGCCACATGAGCCAATAATTCTATAACTAAATGACGATTGGAATAGATCTTTAATCGTTTCATCATTCAATACATGAGGGTTAAATGACAGTATCGCATCTGCAATTGATAAGGTTGGAGGAGGTAGTAACGGACTTTGATTTACATATGCACCTTCCCCAGCAATCGCTTTATAAAGTTTGCCATGAGGATAATCATATATATATGAAAGTTGTGGTTCTCCATCTACAAAATATCCTAAAATAATACAATAATCTTCTTGTTGTTTTACCAAATTAGCTGTTCCATCAATTGGATCCATAATCCATAAATGCCCCTCATAAGGTTGAATATCATCATTATTCTTTTCTTCAGCTAACAATTGATGCGTTGGTAGTTCAGTTTTGAGAAACGCTTGAAAGTGATCTTGAATTTGCTTGTCTTCATTTTTTATTAGATCGATTCTATCCTTTTTAGTATCTGTATGCATTTCTTCAATTAACTGAGGTAAAATATCATCTACAATATTTAACCAATTACAAATCAATTGATCTAGTTTTCTTAAATCTTCTGAAACCATTTTTCCACCACCAATTAAATATGTATATGAATCTCCCATAACCCTATATCACTTTTTAAGCAAGGTGATATTGATGAATTGCTCTTCGTTTTGCTTAAATATTATTTTATACGAAATTTACTATTATTTGGAATGGTATTTTGAATTTTATTTTTGAAAAAGAAAAATCGGCTAGTCACGAGCTAGCCGACAAATAGAAAGGAAAGTAAGTAATAAATATTGAAGATGTTTTGATGTAACTTGAACGATTACACAGCTATCTGTTACATAGCTCTACCCCTTTGTCTAATCGCTCCCCCTGTTACAATTAATATACTAACACAATGATTTTTAAATTGTAAGCGTTTTCCAAAAGAAAATTTAGTAATTTTACACTATAACGGTTGGAAAAAGCAGAAAATGTCATCATTGTCGCTTATATGTTATAATAAATGTAATATGTAATGTTTATGGAGGTGACTTTCATTGAATAAATTAGAACGACAAAACCGAATCATTCAGGCTATACAAAATTCTGATAAAATGACCGCTTCGCAACTCGCCAAAGAATTTAATGTTTCTAAAAGAACGATATTAAGAGATATTGATGATTTAGAAGAACAAGGTGTAAAGGTATATGCACAACACGGCAAGCTTGGTGGTTATCAAATTAAAGATGCCCAATCAAAAATTTCTTTATCATTAACTGAAAATCAATTGTCAGCGTTGTTTCTTACACTTAATGAAAGTCAATCTTATTCGACACTTCCTTACCAGTCAGAAATTCAATCTATTATTAAACAATGTTTAAATTTGCCTCAAACAAGATTAAGAAAACTATTAAAGAAAATGGATTACTATATCAAATTTGAAGAAAGCACTAATGTCACACTACCTCAGTTATTTTCAGATATTTTGATTTATTGTACTGAGCGTAATGTCATGCTCGTAGATTATTTGGAAAATGAGAGAATGCAAGCAGAAAATGTCATCTTTATAGGCTTATTATGCAAATATGGACAATGGAATGCTGTCATATTCGATATAGGCCGAGGGCATACACGCGAGCTACCGATTATGGACATTCAAGACATTTCTTATTCCTTTGAAAAGACCATTAAAACGCAAGATATTTCAATCGACAATTACCAACAATTTTTAAACCCAGCCGACACTACAAATTAAAAAGTGTCAGCTGGGCTTTAAACAAACTATTTATAAAAAATAGTCCAGACCGTATATATAAATGAAACGAGATTATTTAACATATGTAAACCTATTGAAGCCGCTAAATTTCTCCCTGAAATCAAATAAACAAACACAAGAGACAATGCTAGAATAAAATATGCTCCAAATTCAAATGGCGATTTAGCATCAGTGACATGAATCAAAGTAAATGTTATCGCTGAGACAATCCCCATAACGATAAAATTAAATTTCTTCCCTAATTCTCCTATAATAATATGTCTGAATACTAATTCTTCAACTACCGGACCTGCAATAACAATCATTAAAAATGCAAATGGAATAAATGCATGTGTCTCAAACAATTGATCTAATGCCATTTCATTCTGTGTATCTGAATACTGCAAATGTTTAGGTAAGAATTGCATTAAATAATCATATAAATTTGATAATCCAAGTGCTATTAAAAATACGATAATTATGATAAACCAACGTTTTTTTAGATATATTATCCCCTTCTTAAATCTTTCACCAAAAGTATGTATATGTAAAAAATAAAATACAAAAATAACAACCACATAAGCCATCAGTTGACCTAGTGTTCCTATCATAGCTAATTGTAACTCAGATATATGTCCGAAATAGAGCCAACCTAATGCTAAACCTGCATAGCTAAATATGAATAATCCAACAATTGCTATAGGTATTAGATTTAAATCTCTCCACGCAATATCACTCCATTTATATTTTTTCTTTCTTTCATTCGCTTTCATTCACGTATCCCTTTCTTTTTACAAATTTATGTTCAAAATTAAATATTATTGGAGGTACTATGAATTATTTAGAAACCACACAACATATCAAACTGCAAATTGTAAATCTGCTCACTTTGAGTGAAACTGCTAAATATTATGCACTCATTCATCATAACAAATTTGAAGAAACTTTGAACGCATTTAATCAAAATGTCGAAACGGAACATCAATGGGCTGAAGATCATAAAACTATCTTAGGCACCACTCCTGAATTTGCTTCCTACTATGAGGTCATACAGCAATTACATAACCATCCCCTTTTGACAGTTACTCAAGGTGATATACTTTTTTATATCAATACGAAACAAATACTATTGCATGAACAACTTTTAAAAATAGATCATCAATATCAAGTAACTCCCCACAACATTTCAAATAAACATTAATCATTTACTCCACAAAATTGTACTTATTTTTATTTTATACTACTTAAGAAACAAAATACTTTAAATTTTATTGTTATATTATTTAAATTATACCTCAAATTGTAAACCTTTCTTAATAGCGTTATAATCGGTACTGATTAAGTAGTACAAAGGAGTGTTAGATGTGCTTGGCTTTTCAGTATATTTAGGTAAAGCATTAGATAGAGAATACATTCTAGATATGGCATCATTGGGATATCGCACGATTTTCACGTCTTTACAAATTCCTGAAGAAAGTAAGCACCATCAGTTGGCATATCTGGGAGAATTATGTCAGCTTTTATCTTCATATGACATCACTTATATTATTGATGTTAATCCTTCTTTGCTTAATCAATCATTATACAGTTATTTAAATCAATTGCCTCATGGGGCTTTTACGATACGCATTGATGATCAATTGAATGTTGACCTTATTGATGAGGTACAAAGTCATGGGTTCCAATGTTGCTTAAATGCAAGCACGATCACTCAAGAGATGTTGGAACGTATATATGAACACGATCATCAGAGACAATTAATTTACTGTCATAATTACTATCCACGACCTGACACAGGTCTTTCACGCTCTTTTATTGACAATAAAAATCAACTTATTCATGTCTATGATAAACATGCTAAAATATATGCCTTTATTCCAGGTACAGAATTAAGAGGTCCTCTTTTTAAAGGATTACCTACTATAGAATCGCATCGCTCAGCACATCCATTAGTTTCAGCTTATGAGTTACAGAACAGTGGTGTAGCTCACATTGTAATTGGTGATAGTGCTATAAGTATCGCTCTAGCACAACAATTGTCTGATATGGTATTCAAGCGTCACTTTACAATACATCTCAAAGATTTGGATGCTTCATTTTCAAAAAGAATTCTACGAACACATACATCACGTATTGATGCACCCGAGCATCTTATTCGTTCTCAATATTCTCGAGCAAACAATGATGAAGATATTAAGCCAATCGGTACAAAACAACGAAATGTTGGAGACGTTACAGTAGATAATCAACTTAACGGAAGATATGAAGGGGAAATTCAAGTAGTGAAAACAATGCTTCAAGGGCATCCACATATTAACCGTATCGCTCGTATAAGCGATGATGACCTCCCATTGTTAACACTGATACAGCCTGGGGATACTTTCAAATTTATATACGAAGGAGAATGACAATGAAGCGTTTAACCACCGAAACACGAAATACTCAGACGATGCATTTAGATGAAATGGATATTCAAGATGCTTTAAGAACAATGAATCTGGAAGATCAAAATGTACCTAAAGCCATTGAATCGGTTCTTCCTCAATTAACACAAGTGATAGAAAGTGCCATTCAACGCTTTAATCATGGCGGTCGCATTATTTATATCGGTGCAGGTACAAGTGGTAGACTCGGCGTTTTAGATGCAGCTGAATGTGTGCCGACTTTTAATACACGTCCTGAGGAAGTCGTGGGTATTATCGCAGGTGGCCAAGAAGCAATGATGGTTGCAGTGGAAGGTGCTGAAGATAATATTGAACAAGGTGCACAAGATTTAAAGGATATTCATTTAAATGATAAAGACATTGTCATTGGTATTTCTGCGAGCGGTCGTACACCTTACGTTAAAGGCGCGCTCAACTTTGCAAATGACATTCAAGCTGATACAGTTGCCCTTTCATGTAATGCTCATAGCGAAATCAGTAAATATGCCAACCACGTCTTAGAGATAAATGTAGGCCCAGAAGTATTAACAGGCTCTACTCGATTGAAATCTGGCACCGCACAAAAGCTTGTGTTGAATATGATTTCTACTATGACCATGATTGGTGTAGGAAAAGTATATGATAACTTAATGGTTGATTTGCGACCAACTAACAAGAAATTAGTCAACCGTTCTATCCGCATTATTCAAGATATTTGTGATTTAAGTGAGCAAGATGCACAAAACTTGTATGATGAAGCGGGACATCATATTAAAACTGCAGTTGTCATGCATTTATGTAATACGACTAAAAAAGACGCTAAATTGCGTTTGGAAAAAAGTAATGGAGTGATTAAGCAAGCCATCAACGCTTAAGGGAGGAATTTCCATGAGTAAAGAAGAACGTCTTGCTAAAGATATTACTCATGCAGTGGGCGGTATCAATAATATTGATGATATTATCCACTGTATGACACGTATTCGAATTAAAATTCATGATTACGATCAAGTCAATTACGATGAATTAAAAGGTATCGATGGTGTTTTAGGTGTCGTTGAGGATGAACGTCTTCAAGTCGTCGTTGGCCCTGGTATTGTGAACAAAGTCGCGAACTATATGGCTGACGAGAGCGGCGCACCATTAGGTAAAGATACTGCTAACTATGAAAATAAAAGTTATAAAACACAAGCTGAAGAACGCGCTCGTGAAAATAAACAGAATTTTCAAAGTCATCGTAAACAAAGCAAATGGAACAAAGTTTTAAAGTCTATCGCTAACATTTTCATACCTTTAATCCCAGCCTTTATTGGTGCCGGATTAATTGGTGGGATTGCAGCGATATTAAACAATTTATTAACCGCTGGTGCGATTTCTGGAGATTGGATCAAACAAGTTGTAGCAGTATTAAATGTCATCAAAGACGGGATGCTTGCATACTTAGCCATCTTCACAGGTATCAACGCAGCAAAAGTATTCGGCGCCACACCTGGACTAGGCGGTGTTATCGGTGGTGCGACATTACTTACAGGAATTACAGATGAGAATCCAATTAAAAATATCTTTACCGGAGAACATTTAGTTGCTGGTCAAGGCGGTATCATCGGTGTTATCTTTGCTGTTTGGCTACTCAGTTTAGTTGAAAAGAGATTACATAAAGTGGTCCCTAACTCAATTGATATTATTGTGACGCCAACGATTTCTCTATTAATAATTGGATTATTAACTATATTTATCATCATGCCACTCGCTGGATTTATCTCAGATGGACTTGTCCACGTCATTAATTGGGTGATTGGTGTAGGTGGCATATTTAGTGGTTTTATTATTGGTGCATTTTTCTTACCTCTCGTTATGTTAGGTTTGCACCATATTTTCACGCCAATTCATATTGAATTAATTAATAAAACGGGATCTACGTATTTATTACCTATTGCTGCAATGTCAGGTGCTGGTCAAGTGGGGGCTGCATTAGCGCTATGGGTAAGATGTCGTAAAAACCAAAAATTACGCAACACTTTAAAAGGTGCCCTTCCAGTTGGATTCTTGGGCATTGGCGAACCTTTAATCTACGGAGTAACATTGCCGTTAGGTCGACCATTCTTTACTGCATGTATTGGCGGCGGTATTGGTGGCGCTGTAGTTGGAGGTATTGGTCATATCGGTGCTACTGCTGTGGGGCCTAGTGGTATCTCACTATTACCATTAATTGCAAATAATATGTACCTCGGTTATATTGCCGGCTTACTGGCTGCATATGCTGGAGGATTCATTTTCACTTATTTCTTTGGTACGACTAAGGAAATGAGAAATTCTGATCAAATGGGTGATTAAATTGCCAAACATTTTGAATGAAATTGACAACCAGTACCCCTACCTCACTAAAATGAAAAAAAGATTGCTCAATTCATATTGAATTCACCTCACAAAGTGGTGAATATGAATTCACAAGATATAGCTGAAACTTTGAATACCAGTCCTTCATCGATTATTAGATTTAGTAAAAAA
>NZ_KV840027.1:400673-433235 GCF_001839105.1 Staphylococcus sp. HMSC62A08 | reverse complement strand
AAAAAATTACTGAAGGCGGATTTCACGAATTAAAAATTGGTCTTTCAAAGTTTCTACCTAAAGAGGCGTCTGTGTATAATGTAGAACTTGTTGACAATGAAAACACTGACTCTCTTAAAAAGAAGATGCATTCACGGGCTAAAGGTGCACTTAATAATGCGAATGAAAAAATTGACGATAAGATTATCGATCAAATATGCGACTTATTTAAACAAGCCGAGACAATTTTTATCTATGGTTATGGCGCATCATTTGTAGTAGCTACAGATTTATATCAAAAGTTGTCACGCATTGGTTTAAATATTCAACTTGTACAAGAAACACACATCTTCACAACGATGTTAGCAACTCATAATGCTAAAGATTGTGTTGTGTTTATTACAAATAATGGTATGCAAAGTGAAATGCGTTCCATTGCTAAGGTTGTATCTGATTATCATATTCCTGTGGTGACAATCACAAGTACGTCAGATAACCCTGTTGCCAAGCGATCTGATATTATTTTATCTTATGGTCAAACGGATGAAAATGAAATGCGCATGGGTGCTACCACTTCTTTATTTGCACAAATGTTTACAATAGATGTACTTTATTATCGTTACATCGCATTGAATTATCAGTCATCATTAGATTTCATTACGCAATCTAAAATGGCTTTAGATAATTATCGAAAGCATTTATCAAATATTGAATTTAAACATTAGACAAATAGAAAAAGCGATTCGTCATACTTAAAATTTCTTAAGAGAAAATGTATGAACGAATCGCTTTTTCATTTTATTAATCAAACATTTATATTTTATTGACGTTCTTGCGTCATTCTAGCTTTCTTTGCATGTTGATCTTTTTTATTATAACGAATGAAATAATAAAGTGTCACAAAAGCTAAAAATACGATACCTATAACAACAGAGACAACTGTTTCTTTATTAAATAACATGCCTATAAGTACTAAAATCAAGAACGCAATTGTTAAGTAGTTCGCAAACGCGCCTCCTGGCATTTTGAAAGGATGCTGTTTCACTTCTTCAGGATGTAATTTTCTAAAGCGTAAATGACTAAATAAAATCATAAACCATGGAATCATACCTGGTAAGATTGAAGCACTATATACGTATACGAAAATACTATCTGCCCCTTTAATCAATAAAGGAAGAATAACATTTAATAAGGCTCCAATTAAAATACCAATTGAAACTGCTAATACTGTGTAGAATGGTACACCATTTTTCATTACTTTAGAGAAAATCTTAGGCATTTGACCATGTCTAGATAATGTATAAATCATACGACTGGCACTGAAGATACCAGAGTTACATCCTGATAATGCTGCTGTTAATACAACAAAATTAATTAAACCAGCTGCGAATGTAATTCCAACTTTGGCAAATGTAGCTACAAATGGACTTCCGATATCCCCTAATTTGTCCCAAGGATAAACAGAAACAATGACAAAAATTGCACCAAGGTAGAAGATTAAAATTCTCCAAATCACCCCATTGACCGCCTTAACAATATTCTTTTGAGGATTTTTAGTTTCACCTGCTGAAATACCAATGAGTTCAACACCTTGATATGAACCGATAACAATTGATAAAGCGAAGAAGAAGCCAACAATACCATTTGGCATAAATCCACCGTGTGTCCATAAGTTAGAAATACCTACAGCATGTCCACCATTTCCAATTCCAAATAAGATAAGTCCAAAACCTGCAATAATCATTAAAATAATTGTAACGACTTTAATTAATGCAAACCAGAATTCAAATTCACCAAAGGCTTTAACTGAAACTAAGTTTGCTCCCATTAATAATGCAACTGCAACAATTCCCGGTATCCAGTTAGGTAAGTTTGGGAACCAATAGTTCATATACTCACCCACCGCGATAACCTCACTCATCCCTACAACTACCCATTGGAAGATATTACTCCATGCTGTCATATAACCTGCCGCTGTATGGATATAGTCACTTGCAAATGTTGCAAATGATCCTGTCGTAGGATTGATATAAATCATTTCCCCCATTGCTCTCATGATTAAGAATAAAAAGATGCCTGCAATTAGATATGCAAGAATAACTGATGGGCCAGTCCATTTAATAGTGCTAGTCGCACCCATGAAAAGACCGACACCGATTGTTCCACCAAGTGCAATCATTTGCATTTGACGTGCACTTAGGCCCCTTTGTAATTCATTATTTTCCATAATTTTACCCCATCTCTAAATCTAGATTATTATTTTAATGATAATCTTATTTTCGTAATTATACTACAAATTGACGAAATTGAAACAAAATTTTTACAATTTATTGAAATCGCTTACAAAACTATAATATCAACCTTTTTGATTTTTGGAAATACTTATTTTGATTATTTTTCTGAAAATTAAATCTATTAAAGCGACTAAGCCTTCAATCTGTTGGTCGATGAGATTGTTAAATATTTATTGCGTTTCAATGTGTTTATTTTAAAAATTAAACTTACTTAAGTTTTTTATAAATAGCTTGAGGATATCACCTCATAAATGGTTTCATTCTAAATGACTGAGTGAGTGTGATATACTTTCTTTAAATAGTTAAAGGAGATTGATTATGGATAAAGCACTTATACAACGTGCAATCAAAGTTGCTTTGATTTTTATGATTGTGTTTTTCTTACTAAATTATTTTACTATGAAGCATTCTGATTTAATGCATGTTGTGGGTCGTACGCTTTTAGCAACACTGGCTTTCTTCATCATTTATATAGTGGCTTTTACAATCTTAAGTTCTGATGAACGTAAAATGATTTACGGTACTACCCTTCCAATATCATTTGTCATTTGCTTGCTTATTGGAACATTTTTCTTTACAACGCAAATTGGCGTGATAAGCGGCTTAATTATTGGAATAGTAGCAGGAATCATATGGGAACTGATTAAGAGAAGAAAAAATGGAGGTCATTTGTCATGACAATTATTATTGGCGTTGTGATTTTAATATTATTAATCATCAGCTTAGTGCCTAATTATCAAGCGATGAAATTAGCTAAAAATCAAGGCCAAAAATCTACTCGATATACTATAATGGTGGGAATTGATTTAGTTTTAATTGTACTCATACTCGTCACGTTAATTCTAAAATTAACCACATAATCTAATGTATGTTTAAGTTAGTTACATACTCAATATCAAATTCAAATTAATAGCTCTAAGATCATTTCTTTATGAGATACACCTTAAAAGTTGGACTAAAGAATCTAACTTAAGTGCGTTCTATAAGTTAAAGAAGTATCTTAGAGCTTATTTCATATCGCTATTTTGTTTATCTAGGAATAACTAAACGTTTTATCTTATCTGCTAAGTTATTTTATAGTCTTCCCTGTAATAGAAGAAAGTATCCTATCGTTGCAAGGATAAGGTAAACGATAGTACCAATAATAAATGATCTAAGTTGTACGTGAAATGGTGTTCTTTTATTAAATATAGGTCCTAATACGAGGTTCCCTATGGCTAAGATGATAGGTCCTGCTATAAAGAATAGTATGGTATAACCCACGTTATGTACCTCCTATTTATTTTCAAATAATTGCGTCACGATATCTTCAAGTGACAT
This sequence comes from Staphylococcus sp. HMSC62A08, assembly GCF_001839105.1. Taxonomy (NCBI): domain Bacteria; kingdom Bacillati; phylum Bacillota; class Bacilli; order Caryophanales; family Staphylococcaceae; genus Staphylococcus; species Staphylococcus sp. HMSC62A08. The sequence goes on along the minus strand of NZ_KV840027.1, from coordinate 429,642 downwards.
GTCCTTACCAACATAATTCACGGTTGAAAAGTCTTGATGCGCAGTCATCACATTTGTATTTACGACAACATCTAATCCTGCCATCATAGCAGCTGTTGCCCCGTTCACTGAGTCTTCAATTGCTAAACAAACAGTTGGATTATAGTTTAATTGCTGGACAGCTGTTAAATAAGGTTCTGGGTCAGGCTTAACGTTCTCAACATCTTCCCTACCTACGATCACATCAATATAGTCGTCTAAACCTAACTTTTTAAACGTTGGCAATATATCTTCTCTATAACTACTCGTTGCAATTGCCATCGGAATATGTCGTTGTTTGAGATAGTTCATTAACGCTTTAATCGTGTCGATGATAGGTAAATCTCCACTGGTTTCATGATGTTCCTGATAAATTTTCTCTTTCTTATCTAAACCAATCGCAGTTTCTAAGTGATTATGTAAATCTGTAGCTGCACCACCTATTGATTGTCTATAGAAATCAATAGAAATCGGTTCGACTTTATGAAACTTAAGATGTTTATTAATTGTCTCAAATAAATGACGTTCTGTATCAATAATAGTTCCATCAAAGTCAAAGATCACTGCTCTATACATCTTTTTTTCTCCTTTTTTAATCACTGTTATTACACATACTAACACAAACAACGCCTACTGTTACTAGATGAACTGTAGACGTTGTTTTCAAAATTAAATCACTGATTAACGTTTTGACCAATATTTAGCAAGTATAGGTCCTGAAATATTATGTATAAAACTAAACACTGCGCCTGGAACAGCAGCTAACGGACTGAAATGGACTGTCGCTAATGAAACAGCGAGACCTGAATTTTGCATACCCACTTCAATTGCCACTGCTTTTTTATCTCTACGTTCTAGTTTAAATATGTGTGCTAAAACAAAACCAATCGTATAACCTAAAACATTATGAAGAATTACAACTAAGAATATAAGTAATCCTGTTTTAACAATTTGATCCTTACTTCCACCAACGACTGATGCAAGAATAAGTGAAATAGCAACAACAGAAATAATAGGCAAAGCTGTAGCAGTTTTTTCCGCAACTTTCTTTGCAAGTCTTTGGAAAATAAACCCTATAACTATAGGGATCAAAACAACTTGAACGACTGACCAAAACATACTCATAAATGAAACCTTTAGCCATTCGTGCGCAAATAGATAAATTAATGCAGGAGTAACTATTGGAGCAAGAAGTGTTGAAACGCTAGTGATTGCGACTGATAAGGCCACATTAGCATTTGCTAAATAACTCATAACATTACTTGACGTTCCTCCAGGGCAACACCCAACTAAAATCACGCCTATTGCAATTTCTGAAGGTAAATTAAACGCCTTAGCTATCAAAAAAGCTAGTGAAGGCATTATTGTAAATTGTAAAATGACTCCTATAATGACTGGTCTAGGTGATTTAAAAACGATTTTAAAATCTTTAGGACTTATAGTCATTCCCATTCCCAACATAACAATTCCTAAGAGATACGGTACAAACGATCCTAAACCAGCAAATTGTTGGGGAAACATAAAACCAATGATTGCTGCTAAAATCATCCACAATAAAAAAGTTTTAGTCGTAAACTGACTTATTTTATTTAACAAGAAAAACACTTCCCTTAATACAATGATTTCAAATATTATCATAGGAAGTCATTTATCTCAATATGTTTTCAGAATATTCATTAAATTAAGCGGTAAAAACTCTATTTTTTATAAATTTTGTTAATAAAAGATTACAAAAGAATAAATTTTAACTTCGTTCAAAAGTCTTAGTGATTATACAAAAAAAGAGTGGTACAATCTATTTAAACGGACAACGTACGCTTTTGTTTTACGCTAGTTTGATACCTATATAAAGAATGTTAAAGATTGGGAGGTCATAACATGTTGATTGATAAATTTGAAACCTACATTATCAATATTGCAGGTTTGAAATCTCGCTCAACGCGAAAAAAATTAACTCATTTGTGTAAAGAAATAAAATTCTGTGAGTCATTACAATTTTCTATATTCAAACAAAATAACATGTATGCTTTAGAGGTGAGCCTACCTAAGCAACAATTACCTTATTTAATTAGTTTTTTAAGCTTCCATAATTATTCTATTTATCAAATTTTATCTCCTAAGCATGTCGATGAACTTCTTGATTCTGAACATCTTTATCAATCAGCCAAACGATTTGATTTAGCTATCGACGGATTACAAGACCCTTTTATTAAAGATAAAGTGATTGATATCATGAATATGTTTGCTAATCATCATGATGTTAACTATACATTAAATAATAATTGTGCGAGTGTGTTATGTGCTCCTGAGGTGTTCACGCAATTACTTCATACTATTGCAACACGTAATATTGATATTTTATCTGCAAGTTATCGTGCTAAGATGTTGCATAAAGCACGTATTTCATAAATGTACCATCCAGTGAATAGTCACTGGATTTTTTAATATAAACAATCATTTTTGGACATAATACCTCAAAAAATAATAGCAGTAAGAGGATTTCAATTGGAATCTTCTTACTGCTACTTTTATATTCAAAACTCGCTAATCATTACTTTTCATCAAAAACTAAGTGTTCAAATGCTTCTCGTACTTGTGGTACGGTCATACCCACAACAACTTGGACATTTTTGCCACTCTTCACTAAGCCGTGTGCCATTTGGTCATGAGTAAAGTAACCACTATCTTCTACTTTAGATCCATCATTTACTGTTAAACGTAAACGTGTGGTACAGTTCGTCACATCTTTAATATTTTCTTTTCCACCTAAACCTTCTAGGTAATAGTATGCTTTCGCTTCATATTCATTACTAGGTTCAAAACCTGAATTGTCAGTATTACCTTCACCCTTTTTCTCTTTATAATCTTTTTTAGAGAAAAGTTTAACTTCTTCTTCAGCACGACGACCTGGCAATGGAATATCGAATTTTAAGATCAAGAATCTAAATACAAAGAAGTAAATTCCTGAGAATATTAAACCAATCACAACTTGTGCAACATATGTCATCCAGTGATTTTGACCTAATGGAATCCAGTTTGTAGCGATAAAGTCTAATAATCCCCCGCCCATATTACCTACAACACCAAAGCCATACATGATTGTATCCATTGTAGCAGCTAATAATGCGTGAATGACAAATAAATATGGTGCGATAAATAAGAATGTAAATTCTAAAGGTTCTGTAATACCAACCACTACTGCAGTTAACGTAGCAGGAATTAATAATGCTGCTACTTTTTTACGATTTGCTTTAGGCGTCGTAGAATACATTGCTAAAGCAATACCGATAGCACCAAAGACTTTACCATTACCTTGCAACATAAAGCCATAATGGAATTGATCTTTTAATGGTTTGCTACTTTCTGCAAATTGATTTAAGTGTCTAAACCATTCAGCTTTTAATCCATCTTTTGCAACGACAGGACCAACTTCAATAGGTGCGTAAATAAAGTGATGCAATCCTGTTGGGATTAACACACGTTCTAAGAAATGATACAACCAAACACCAATATAACCAGATCCAATAATGAAATGTTGTACAGATTCAATACCGTTTTGAATCGTTGGCCATACAACGCAAGTAATTGCAGCAATCGGTAACATAACAAAGAATGAAATTGTTACAACAAATGTTAAGCCTTGGAATACACCTAACATCTCAGGCAATTTCTTACTATAATATCTATTATGTATCCATGTCACAATGGCTGAAATAATGATAGCACCTAAGATGTTTGTATCTAACGTTTCAATCCCTGCAATTGCTTTTAAACCTGTGACATTTTCTACGCCTTTTTTAAGATTTGCGCCAAAGGTATGAGGCCATTGCGTTAAAATTGCATTAATAAATGTGTTGAACATCAAATAACCCATTAATGTGGCTAAACCAGCATGGCCAGGAGCCTTTTTCGCTAAAGATAAAGGCAGACCAACAACGAATACGATTTCCATATGATTAAAGATAACCCAGCCACCAGATTCAATGACTGACCAGAATTTAAACCAGAAAGTATGTTGATCTGCAAGTCCACCCATAATTGTTGGATTTTTGAAAAGTGTTGCAAAACCGAGTACGATACCGAAAAATGCAAACATTAATACTGGAACAATCATCGCACTACCAAAACGTTTAATTGCGTTCATAATTAAAACCTCCACATCCCATATGATTGTTTCACTTTAACTCCCTCTATCATCTTTCAATGGTGAAACTTTATAAATATAAATAACTTAATTTCAATATATAGTAAACGCTTACATTACTACAATGACGTTGACGGATTTTGAAACTATTTTGTATAATCAGATTATATTTTCATTGTGCGGAAATTTTTTCAATAAATAATATTGAGGTGTTGAGATGATATTAGATGAACGTGTAAATTCTAATTTCGATAATTTAAATGATAACGATATACAAATCGCACATTATGTAAATACACATATCGAAGACTGTAAAAATATGAAAATTCAAGATTTAGCTATACATACACATGCTTCTAATGCGACGATTCATCGTTTCACACGTAAGTTAGGATTTGATGGTTATAGTGACTTTAAATCCTTTTTAAAATTTGAAAATGAAAAGAAAAACCAACTACCCTCAGATTTAATTGAACAATTCAAACAAGAAATTGAGAACACCTTTAGTTATCTTGATCGTGTAGACTATCATTTATTAACGAATAAAATGCATGAAGCAACAACAATCTATTTATATGGTACCGGTCGTGCTCAAATGAATGTGGCAGAAGAAGCGCAACGTATTTTACTGACCATGCACAAAAATATCATTCTTCTTCACGATATTCATGAATTAAAAATGGTTTTAAATAAAACTGTTCCCAAAGATTTGTTCTTTATTATTTCATTATCTGGGGAAACTTATCAGTTAACAGAAGTAACACAACTACTTCAATTAAGACAAAAGTATTTCATTTCCGTCACGACGATGAAGGATAATTCCTTGGCACAACAAGCAAATTATAATGTTTATGTATCTAGTAATACGTTTTACTTAAATGATGGTACAGATTATTCAAGTTTTATCAGTTATCACATCTTTTTCGAAACACTTTTAAGAAAATATAATGAACGCAAAGAGAAAAATGAATTAACATAAAAAATCGCAAGCAATCGTAGTAAGGTCAACATGCTTACTACTCTAATGCTTGCGATTTTATTAAGTATGACTTTGTTGTTCTTCACGTTCTTCAAGAACATTTTGCATCTGATCAATCATTAATTCAAATCCATGTGCTGTTGAATCATGATATTCTTTTTTCTTTTGTTTATACTCCAATGTAGTTAAACGTCTTTCTTTCTCAACTAATGAGCGATAGTAGAAGAGCATTTGAGTGCCACCATTTTCACGTTCGAAGAATTCCACTTCGATAATATCCTCTTCTTCACTCAATCCTGGCATGCCAATTGTCATTTTCACATACTCATCTAACACTAGTTCCTTGTATGTACCTTCAATCACATTTTGTTTGCCATTTCTACGGTCTACAATTCGATACTGTCCGCCTTCTTGAATATCCGCTTCAAAAGATTGATTTGTACGTTGCGTAGTCATAAACCATTGTTTGAGAAGCGCTTCTTTCGTCCACGCTTCATACACTACTTCTGGAGTAAATTTTAATAATCGTTCGATGTCGATTTCTACGTGTTCATTCTCTACATTATATTTTGCCACTATCTTTCACCTACTTTCACTCTTAATTCTATTTTAACGTATTTAAGCTGTGTCACAAACTATGAATGCTCTTAATATTAAAAAGAAGCTAAAAACGACTGAGCACTTTTAGCCTCCTTCAATTTTGCTATTTACTTTTTGGATTTATGGTCCAGTCGTGGGACCCTCAAAATAATCGCTACTAAGCCACATACGCCAAGTAAAATCGGATAGATACTGTATGGAACAAGTAAAAATGGAGATATACCTGCTACGCCAGCTGCTGAAATCACTTGAGGACTATACGGTAATAATCCTTGGAAACAACCACCAAAAATATCTAGTATACTTGCTGATTTCCTAGGATCAACATCATATTCATCTGCAATATTTTTAGCTAACGGTCCTGCCATAATAATAGAAATCGTATTATTAGCAGTAGAAATATCAGCCGCACTCACTAAACTAGCAATGCCTAATTCAGCACCACGTTTTGATTTCACTTTAGAACGGACGAATTGTAGTAACCAATCTATACCGCCATTGTGTTGAATAATACCTACGAGTCCACCTATGAGTAAGGCTATCATTGCAATATCTTCCATACCAATAATCCCTTTAGATACAGCACTAAGTAGCCCTTTCCAACCGAATGAGCCATCTATTAATCCAATCACACCTGCTAACGCTGTACCGCCGATTAATACAATAATGACGTTGACCCCTATGAGCGCAAGAATTAATACTAATAAGTATGGAATGACTTTGAATAAGTTATAGTCATAATTTTTAGCATGATCAATTGAAATACCATTAGTTAATAAGAACAGAATAATAATTGTCAGGATTGCTCCAGGCAAGACAATTTTAAAATTAACTCTAAATTTATCACTCATTTTAGTTCTTTGGGTCCTAACAGCAGCAATCGTTGTATCTGAAATCATTGAAAGGTTATCTCCAAACATCGCACCACCAACAACTGTAGCCATCGCTAAAGCTGCAGGCACATCCGTAGCTTGAGCAAATCCAAAACCTACTGGCGCAATGGCAGCTACTGTACCCACAGACGTTCCCATTGAAATAGACACAAACATACATATCACAAATAATCCTACTATGATTAAATTCTGTGGGATAAGTGATAATCCTAAGTTAACTGTGGATGTGACACCGCCCATTTTTTCTGCTGTAGTTGAAAAGGCACCCGCTAAAATGAAGATCAACATCATCAAAATAATATTCGAATGTCCAGCACCCTTTGTAAATACTTCTACCTTCTTAGCGAAGGATTCCTTTCTATTCATAAGTAAGGCAACAATTACTGTAATTGTGATCGCTACATTTAAAGGCATCGTTGTGAAATCGCCAGAAACGATTCCCACGCCTAGAAATAGTAATACAAATAGAAGTAATGGGAGTAGCGCCCATGCGTTACCTTTCTTTATTTTCTCCATTATTCAACCTACTTTCCATAAAAATAGGAGCGAAACAGAAATCTGATTCTCAAAGAACGATTTCGGCATCCCGCTCCCATCTTGTAATGCTTGTAGAACTTCATTAATGAAATTCTCTATCTTGAGACTTGGCGCCAAGGATCATTAAGATTGTAAGTCATTGTATACGATACAACATTGCAGAAACTTCTTTGTCCAGCTCTCAACTTATCTTGATAAGCTACGCGAATTGTGTCTAACATTACAAGATTATAGTTACAACGTCAATACTTAAAATACATAGCTTTTTAAAAATTATTCTTCAATACGCGTAGTAAAATATTTTTCATAAATTGATAAAGCAATAGCGACTAAAATTAATAATGCTATTGATACGCCAAATAAAATCCACCATTTTAAATACAAACTCAAAATGATAAGTAAAATACTCATTACCGTTGTGATAATTGAAGTTATTTTAAATATTTTTTCAGTACGATGTGACACAACCTTATAGTCAGCCATGCTCGTATCGTTTACATATTTTTCTTGCTTCCCTTTTTTATCATCAATAATTTTAAGTTTATATTCTAGGTAAAGTGTAATTAAACCAGTCAATAACACTATAAAAAATACAGTAGGAAAGGTAATATGTCTTAAAATCACCCATGAAAATATACCCAAATAAACGATAGCGGCTATCGCTCCTAATATACGATCAATAATGGGGTGAAGCCAAATCATGCCCTTTGTTATATTTTCATTAACTAAATAAAGATTGACTAAAACGTTATATATACAAAGTACAAGAAACATTGAAATCGTAATAATTGGATTATAATTAAATATTATAATACTACCTATTCCTATAGTTAATAATATGTAAGGTAAAAATCTAATTAAGAATGTTCTCACGCAGTATCACCTTGTTCTTTTTATTTGCCCATCATCTTACTTAGAACCATTATCCTTACATACATGGTACATGAAATCATCTGCGTTTATCAAATCGCTTCCATTCGCTTCAATTGAGGAAAATGCCACACTTTCTACTCAAAACAAACTGGCACCTCTATCAAAGTAAAAAAGCTCCTAAAATGAATTTTAAATTCTTCATTTTAGGAACTCGAATGACATTGTTGAATGATAATTTAATAAAAACGGTGTCCGTAACCTTTTAGTCGATTTGTGTACCGCCAGTGACACCAAACACTTGTCCTGTAGTATAGCTAGAATCCTCTGAAGCTAGCAATACATATGTGCCTGAGAGCTCTACGGGTTGACCTGCACGTCCAAGAGGTGTTTGTTGACCAAATTGAGGTATAGCACTTTGTGGTTGTCCGCCTGTAATTTGAAGTGGTGACCAGAATGGACCAGGTGCCACACAGTTTACTCTAATTCCTTTTGCGCCAAGTTCTTCTGAAAAACTTTTCGTTAATGAAATAATAGCAGCCTTTGATGCAGCGTAATCATGTAGTATCGGACTTGGGTTATAACCTTGGACGGATGACGTTGTAGTAATTGATGCGCCTGGTTTTAAGTATTCTAAAGCTTTTTGAACAGTCCAGAACACAGGATAAACATTCGTTTCAAACGTTTCCGCAAATGCTTCTGTATTAAACCCATGGATATCATCATGATATTGTTGATGGCCCGCAACTAAAGTAACATTGTCTAAACCACCTAATTTAATATAAGCTGTTTCAACCATATCGTAGTTAAATTGTTCATCTCTTAAATCACCAGGAATAAGGATAGCTGTTTGTCCAACACCCTCAATCACTTGTTTCACTTCTTGTGCATCATCTTCTTCACTAGGTAAATAGTTAATAGCGACATCTGCGCCTTCTTTGGCATAGGCTATTGCAGCAGCGCGTCCGATTGCAGAATCACCACCAGTGACTAACATCTTATAACCTTTTAATCTCCCATGCCCTTCATAGGATGTTTCTCCGCAGTCTGGTTGTGGCGTCATCTTGGATTGTAATCCTGGTAACGCTTGCTCTTGTTTTTCATAATCCGTCGTTTTAAATTTGTTTCTAGGATCTTGTGCTGACATCAATCATCATCTCCTAATTGTAGTTTCTATTATTTATACCCACAATTTCTCATTATTTAATCATATTTTATTTTCGGAAAATAAATTTAACAGCACGAATTTATCACAAAAACAATATTTGAAATCAATCATTACCCCTTTAACAATTTCTGCACAAGTTTCACAAAGTATGTTGGTACTTTTTCAAGGATACGTTCATCAGGATCATATTTAGGATGATGTAAATCGTACTTACTATTTGAACCAATGAACGCAAAAACACCAGGATAATCTTTCGTGTAACCTGAGAAATCTTCTCCGATAGTGAGCGGTTCTGTCATCATATGAACGTGATACCCTACTTCTTTAGCAACTTCTATCGCTTGGTCTGTTAAGTTCTCATCGTTGACGACAGCACCTGGTAACTGTGTATAGGTCAATTCCATTTCAACATTAAATGCTTGGGACAACCCTTCAGAAATTTCGTGCATACGCTGTTCTATATATTGGCGTTTTTCAGCATCAAATGTACGCACCGTACCTTGAATATACGCTTGGTCAGCAATCACATTCCAAGTATTACCACAAGATACTTCACCTATTGTTATGACTGCACTATCAAATGCTGATAAATTACGGCTTACAATCGATTGTAAACTATTTATCAACTGACCTACTACGATAACTGGATCATTACCTTGTTCAGGTTTCGCAGCATGTGCGCCCTTTCCTTGAATATGAAATTCAAAACGATCTACTGCTGACGTTGTCACACCACTTTTGATTGCAAATTCTCCAATATCTAGAGTTGGATAATTATGATAACCTAGCACCGCTTTCACATCTTCAAGTGCCCCCGTTTGACTTAGTTTAATAGCACCATCGCCTAATTCTTCCGAAGCTTGGAAAAGTATTCTCACACGTCCATTCAATTCACTTTCTATCGCTTTAAGTTGTGTTGCAACAGCTAATATACTCGCCATATGAATATCATGCCCACATGCGTGCATGACACCTTCATTAGTCGAAGTAAATTCATGCTCCACTTGTTCCGTTATAGGTAAGGCATCAATATCAGTTCTCACAGCTACCATGAGTTCTCCTTGTCCTATCTCAGCAACTAAACCTGTCTCTAAAGGTAAATCCAAAATCGAAATATGATAACTTTCTAATATTCTTTTTAAACGTTTTGTTGTTTCAAACTCTTTTTTGGAGAGCTCTGGATATTGATGAAATGTACGTCTCCAATTGACATAATCTGAATAATTGGCCATCTTTGATTCAACCCCTTCTTTTCGAAAATGACTGTAAAACAAATAGAAAATAGAACCTGAAATGACAGAGTTCTAATAAATGGTCTTTACATTTAGAATATTTCGAATTTTCTTAAATTATATACCTAGCATTTCTAATAAGAAAAGTTTAATCGTTACGTTATTGAAAAATATTCACTACATACTTTTATTTTCATCAAATATTTTAGTAATATTTTTATCTGAAAGCTTTATTGATATAGAACGAGCCCCTAAAACGAATGTACGTCAATTCATTTTAAGGGCTCCTTGATTAAGTTTAATTTCCTAGTGCATTTGTGATTCACACATCAACTAATCTAATTTAAATTCATTATCAACAATAACCTTGCCATCTTTAATCACTTTTTGAGCATGATTAATACCAAAATGATATGGAATATATTCATGGTTAGGTGCATCCCAAATGACGATATTTGCTTTGTCACCTTCATTAATCGTACCTGCATCAGCATCAATAGCTTTTGCAGCATTCACTGTCACAGCGTTCCATACTTCATTAGGAGATAATTTTAATTTTAAAGCTGCTATAGCCATGGCAAGTTGTAAGTTATTCGTTACACTACTACCTGGATTATAGTCAGTTGCCACTGCAATCGCACCGCCATTATTAATCATGCCACGTGCATCAGCATAATCATTTTTATCTAAATAGAATGTCGTAGCTGGTAATAACACAGCCACTGTATCACTATTTTTTAATTTGGCTTTACCTTCTTCACTAGATGCTACTAAGTGATCTGCAGAAATAGCCTCCTCATCAATTGCCAATTCTAAACCACCTAATGGATCAATTTCATCTGCATGAATTTTAACTTTAAATCCAGCTTCTTTAGCTTTTCCCATATAACGCTTAGATTCTTCCACTGAGAATACTCCCGTTTCACAGAAAATATCTGCAAAGTCAGCATATTTTCTAACTTCAGGAAGTAATTCAATCATTTCTTCTAGGAATGCTTCATTCGATTCAGCTTCTTCTGGCACCGCATGAGGCCCTAAGAAAGTATGTTTGATATCCAAATTATATTTTTCAGCTAATTGATTAGACACTCGTAATTGTTTCAATTCATTATCTTTATCTAAACCATATCCACTTTTACTTTCTATCGTAAGCACACCATGTTTAATCATAGTTAATAAATCATGCTCTGCTTTTTTGAAAAGGTCTTCCTCACTAATTTCTCGTGTAGATTTAACAGTTGAAAGAATGCCTCCACCAGACTCAAGAATTTCTAAATATGATTTACCTTGACGTTTGAGAGACATTTCATGCTCACGTGAACCGCCAAATATAAAGTGCGTATGTGCGTCAACAAGCGCAGGTGAAACAACCTTACCAGTAGCATCAATTGTTTCATTTGCTTCATATTCATCTGTATGAGGGCCCGAATAAACGACTTTGCCATCTTTAACGACAACCGTTCCATTTTCAATAACTTCTAATTCATCTAACTCTCTACCCTTTAAAGGTTTGTCAGTAGATTTAGGTAAAATCAATTCTTGAATATTTTGGATAATTAAATCATTCATTATTTATCACCTGCTTCATCAATCATTGGAATTTTGACACCTTTTTCTTTAGCTGTTTGAATCGCAATATCATAACCTGCATCAACGTGTCTTGCTACTCCCATACCCGGATCTGTAGTAAGTACTCGTCCTAATCTTCTCTCCGCACGTTCTGATCCATCAGCCACAACAACCATACCAGCATGTAGTGAATAGCCCATACCTACACCGCCACCGTGGTGGAATGAAATCCAAGAACCGCCAGCTGCAGTATTAATTAATGCGTTTAATACAGCCCAGTCACCAACTGCATCACTGCCATCTTTCATGCCTTCAGTTTCACGGTTTGGACTAGCGACTGAACCAGAGTCTAAATGATCACGACCAATAACGATTGGGGCAGATATTTCACCATCACGTACAAGTTTGTTTAGAGCTAACCCCATTTTTGCACGTTCGCCATAACCTAACCATGCAATTCTAGATGGCAATCCTTGATAAGAAATTTTTTCTTCCGCTAAATCTAACCATCTTAACAATTTTTCGTTTTCTGGGAATAACTTTCTCATTTCTTCGTCAGCACGTTCAATGTCTTTTGGATCACCACTTAATGCTGCAAAGCGGAAAGGCCCTTTACCTTCACAGAATAACGGACGAATATACGCTGGAACGAACCCAGGAAAATCGAACGCATTTTCAACACCATTATTATAGGCAACTTGGCGAATGTTGTTACCATAGTCGAAAGCTACAGCACCATTTTTTTGGAACTCTAACATGAGTTCAACATGTTTAGCCATTGAAGCCTCAGCTAATTCAACGTATTTTTTAGGATCTTCTTTACGTAATTGTTTTGCTTCTTCCACTGAATAACCTTGTGGCACATAACCATTCAATGGATCATGCGCACTTGTTTGGTCAGTAATGATATCTATTTTAAAACCTTTGTCTAAAATTGCTTTATGAACATCTACAGCATTACCTACTAAGCCAATGGATAATGCTTCCCCTTTATCTTTAGCTTCTTGTGCCATTTTCAATGCTTCGTCTAAATCTGTAGATTTAACATCACAATAATTAGTTTCAACACGTTTATCAACACGTGTTTCATCTACATCTACACAGATGGCAACACCATTATTCATCGTAACTGCTAGTGGTTGTGCGCCACCCATGCCGCCTAAACCAGCAGTTAATGTAATAGTCCCTGTTAAATCGCTATTGTATTCTTGCTTAGCAAGTTCAGCGAATGTTTCATAAGTTCCTTGAACGATACCTTGAGAACCGATATAAATCCAACTTCCTGCAGTCATTTGTCCATACATGATTAAGCCTTTTTTATCGAGTTCATTAAAGTGATCCCAATTTGCCCATTCAGGAACTAACACAGAGTTTGAAATTAATACACGTGGTGCTTCTTCATGAGTTTTAAACACTGCAACCGGTTTACCAGATTGAACTAACATTGTTTCATCTGCTTCTAAGTCGCGTAATGTGTTTTCAATTGCTTCGAATGCTTTCCAGTTACGAGCAGCTTTACCAATCCCACCATAAACAACTAATTCTTCAGGATGTTCAGCAACTTCAGGATCTAAGTTGTTATATAACATTCTTAATACCGCTTCTTGTTCCCAACCTTTACACTCAATGTCTAACCCTTTTTTAGCGTGAATTTCTCTCATGTCAATCTCTCCCATCTGATTATTGTTTACATGCATTTTCAAATTGATTGTTATTCATTTTTTCTAAAAACAAATTTCTTTTGTGATTGAATATTATAAAATAGGGAAAAGAGTACTAAAATTAATTAAATTATTCAAAATATTCAATACGTTAAACGACTTAACACAGCAAATATTTTGTAATTACAGTATAATAGTCTGAGATATAGACAACAAATATAAATAAACTAATCATTTATAACTTAAAACTATAAATACGGGGTGCTTTACATGAAAATCATTCAGCTAGAATATTTTTTGGCTATAGTTAAATACAATAGTTTTACAAAAGCTTCTAACTTTTTACATATTAGTCAACCTTCATTGACCGCTACAATTAAAAAAATGGAAGCAGATTTAGGTTATGACTTATTTATGAGGACTACAAAAGATATCAAAATCACAGAAAAAGGCATTCAGTTTTACAAGTATGCGACACAATTAGTTCAGGAATATCGTTCCACTGTTGAAAAGATGTATGATTTAAACATTACATCAGAACCAAGAATTAAAATGGGCATATTGGAATCTACAAGTCAGTGGATAGCAAAAGTCACACAGCTACATCATAAAAATTTTCCAGATCAACAATATCGTATGTATGAAGTTCACGATAGAAGCGATTCTATTGATCAGTTACTTAATTTCGATGTACATTTTGCGCTAACCAATGAAAAAATTAATCACGAAGATATTGCGTCTATCCCTCTATATGAAGAACCATATGTTTTACTCACCCCTAAAAATGAATTTCCAAATCAAAAGACAATTAAAATAGAAAATCTGCCTCTCATTATGCCAAATAAAAATTCGCAAGTACGCAAGCATCTAGACGATTATTTTAATAGAAGAAATGAATTTCCAAATATTGTAGTGGAAACAGATCGTTTTGAATCTGCTACAAACTTTGTGCATTTAAATCTCGGTTATGCAATTGTGCCTCGCTTTTATTATCAGTCTTATTTTGCCAAGAATTTAGATAGTATAAAAATACGTCCTAACTTAGGACGCAAGATTTTTATTAATTATTTAAAAAAACGTAAACATTCAGAACAAGTCATGTCTTTAATACAACAATGTTTAGATTACTGGGATATTTAGAAACACCTGTAAAAGTGGGAATCATCATCCTAACTTTTACAGGTGTTTTATTTATAATTAACGTAGTCAATTTGCTTACATTTTCAAAGCGTTAAATTAAAAAGTGATGTACTAAGTTTGCTACAAGTTTCGCAGTGCGATTGTCTAAATCATATTGAGGATTCATTTCAGCAATACTGATTGAAGCAACCTTCTCACTTGGTATAATACGTTTAGCTAATTCAAATACTGTGTGAGGATAGATACCTAGTACAGCTGGTGCGCTTACCCCTGGCGCAAAGGCGCTATCAACAACATCCATGCAAACAGTAAACATAATAATGTCATGGTCATGAATAAAATGTTCTATCATATCTTTAATCGGGGGAGAAACTTGGTTTAATAATTCATCAGCATAAACATATTGAACATGTTTCTCTTTAGCATAATCAAATAATCCTTGGGTATTACCACCTTGTGATATGCCTAATACCATGTAATCAGCGTTATCATCTTGCTCTAATATTTGTCTAAAGCTTGTACCTGAGGTAGACTCACCTTCATCACGTGTATCAAAGTGAGCATCAATATTGATGACACCAATAGATTCGTTAGGGTAAACCTTACGCGTAGCTAAGTATTGTGCATAAGCAATATCGTGTCCGCCACCAAGTAAAAATGTTTGCTTATGATTTTGAATAGATTTAGCGGCTAGCTCTGCATATTCTTTTTGAGTATCAATCAGTGCGTCATGATCATGTTCGACATTGCCATAATCAACAAGTTCTTCACATTGATTTAAATCTGGTAAACCTGCAAATGCCTTTTTAATCGCATTCGGACCTTCTTTTGCACCTACACGTCCTTTATTTAATTCGACGCCTTTATCAACAGCATACCCTAATATACCTACCCCTTTTCGTGTCCCAGATTTTTCAACTTTCGATAAATCACCAAATTTTACAGTTTGAAAGTGTCTAAATTGTTTTACATCTGTTTCACTATCTAGACGACCTGTCCATAAATCACGTTCAGCAAGTCTATACATGATACTTCCCCCTTGATTTGTTAATCACAATAGTTAAATAAAGTATAACTATTGGTGTATTTGAATTCAACGCTTGTAATATTTTGATACCCTGAAAAGAAAATATTTAATTACGATTAGCTAACAAAATGATTCAAGACTATTACATTTTGATGATAATTAAAATAGACAATTTAAACATCTCCTTGTAAGATGTATAATTGTAAATAAAATAAATTTAGCTTGTTACCTAATGGAGGTTACATAAAATGAAGAACTCTCGAATTTCTGGGTTTCAATGGGCTATGATGGTCTTTGTCTTCTTTGTTATAACAATGGCCTTAGCCGTTATACTTAGAGATTTCCAAGTATCCATTGGAGTTAAACGATTTGTTTTTGACATCAAAGATTTAGCACCTTTAATAGCATCAATTGTATGTATTTTAGTATTTAAGTATAAAAAAGAACAATTAGCAGGGTTAAAGTTTTCATTCAGTTTAAAGGTTATTGAACGAATTATTTTAGCGCTTATCTTACCATTAATTATTCTTATGATTGGTATGTATAGCTTTAATACTTTTGCTGATAGTTTCATCTTATTACAAACATCAGATTTATCAGTATCATTAATTACAATATTAATTGGTCATATTTTAATGGCTTTTGTTACTGAATTTGGTTTCCGTTCATACTTACAAAATATTCTTGAAACAAAGATGAACACTTTCTTTGCAAGTATTGTTGTAGGTATTATTTATTCAATCTTTACTGCTAATACTACATACGGTCTGGAATATGCTGGTTACCATTTCTTATATACATTTGCGTTCTCAATGATTATCGGTGAATTAATCAGAGCTACTCAAGGACGTACCATTTACATTGCTACAGTCTTCCATGCTGCGATGACATTTGCATTAGTATTCTTATTTAGTGAGGAAACTGGCGATCTTTTCTCGATGAAAGTCATTGCGATCTCAACAACTCTTGTAGGTGTTGTCTTCATCGTGTTAAGTTTAATCATTCGTGCTATTGTTTATAAAACAACAAAGCAAAGTTTAGAAGAAGTTGAACCTAACAACTATTTAGACCATACTGAAGAGGATGACTTCGAAGGCGTGAACAATCGTTCCAAAGAAGCTGACTCTAAAAAGGAAAATGTTGAGAAACCAAAAGATGAATCACACTCAGCAGTTGATTCTGAACAAACGCATACTGACAACTCAGATTTAAAGGATAGTGCGTCTTACACAGAAGACCGTCATTCATCTGTAGTTAGCGATGTGAAAGATGAAATCAACGAAGCAGAAGAACAAACTACCGAAGATTCAACTAAAAAAGAATAACAAAACCTATAAAAAGAACTTGAGGCATTTTGTAACCCTCAAGTTCTTTTTATATATTCTACGCTTTATTCATAATTTTAACGCCATCTTGTGTTCCCACAATTATCTGATCTGTCATATCAAGGAAGTAACCTGTTTCTAATACACCCGTTAGATGTATTAAAAATTCATGCATGTCATAAGGGTCAATGCCTTCTGGCAATGTACAATCTAATATGTAATTTCCATTATCTGTCGTAAATGGAACATCCTCATTCACGCGTCTATTAACTTTCACACCTTGAATGTCTTCTATTCTTTTCGCTACTTGATACCAATTAAATTTATCTACTTCAACTGGTAATACAAACGTTTGCCCTAAATAATCAACAAGTTTATTTTCATCAGCAATGACAACGAATCTTTCAGCCATTTCATCAATCACTTTCTCTCTGAATAGTGCACCGCCACCACCTTTAATAAGGTTAAGGTTTGGATCTACTTCATCAGCACCGTCGATAGCTAAGTCAATGTGATTGACATCATTAACCTCAACAATTTTAATATCTAATTCTTTCGCCAGAAAGGCCGTTTTATTTGATGTACATACGCCTGTAATATCGTAATGATGTTGATGAACCAATTCAGCAATTCTAGGTACTAGCAATTCGATTGTACTTCCAGTCCCTATCCCAAGCGTCATACCATCTTCTATCTGACTAATCACATCATCTAACGTCATGAGTTTAAGTTCTTTTACGTCTTTCATTTGCTGATTATCCCCTTTTCTCTAATTTCCTTAATTTCATTTTACATGAGTTTAATTATTTTTAAATACCTTTGATAATGAAATTAATTTTCATACTTTTTCTCTTTTAAAATTAGAGTTCAATCATCTCAATATTTAAAAAGTAAGCAACTTGAATTGATAGCAGTTCCTCATTTAAAACATTCCCATTCACCTAGAGATCACACACTCTGTAAAGTCAAAAGATTAAAAACGTCGAGTTACCATTTCAGTTTCATAAAATGGAGACCCGACGTTTTCAATCAATTGTTTACTTTTCATTAATTTGATAGCTTGTTTTAGAAAGATAAGGCGTATGTGCTTCTAAAATAGACTGCGCTTTCTCACCATACATGTTGATATCATTAGGGAGATTTTGAGTTTCCACAGTAAATCCAGAATGAGATTTATAAATATTGAAATCACTATCCCAATTTTGTGGTTCATTAAAAGTATATATCACCATATGTGGCATATCTGTTTCGACTTTTAATTCAAACTCATTATTATCAATAAGAAGTTGACGCCCTCCTACCTCAAATGGATGATCTAAACCTTTATATCGTTGCATTTGCTGATGAAGTTTTTCATTTGTACTATTAAATATATCTTTAAACAGTACACCCTTTTCTTTAAATACATCATAGAAATCAAGTGGTGCTTCTTGTTTCACAATATGGTTATCATCCAAAGTAAACATTTTTAAAGAGGAACTTGATATTTTGTGATTATCAACAACATTATTATCTCGATTTAAATTAAAGTACACATGATTTGTTGGATTAAATAGCGTTTTTTGCGTGGATTCCGCTTCATATTGTATCGTCCAGCGTTGATCAGCATCGTAAGTGTGTGTGACTTTAATAGTCATATCGCCCGGATAATGATCTTCCTTTTCTTTAATCGTTGTTGTGAAAATGATTTTAATCTGGCCAATTTCGTCTACAATTTCATAATCAAAAATTCTAGTATCTAGACCTTTAGAGCCACCGTGTATATGGTGTGGATGCTGATTTGCTTCTAATTCATATGTTTGTCCCTCTAATTCAAATGAAGCATTGGCAATTCTACCTGCATAGCGACCGATAGTAGCACCAAAATTAAAAGGATTTTCAAAATAGAATTCATCAGCTTCTACAACATTCCCTAAAATAATATTATTGTCGTGATACTTCCAAGAAACGATTCTAGCCCCGTAATTCGTAAATACAATCTTCGTTTCATCATTATCAATTTTAATTAAATCAACATCATGTCTTTGATGCTCAACTTCAACTATCATTACATAATCTCCCTTTCAACCACGTTAAATTAAGCTCTGCTAGGTAATAACATCACTAATACGCCTATCATACAAATTAAGGCGCCAATAATGTCATATTTATCTGGAGTCTGTTTATCTATCACAAAAGCCCAAAGAAGGCTCATAATAATAAACACACCACCATATGCAGCATATACTCTACCGAATGTTGGAAACGCCTGAAACGTGGCCACTACGCCATATAGTATGAGTATCATACCACCTAATAAACCTAGCCAATATGAATGGCCTTCCCTTAACCATAACCATATTAAATAGCCTCCACCAATTTCACAGAGGCCTGCTATGATGAAAATAAACGCAGAATAAAACACAATACAATGCACCACCTTTAAAATTTATCCTATTCACTATAACGAAGGGGTAGTTCAGTTATAAATAAGAATAGTATTTAATTTAGATTGATATGATAAGTAACATTGTATCAATGTTAGATTCTATAAATCTATCTTTAATTTAACGACGGTATTTTCACTTACATATTGTTACACTTTTTCTTTTAATATTCCATAGGTTTAGAACATAAAAATAAAAGTGCTTGACTTAGTTTGATTAATTCTTTTTCACAAGACGTTGAATTGATTTGAATAATCCCTTTTCAAAAGTAAGCACAGAGTCTTTATACGTTTTAACAGCAATCCATAATAATAGTGCGACTACAATGATTGAAATCCCCATACTCACAGCGATTTCCCAGATTTCTAATTCTGAAGATTGAGCACGTACTAATAACTCAAACGGTGCTAGGAACGGGATAAAACTTGTAATCTTAGTAAGGAGCATATCCGGCTTCATGATGCTAAATATTGCAATATAAAATGCAATCATAGCTAATAAAGTTAACGGCATAAGCGTTTGATTCATATCTTCTATTCTCGTTGCTAATGAGCCAAGAATAGCTGCAAGTAATACATAGCTTAAGATACCAACAATAAGGCAAAGTATGCTTACAATGATAATTTGCCATGCAAGATGATTCATTTGAATGTCAAATTCTTTAAATAAACTTTTTAAATCAAATGCATAGACACAAAGTAATGCCATGATAATAATCATAATAACTTGAGTGAATGCAACAGCAATAACGCCTGCAATTTTAGCTAAAATATGAATCACTGGTGACACACTTGTAATTATCATCTCAATGACGCGAGAAGTCTTTTCCGTAGCAATTTCCATCGCAACTTGTCCTGCGTAATTAAATACAATAAAGAAGATGAGCATTAACGTCGCATAAACTAATATGTAATTTAAAGTTTGTTCTCCTGAATTTAATTGACTATCCTCTTTATTAGAGATGACTTTACTGTCTACATGACTTCTTGCTTGTAATTGTTTCAATTCATTTTGGCTTAAATTGAGATTCGAAGCGACCAATTGAGATTGGATAGAAGTAAGTACCTCAGTCAATTTTTGCTCGTCCTCTGTCTCTACGTTGTCTTTACTCAATATCGTTCCTGATAATTGATGATGCTTATCTTGTTTCACGATATAGGCTTTCTTTAATTTTTCATTTTTTACTAACTTATGTGCATCTTTTTCACTGACTTTTAAAAGTGGCGTCATCATCGAGTGCATGACTTTGTTTTTTCAATACTTTATAAATTTGTTCATTTTGCGTCACAACGCCTACTTTATCTGGGCCATTGTCAAATAAATCTATAATTTTATCTATATTTGAAAGTGCAATCATCAGTATGACAATGATAGACATAAAAATGATAAATGCTTTTGATTTAATTTTACTGAGATACGTGAGTTTAAAGGTCGACCAAAATTTATTCATGTGTTTCACCTACTTTATCTATAAAAATGTCATTAAGTGAAGGTTCTAAAACTTGAAAACGTCTTACAAATCCTTGTTCAATCACTTTCTTATAAATATCTTTAGCGATATCTTCATTTTCAATTGTTATTCGAATATCACGTTTATGTTGCTCAATATTTAAAATACCGGCAATCTCATCTAAGCCATCAATGTGATGATCGGCTTCAATAATCACGCGCTTATTACCATGTTCAGAGCGAACATGTTGAATGTCTCCAGAAACGACTAATTCACCCTTATCAATGATGCAAACGTCATCACAGAGTTCCTCCACATGTTCCATACGATGTGAACTATATATGATGGTAGAACCTTTATCATTTAAATCTTTTACCGCACGTTTTAATAGCTCAACGTTAACTGGATCCAAACCACTGAATGGCTCATCTAAAATGAGTAGTTCTGGGTTATGGAGCATACTCGCAAGTAATTGGATTTTCTGTTGATTTCCCTTTGAGAGTGACTGAATTCGCTTTTTTCTATTTTCCGTAATCGCAAAACGCTCTAACCAATAATCAATACGTTGTCTAATTTCCTTACTAGATAAGCCTTTTAACGTCGCAAGATACGTTAATTCTTCTTCGACTGTCATTTTAGGATGTAAGCCTCGTTCTTCGGGAAGATAACCAATCGAGTTATACATGTGCTTACCTATTTTTTTACCTTCATATGTAATGGTACCTTCTGTCGTCTCACTCAACCCGAGTATCATTCTAAATGTGGTTGTTTTACCTGCACCATTTCTCCCTAAAAATCCTAACATTTTTCCTTTTTCAAGTTTTAAAGAAATATCATTAACTGCAGTGAAATCTCCAAATTTCTTGGTGACATGATCAATTATCAAACTCATATTTTATACTCCTATCAATATGATTTTTTGGTTTAAATTCTTTTTTAATATAACATTATTCAATTAATTCTTATATGTAAATTTTGAAACTTAATAAACTTTACAAACTTTTTTGTAAGCCCTATCATTATCTATAAGTTTCGTAGCAATACATACTTTTCAAATTTAAAGGGGTTAGACAAATGAGCTACAGTATAGGCATTGATTATGGTACAGCTTCAGGTCGAGTGATTCTTGTGGATACATCCAATGGTGAGATGATCTCAAGCTATGAAGAAACATATGAACACGGTACAATTGCTGAAACATTGAATGGCGAAGCACTCCCTCGTAACTATTTCTTACAAAATGCTGACGATTATCTTCATGTTTTAGAAAATGGCGTTAAATATGTATTAGAAGAGAGCAAAGTGAACAAAAATGATGTATTAGGCATTGGTGTCGATTTCACAAGTTGTACGATTGTCTTTTTAGATGAAAATTTTGAACCATTACATCGACAAGATAGTTTAAAAAACAATCCACACGCTTATGTTAAATTATGGAAACATCATGGCGCTCAAGATGAAGCGACACAAATGGTTGAAGCCAGTGAAAAAACATCTAATCAATGGCTCGATTATTACGGTTCAAGCGTCAATAGTGAATGGATGATTCCAAAGATATTAGAAATGAAACATGAAGCACCTGAATTACTTGAACGTACGAGTTATATCATGGAAGCTGGCGACTACATTACAAGCTTGCTTACAAATAAAAATATTCGTTCCAATTGTGGTATTGGGTTCAAAGGTTTTTGGGATGAAGTAAACGGGTTTAACTATGACTTCTTTGAAGCTGTAGATACAACCTTGCCTACCATCGTTAAGGAAAAATGTGAAGCACCGGTCGTACATATAGGTGAAAGCGCAGGAAATTTAGCGGTATATTATCAAAAGTTATGGAACTTGCCTGAGAAAGTCCAAATCTCTCCATATATGATTGATGCCCATTCAGGTGTACTAGGTGCAGGGGCTATTGAACAAGGTGAATTTACAACTGTTATCGGCACAAGTACCTGTCATTTAATGCTAGACCCTAAACAAAAACCTATCCCTGCGATTACTGGTTCTGTGAAAGATGCAGTCATCCCAGGTTTATATGCATATGAAGCAGGTCAAGCTGCTGTCGGAGATTTATTTAGTTATTCTGAGCAGTTAGCTCCGAAACATATCGTTGACCAAGCTTTGGAAAAGGAAGTTTCAGTACTTGAATATTTAGAGGAGCTCGCAAGCGACATCGATGTAGAAGATCAACATGTCATTGTACTCGATTGGCATAATGGTAACCGTAGCATATTAAGTGACAGCCATCTTTCAGGTAGCGTCTTTGGCTTAACATTGCAAACACCTTTTGAAATGATTCACCGTGCGTATCTAGAATCGACAGCGTACGGTACTAAGATGATTATGAAACAATTTGAAGACAATGAAATTCCAGTTCATACGGTTTATGCCTCAGGTGGCATTCCAAAGAAAAGTCAATTATTAGTGGATATTTACGCAAATGTGTTAAACAAGAAAGTAGTAGTACTTGAATCATCTAATGCTACCGCACTCGGTGCAGCAATGCTGGGTGCCAATGTTGGCGATGCGTATCCATCATTAAAAGAAACCGTAGAACATATGAAACAGCCTATTTACTACATCAAAGAACCGGAACCTGATAAAGTCAAAGCATATGACAAACTGTTCGATAAATATCGAAAACTACATGATATTTTAGGTCGTGAAAATCCAGAACTATCTTACATACATGAATAATTGGATCGTCATATTGGAATGTAGATTTCAAAAAAATATCTCTAAGAGAGTGAGACAGAAATACAATTTAGAAAAATTAATTTCGTCGTCCCAACCTCTTAGAGATTTTTATATGACTCATCATGGTCATCCTCCCAAAATAAATCATTTAATGTCACATTTAGTTCTTTCGCGATATTAATGCATAGTTTTAAAGATGGATTATATTTGTCATTTTCTATCATATTAATTGTTTGTCTAGAAACACCAACAGCTCGGGCTAGAGAAAGTTGAGATATTTTCTGATGTGCTCTAAATTGTTTCACTTTATTCAAATCAGTAGCCCTTCTTTCACAATGATTAAGTACTTTTATCATAATCAAACAGACAAGAATTAGTCAAATATATATGACATTTTAATTTTTAAAAAAACGGCCTCTTAGAGAGACCGCTAGTGAAAATCTAATTAATTAGATTTAGTTTTATCAACTGGGTTATGGTTTTCACCTTTATATTCAGTTGCGTATTCAGTGAATTTAGGACTAGGTCCATATTTATTTGTTTCTTTCTTACCATTAAGAGAGACCATGACTATAACAATAATTGAAATTACCCATTGAATTATAAGTAATATATAAAATAAGAATAAAACAAAACCATTGTCTAACCAATTGTCTTGAAGTGAAATAAGGTTAGTAATCAAACTAATAACAAATACTACTATCATGTACCAAATTGGAATTCGCATTGAAAATGATAAGTCATGAAATCTTCTAACTAAAATAGCCAAATTAGGTATTAAAGTGGCTAATCCATAGACAATGCAGTAGAAGTAACCTAAAAGTATTAAAGCACCACCAATAATAATAATGCTAATATCTAAATTTACGCCTCCTACCATTAAAATAACATAACCAATAAATAGACAAACCAATGCTGGACTAGTAAATATTAAATTCCATAGCATTGCATACCAATATTCGCTTCGTCTTGAGCGACCTTTAAAGTTAACATAATTACTCCAAAATAATTTAAGTGCTCGCCCAAAACTTACTTTATCTCGCATCATTCATTCTCCTCTGTCTGTGTCATGCAAAAATGTTTTAAAATCTTCTACTCTTTGATAAATTAAAAAAGAGTAATCTATAGTAGAAACTTGTACATTGAGTATATCAAAACATTTCTTTAATAAAAATGTATATTTTAAATTTTATTTCTCAATACAAATTTTCTATAAAGTATTCTTATTATATTTTAAGGTGAGATGATTGTGGACTTTATCAATAAAGCAACAACACAAACTGCTAAAGATTTATTAGGCGTTAAAATCATATATCAAGATGACAATCAATACTACTCTGGCTACATCGTGGAAACTGAGGCTTATTTAGGTTTCAATGACAGAGCCGCACATGGTTACGGTGGTAAACAGACGCCTAAAGTAACTTCCCTTTATAAAACTGGAGGAACGATATACGCACATATGATGCATACCCACTTACTCATCAATTTTGTCACACGTACACAAGGCGTTCCAGAAGGCGTATTAATTCGTGCCATTGAACCAGAAGATGGTATAGAAGCGATGAAAATGAATCGTGGTAAAACAGGTTATGAAATAACGAACGGCCCAGGAAAATGGACAAAAGCATTGAATATTCCTAGAGCTATAGATGGTTCAACACTTAATGATTGTCGCCTTTCCATCGATATTAAAAATAGAAAATATCCTAAAGAAATAGTAGAAAGTGGAAGAATTGGTATTCCTAATAAAGGAGAATGGACACATAAACCACTTCGTTATACTGTTAAAGGCAATCCATATGTATCACGCATGCGTAAATCTGACTTTCAAAATCCTGATGACACATGGAAATAAAAGTAAAGCGAGGCGCTCTTCTGATGTGCACCCCTTAAAGTTAGTTTTTTTAGTCCAACTTTTGGGGTGCAGTACATCATCATAGAGCATCCTCGCTTATTTATTATTTAATATCGATATCTCCTGAATCGTTATTTAATTGCATCAAATTTTTGCCCTTACCTACTTTTTTATGTTTTAAAAATTGATTATCAATATTTGTATCTCCTGAATCATTGTGAATTTCAAATCTACTATTTTTAGGGTCATGTTTATAATTAAGATCAATATCTCCTGAATCATTTTTCACTTGAGTTAAAACGTCTGGATGCATATCTTTCATGATAATGTCTCCTGAATCATTGTATAAATTTACTTTTTTCAATCCAACATCTTCAGTTTCAATATCTCCTGAATCGTTACAAGTTGTAAGATGATGATAATTGCCACTTTTAACTAAAATATCAGAGGAATCTGCTTTATACTCAGCACTCTGTGCTTTAATATCACTAACTTTTAAATCACCCACATCAGTTTTAACACGGAGACTATCTAATTGAGTTGGTACGGTAATCGTTATATGATTCTCATCATTATTTTGAGGTCTAAAGTTGATGTGAGAACCTTTTGTATGATCCTTAATCGTCCACGTTTTATTTTTTACAGTACTATCAACTTTAATATTTTTATCGTCTCCTCTTGATTTAATCGTAAAATGACTACCCTTTTTGATTGTAACGTCACTCTCCTCAACATTAATATCAATGGACTTAATATCTTGTTTATAGATTTTTGAAAGATTCGTTGTTACTTTTTCATTATATTGATTATCTTTAGAAAGCTTTTCCCCTTGAGCATATATACCAATTCCACAAATCACTGTCATCGCAAAGCCTACAATAAATAATGTAATAAGGAATTTCTTCAAGCTTGAACACTTCCTTTCACAATGGATACGTTCCATTTAAGATATTTAACAGTTAAAATATAGACCCATTTGATAATATAAAATGTTATCGTTACAAGCATGAGACCAATGCCAAGCATAAGGCCTGCCATGAAGACATCGTATAAAATAATTGAGTTGAAACCATCTAAACATCCTTTAACAATTAACATAATAGGTGCGGCTAAAGCAGAAATGGTAAAAACGATGAGCGTAAAGATAAAGAAGAATAACATCACAGCAGGTACTAAAATGACAAAAAAGTTAAGAATACTTAACCCCATTACGGCTATAATCGCTGATGTGATATTATTCACCGTACTTTTATTGTGAGCCCTTTCCACAGCAGCAGTGGCATTCAATTCTTTCGCAATCAGTTTGGGGTTCCCTAATTCGTGCGCGATTTGTTCTTCGGATTTCCCTTCTTGTTTACCACTATAGAAATGCGTTTCATACTCATTTAAAATATCGTCTTTTTCATTCGAATCTATGTGCTTTAAATGACTTTTAAGTATTTTTAAATAAGAATCTTTATTCACTCGTTTCACTCTCCTCTATAAATTGATTCACTGCTTTCGAAAATAAATCCCATTCATTTTTAAGTAGATTTAAACGTTCTTCTCCCTGATCTGTTAAGCTATAGTACTTACGTGCAGGTCCTTCTGTAGAGGGCTGATAGTATGTGGAAAGTTCCCCACTTTTAACTAAACGTCTCAATAAAGGATAAACTGTACCCTCAGCAATCGTCATATAACGAGAAATATTTTGTACTAATGAGTATCCATACTGGTCTTCTCTTTTTACAATAAGTAAAACAATTAATTCTAAGGCGCCCTTTTTAAATTGAGTATTCATGTATCTACCTCCTATGCATCACCCACTACTAAACTATACACAGTAGCTGTTAATAACAATATAGCATTCACTACTGTACATTGCAAGGTACCGTTTATAAACATTATGTAAATTTGTTGAACCTATATTAATTTATTGTTAACTCGGAATATAATTTAAATTAATATTTTCAGAATTTTAGATATATATAATTAATATTAATTGAATATCTAGATTTATTTTAAATACGCGTGTATAATGGTTAACATGGCCATTTTTATAACGCTTACATAATTATATAGATTAAGTATTAAACATAGGTTTTGGGACTACTTCTAAGGGGGCATTTTATGATAGAGTTAGATGCAATCACAACCTTGTGTTTAGCATGTGTTCTATATTTAATCGGACAATCAATTGTTAATCATGTATCGATATTAAAGAGAATTTGTATACCTGCGCCAGTGATTGGCGGATTACTTTTTTCAATTCTCGTAGCCATACTCGATTCTTTACATATTATTAAAATCAAACTTGATGCATCATTTATTCAGGATTTCTTTATGTTAGCCTTTTTCACAACAATTGGTTTAGGTGCATCATTTAAGTTATTTAAAATTGGCGGAAAGGTCATGTTACTTTATTTCATGTTCTGTGGAATTATGGCCTTTTGTCAAAATATTATAGGTGTTTCATTAGCCAAAGTTTTAAATATTCAACCACTATTAGGTTTAACTGCTGGATCAATGTCAATGGAAGGTGGTCACGGTAACGCTGCTGCATATGGTAAAACAATTCAAGATATGGGTATTGACTCAGCCGTCACTGCTGCACTCGCTGCCGCTACATTAGGACTTGTATTTGGTGGTCTAATCGGTGGACCCGTCGTCAAATTTTTAATTAAACGTTATAACCTAAAACCTGAACATCGTGATGAGTCATTTAAAAATTATGGCGAAGTTGAATATAACAAAACGCTACACAATAAATTCAAACCTACGCAAATCTTTTTCATACAGTTTACAATCTTAGTATTTTGTATGGCATTAGGTACTTATATTGGAAATACTTTTACTGATTTAACAGGTGTAAATATTCCAATGTATGTAGGTTCCATGTTTGTAGCTGTAATTATTCGAAATGTGTCAGAACTCTCTGGATGGAATATTGTAGACTTAAAAATTAATGATCAAATCGGGGATATCTCCCTAGGTATCTTCCTATCATTAGCTTTGATGAGTATTCAACTAACTGAAATATACTCACTTGCGATTCCACTTCTGATTATCGTTCTGATACAAGTGGTATTTATGGTCTTATTCTCTATTTTTGTTTTATTTAGAGGTCTTGGTAAAGACTATGATGCCGCAGTAATGGTAGGCGGATTCATTGGTCATGGTTTAGGTGCCACACCAAACGCAATGGCTAATTTAGATGTTATAACTAAAAAGTATGGTAGCTCACCAAAAGCATACTTAGTTGTACCGATTGTAGGTGCTTTCTTAATCGATTTAATTGGCGTTATCATTGTGATGGGCTTCATACAGTTCTTTAGTTAGATACAATATTTACATCAATTATTAGAAAAGAGACTGGGACATATTAAATATCTCAGTCTC
>NZ_KV840027.1:390548-400573 GCF_001839105.1 Staphylococcus sp. HMSC62A08 | reverse complement strand
ATTATATTTCTGTCCCGCTCCCTTTTTATTTATCATCCTCTATGAATATCTAAACTACGTTGCTCAATCCATGAAATTAATTCCGGACTAAATACGATATCCTTATGTCTTAATGCTTCAATATCTTTTGCATCTAACATCGTCATAATTTTCTTCATATGGTCTAAGAATGATTCTACATATTCAATTGTATTCGTAATTCCTGTTTGCTCCACTTGATTTAAGAATGGTCTCGACATACCAACTGCTTTAGCACCTAAAGCTAAGCTTTTCACGGCGTCTAATGGTGTTCGCAAGCCTCCACTTGCAAAGACATTCAACTTATCCTGATAATCTGTACTTTCAAGTAAAGATTCTACTGTTGATTGTCCCCATTGTGTTAAATAATTCATATCTTTGTTTGTGCGACGTTCATTTTCAATATCAACAAAGTTTGTACCACCACGACCACTTACATCTACATATTGAACGCCGATTTCAATTAATGATTTAAAGGTCTCTTTACTCATTCCGAAGCCAACTTCTTTAACAATAACCGGTACATTCACACGTTTCACAATGGATTCAAGATTGTCCATCCAAGTTGAAAACTCACGATTACCTTCTGGCATAACTAATTCTTGAGGAGAGTTTACATGAACTTGTAACGCTTGAGCTTCAAGTAAATCAACTGCTTGGACAGCCTTCTCTACAGGTACATCTGCGCCAACATTACTAAATATCATTCCCTCAGGATTGATTTGTCTTGCAATACTGAATGATTCAGCCATTTTAGGATTTCTTAAAGCGGCATGGGTAGAGCCTACTGCCATTGCTAAACCTGTTTCTCTGGCTACAATAGCTAACTTTTCATTAATTTGTTTCGTCCACTCACTGCCTCCAGTCATCGCATTAATATAAACTGGAAATTGCATATCGAAATGAGATGTATGACTCGTTAAATCGACCTGATTGACATCAATATTAGGTATTGAATGATGAACGAATCTCAATTTATCGAAATCAGATTGTGGTGCATCAGTTTGTGACATTGCAATTTCTACATGTTCATTTTTTCTTTGTTCTCTCAGTGAATCACTCATTGAAATACCATCCTTTGTTAAAGTTCATAATATGATTGTTCCTCTTTTAGAACCATTTTTTCCTTTTGAAAAAGATTATTAAAATAATTGTTATCACGAGCATGACGCCTAGACAAACAAAATAGGCATAATGCCATTTTAATTCAGGCATGTAATCAAAGTTCATACCGTATACACCAGCTATAAAAGTTAACGGAGAGAAAATAACTGATACTAGTGTCAAAATTTGCATAATACTATTCATTCTAAATGAAGTAAATGACTCATAGTTTTCACGTATTTCATTTGTCATCTCTTGCGCTGTTCTAATGACACTTCGTTGTTTGATCAGATGATCATCGATATGTTGAATATACATTGAGTGCTTAGCATCTTTAATGATATTGCCTTCACTTTTAATCGTATCAACTACTTCTTGCATCGGAAACATGACACGCTTAATTTTAATCAAATCGGAACGTAATTGAAAGACATTTTCCATCACACTTTTACTATACCGATCATCGACATGTCGAGCTTCGAAATTATAAACTTTATCCTCGATGCCATATACGAAATCAAAGTATTTATCCACCATACTATCCAGTATATGTATTACTATATCTGCGCAGTCCAAATCAGCGTCATGATTTTCAGCATTATATTTAGCTACTCTCTTCAATGATCTAAAGGGCTTATGATGATACGTTACAAGAATTTTATCCTGTAAAAAGACGTTAAGCGCAATTGGAGAATAATCTGAGTCTATAATACTATGGAATATCATATACTGATAAGCTTTATATTCCTTATACTTCACACGAGGTATACCAGTAATAGCATCATCAATTTCTAAATAGTTGAAATTAAAGTTATTTCTGAGAAAATCATTCTCCCGTTCTGTAGCATTTTCAAAATCATACCAAACAATTGTCGCATCTTTAGGAACATCCCGAACATTTGCTACTTCCGTAAGAGGTTGTGTTAATGATTGATATCTTACGGTTAAGGTCATTTTACTTCCCCCTCTTGTTATCTCTGTTACATTTTATCATGAATTTAATTACGTGTATGTGTTAATTTTATCTAGTAAGATAGTGTTAGGTATAAGGGGAGGAAAAAAGAGATGTCTCACACATTCAAGGTTACTCGAAATGTAACCGAAGATTTAATTGATAATAACAATCATATGCATGATGCGTATTACAATATGATATTTAGTGAAGTGGTTAATGAATTTAACTATAGTCATGGCTTATCTCTTGAAGAAAGAGAAGCAAGCCAATATACCGTTTTTACTATTGAAGAACATACAACGTATTTAGCAGAATTGTCATTAGGTCAAACATTCATAGTTGAATTATACCTTTATGATTATGATTATAAACGTACGCATTTCTTTTTAAGAATGCTACATGAAGATGGTACTGTTGCAGCTACAAATGAAGTCATGATGATGGGTATTGATACAAACCAACGTCGTTCTGCGGCATTTCCTGAGAAATATATGAATTTCATTAAAGCATATGAATCAGAGCAAGAAAAAATTGAATGGCCAAAACAACTGGGACATCAAATTGGTATCCCTAAAAAAGGAGAATAGATATGCCTACACGTCAACGCATTAAAAGTGAACTTATAGATTTAAAAGATGATGTTAAATTTGAATTGAGTGAATTAAATAATCAAAAAGAATTGGTTATCAATGGACCGGCGTCTCAACTCGTCAAGCGTGCAATTCATATGAGCTACTTACAAGGGCAAAAGTTTGCGATTGATGAGATTTCAACGTTAATTGAGGAAAATCATATCGATGAAGAATTTCTCATTCAATATAATAATTATGAAAAGCACGTGAGAGATCAAAATCTAGAAAAGAAATTTACTTTTAGTAATTTTACTGATATACCACATCAATTTGATGAATTCATCGCTTCATTTTATTACTTAAAAGGCCAAAACTTTGTAGTAACTCATATCAATTCAATGATTGAATAGGATAATGAACAAGGACTTTGGAAGTTTGAACCACCTCCAAAGTCCTGTTTTATTGTTGTATTGCTTTTGTAATTTGTTTAATGACTTTATGCGATTGTCTAATAGGATAAATCGGGAAATCATGAACCATTTTAGGATATTCTTTAAAATCAATGTACTGCCCATTTTCTTCTAATAAATGTGCAAACAACTTCATGTCCGGATTTCCAATTTCCTTACCACCACCATACATATATACAGGAGGTAGACCTTTTAGTTCTCCATACAATGGAGAAACACGTTTATCAGTTAGTGGCAAGCCATTAGACCATGCTTTCATCAACTCATTAACCCCAAATCGACTCACTAAGATATCTTTGTCCTCTAATTCTTCAGTAATATCTTTATTTGATAATGTAGCATCTAATAAAGGCGATATTAAGAATAATTTACTCGGTACAGGTTGCTGTTCTTCAACCAAGGATTGAACGAAACGCAATGCTAAACCTCCACCAGAACCATCTCCCATAATCACAATATGCTCATTACCTACTTCAGAAACTAATTCATCGTATACTTTTTTGATAGCTTGATAGGTATCTTCAAGATGATATTCCGGCGCTTTTGGATAGATTGGTAATACGACTTCATTTAATTTATTGAGAGCCAATTTATCTAATAATCTCCAATGAAACGGTGACGGTTGTAATGTGTTATATCCACCGTGGAGGTATAAGATTTTATGTTTGGCTTCATGTCTAAAATTAAATCTAAACACTTGCATATCTCCTAGAGATAATTTATCAAGATTAGATTTTACATTTAATGTAGACGGTTGTTTATGCTTTTTACTATTTTCAGTTCTTCTTTTCTCTAAAAATTGTTCTACTTCTTCATCATTGTTAAAGAAAATAGATCTGTTATGAAGTATATATTTATTAACGACTCTATTCATTAAATAGTTTTTCATAGCGTGACCAACCTGCCCCTTTTCAAATTTTAAATTTAGAAAACAATTTGCTTAAATCTGTATATTCGTTTTCTTAAAAAAGATATAATAATACATATATCAATTGCATCTTTAAATAATGATGTCTATTACTGATAGTGATACTTGAATAAAGCCAATTATAACAGACATTATATTAAAAAGATAAAAATAGAAAAAATGTGATTGAAGGAGGCATCATAGTGACTGAAGCAAATCAAAATTCAAGTGATTTCAATTCACAATTTCGTAATCAAGAAATGCATCGTGGTAAAAAATATGGAAAGAAAAAACGTTCTTGGGTAAGTATCGTTATTCATATTATTGTATTAGTTTTAACTGCTATTACAGGATATAGTATGTTAAAGCAACCTATTTTTAATATAGTCTTCGCAAATCAAAAGATTAATTTTCATGAAATACGAAATTTCCAAGATACTGTTACTAAAATTGGAAATTTAGATATTAATTTAGGTGATATGAATGATCTACAACATTCAATAGATAACCTTATTTTAGTTTTTAATATTTTCTTTGTGTTATGTCTCATTAGTATGTTTATAACTGTGATTACTATCATTCTTAATCGAACATTATTAAAAATTTTTAATATCATTATTTTAGCGGTAATGCTTTTTATTACTATGTATTTCAGTTATATCATTCATACAATTGCTCAAAATATTTCAGAGTCTCTTAAGAAATATTATTTAAGTGTTTCACCAGATCAAGTGATTACGGAAGCTGATGCAATTCATAATGGATTAATTCTACTTGCTTGTAGTATTGCGTTATTATTTATTAGTTTATTCTTCCGTAACCGTCTAGCTCGTATACGATAAATTAAAGGCCTATCAATCACTCTTAGTTGAGTCATCGATAGGCCTTTTTATTATAGTTCGCCTGCGCCTTTTGCGCATGCATAATAGTCTAGAAAATATTAAATATATCAGTCTCACTTAACATATTGGCAGTAGATGTCTGAATTGAGAGTGCACCTGAATCAAGCTTCTCTCAATCCTATCCATCCTTGCCGGGGTGGGACAACGAAAATAATTTTGCTAAATTATATTTCTGTCCCGCTCCCAAAAAAGAATCGATAACGACGGAACGTTACCGATTCTTCAAAAATCGTGCCCCCACAACACAATTTTTTATCTCTTAATTAATATTTACTCTTGGTGAGCTGCTTTATCTTCAGCATTTGCTTTTTCAGCAGATGCTTGTGCTTTTTTCTTACTTTGTAAGAATAAGCTTAAGATTAAGGCAATAGCACTAATCACAGTTGCAATGATAAATGCATCATTAACACCTTCTACAGATGCAAGTTTATTAATATGTTCTAATAACACTTTTAATGCGCCTGATTCACCACCATATTGTTGTGCTAATTCACGCATATGATCTTGAATGACAGGATTTGTTTTATCTAATTCATCGCCAAATGCTGCAACATGATTAGTTTGTTGAGTCGTCATTACAGTCACCAATATCGCTGTACCAATTGATCCAGCTAATTGTCTCATCGTATTAACAAAAGCATTACCATGAGAAATTAAACGGCCAGGTAATGCATTCATACCTGCTGTCATAATAGGCATCATAATAAATGCCATACCGAATGAACGTAATACATAGATACCCATAATATGAAGATAAGGTGTATCCATGTTTAATTTACTTAGTTCCCAAGTTGCATAAGTCATAATACCAATACCAAAAATGGCTAATGGTTTAATACCAATTGTATCTAATAACTTACCTGCAACAGGTCCTAAAGCACCCATAACTAAAGCACCAGGAAGCATAAGTAAACCTGAATCGAGTGCTGAGAAACCTCTTAAATTTTGTAAATATAATGGAAGTAAAATCATACCACCATATAAACTCATCATAACAATCATATTGATAATTGTTGTAAGTGTATATGTTGGATATTTTAATACTTCAAGGTTTAACATTGGTGCCTTCATTCTTAACTCTCTAATAACGAATAAGATAATGAAGATTGTACCAATAATAAACATTGTCACGATTTCAGTTGAACCCCAACCTTTATTACCAGCTTCAGAGAAACCATATAATAAAGCACCGAAACCGATTGTACTATATATAATTCCAGGAATATCAGCTTTTGGATTTGTCGTACGTTGGTAAAGTTTAAACCAGAACATACCAATTACAATTGCGACTAATCCGATAAAGAACATACCATAGAACATAATGTTCCAATGATAATTTTGAACGATATAACCTGATAAAGTAGGTCCAATAGCTGGAGCTAGAATCATTGCGATACCCATTGTCCCCATTGCGACACCACGTTTTTCAGGTGGGAAAATCGTTACAATAACGTTAGAACCTAATGGCATTAAGATACCTGCGCCAATCGCTTGTAGTACACGACCACCCATCATAATTGGGAAGTTAAATGAAATCGCACAGATAAGTGAACCAATTGTAAATAATGCTAAACCTATAATAAATAATTTTCTATAAGAATATTTATTAAATAAGAATGCACTGATTGGAATCAAAATACCATTCACTAACATGAATCCTGTCATCAACCATTGTCCAGTTGAAGCAGAAATATTAAATTCCGTATTAATTTTAGGCAAAGCAACATTTAATAATGTTTGGTTCAAAATCGCAATGAACATACCAAATAACATTGCTGCTAAAATTTTACCTCTTGAAATACCTTTACCGAAAATGAAGTTAGATTCTTGTTTTTTAATCTTTTCATTGACTCTACCCTCTTCTGAGTTAGGGTCAATTGGATTTAAAACTTCATCTGATTCTTCATTAGGTTGTTCAGTATTATCTTTTTGATGATCTTGTTTCTCAACATTCGCTTGATCTTCGTGTTGATCTGATCGACGTAGAGAACCAGGATACGCATCATATTTGCTATTTGCATTAGTAGCTTTAGAAGATGTTTGATCTCCCTCATTAGTAGTTTCGAAGTGATGTTTTCTTTTATCATCTTCGATATTATCAGAATGATTTCTGATTTGACTTGAAGCATTGTTAGACTCAGATTGTTTATCTAGATCACTTGCTTTAAATTTAGATTGATAACTTTGATTCTCAGAATCCTTAGTCGAACGTTGTTCCACTTTTTGATCTTTAGCTTTTTTTCTTGATTTTGAAAAAAGTACGTTAATTAGACCAATAAGTATGAGCGCTATAACAATATAAACAATAATGAAGGTCGTTGTCATGAAATGACCCCCTTAATTTTTATGGATTTTAACTTCAGCGTTCATACCTGGAACAACATTTTTAGATGGTTCAGAATCTAGAGAAATTTTAACTGGTACGACTTGTGACACTTTAGTGTAGTTACCGTCACTGTTAGATGAAGGCATTAATGAGAAACTAGCTGCAGTTGCTTTTCCAACTTGTTCTACTTTACCTTTAATAGAAGCTTTTTGACCATCGATATCGATGTCTACATCGTTTCCTTTTTCTACATCAGAAATGTCTTTTTCATCAACGTTTGCAGTAATGTATAAATCATCTAAATTATATGCGTAAGCGATTGGGTTACCAGCTTGAGCCATTGAACCTTCCATGCCGTCAGTTTTAACGATTGTACCGTTTTGAGGCATTTTGATGCTCATATCTTTAGATTGACCACCTTCGCCTTGAGCTGAAACTTCAGCTACTTTATCACCTTTATCAAGTTTATCTCCTTGTTTCACATCTAGAGATTTAATTTCTCCTGAAGCTGGGCTAGAGATTTTGATTTGATCTCCGTCTACTTTTGCATTGTCTGTAGTTACATAGCTTGTTAAATTATTAAAAAAACAGAAACCTAGAACACCTATTACTACAAGAACAATGATAGTAATGACATTCACTAATACCATTTTCTTCATGAATATATCCTCCTATTTGCTTTTAAAATTCACTTTATCTATTATAGAGATGTGTCACTCAAAAAAACACCAACATTTTTCACAATTGTGTTGGTTAGCATATTATATAAAAATATTATTCAGATTGATCAGGTGAAACAATGAAACAACGTGCGAAATATAAAATAATAAAAAGCCTTATTGAATTGATTGAAGAATACCCTTTTGAGGAAATCACAATCAAAATGATATGTGCTTATAGTGGTGTAAATCGTTCGACATTTTATGATCATTTTCAAGATAAATATCATTTATTAGAGAAAATTCAAAACTATCATTTAAATAAATATAAGGCTATATTGAATTCATTCTACAAAGATTTTCATAATATCAAGCAAGATCAAAAGAAATTATACAAATTTTTCTTACTCGTTGCGCGATATATTAAGCGTAAAGAAGCATTTTATAAAGCAACACTCATTATTCATCCTAATAAGGAAATTGCCCTTGATTATATTAATGAAACAAAGCGATGCTATGAAAAAGTAATGGATAGATATGAAACAACCATTCAGAATAAGCGTATGTTTGTGATTTATTCTGTTGGTGGTCAAGCTGGCATACTTTTTGATTGGTTACGTCATGGTTGCAAAGAATCACCTGAAGATGTCGCTAGCGTCTTACTCGCAAATACAATTAAACTACAACGATAAAATAATAAAAGCTAAACCTAAAATGAAATTCCCCTCTTCAAAGTACGACTTTCTAACAAGCACTTTGAAGAAGGAAATCAACATCATTGATTAGGTTTAGCTTTTTTAAATACTTTCATATTTACTAACTGTAAAATGATTAATATAATCGCTGTAATGACGATAATCATGATATACGGAGTAGGATCATTTTCACCTTTAATACCAACTAAAGGAGACATTAAACCACCAAGGAGCGTTTGAAATAATCCTAATAAACTAGATGAACTCCCTTTACCACTCTTACTTTCATCCATCGCAATTGAGAAGCCTAGTGTGGCAACACCCGTGACAGGTGCAACGAGTATAATGAAACCGATGGCTAATAACCAGAAATTCAAATGATTGATCAATATCAGCGAAACAAGTATCACACCTACAATTTGAATGGCCGTCATGATTCTAAGTAGTTGTTGACTATCCATATAATCTACTAACTTACCTGTCAGTTGACTTGAGATAATAAGTGTTATGCCAATAAACGCGAACATGATACTAAATTGGAATGGAGATAAACCATAAATCTTCTGTACGATAAATGGAGATGCTGAAATATAAGTAAATAATAATATAAATGACACGCCCTGTATCAACATAGGTAGAACAAATCGTGGCGTGGCAAATAAATCTTTGAAATTTTTAAACATTGTTCCAATATTGCTATTGGCGCGGTGTTCATTTTCAAGAGATTCTGGAACTTTAAATAAAGTACCTACGAACATAAGTAATCCAAATACAGTCAAAATGATAAAAACCATACGCCAAGTGGCAAAACTTAAGATTATCCCACCGAGTGCTGGCGCAATCACAGGCGCAACACCATTTACAAGCATTAGTAAGGATAAAAATTTAGTTAAATCATTGCCAGAATACATATCACTTGCAATGGCTCTTGATATCACTGCTCCTGCGCCACCTGTTAATCCTTGGATCAGTCTTAGTGCAATCATAATCCAAATATTCGTAACGAAAATAATACCTAAACTCGCTAACGTAAATATTATCATTGCTATGAGGAGTGGCTTCTTACGTCCTGAAGCGTCTGAAATTGGACCTGCAAATAAGTTACCGAATGCTAAACCGACCATAAAGAGTGAAATCGTTAATTGTGCATTCGATGCTGTTGTATCAAAATCATTTTTAATATTAGGCAAACCTGGTAAAAACATATCAATCGATAAGGGTCCTATTGCAGTGAGTGCCCCTAAAATGACAATAAATAGTATAGATTTATGATACGTTGAGCAAGAATTTTCCAATATTAACTCCCCTTTTTATTTTTTATAGCGAACATACATTTAAATTTCATAAACGTGTTCCGATAATTACTAACATTACTAAATGGTAGCAATAGGGAGTGGGACAGAAATATAATTTAGCA
>NZ_KV840027.1:371224-390448 GCF_001839105.1 Staphylococcus sp. HMSC62A08 | reverse complement strand
GCTGAGACAATTAATTATGTCCCAGCCTTTATTTAGACTGCAAACGAACGCGCTCACTCATCGTCGTCTGCTTTTGTAAGTTGCATGTTACTGTTATCAGAATCTATTTCTAATTCATAATCTTTATTAACGTAATTTCCTGTTAAATCAATTTGTTGGATTGTGGTTTTAATCTTATCTCCACTTCTACTTGCACTCAGCACTTGAGGAGAAATCATTGATACTTTTGTTTGTGTCAGAAAATTATTTTTCATTTGTTTATAAATAGAAGAGTTTTTCTTGTAATAACTTGAAATAAAAT
This sequence comes from Staphylococcus sp. HMSC62A08, assembly GCF_001839105.1. Lineage (NCBI taxonomy): Bacteria > Bacillati > Bacillota > Bacilli > Caryophanales > Staphylococcaceae > Staphylococcus > Staphylococcus sp. HMSC62A08. Next base: position 390,147 of record NZ_KV840027.1, on the reverse strand, counting down.
CAAAATCATTGATGTCGAAAGCTGTATTAATTGCTGTTGAATAGCCGGTAAAGAACTGAGTTAATTTGTTTTTAAGACTATTTTCCTCTTTTTCTTTCTTCTCAACATAGCTGCTAATTTTATCACTTTCAAATTCTAATGTCACTTTGGTATTATCTTTTAAATCATCAGCACTGATTGTTTTAGTTTCAGACTTAAATGTACGTCCTTTAGCTTTACCAGTCGCTGAAATCGTAATATCTTTCGTTTTAGGATATGGTCCATATTCTTTTGAGTTTGAATATGACATTTCTCGATCATTAATTTTAACTTTTTCAGAGCTATCACTTAATTTGCTCGCGCCTTTTAATTTAATATTTAAATACGCTTGATCAAAGTCTTCGGATGCTTCAACTGTCTCAGAACTACTATCTCTAAAATCGAAGTTCAAATTACCGTTAAAAGTTCCATTCTGTGTGGTTTTCTTAGCTGGCAATTCATAATTACCTGGAATGAAATTACCAAGTGGGGTGTTTTTGTGCGCGTCTGCGATGACTGTTTTACTTTTACCGCCAGCTTTAAATTCATACTTAGTTTTTTCTTTTGGTTTAATTATCGGTTGTTTTGTTGGAGCCGTAAAACTCATATTATCGAAGAATAAATATCTCGTTCCATTTTTACTTATTCTTAGAACATCTTGTCCGCTTCTTGTTTGAATATAAGAAGCGACACTAGAATTATTTTTATTTAATTTACTGACGGTCTCTTTGATATCACTCTTAAAGCTTTTCATGCCGACTTCACTTTTAATATATTTAATATATTCTTTCGCTTCATCCGGATCCACTTTATTATCTTTTGTACTCAACACTGTTGCAACCTTTTGCGTATCATTATTATCAACCGCATTAACTAGAATCTTAGTTTGCGCTTCTGGAGAATTAAAATTCTTTAAAAGGAAGAATAAAATGACAATAAGTATCAAAATAAAAAAGATAATTCCTAGTGGAACAATTCTACGTAATTTAAGGTTCGTAGCGTTATCATTGACTGAATGAGATGATGTTTGTTTAGCTTTATTATTTTTTGGTAGCGATTGCCCACATTTAGGACACTGATTATTATCATCACTGATTGTCTGACCACAGTTTGGGCATTGTTTCATTCTATCACCTCTATTTCTAACACTACATTCAATTCACATTCATATTATATAATTATTTTATCTACCCGTTTTATTTTACAGAGGTTAGATTAAAAATACAATTCTCATTATATGTAGTTTTCATTGTATTTTAATTAAAAGAAAGTTACATACTTATTTAAATTATATAAACAGTTCATCATCAAATAAATACTTATTTAGTCTTATCTCTTAACGATTATCTACACATACATCATTATATTCCTACGAGTGATTCTATGTATAGTCTAAATCTTCGAATAAATTAAAATTTAGAGTTGAAAGATTTGATTCGATGATCAATAATCTCAAGTACTTGTCGTACCTTTTCAATTTCTTCAGTTGAAAAGTCGCTCGTCATATCGTTAGCAATACTGCTCGTGATTGCTTTTCTTTTAGCGATATATTCTTTACCTTTTTCAGAAAGATTAACAATTTTTAAACGTTGGTCGATATTAGCATCAGATTTTTCTAATTTAACTAAGTCAGCATCTAATAATTTTTTAACTCTTCTACTTACTGCCGCTTTATTTACACCTTGTTTTTCAGTAATTTGACTCACTGTTAAAGACTCATTTTTCAACATACTAAGCACATTCGATTGTTCTAATGATATGCCATACTCATTTTGTAAATCTTTAAGTAACTTAGCCGTCAATGTATTTACATCATTAATAAATTTCTCTAAAAATACAATATGATCTTCTATTCTTCTAACCATGTAGAATCTCCTATATTATTTTATCTATTTCTATAAAAAAATTATTTTTCATACTTTTAAATAATAGCAAGAATACTGGATAATTGAAACCTCAAATTCTCTGAGCAATACTTTATCTTTAAGATTGCTAATTATGATTGGTTAGTCTACATTTATAAGTACAATATAAAAAGAGGAACATCAATCATGATTTCAATCATTTTAACCATCATCGCATTTATTCTCATTGTATCTTTGTACTTTGACCAACCTTTAACACTTAATTTATTGAGCTTTATTTCAACAGTTATTTTAGGTTTCATCATCGTGACGTATCATTTAATCACTTTAACACTGCCCTATGATTTATCCATTATAATGATTATTGCTTCTATACTCATTATAATGAAACATCGTCATTTATTTAACTTTAGTCGTGGTCGTCATTTTCTAAAAAATATGTGTATTAACGCCTATCAACTTGCTTTATTTTTAATAGCTTGTTTCTATATCAGTACAGTTTCAATCCCAGTTATCAATGGACTGGCGTTATGGCTGAGTGCAATTGCTTTTAGCACGTTTTTTGCATTTATATGTTATGTATCTTGGTCCTCTGCCTTTGGGAGTCATTCATTTCATAAAAATGTAGATTTGATTATGGTGCTTGGCGCTGGTATCTTCACAGAGCAAGTTACACCTATGTTAGCTGAACGGTTAAACCGCGCAATAAATGTTTATCATTCACAAGCAAAGCCTGTTTATTTCTTAGTAAGTGGCGGGCAAGGTCTTGATGAACCGATAACTGAAGCTTTAGCAATGAAACGTTATTTAATAGCCAAAGGTATACCTGAAGATATAATCTTAATAGAGAATCAATCCACCAATACGTATACAAACTTTTTATATTCTAAACCAATTATTGAAACGCATTTCAAACGTCAGTCGCAACTTCTTTGTGTAACAAGTCAATTTCACATTTTAAGATCGTTACGACTCGCTGAAAAGTTAGGTTTAAAATTTGATGGTATTGGCAGTCATACACCGTACCACTTTTTCAGTAGAGCATTAATCAAAGATTTCTTAGGTGTTATGTATCAATATCGCTTATTACTAACCATTTATTTTGCAATCACTTTTTGGATTAGTATTATCAGTTTAATTCTAAATTAAAAAGCAAGAGAACCTAATGATGTATGAATTGCGACATCAACTGTTCCCTTGCTTCATTTTTATTGATTTATAATTTGTCCATCATATAATTCTATGACGCGATCTGCGTATTCAAATAAACTTGTATCATGAGTAATCATAATTCCAATCTTATTGTGTGCTTTAATTTGTTGACTTATCATTGATACTACTTCTTTAGCTCGTTTGGCATCTAAGCTTGCTGTAGGTTCATCTGCTAGAATGATTTTAGGCTGATTCATAAATGCGCGAGTAATTGCCACACGCTGCTTTTCCCCACCAGATAACATATGCGGATAACTGTGAAGTCGATGCGCCAATCCTATATTATTAAGTAATTGTGTTGCTCTAGAATTAGCACTTTTCTTAGGCATTCCCGCTTCTTTACCTACAATAAGTAACTGTTCTTCTACTGTCAGATAAGGAATCAAGTGTGAGGATTGAAATATAAACCCTATATCATTCAGTCTAAATTGCGAATTGTCCTTACCGTTAATGAATAACTGTTTCTCATCATATAATACATCTCCAGAGGTTTGAGACAGTAAACCACCTAATATTGTTAATAATGTCGTTTTACCTGAGCCAGAAGCGCCATTAAGGATGACAAACTCCCCTTTTTTAATTTCAAAGTTAATGCCTTTAAGTACTTGAGTTGCTGAATCATTTTCCCCAAAAGTTTTAACGATATTGTCTACGATTAAAGTCATTATTCATTACCCCCAATAGCTTCAATTGGATCAATCTTTAATAATTTAATAAATGACAGTGATGCACCGATTAAACCTACGATTAGAAATATCACTACCACTGAAAGCAGGTTACCTATACTTAGATGAAATGGCATAGTCACCGGCATAATTTGATTTATCATCATGATTAAAATCTCTGATAAGGCTACGCCAATAAACGTAATTAAAGAAATTTGTAAAATCAGTGAGATTAACAAATGTGGTGTTGAGATACCTATAGCTTTGAGCACTCCAATTTCAGATGTTTTTTGAATGGTCATGACATAAAAGAATGCACTTAAAACAATTGCAGTAATCACATATAAACTATAAATCATCATTTTTAATGGACTTTGCTCAGCCTTATAACTCGCAATATGGTCTGTTAAATCTTGGGTGTTGACGATTTGAGTGCCTTGAATGGATTGAATTTGTTTTTTCTGTACTTTGCTGAGTTGATTTGTTGAATAAAATGATGCTACGGCTTTACTTTCATTTTGAAAAACAGATTGGTTCAATATTACAACATTACTATGTGCATACATTGCATCATTTAAAATGCCTACGATTTTGTAACTCTGATCACTATTTTTAAATTTAACTGTACTTCCTTCTTTAAGACCTTCTGCGAGCAGCTTCTTATTGACTACAATTTCATTTTTATGTTGCGGATATCTACCTGAAGTTAATTTCCAGTCACTGTTTTTAGTACGATTTAATACGACCACATTTTCTTCATTTCCATTAATATTTAATGTCTTCTGTATCATATTGACTGGTTTTGATTGAACTACCTTATCGATTTGTCGTTGTTGGTCTTCTGACAATGCAGACTTTTCAATTTGTGGTTCTTTCATTTTCTGAATGATAAATTGATTCCCTTTAAACTGTTCAAATATAGAAATATTTTCTCTAGCTAATCCTTGAGCTAAACCACTAATGAATAGAACCATGATTGCCATTAAAAACACAATCAGCATGATTAGTATAAATCTGAATTTATAAAATTTTATTTCCTTCCATGCCAAATTCATGTATCGTCACTCCTTTATCTTTATAGTTAAAGATTCTAAGCAGTGAATGTGAACTCAATATGAACTAAGGTCAATGTGTTAAAGTTAAATTTGAAATAGTATAATGATAGAAAAACTTAGGAGCGGACATACTATGGTTAATTGTTTAATCGTTGATGACGATCGTAAAATCTTGGATTATGTAGCAACCCACCTCATCAATGAGCATATTCGCACTCATACTTTTTTGAGTGGTGAGACGGCACTTCATTTTCTAGAAAAAGAGAATGTAGATATCGCGATTGTCGATATTATGATGAAGGGCATGGATGGTTTCGAATTATGTCAAAAACTGAAAGAAGATTATGAATTACCTGTTATCATGTTAACAGCAAGGGATGCGCTAAGTGATAAAGAACGTGCTTTCTTAAGTGGTACTGACGATTATGTGACTAAACCGTTTGAAGTTAAAGAATTGTTATTCAGAATCAAAGCAGTATTACGAAGATACCAAATCAATGCTGAAAGCGAACTGAAACTTGGCAATTTGACACTCAACCAGTCTTACATGGAACTTAGCGTTGATTCAAAAACAGTGAATCTGCCTAATAAGGAATTTCAATTGATATTCTTATTAGTATCAAATCCTAAACATATATTTACTCGAGATGACATTATTGAGAAAATTTGGGGCTTTGATTATGAAGGTGATGATCGAACTGTCGATGTACATATTAAAAGGCTGCGCAAAAGATTAATGCAATTAGAGGCTTCAGTATCCATCCATACTGTACGCGGACAAGGATATATGGTGAGTCAAAATGTTTAAAACACTCTATTCCAGAATAGCTATTTATACGATTACTGTTATACTTTTTAGCGCTTTAGTCAGCTTTTTACTCACGAATGTTTATTATCACTTTAATTTGAAGTCCTCTAACGATGCTAAAATTATGCACACCTTAAAGCAAGCGCGAGAGTATGAAACAACACAAAATAGTAAGCAATTGACGTCCTATTTTAAACATTTAGGTGACATGAATTACCAAATTCTTACCGTGGACGCCCATCAATCGAAGCACTTTTACGGGGAAGCTTTTCGAAAGGATTCATTATCAAATCACGCTATACAATCCGTCTTGAACGGCAAAGATTATCATGGTATTAAGAATAAACCTTTCGAACTATTCGTAACTGGATTCTTCGACAACGAAACAGACAATACAGTGGGCGTGCGTTTTCATACTCAGCACGGACCATTAGCCGTATTTATGCGCCCTGATATCGGAGAAACATTTAGCGAATTTAGAATATTTTTAGCAGTTTTACTTTCATTATTACTGGTCATTTCAATTTCATTAGTTATTGCGTCTACGTATTCTATTATTAAGCCTGTTTCTGCTTTGAAAAATGCGACCAACAGACTCATGCATGGTGATTTCCAAACGCCAATCAAACAAACGAGACAAGATGAAATTGGAACTTTACAATTGAGATTTGATCATATGAGACAAAGTCTAGGACAAGTTGACCAAATGCGACAGCACTTTGTACAAAATGTCTCTCATGAAATCAAAACACCATTAACACATATGCAAAGATTACTTACTCAGTTACAGTTTTCCAAAAATAAAGAGGAACGCACATCTTATATTAATGAATTATTTAGTATCACATCACAAGTGAGCGAGTTAACAAAAGAATTACTGTTACTATCAGAATTAGACAATGCTGCTCATTTAACATTTAACGATCATATACACTTAAATGCATTAATTAAAGATATCGTAAGACATGAACACTATCGTTCAGAAAATAAAGATTTAGTTATCATGACTGAGTTGGAAGATGTGTATTTCCTAGGAAATGATCGTTTGATACATCAAGCGTTCAGCAATTTAATTATTAATGCGATTAAATATTCACCACAACAAGGTATGATTCAAATGCGTTTATTTAAAGAAGCATCCAATATCATTTTTACAATTGAAAATGAAGGTACCATTTCAAATCAAGATAAGGCTCACATTTTCGAGAGATTTTATAAAACAAGTACTGATAACACGAGTAACGGTTTAGGTTTAGCTATCACTCAATCAATTATTGAATTACATGGAGGACATATCTTCTTACATTCAAACGATTCTACAATATTCTCCATTCAATTGAATATGTAAATAAAAGGAAGCTGAGACATAATTCCCAAAAATAATAGCAGTAAGAGGATTTCAATTGGAATCTTCTTACTGCTACTTTTATATCAAATACTACGTATTAACATTTAAGTTTATATACCTACACTCTATTAACCTATTGGCGGAGGGTGTTTGAATTGAAAGTACACTGATACCGAGCTTCTCTCAATCCCTCTTAGTTTAGAATTTTATTTCACATTTAAATATTTTTTAATTTCTTTATTAACTGCACGGTACACATCTTCATGTTCAGAAAGTTTCAAACCAAATGATGGTACCATTTCTTTAATTTTAGATTCCCAACCACTAAATTCAGATTTATAACAACGTTGTAATACATCAAACATGATATCTACTGAAGTCGAAGCGCCTGGAGAAGCACCTAATAATGCTGCTAGCGTGCCGTCTTCAGAAGTAATCACTTCTGTACCAAATTGTAAATTACCTTTCGATTTATCAGTGTCTTTAATAACTTGAACACGTTGACCGGCCGTGATAACTTCCCAATCTTCATCTTTCGCTTCTGGAAGGAATACTCGTAAATCATCGACACGCTCTTCGTTAGATAACATCAATTGTGATACAAGATATTTAGTTAGGTTAAATTCTTTCACACCTGCACTTAACATCGTTACAATGTTATTCGGTTTTACAGATTTAATTAAATCTAGGTATGAACCTGTTTTTAAGAATTTAGGTGAAAAGCCTGCGAATGGTCCAAATAATAATGAACGTTCACCATTCACAAAGCGTGTATCTAAGTGAGGTACTGACATAGGCGGTGCACCTACTTCAGCTTTACCATATACTTTCGCATAATGTCGTTGAATCACATCAGGGTTCTTACATCTTAAGAATAAACCACTTACAGGGAAACCACCAATGTGTTTAGATTCTTTAATACCTGTTTTTTGTAATAATGGTAAACTTGCGCCACCTGCACCAATAAATACAAATTCAGTCTCATATTGTGTGACTTGGCCAGATTTTAAATCTTTTACGACAACATGCCAATTGCCATTGTCTTGTTTCTTAATATCTTGAACTTCATGTTTATAATTAACTTCAACGTTTTTATCTTGTAAATTACTGATTAATTTCTTCGTTAATGCGCCGAAGTTCACATCCGTTCCTGTTTCATCGTAAGTAATAGCGATAGGTTCCTCAGATTGACGTCCTTCCATCATAAGCGGTACCCATTCTTTAATCTTTTCAGGATCTTCAGAGATTTCCATTTTTTCAAAAAGAACGTTCTTTTGTAGACTATCTACACGGCTTCTTAAGAAACGTACATTATTTTCACCTTTGACAAAACTCATATGAGGCACAGATTGTATGAAGTTTCCTGGACTTTCTAATTGGCCAGTACGTACTAAATGCGCCCAAAACTGTTTAGACACTTGGAATTGTTCATTTATTTGAATCGCTTTTGTAATATCAACTGAGCCATCTTTACCTTCTTTAGTATAGTTCAATTCACATAATGCTGAATGCCCTGTTCCTGCATTATTCCAAACATTTGAACTTTCCTCTCCTGGTTGTTCTAATCTCTCAAATAATTTAATTTCTCTCTCAGGTGATAATTCTTTAAGTAATGTTCCTAATGTTGCACTCATAATGCCGCCACCAATTAAGATGACATCTGTTTTGCTATGTTGTGTACTCATAACAAATACAGTCCCCCTTTTCAATGAATAAATGGAACGATTGACTCTAATGGATTTGTTTTAACATAGATTTTCTTATTAAAATTAAAGCGCTTTCTAAATCTATAAAAAAATATATCCCAAGAGTTATTTAAGAAGTCTATATACCTTCTCATCATAACCATTGATTAGACTACTTTAATTATATACATAAATTGTATTTCGCAAAAGGATAAAAAGTCAGATATACATAAATAATTAAACTTGTAGTCTTAAATTTTAACCACTTGACCATTTTAACATATTACCTTAAAAAGCAAGTCTAATGTTATAATTATTTATAATAACAAAGAAACAATGAGGTGTTTAAATTCATGAAGTCGTTCACATTGTTCATGCATAACATTTATGCAATGGGTGGAACGGTAAAGTCTGTAACACAACTTGCGAATACATTGGCACAAAAAGGACATCCTGTTACTATCATTTCAGTATTTAGAGGTGCAGAAACGCCCTATTTCCAATTGCATAAAGATATTAAGATTAAAGTACTTGTTGACTATCGTTTCAAACCTAAAAATTTAAAGGCAATTGTTGCGAACCGCGTTAAAGCATACACGCCATTCTTAAAGACGAAACATATTTCTCAACACGAACCGGGACTCAATCAATTTTCAAGTTATGTAGAAAAGAAAATAATTAAAGCTATCAAAAACGTTTCTACCGATGTGTTAGTAGGAACACGCGCAAGCTTCAACATACTTATTTCTAAATATGCTAAAACTGAAGTCTCAACCATTGGTATGGAACATATGAATTTCGAAGCCCACCCTGAACAATATCAAAGAGAAATCATAGCAGCGTATCGTAACCTAAATAAGGTTACAACGTTAACAGAAGTAGATCGGAAAAGATATCAATCTCAAATCAAGACGCCTGTCTACGTCGTTCCAAATATGATTACTGAGAAAAAGATTGCAGCGCCAAAGAAAAATATCATTGTAGCTGCTGGACGTCTTGAATATGAAAAGGGATTTGACTTACTTCTAGAAAGCGTCAGACTCATTCAAGATTATTTGAGAAGTTTAAATTACGAGGTTCATATTTATGGAGACGGTAAAGAAAAATTACAACTTCAAGAATTTATCAATCAGTATGATTTGGGGGATATTATACAACTCAATGAATCTACACAAGATTTAAATAGTAAATTAGCTCAAAGTAAAATTGTCGTTGTTCCTTCTCGCAATGAAGGTTTTGGAATGGTCATATTAGAAGCTATGGCTCAAGATAATATCGTTATCAGCTTTAAAGGGAATGTGGGACCAGATGCTATTATTAAAAATGGAAAGAATGGTTACCTTGTTGAGTATGAAAACGTCTCACAACTTGCGAAACAAATCGATTTAACCACGCATAACTACCATGAGCTTGAACACATCATTCAAGGTGGCAGAGAAACTTTAGAATTATATCAACCTGCTAAAGTATATGAAGACTTTATGGCGATGTTTAAATAATAAAGTAAACCGCTTCGGGCAATTCGCCTACTTCATAATTGGCAAACGATATCTTGACATTAAATAAGCTCTAAGAGGAGTTCTTTGATTAGAAATCCTCTTAGAGCTCTTATTTTAGAATTGATATTTCGAAAGTGAGATAGCAATATCGTTCTAGTAAAATTAATTTTCTTGGTGCAACCTCATTGATAAGTGTATTTCATTTTTTATAATAAAGTGATAATACAAATGTCCAGAGACAGACGAAAATTAATAATCCAATGCTATAACGTAAAGTCATTTTTAATAATTCGGATTCCTTACCAACTTCTTTAACGGCAGCTGTGGCAATCGCAATAGATTGAGGTGAAATCAGTTTAGCTGCTACCCCACCTACTGTATTAGAAGCAACAAGTAAAGAACCACTCGTTCCAATTTGTTGTGCAACCGACGCTTGGATAGGCGCAAATAGAGAGTTGTTATTTACTACAGATCCTGTCATAAATACCCCTATCCATCCAAGTATTGGAGATAAGATTGGGAAGACACTACCCGCTTTAGCAATACCTTGTCCCATTGCACTACTTAAGCCACCGTATGTCGTAATCTTAGAAATAGCTAGAATGAAACAGATCGTTAAGACTGGTAACCATAATTCTTTAAATGTTACGCCAAATAAACGTCCAGCATCTCCAAAGTTTACTTTCTTAGACATTAATATCGTAATGATAATTGTAAGTAAGATGGCTGTACCTGTCTGTCCAATAATATTAAGTGATAACACGATAGGTTTATGTGCAATTTCACTAAAGGTACCTGGCAAGTTAAAGTTAAATACTAAACTTGATAACTTCCCTTTTGGTAAGAATAAGCCTTTAAATGATGGAGAACTCCAAATCATTACAATGACTGTTAATATGATGAATGGACTCCATGCGTATAATATATCTTTACCTTTATGATGTTGAACGGGTTCTGGTTCGACATCTTTTTGAATTCTGAAGATATTTTTCGGTTGGAATTTCTTAGAAAATAATGCTAAAGCTAACATAGATGCAAGTGGCGGTATAATATCAGCTAACTCAGGACCATTGAATACAGTTAAGAGTGCTTGCAATGCTGTATACGTAATTGAAACCACTAAGATAGAAGGTAATGTTTCTTTAATACCTTTAAAACCATCAATAATAAATATTAGTAAGAATGGAATAAAGAAGTTAATAAAGGCTAAAGTTAACGTAGATGTCTGAGATACACCCATCGCTGAAACATTTCCAGGTAAATGTAATGTGTCTACAACACCAACTGGAATACCAATGGCACCAAACGCACCTGAAGCAGCGTTCGCAACTAAACATAACATTGCTGCTTGTAATGGTCTAAATCCAAGTTGAGATAATAATAATGCACAAATGGCAATAGGTACCCCAAATCCTGCTGCTCCTTCTAAAAATGCATTAAATGAGAAACCAATCAGCAATAATTGAATACGTTGGTCTTGAGAAATACTTGTAATACTATCTTGAATCGTAGAAAACTGTCCTGATTCTAATGTGATTTTATAAAGTAGAACGGCCATCATAACGATATAACCAATCGGTATAATACCTTGGAAGAAACCTTCTACAACTGCCCCAGATGCAATACCAACTGGCAATTTGAAAAATGGAACAGCTATCATTAACGTCACGACAAGTGTCGTTATCGCGGCATAAATTCCTTTCATTTTAAAAACAGTAAGACATAGTAAGAATAGAACAATAGGTATCGCTGCGATTAAACTTGATAATATTAAATTATCAAATGGATTAAATGTTTGTACTAACATATTTTGACTCTTCTTTCCTAAAATTTTCTATAAAATTACTAGCTAGTCACATACTGAAAAAATTAAAAATGTGTTATCGATAACTAAAAATCATCTGTATGCTTTCACAATTTTGTGAAGTTTTTCACAATTAAAATATATCATCTTCCTTTTAAAAATTCAACAGACTTTTCACTCTTTATTCAGTTGCGTTGGAAAACGTTTCAACTTATCTTCACTCAAGATTTGGGAATTTCATATTTAATCAATTTTAAATTGTGAAATGATGAATCATTACGTCCCTCATGTTAAAATAAATACATTAAAAAGTTATGAGATAGAAGGAATTTGAATGATAAAACAAATTAATATTTCCCATATGGAAAAGTTAGAAGGACAATTAGAAAGAGCAATACATGAAGGTTACACACATTTTGTACCCTATTCAAACGAAATTCAAATTCATCAATCAATGTTGAAATCGATTGAGTTACCATCAACATCATTTGTTGTCGACTATACAATACATAATCAGTATCTTAATGATTGTAGATACTTTGGTAAATCGTATATTGAATTTGAAGATTGGGTACAAAATATTAATTTATATCCAAACGTCATTTATGAAATGAAATCAACTATTGCTTTATTACATAAATTTGAAGTTGAGACTATCTTCGACTTAGCACTATTCACCATTCTTAAAGGCCATGTCGCTGTCGATGGACATGTGGCATTAGATTTCAAAGATTCGCTTCGAACAAGTAAAGTATTTTGGAGAAGTTTTGATCGTAATCACTTGAGTTATAGGGACAAATTTTTCTTAAATAAAATTGCCTATGAACATCAACGCAGAATTCCGTTTACACGTGTACCTTTTAATGATCATGACAGCATTCGTTATTCTGATTCAGTATTGCTAAGCACTAAATTTAAAGCACCTAGATGGCTAGTCAATCCAATTAAAAATTACTCTCTAAGAAAGCATAGAGAAATTAGTTATCTTTATGACAAAGATGAATCTAAAACGAAAGACCATGTCATATTCTTAGGTTTTGATTATAATTACAGAGGAAACTCGAAGTATTTGTTTAATTACTTTGTTAAACATAACCCTACTGTTGAATCTTATTTTATAACAGAGGATAGAACGGGGCCTCATTTTTACTCTCCTAAGGATGAAAAGGCTAAAGAATTAATTGAAACTGCTAAAGTGGTTATTATCGAGAGCTACTTACCTGATGACATACGTCCTAACGGTAAAGTCATTCAATTATGGCATGGCACACCGATTAAGCGTCTCTTCTTAGATAGTAAAGAGCCACATCAAAACTTAAATATTTATAACTATCGTGCACGTAAATATAATAAATGGGTTCATCAAGATTATCTTGTCGTTGATTCAAAACCTGTTGTTACGTATTTTGAATCAGCTTTTCCAAGTCAGAAATTAGACATCTTGCCTGTAGGTTATCCAAGAGTCAACTATTTATTGAATAGAGCACAGGATCTTTCATTACGAAAACGAATCATCAAAGGACTGAATTTAGATCCATCTAAACCTGTACTACTCTATGCACCTACCTGGAAAACAAATCCATCCGAAGAGGATATTTTACCTATTTCAGAGCAGTTACTTGCTAAATATAATGTCATATTTAAAGGACATGTTGAAAGTGAGGATATACACATACCCGAACAAGTCATTGTTCCTCCTGAAAGTGTGGAAACTCAAGACTTAATTATTGTATCTGATATCGTATTGACGGATTATTCTTCTATTATTTTCGATGCACTCACGATTAATAAAAAGGTATGTCTTTATACACCTCAGCATGCTGAATATGTTGAAGAACGTGGCGTGTATGAAGATGTACTTGAGAGCCTTAAACAAGTATGGTACACAGATGCAACATTACTCACAAATAATTTAATTTCTGATGAAGTGCCTCATATCGACAGTAAATTGGTAAACAGACATAATCAATCATTAGAAGAACTGAGCCATTTAATTACACAACAATTAAATTAAACATATTAATCTTAATTTAACAGCTATAGATGATATGTATGCTAAAGACGAACGAATCCCTCAAAAAAGATTGTACTTCAATCTTTCTGAGGGATTATTTTTATCAATATAGATTTGATTTTAACCTGCAATTGGTATGTTACTTCAATTTATATTATGGTTGATAATTTGGATCAATAAGTGTTGGCTCGCCTTGACGGTTAACAGTTACAATAGAATAACTATCCTTTTTAGATGAATCTTTAAAGCTAAATACATATCTAAAGCCATCTTCAGTTGCTTCTATTGAATAATCATTATACTTCTTAGTTGAGTTACCAAACATATTCGCTTCTTTACGCGCGATATCAAGGGCAGTTTTGAAATTTGGTAACTGCTGTAATGCTTGCCCTTCATTACCCTTGAATGGTGAGAGACCTCTTGCTACCTGTGTCGCATCTTTACTTTGATATGGCGCTACATAATCTTTGTGATTACTATTATCATTTCCTGTTTGTGAATGGTCACCATTGTTCGCTTGCTCACTGGATGATGCTTGATTATTGTCTCCATTATCGTTAGATTTTGAATTTTTATCATTTTGCTCTTGAGATTTTTGATGATTTTTAGACTTATCTTTTGAGTTACTGTCAGATTTTTTATCTTTATGTTCTGTTTTTGAGTTGTTGTCCTTTTTATCATTCTCATTATTTTCATTATGAGAACATGCTGCGAGTAATAAGGACAGTACAGTGATGCTTGCTAATAATCTTTTCATGTGAATCTCCTCCTGCTTTATATAAAAATCAAACGCTAGTTACTCTGATTTTATAGCTACTCACTTTCAAAAAAGCATAAAAAAAGAGTATAATATTAATTCCTTATTAATATTATACCCCACTTTTATTAACTAAGTATTAAATTTAACGTTTCTTTTCAATATCTTTATTAATTAATTCTCCGATATATTGAGACGCTTTACCATCATCCACTGAACAGAATCGATCGTAGAAAGCATCAATTTTATCTTGATACTCATTTTGTACCTTCTCTAAATCTTTTAACTCTTTTGCTAGACCATATGGTTCTGTATAGATTGGACCAGGTAAATCCTTCATATAATCCATATAGAAGCCACGTAATCCTTTATCATACTTGTCGATATCATATGCAAAGAAGAACTGTGGACGTTTTAAAATACCGTAATCAAACATCACAGATGAGTAATCTGTGATTAAACAATCACTAATTAAGAATAATTCTGAAACGTCGTTATAGTTAGAAACGTCGATGGCAAAGTTTTCATATCCAGATAAGTCTAAAGCATTTGAAATGAGATAATGCATACGTAATAGGATAACGTAATCATCACCTAGTTCTTTATATAAATTTTCTAAATCAATTTTCAATTCAAATAGATACTTACCTTTACTCACAAATTCATCGTCTCTCCAAGTTGGTGCATACATGATGACTTTTTTATCACGTGGTAAATTGAGATTCGTTTTAATTTCCTCAATAAACTTTTTATCATTTGCTCGATTTACTAATACATCATTTCGCGGATATCCAATTTCTAAGATTCTAGGTTCATCCATCCAGAATGCACTTCTGAAAATTTCAGATGAATATCTATTAGGAGAAATAAGGTAATCCCAACGTGAAGTTTCACGATTGAAATTGCGTTTATATTTAGAAGTTGTTGTTCCAGGCATACGAACCACTTTCATGTCGTTAGCAAGACGTTTCAATGGTGTACCATGCCAAGTTTGAATATATGTTTGATTCTCTTTTTTATTTAAATATAAAGGCGTACGCGCATTAGAAACCCAATGACTTGCTTCAGAATAAGCTTGATAAAACTCAGTTGAACCACGTTTCACTTTAATTGCATTACCTGGAATTACGCTCTTGTCAGGGTTTTTAAGTGACCAAACATAGCGATAATTTGGATAGTATTTTTGCATATATTCATAAATATATTTAGGACTATCACTATAGTTTTTACCGCCAAAGGCTTCGAATACAATTGTTTGAGGCTTAACATTCTCTTCCTTATCTGTTAATTCATACATTGAACGTTCTTTATTTTTTCTTCTCAACACAACGTTCTTCACATGGCGCAATGTCTTTCTGAATTGATTTACTTTAAAGGCTTTATCCGTATCATCATTCATTAATAGTATTGTTTCTATCATATTGATAAGTTTTTGTTGTTTAACAAGATGTACATTGAGAAAGCGTGATAGTTCTACAAGTGTATTTTTATGTGCCTCATATCTTTGCTTAATATCATAGTGTGTAGGATCGAAATCTCTCGCAATTCTATTTTGCATTTTATAAATAATAAATTCACGTGTCATTTTGTTTGAAGTACGTTCTAACGCATCGTAGAAACTTCTGACGTAATCTTCAAATAATACATCAAAGTTCTGTTCACTTAACGTCAATGTCTCAAATGGATCATACACTTCGCCACGGAAGTAGAATGGGAAATTCAGGATACGAATGAATTTATTGACATATTTCATGTATTCAAGAAGGAATGACCAATCAATATAAATATTCAAATCTTCATTAAATCTAATATGATGTGCTTTAACAATCGCTGTTCTGAAAATAATATTACAAGCTGTTTGCTTTCTTAAAAATGAATTTAAATTTTGAGCGGCATGGTAATATTCAACTTTTACTCTATCTAAATCGACATATTGCGGACGTTTAATTGAAAATGAATGTATTGGAGCGACTAATCCATCGGTTGAATTTAACTTTTCCAAATAAAATGTTACCGCATAAGAAGCTAAATCATCATCAGCGTCTAAAAACATAAAATATGGTGTATCTACTTCATCTAATGCAACGTTGCGCGCGTGTGCATGTCCTTGATTATGGTCTAATTTAATATAATTGACCTCTTTGTTATAGTCCTTTAAAGCTTCTTTCATTAATTGTTCGCTTTGGTCCGTAGAACCATCATTAACGATAATGATATCGAAATCTTGAGTTCTTTGTTGTTTAATACTTTCCAAGCAACTTTGAATATATTCCTCTGAATTATAATATGTGACAATAATTGTCAGTGTATTCATACTATACGTCCTTTCTTTCTACTATATAAAAATGATCCAACATGTAAGTTTTTGATAAATTATGTAGGACTACTACTTAATGGTTTACTATAAATTAACTTATAATTAATGGAAATTTAATGTTACAATTATATCTAAAATTTGCCACAAACGCTAATAATAATAGGTACACCCTTTTATATATTTTAATGCCTTTAATATAAACACAGTAAATTCTATTCCAACATTTATATCAATGTCTTCTCCATGATTAAATCTCTATCAATCACATCTCCTGTATAAAATTCATGAGACCCCGTGATTTCAAAACCTCTTTTTTCGTAAAAGCGAATCGCTTTAGGATTATGTTCCCACACACCTAGCCAAATTTTAGTTTTGTTATGTTCATGTGCTTTTTTAATAGCTAAATCAATCAAACGGTGGCCTCTACCTCCACCTTGATAGTTCTCATCAAAATAAATGCGCTGCACTTCTAAATACGCATCACCCATTTTTTCAGTTTGAGCGTCATTAATATTTAATTTTAAATAACCCACTACCTGTTCGCCAACCTCGTAAAAATAATGAAACGATGCTTTATTTTGGAGTTCATTTTCTAATTTATCTAGATGATACGCGTCATCAAAAAATTTATTAAAGTCTTCGTCACTATAGGATGATTTAAATGTATTATAAAACGTTCTTTTAGCTATATCTTGTAAAATGGTTACTTCATCAATTTTCACTTCACGAATACGTTCATTCATCATCAACATCCCCTTTTTATCGTTTAAACCACTTTAACGTATTTTAATAAAAATGGCACTGTTTTTTATTCGTAGCATCAAACCTAATTATTTTACAATACTATCATTTGGGTATTGATAATATTTATCAATGAGTATAAAGTTATAGATGAAAATCGTAAAAAATAGAGTGAGGTTATATTATGTTAGGAAGTATGTTTGTCGTAGGTATCACTGGCCCAACGAGTTTAGTCGTTATTGCAATTATTGCATTAATTATATTCGGACCAACGAAATTACCACAATTTGGTAGAGCAATCGGTTCAACTTTGAAAGAATTTAAATCAGCAGCTGAACATATAGACGAAGATTCACACGAAACTCCCAGTAAAGCATCCAAATCACAACGAGAACAATCTAAGTAATTCTTCATTAATAGAACATTTTGGTGAATTGCGTCATAGACTAGTCGTTGTCTTCATTGCATTTATTATTTCAGTCATCATCGTTTACATTTCATCTCATTGGTGGATTCAATCATTGATTAGATATATTAAACGTGCACATGTTACGTTGCATACTTTTTCGTTTACAGAAACAATTCAAATCTATGTCATGATTATATTCACAGTTGCGATATGTATTATTATACCAATCATTTTTTATCAACTCTGGTCATTTGTTGCACCAGGTTTACATGCATATGAACGACAGTTTATATATAAATACAGTTTTTTCTGTGCAATTTTATTTATTTCAGGGGTTGCCTTTGCCTTTTTCATTGGCTTCCCTATGATTATTAACTTTTCGGAAAATCTATCTCACCTACTAAGTATTGATCAAGTTATCGGATTCAAAGCTTATTTAGGAGAACTAATAAGATGGTTACTCGTCTTTGGATTTATATTCCAATTACCTATATTATTTATGGGATTAGCACATTTCGGATTAATTGATGTGACTCAGTTAGGACGTTATAGAAAATATGTTTACTTCGCATGCTTTGTTGCAGCAAGTATTATCGCACCACCAGATTTAATTTTAAATTTGGTATTAACATTGCCGTTAATTATCTTATTTGAAATCAGTATGTTTATTGCGAAAATTACATCCCGAAAGCAAAAAGGGAGTGAGACAGAAATATAATTTATCAA
>NZ_KV840027.1:346400-371124 GCF_001839105.1 Staphylococcus sp. HMSC62A08 | reverse complement strand
GAGACAATTGATTATGTCCCAACCTCTTTTTATTTATAAATGATTCTTTTTACGTTGTTTAAATACAAAGAAAAGTATCAACACAATAAGAATAATTTGAGCAATAATTGTTTCAATGCTTGGATAGAACCCAATCCAACTGATTGTAGGAAGTCCTTCAATACTATGTTGAGGCATCCAACCTAATAATTGTAATTTTTGAATACTTACACCTAACATTTTAAATGTCATGATAAAGATAAGTATTGAAAGAACTCTAAAGATATAGTGTACTGGAATTAATTTTACAATGAATCTAAACGCAAAGGCGAAGATGATTAAAATCACAATAGCTATTGCGATACCGATAATGAAGTCTTGAGTTTTAATACTTCCTATCATACCCATATAGAATATAATGACCTCGACACCTTCACGGAGCACTGAAATTAAACCAATCGTACCTAACAATACGAGATTACCGTTACTAATTGCATTCTGATACATCGATTGAATCATTTCATTCCAACGTTTCGCACTCGAGCGATTATGCATCCACACGCCGACAACGTACATCAAGATAACTGCAACAATACCTAGCACAGCCTCCATACCCTCACGTACAATACCATTGTTACCAATCGTTGCAATGAAGATGACTGCAAGTGTAATACTTAATATTAAACCTAGAAGCGCTCCACCAATAACGCTGGATGTGCCTTTATGGTCTTTAACTTTACGTGTCATTGTTGTTAACGTCATAATAATAAGTAGTACTTCTAAACCTTCACGCAAGAAGATAATCATCACATCGACAAAGGTATAATCACCTGTTCCAACAGTGTCTTTGATATCGTTATTAATATCTTTTAAACCATCTTTAACACGTTCTTTATTACTATGATCTAATATACTTTGATAATAAGGAATCTTGTCTTCAATCGTCGTATATAAGCTACTATTTTTTGTTTGGATTTTCCCTTCGACGTATGGCCAAATTTGAATGAATTTAGATAAGGCTTCGTCAGTTTTATTTAAATCGTTGTTGTTAATACCACTAATCGCTTTATCTAATTCGTCATTTAATTGCGTGACTTTGTACTTTCCATTATCTTCAGAAGACTGTTTCTGATCTACCGTGTCGATACTCGATTTAAAGGTATCCCATGCATTTTTAACTTTCTTAGTATCTAACGGATCCTTTTGAACGGCAACACGAAGTTGCATTAAATTGACTTCGATTGTGCCATATTTTCCTTGATCATAATTACGAATTACCGTCTCATGACTTGTCCATATTTGATTTAAGCTATTATTAATTGATTCTAATTCTGAACGATTTTTACTTTTAATCGCTTTTTGTATAGGCGCATCTTTCGCATCTACTGCTTGTTTAAGCTCTTTGATTTGACCTGACGCATCTTTAGAAGACTGAGAATCTTCATAAGCAATTAATGCTTTAGTCAATTCGGATAGCTTATCTCCCTGTGTATCTGAAGATTTAGCATTTTCAACTTCTTTTAATTTACTTTTAACTGCTTTACCTTCTTTGTTATCTTTCACATTTAAAGCATCAATTTCTTTTTTTACATTGCGAATCGCTTTTTGCTTGTCGCTATCTTTTTTAGAATCATCATTAATTGTTGATTTAGCATCTGTAATCGATACATATGCTTCACTCATTGAAGCATCTTCTGCATGTACAGGTGCTACTTTTAATACAGATAATAATAGAATTAAGATAGCAAGTATCTTAATCGAATAATGTTTCACCGAGGTATCCTCCCTTTTTTACACCAGGTAACACGATAAATGTTGCGGAGGCACGATGTGTAATATATTCGTTTAATTTATCTTTATGACCTAAATGATTTTGAATATCAATAAATTGTTGTGTTGATTTTTGGAAGCAAATAAATAGTAATCCAGTTTCTAATGCACCCGTCTTCTCATTTGTTCCTGCAACATAGTTATAGGCACGACGTTTAATAGAAGTCTTCGCTTCATGCGCTAAGCGTGCATGTGCATCTTCAGGAATGACGTATTGACCACTGCTATCTTTTGCTTTCAAATCGAGTTCGTCAAACTCTTTCTTACCTGTAAGTGGCGCTCCAGATTGACGTTTACGACCAAACGTAGCTTCTTGTTCCTCAAGCGCAGTACGGTCCCAAGTTTCAATATGGATTTGAATACGGCGAATAATACAGTATGTCCCATTTTTAGCCCATCCATCATTAATAAATACATAATCTTTATATTCATCAGTATGACGAGGATTAACTGTACCATCTTTAAATGCCATTAAATTACGTGGCGTTTCATGAAGTTGGCCTGAAACGAAACCTGTTTGAGACCATTTGACTTGTACAACATCTCTAAATGGACGTATTAAATTATGAATGGCATGGAATGTGACTTGATCGTCCATTGAACACGCTTGAATCATAATGTCTCCATCACTATAATCATCAGAAAGTTGATCATTTGGGAAGTGTGGTAAATCTTTATAGTCTTTAGGTATCTTATCTGACATACCTATCTTCTTAAGAAATGATTTACTTACGCCAAACGTAAGTGTGAGCTTACTTGCACTTAAACCAATCGCTTCACCTGTATCAACAGGAGGTAGTAAAGGATTGTTGCTTTCCTTTCCTACAGCATCACCATCAGTCATTTGTGCCGCCATCTTAGTCCACTGTTTAAACATCTCTTTAATTTCAGATTTATCTTTTGTCTTCAAATCTAAAGCGACGAAATTAATAGACCGCTGTGTTGGCGTAGTTATTCCAGCTTGAACTTTGCCATAGAACTCATATGCATCCTTCTCTTCATCTTCTGGCGTATCAAACATTGATTTAAATGAGAAGATACTTCCGACACCACTTGCTCCAATCATTACGCCAGCCCCACCGATGCCTAACATTTTTAAAAATGAACGGCGCGACATTTGCGATGATTGATTTTTATCTAATTTACTCATTCTGTAACCACGGCCATCTTACTTAACGGTTCACCTAAAGAGTTAACAGCATCAGATAATGCCTTTCTATCCTTCTTAGTTACTTCATTATATGATTTGTAACCGTCACCGTCTTTATATTTATCTAACAGTTTATTCACTTTATCAAAGTTATTTTGAATATCAGCACTTAACTTTTTATCTTTCTTCTCTAATGTAGGTTTGAATAATTCATAAATTTTTTGTGCACCTTCAATATTAGCTTTGAAGTCGTATAAGTCAGTGTGTGAATAGATTTCCTCTTCACCAGTAATCTTAGATGTTGAAACTTCGTTTAATAAGTCAACTGAACCTTGCAACATTAATTTTGGCGTAATATCTAAAGTGTCTGCTTTCGCATGTAACTCTTTCGCATCTTTTAATAACTGATCTGCATCTTTTTTAGTCGTGCTATCGATTTTATTATCTTGATATAATTGTTTTTCGATTTTATGATAACCAGTCCATTGATCCGCTTTTTTCTCTTCTTTCATATCAGCTAAACGAGCATCAATTTTAGGATCTAAATCACCAAATGCTTCTGCTACAGGCTCAGAACGTTCATAGTACATACGTACTTTAGGATACAATTCTTTCGCTTTTTGCATATCATTATCATGAATCGCATCAACAAATTTTTGAGTTCCTTTTAAGAATTGATCAAGTTGACCATCTGTATATTTCTCATACTTTTTAGTTGCTTCGTTTAATTCTTTTTTATTACTACTGTTGCTGCTATTATTATTTGAACTTGAACTATTTTTATCGCTGTCATTATTTCCACATGCTGCTAATAACAATGATGATGCTAATAAAATTACTGGTAATTTCTTCATTACTTCACCTCATAAAAAATTTAAACTATGTATTGTTAAGACATTCAATCTCCCAATGAGATTCATACAAAACTTCTCAATTGATAATCATTATCATGATAATTATATTCGTGGGTGTTATTTGTGTCAATAACAACTCTTTTAACTTTTTATCAAAATATCATTTTAATTTTTAAATGAGAAAAGGTACTTTATAAAGATAGTCATTTTAATTTTTAAATGAGAAAAGGTACTTTATAAAGATAGTCATTTTAAAAAGTAAAATTACTGGGTAAACAATAATTAAGTAAATTTAGAACCAATGAATACATTTAACTATGCGAAGTTGATATATAAAACATTTGAAGGAGTGACTGATAATGGTTGAAAAATTCAAAGCTTTTATAGTTGATCAAGACGAGAATGGCAAAGTTTCACAAGAATATAAAACCCTAACAAAAGATAATTTACCTGAGGGAGATGTCCTTATCAAAGTACATTATTCAGGTATCAATTATAAAGATGCGTTAGCTGCACAAGATCATAATGCTATCGTGAAAAAGTATCCAATGGTCCCTGGTATCGATTTGGCAGGAACGATAGAAGAAACAAATGCACCTGGTTTTGAAGTTGGAGATAAAGTCATCGTCACAAGTTATGATTTAGGAGTAAGTCACTATGGAGGATTTAGCGAATATGCTCGTGTTAAATCAGAATGGGTGATTGAATTGCCTGAAGGTTTAACTTTAGAAGAAGCGATGATTTATGGAACAGCAGGTTATACTGCTGGTTTAGCCATTGAAAAGTTAGAAAAAGCAGGCATGTCAATTGAAGGTAATGAAGTGCTTGTAAGAGGTGCGACTGGTGGTGTTGGTACATTGGCTATGCTGATGCTAGATAATTTAGGATACGATGTTGTCGCAAGTACAGGTCGTAAAGATGTTGATAACCAACTAAAAGAATTAGGCGCCACTGAAGTAATTGACCGTTTACCTGATAATGATGATAAATCACTTGCTTCTCGTACATGGCAAGCTGCCATTGACCCAGTAGGTGGTAAGAACTTACCTTATATTGTTAAACGTTTAGATAATAATGGTAGCGTAGCTGTCATTGGTATGACTGGTGGAACGGAATTCGAAAGTTCTGTCTTTCCGTTTATTTTAAGAGGTGTGAGTATCATCGGTATTGATTCTGTATTTACACCTATTAAATTACGTAGACGTGTATGGAGACGATTAGCAAGAGATTTAAAACCTGATCAATTACATGATATCAAGCATATTATCTCATTCGAGGACATTCCTGATGCTATTGAAAAAGTCATTAATCATGAAAATACTGGACGTATTGTCATTGATTTCAATGCTTAAGTATAAAAAATGTATGAAAAAGCGCGCGAGTGAATCTGATACCCACTCGCGCGCTTTCAATTTAATATTTGATGTACATTCCTTTTGAATAGGGTTCTGTACTTTTGAAACCGAACTTTTCATAAAGTTGATCTGCTGGATAATCTGCCATCAAGCTGACGTAGGTTCCTTTTTCTGCAACACTATCAATGTAAGTCATAATTTCTTCCATTATTTTACGACCATAGCCCAAACCTTGATGATTTTTATCCACTGCGATATCTACAATTTGAAATGCTGTACCGCCATCACCAATTACACGTCCCATACCTATTAAAGTTTCTTGCTCATAAATTGTGACGTTAAAGCAAGCATTGGGTAACCCCTTTTCAGCCGCTTCAATCGATTTAGGACTCATACCTGCGTTCACTCTTAAATCACAATAGTCTTGAACTTTAGGCGCCTCAAATTTAACTAATGCCATCCCTATTTCGTCCTTTCATTCAACTCAATACAGATATTGATTAACGATATCTTCATTAGATTCTTTAAAAATGTCGTTATGACTTGATACATAGCCTTCAGTAGCTGCCTCCGGATTTATATATGTTTTGGCTAAATTTGCAGCATTACCTGCGTCACTAAACGCACTTACAATCAGATGAACCTTTGCATCATGATGCACAATATCTCCACAAGCATATATACCTTCGACACTCGTTGTGGTATTTCCAAATCCTTTAACACGATATTCGTCATAAAGTTCAAATTGAGATGTACAATCTTTGAGTAGTGGATTCTCATGATCGAAACCATGACTAATAATCACCTCATCAAAGTCTTGAGTTTCTGTTATACCAGTCTCAACATTTTCTAATTGAACTTGACGGATGCGTGTCTCATTGTCGTCTCCGATGAGTTGCTTAATTTTAGTATTTGGCGATAATTGTACACCAAGATTTTCCAAAATCCTATTCATCGCTTCATAACCACTCGTTTCTGCTTTTCGATAAACGACTGTAACACGATTAGCGATTTTAGCAATATCTCTCGCCCAATCTAATGCTGTATTGCCGCCTCCTGAAATAAGCACATTTTTGCCTCTAAATTTTGAAAATGATTGCACTACATAATGAAGGTTAGTGAGTTGATATCGTTCTGCTCCCTTAATATCAAGTGGTTTAGGATTGATTATACCTCCACCTATGGCGAAAATAACTGCTTTAGATTCGTAAATATGTCCCTCTTCTGTTTCAATTTCAAAATGTCTTTCTGAAACTTTGCGTATATCAGTTACACGTTCATTCAAATTGACTTTAGGTTGAAAATGCAAACCTTGTTGAATCATATCTTCAATAATTTGGTAACATGGCTTAGGTGCCACGCCCCCGATGTCCCAAATAATTTTTTCTGGATAAATTTGCATTTTGCCACCCAATTTATCTTGCACGTCTATGATTCTAACTGACATCCCTCTTAATCCAGAATAGAAACTTGCAAATAATCCAGCTGGACCGCCACCAATAATTGTAACGTCTTCCATATGATTTCCTCCTATGATGTATGTAAATTACATCAGTTATTCCCCAATGATAATAATTATCATTTAACACACAATCATTATACTATAGTGAAATAGAAGATTGAAAATATTAAAACAACGCTCGCAAAATAAAAAACTCGTGAGTTCAATATCTCACGAGCTTTAGACTATAGATAATCTCTTCGAAATATAATGTTAAAATTCCAATACTTCTTATTGACTAGCTCCCTTGCCACGGGCATGGCTTGGGAGTGATACAGAATTCTAGAATTTAAGAATTCGTATTATCACCCCCGCAAGGATGATTAGATGTTGAGCCATTTTATGAGCTCAATATCAATCAGCTACTGCGTAGCCTGTCTTTTAAAAATCAACTGTCTTACAAGTAGTCTCAAGACTCATGCTATTCCTGCAGGCGTGTCGCCGTCAATACTACGTATTTATTTCCAAAAAATATATCTTCTCGAATGACAGTAATTTTCTAATATTCTTTATACTTCAATTTTCCTTACGTTAATCTCTGGGTTCTGTAATGATGGCTTGTCTGAGTAAAAAGAAGAGTAATAACAGTCCTGCAAGCATTCCAGTGTGTCCTATACCTGCAAAGCCTGCTAATGCTTCTGGAGAGTATTTAGCACCAACAACTTGTAGTGTGCCTTTAACTGTCATCATTCCAATTGTCACAATGACACCTAAATGATAAACGATGAAGAACCAATTAAATAAATAATAACTACTTAATTTAAATACCTTTTCAAGTGGTAATAATAGTAAGAACATAAACATCCCCAATATGAGTGTATGAGTATGTACAAGCGCTAATTGTGTATCGCCCGTAAAATGATGCGCTTTCGTTAATTCTCTATAATAAAAACCACTTAGTAATCCTATAATCATATAAAAAAGAAAAGAATATAGTAATCTACGCATGATGAGTCCTCCCTCACGATTATATTATAGAACATATTGTTAAATATTAAAGTGACAAAATCACGAAGAATCGTTGTGGTAATAATAAAAATCCCTGAAAAGGATTACTGAGATCCCCTCAGGAATTTTTAGCTAATACTTATTTTTTATTACGTGCATGTTTGAATAAAGCAACTAATGAAATAATAATTGCAAATATAGATACTATCCATAAAGCGATAGATCCACCACCAGTGGATGCTGATTCATCAGCTTTACTATTATTTGCGCTCGCACCTTTTTTCACTGTAGTCGTTGGTGCAGGATGTTCGCTGTCCTCTTTACCAGTCCATTTTACAACATCACCATTGTCATATGTTTGATATGCCTTCCATTTAAATGTACCTTCATCTTCTGGATTAGCTGCAACGATTGGGAATTCGATAAATTCATTAGGTCCAATACCTTTCCCTGTTGCTGTCCAAGTAATTTTAGTGATATTGCCTTTTTTATCTTTCTCGAAATGATGTTTGAATCCCTGTACTGGTGCAACATTCGCAACATTTACACCTTTAGGTACTTTTAATTCAACTTTTACAGTATTATCATCTTGTTCGACAGGCACACGCACATCGTATTTATCATAAGATCCTGGTTCACTTTGATTAGGATTTAGCGTGACATGGGCGTCAGCGTATTTAAAGCACCCTATTGCAAAGAATAAAATCACTGTCATAGATATTAATTTTCGTAACATCATTGTCCTCCTTAACCTGGAATATTAATTTGACTCATCATCACGCCAGCAAAGATTAATGCTATACCGATAATAAGTTCTATATATAATGTCGGTTGATTTACTTTATTTCTTTTACCTAAAGCTTTGGTTGTCTGATAGAAACCTAAAATCATCATGATTAAAGTACCAATCACTTTGATGATCATAAATATAGTCCAAGCTTGTAGATGACTCCAAATTGTCAGTATGTTTGTTTCATCTATCGCCATCAACACGCCAGAAATAATTAATATAGCTACTGCTGTGATATTTGTTCTTAACAACATCTGTCTCACATTAGTTAATTGATTTCCGCGTTCAGTTTTGGCATAACAGATGAGATAAATTAAGGCACCTAGCCATAATGTCATACCTGCTAAATGTAAGGTTCTTATGATGATAGACCATAAAGGTATATGTTGTGACCAAGCATGTCCTGACATCGCTATTGCTAATATCATCGCAAATGATACCAACCAGTACCATACTTTTTCCATATCTTTAAGTGTCATCAATATAAATAACACGATTAGAGCAATTGAACTAATAATATATGGAAATTGCATAATGACATCTGCTTTTAACGTTAAAATATCATTTAACACATCTGACGTGAGTGTCATCATGTAAACAATCATCGACATGAGTAATGTCATTGCCATTATCCAAGTAACGCCTACTTGTTTAGGTAAGATATTAAATTGTCGTAAACCTCGTCGTTTGGCAATACCATTTACCCAGAACAAGCCAACTAAAATAATTGTCGCGCCCTCTGTCAGATATCTAAAGACACCGAACCAAAAACTTGGTTGCGCATAAAAAGCATCTGAAGTGTCTACATTTTTGGCAGTCACTTTTCCAACAGAGAATTCAAATTTATTACTGACCTCGTGGCCATCAGCAGAAATTGCATGCCATTCAACCGTATTTGTTCCTTTAGCAATTTGATCACCAGGGAACTCTAAAGTTTTAGACCATCCTGAGGTCGTCGGTTTGACTTCACTGATTTTCTTACCTTTATCATTATATAATGTTATATTTGAATATTTTGCATTCACAGGTTCGTTATATTCCAATTGAATTTCTTCTGGCTTTTCTTTAACAACACCCTTTTCTTGAGGCGTAGTCTTTTCTAAAGTTGCATGTGCAGAAGCTTGATGTTCAAAGGCTGGAACCAATGTCATGAAAAATATAATCACCAATGCAATGATGTACTTAGACATCTTATTACGTAGTAACATTGAAACCTCCTCTTATATGTCCTTATAAATTTTGCCCTGTTTTCAATGATATAGCTTACATTTTCACTTAACAATAACAATTCTAATTTTTCACTATTTAGACAAAAAAGAAGGCAAGTTAGAAACCTTCATTAATACTGTTTCTAAACTTGCCTATAGATTAATTTGAATTATGCTTCTGCAAGTAATTCGTCTCTATCAACAGCTAATTGATTACGTAATAAATAAACGATGAGCATAGCTGCTAAAGCACAAAGTGTTTCAGCAATTAATAATGACCATACCACACCAGTTAATCCGAAAAGATGGTCCATTACAAATAGTACTGGAATGATTACAGTTCCTTGTAGTATCGCCATAATTGTGGCACCTCGTCCTTGACCTGTAGCTTGTAACATACCAGTGAATAAAAAGCCAATGCCATTAAGAAGTAATGATGTCATAGTGACTTTTAACATGAAGGTCGCAAGATGAACGATGTGAACATCTGTACTAAATAATTGTATAATTTGATGACCGAATAGTAATACAACACTCATACTTATCACAAAAATGACCGCAATAGAGATAATAACTGCTTTAATTGTATCTTTCATTCTATCTTTGTTCGATACGAAATTATATGCAATAAGCGGAATTACACCTTCACTCAATCCCATAATAATTAACTCAGGAAATTGAACAAGTCGAAACTGTATTCCATAACTTGCAATCGCATAGTTTCCATATTTCGCTAAGAATAGGTTTAATACTAATCCAGTCACGCCCATTAATACGACCATCAAGAATGCTGGAATACCTATTTTAAAGATTTCAGCTAACATCTCAGATGTAGGTGTTGCATCTTTTAGTCGAAGTGATATAGATTCATTATTTTTTGAAAAGTAAATCACAAAAAAGAGTGCGGCAACTACATTAGAAATTGCTGTTCCTAATGCTGCACCAACGACATTTAAATCTAACCCGAAAATGAAGATAGGATCTAAAATCATATTTAAAACAACACTAGATAACATACCAATCATTGAAATAATAGGTTTACCCACAGCGCGTGCAAATTGTTCTAAAATAAAGAATACAATGACGAATGGTGAGCTTAAAAACATCACTTTCAAGAAGTTACTTGTATACGTTAATGTTTCTCCGCTAGCACCTAAAATATGTGCGATTTGATCTGTAAATGGTAAAGCTATCATTGCAATGATAATACCTAGAATAAAACCTGCATATGTTGAGAAGCTTCCTACATGTTTACCTTTACTGTAATCTTTTGCGCCAAGTAAACGAGAGATAAATGTACCTCCCCCGACGCCAAAAAGATTACCAAATCCCATTAACACAGCAAAAATAGGTAAAGTAAGTGAAATCGCCGAAATCATATGGCTATTATCTAAAAATCCTATGAAATATACATTTAAAATACCATAAATAACACTAAGTAATGACCCAATCATCATTGGAATTGAGAAGTGCATCATTGCTTTAAAAATTGGAGATTTCTCAAAATAATATAGTTGTTCGTCTTTCATTTTCATAAACTCCCTTTTCTTTTTGTTTAGACACCTAATAATTAGATATCTAACTATATATTCAAAATTTAAGATTAGAACCTTTGTGCCACATACTAAAGTACAGATGATTTCAACACTATAGTTCTAATCTTGCATTTATTTTAAATTGTTCATCATTCTATCAAAATATTCTCTTAACTTTTCTTTATCATTGTCGGTGAAATCTTTTAACATATTCTCTTCAATCTCATCAAAGATTTTAATAAATGATTCAACCAGTGTAATTCCTTCATCAGTGAGTTTCAAAAGTTTGCTTCTGGTATCTTTAGGGTTGACTTTACGGTATATGAGTCCTTTGCTCTCAAGTATTTTCAAAGTACTACTTACTGTAGATCCTTTTCGATCAAAGGCTTCTAATAATGTTTTTTGGGTCATTCCCTCTTCTTGATGTCGATAAATGTAGCCAAGTGTATGGCTTTGTTCTTGAGTTATACCAAAGTCATCTAACCTTTTATCTGCGTAGTTCTTCATTTGATGTGCAAGACTACGAATCAAATATTGAAATGTTAAATTCATTGTTCCACCTCATTTAGTTAGATATCTAAGTAATATAATAGCACGTATATCGAAAACGTCAATCCGATATATTAAAGTTCTAATTTTCTGATAAATTAGTGCGTATTGCTCTTTACTTTGTCCACATAAAAAGTTTGGGCTATTACACCCAAACCTTTTTTATTTATGAACTTTTTTTCAACTTAATTAAAGTGCTGTGTATCCGCCGTCCACTGTAATAACAGAACCTGTTACAAATGATGAGGCATCGGATGCTAAATATAATGCTGCGCCTTGTAATTCTTCTGGAACGCCAGGTCGTTTCATTGGCGTCATATTCATCCACGTATCTATCATGTCGCCACCTTTTGCAAAGTAGTCTTTAGTGAGTTCTGTTTTCATATAACCTGGTGCAATCGTATTGACTCGAATATTATGTTCAGCCCATTCATTCGCTAGACTTTTCGTAAGCATAATAACAGCTGCTTTAGATGTATTGTATGCAGCTTGTGGTTGAGGTGAATTAACAATTACGCCAGACATGGAAGATGTATTTACAATCACACCATGTTGTTGCTTGCGGAATACTTCACCTACCGCATTCGTTACAAGTACCATACTATTTAAATTCACGTCCATCGTTTTCTTCCATCTATCATAAGGCATATCTTCAAATTTCACATGCTCATTAATACCAGCATTATTGAATAAGATATCTATGTGACCGAAAGTATCCATCGTTTCTTTGACCATTGCATTGACTTGATCTAAATTTGTAACGTCTACCTCACAAGCAATTGCTTTATTACCTGTTGTTTCTTCAAATTCTTTAGCAGTTTCTTGACCTACTTCTAGATTCATATCAGCGATCACTAAATTTGCTCCCGCTTCTGCTAAAGCTTTCCCCATTGCTTTGCCTAAACCAGATGCACCTCCTGTCACAATTGCGACTTTGTCATCTAGTTTAAATTGATCTAATACTGACATCATTCTCCATCTCCTTGTCTTTATGTATAACAACATTTTAGCTTATTTGTGTTTGTTTTCATAGTGTAAACGCTTACTTTTGTTCATTTGTATTTCTTTTAGTTCACCAAATATCATATATATGCTCAATGAATTTTTTAAAAATAAAAACAACGCTAGCTATTATTAAGCTAACGTTGTATTGGTCATATTAAGATGGTACTTCAGTACGTTTAGTGCTGTGTTTTCTAACAATGGCAGCAACTAAACTTGAAACAATACCGAAAATCATAAAGCCGATAAACATCCACATTGTTCCGTTTAATTCTATGGCTTTATTCATATATATAAGTTCTTTTAAGCTTGTAGTGTAATGAGTAAATGGATTCCAACCGTATGCCCATTTTTGATAGCCTCCAGGGAGCATTTGTTTTGGTAATGTAACCATTTGCATACTGAAGAACATGAGCAAGATAAAGATAGGTAATGATTTCATTCCTAACCAAACCATAATTCCTAAAATAAGTCCAACGAATCCCATAATTGCTAGAGCGATAAACAGCGCCACTCTATTAGGATGATCGAAGTGGAATCCTAAGACACCTTTCATAAAGTAAATATAAGCGAAACTTCCTAAGAATGCTGCTATAACAGTAGTAACCATTTGTCCTACTGAAGCGATAATTCTATGTTGAATTGCAAAGTTATTACTTGTTCTAAATGCAAAGAATAATAGAACTGAAGTAATCATTGAGCCCATCCATACTGGCATGAACATTAAGAATGGTGCATTACCGCCACCTTGATGGTCTTTAACTTTATTGACTTTTTGATTATCTACTTTAACTGGATTAGTAATACCTTGAATGTCTTTAGGACTTACATCTACATTTTGCTTTTGGAGTGTAGATAAACTTTGTTTTGTAATTTGTTTATTTAAGTTTTCACCGATGCCAGATAAAACGTTAGTCACAATATTTGATGCTTGTAAGTTAGAACCTTGGCTAACAATCGTTTTAAGATTTGCTTGTTTCACATCAACACTTTGATTACCCATTTTTTGTTTCATTTTTTGAGCTTGTTGTGCTGGAATTTCACCAGATTCAACTTTCTCTTTCATTTCTGATTTTTTACTATCCATGACAACTTTTTGAGTTTTACTCATCGCATTTTTTGAAAAGTCTTTTTCAAAGACAACTGCTCCGTAGTATTTCTCATTATCGAAACCTTTTTGCAAATCAGATTCTTTATCAACTTTGACCCATTTGATTTTATCTGAATCACTATCTAATAATTTATCTTCAATTTTTTTACCGATATCTACTTTATTACTTTGAATTGTTGTACCTTCGTCATTATTCACGATGGCAATTGGTAAATCTTTAGGTTTAGGATTAAATGCCGGATAAAATGCTAAAGAAAAAATAACTAAAATTACTATCGCAGCAATAGGCGCGAACCATAATAATTTACTTTTAAATATATTCATGAAATGACCTCCCTATTTTTATTGAACAATGTGTTGAATAATTTTCACGTTGTCTATTATAATAGGTAAGAACAATTTAACAATCATCAATTTATAGAGATACGTCTGTTATTGAACACATTGTTGTAAATTGTCTATTATTTTACGGGAGGTTATATTTAATTGAAAGAAGATAGGCGCATTAGAAAGACAAAATCTTCCATTAAGAAGGCATTTACAACATTATTACAGAACAAAGATCTAGATAAGATTACTATCAGAGACATTACATCTGAAGCTGACGTGAATAGAGGTACGTTCTATTTACATTATGAAGATAAATATATGTTGCTAACTGACATGGAAGATGAATGTATTTCAGAGCTTTCTCATCTTACACATTTCAACCATATAAACGGAGAAACTGTTGAAGAGATTTCTCAACTCTTTATTGAAAATGTACTGACAAAAATCCTTCAACATATTGATGATAATTTGGAGTTTTATCATACAATTTTACAGTTAGAACGTACAAGTAAACTTGAAGAAAAAATAAGTGAACTGATGAAAGAAAATATGAGTAGATATATGAGTATCAATCATGAAATCGATGGTATACCGGAAATGTATTTTCATAGTTATGTAGCTGGAGCTACAATTAATACAATTAAATATTGGGTTCTAGATCCTCATCGTATTTCAGTTGAAGAACTCACTCATCATATATATAAAATTGTTTTTAATGGACCATTACGTATCATGGCTGAATATAAATATCAAAAGAACAATGCTTAAATTAGACGCTTAAGAATCTAACTGTTAATCAAGTATAGAATATAAAAGATTTTGAAAGGAATAATAGTTATGATTACTGCTTATAAACATGCAAGTAGCAATTCAAATGAAATCATAGAAACTACAGTGGATCATAGCGCGTCATGGATTAACGTCGTTGAACCTGAACGTGAAGAAATCGAAAATTTAATGGAGTTTTACAATATTCCTGAAGACTTCATTCGTGACCCCTTAGATTCTGAAGAAAGCGCACGTATTGAATACGATGAAGATACAGGTTATTCACTTATCATCATCGACTTACCTATTGTCAATTCAACCAACCGACGTGTGTTGTCATTTGTCACAATCCCTCTTGGTATCATTATTGGTAATGGTATGATTATGACTGTTTGTGACGCTGAAAATGAATTCCTAGAGAATTTCGCACGACAAGATGACATTCATTTAAATTTTCATAGTCGCTTTGCACTCGAAATTTTATTAACGATTGCGAATCACTATAATAGGAATTTACGTTTACTCAATAAATCGAGAATCCGTATTGAAAAAGATTTGAAAAATAATATTACAAATAAACAACTATTTAAATTAATGGAAGTTGAAAAAAGTTTAGTTTACTTCTTAGCAGCTTTAAAAGGTAATGATACCATTATTAAAAAGTTATTCCGATTACCTGCAATTAAGCGTTTTGAAGAAGACGAAGAATTACTAGAAGATTTAGTAATCGAGAACAATCAAGCGATTGAAACAACCGAGTTACATCAACGTATCCTTGAGAGTATCACAACCTCGTATGCTTCATTACTCTCTAATGATATGAATACGATAATGAAGACATTAACGTTGTTCACAGTACTTCTCACACTCCCAACATTAGTGTTTAGTTTCTTTGGTATGAACGTACCATTGCCAATCGATGCGCATAGTTATGCTTCATGGGTTATTGTAGTAGGTATTTCTCTTATACTTGTTGCAATTGTAAGTATTTTCTTATGGCGCAAACAGAAATTATAGATTAAATATATGAATCATTTAAAACACGAATGCCTCAAAAAGACTGTAAGTTACAATCTTTCTGAGGCATTTTTATATTGTCTAACTCTATTAACAAACAACATGCTAAAGTGTCTGAAATCAAAGGTTCTAATATATCTGACTACATACCCATAATACGCATTTAATGGTTTTCAGTATTCACGTAATTTTAAAATCATGTGTAAGGGTATTGTTAAATATATGAATTGAGGTGAGTGAATCATGAAAGAACGAGGAAAAATTGAGAAACTATGGAGTGAAGAAAAATATCATGTTTTATTACATCATCAACATGCATATGACAATATTAGAGATATGTTAAAAGGTGACCCCTCCCTAAAAGAGGTCCAAAATGAAATTGCAAATGCATTAGCAATCACACCAACTAAAGGCTCTATTATTAATGCCTATGATCATATGTGGGGATATTTCAAAAAAGTAGCAACAGATGAAGAACAACACAAAGCATTATTATTAAAAAATAAATTTAATGATAATCAGCTCAATCAATTAACACTCCTTAATTATTTGAAAGAACTCGCAGACAAATATGAAGTGCGTTATCTTCAAAATAGTACTGTATTGAAACAATTAAAATAAGGCCAGGATATAATTATACCCTAGCCTTTACTGCAATTATGTACGTGCTATTTGATTCTGAAAAAAGATTTGGATTTCTAAGATGTGCCCCATATTTTTGATATAAGACTTGATGATAATAACTTTGATGTACTGACTCGTCTTATTGTTAATGGGTTCTAATAACTAAAACATTAAGCTGATATTTAATAAGTTATAAAACTTATCATGGCACCACAAGAATTGTTTTTCTTTTAAATTAATCGTACTTCGGGGGAGAGTAATTTAACTAAAAATTTTCTAATTGTTGCTACTAAAACAATTGTTGTTGATCGATTATACTTTAAATGTTCATAGATGTAGATTCTAGTTGTTTAATTAAAGTTGTTTTATACATTTTAATAATTTGTCTTTACATTAGTTTGTCTTGATGTTGATTCTGGTTGTTAAAGAAAGAATGTTCGTCTCATGATGTAATTGATTCTTAGTTGTTTGAACATTTTCTTATTCCATGGTGCCATTACTTTCTAGATGCCTATTTCTAAGATGATTGATGAATAAGTTTCGAGAAAATTATTAAGTATAACTGAATTCTTCTTGTTGTTTATTCTATTGGGATAGTTAAACAATTAAAGGTAGAAAAATATGTGTTGTTTTTGATGTTTCTTTTTTTCTGTTGTCGATTCTAGATGTAATAAACAAACATCGTACATTTAATTGCTGTGATTTCTCTCCAAAAATTAATTCAATTTAAAATTAATCGTAAATCGTCTAAGACTTTACATCAACTTCTTTTTTGAATTTACATTGTGTCGAAATCTATATTTATTATGTACCAAAAAATTCATTTGCACTCTATCTAAAATTTCCAAAATAAGAACTCTATATTCCTAAATAATTATTTGTATTGTACACTACTTATAGTTTTGAATAGGTTGCTTAACATCACGAATAAAAAATTTTATTTTTCACTATTACTATTTCAACAAGAATACATTATAATAACATTTAATATTCAATAAGGAGCCTATTTCTAAATCATGACTTGTCTTTTAAATATATATAAACATCATCATTCGCCCCCTACTCGCAATATTAATCGAATCATTCTCATGTTTTCATTAACAAATGATCTTAAGATTACAATCAATGGAGAAACGAAGGATTTAGACAACCATATCGCTATTATTAATCAAACAGATATTTATTACGTTAATCAATCCTCGAATTTAGTTACGCTCTCTATACCTGTTTTTTATTTTTATAATGAAGATAATCAATTCTTTAAATGTTACTTTGACAGACATTTATTGCAATCAAGTGGTTTCGTTAAAAATATTATTCTACAATCTATCCATCGATTTATGAATAATGAGGAACAAGATAATCAAGCAATCTCAAAAATTATACAAACTTTATATAAAGAGTCAGTAATTAGGTACAAAGGAAAATATATTCCTAAAGTTGCTATCAACCATCCTATATTTGTCGAAGGTTTAACTTATATCCATACCAAAGTTTCAGAAATGTTATCACTACGTCAAGTGGCACAGCACTGCAATATTTCAGAATCATATTGTTCAAACTTATTCGTAAGATATTTAAATATGAACTTTAAAGACTACTTCACAAGTTTAAAAGTGATACATGCGATTAAATTACTATTATCTACTGATGACTCTATCAATGCGATATCTGAACATTCTGGCTTTAGCAGTCACACAAATTTTACAAACCAATTTAAAAATTATTTAGGATTTAGTCCTAAGCAATTCCGATCTTATATTTCTAAAATTGAATTAAACCCTACGATTCAATTTAGTAATGAAAGTTACTCAGAATTTAAAGATTTAATTAACCAATTTGAATTTAATGACCAACTCGCTACTGAAATTACTGAAAAAGATATTGACCAGTTTAATCCTAAAGATCGCACCAAAAGTTCTAAAGCGTTTATTCGTTTCGAAAACTTTAATGAGTTATTTCAGTTCGTATTCAATGAGTATTATGACATCGATTTTTCATACTTACCTCAACCCGTCGTATTCATTCAAGACATTAGTGACATTGTCGTGAGTCATATCAATTTCAATTTATTAAACCATTGCTTTGAAAAGTTATTCGAAAAAGATATCGGCCTAGCCATGAAAATAAAAACTACACAACAATTTGAAGCTATTAATCAAGTGATATTGTCATTTTTACAAAGTAACCAAGATTACAAAACTAATAAAAAGTTAGTTAAACTCATGCTTGTCTTCGATTCAGAGAGCATGTCAGTCAATGAAATTCATCTATGTCATTTGAAAATTAAAAATAAAAATAGGGAAATCCGATATGGCATGACTGTGGAAGGCCTACTTCGTGAATCTGCGTCGATTGATCATACCTACGACATCATGAAACGTTTAAATTTCGACTATTATTTTATTGATATCGAAAATCTTGAAACTAAAAATTTATTATTAAATAAACGCAAAACATATCATCACTCATCTACACATTTTGAAAATTATAAACAGTTTATGTTAGATTCTGGAATCTCTTCCACAAGATTTGTCTATAACAATCTATCATTAAAATGCTTTAAATATACGAATAATGGCGCTAACCCTCTGCAATTATCAGATTTAGTATGTCATTTAATCGCTTTAATGAGATACGGTGGTGGAATTAGCTATCAACTTATTGATGACGATTCACAATATATTTCTTTATTCAATAGCTATGGTAGCCCGCTACCTTTAATGCATATCTACAAAATGGTTGCTTCATTTGTAGATGAACCATTGGAAGTTGGAAACAACTATTTGATGAGTCGTAAAGGCGGAAATTATCATTTTCTATTATTTAATAAAATTAATGACCGTTACTTATCTGATAGTAAGCAGAAATTCATTTTCAAAAATCAATTAAATGTAAATTCTCTCATCATTATTAATACTTTAAACAATGAACATGGTTCAATTCAGAACTTACTACCAAAAAGTAAAGAGTTATTATACATTGAACGAAGTATTCTTGAAGAATTAGATAAATGTAATCATCCTAAAACAGAATTGGCTGTCCAAGAGGAAAATCACAAACCATTTCAACTTACACTGAAACATGATGAGGTGAAATATATCTGCATTAAACCGTTATAAAAGTCAATAAAGCTTTGGTTTAATATCGTCTCCGATTGGATATATGAATGAATAAGGAGATGATGAGTGTGGATAAACAACAAGCAACTCAAGCAATAGAAAAAGTATTAGACAATTCAAAAGTCGGTGTATTATCAACTGCATATAATAATAAACCTAATAGTAGATATATGGTTTTTTACAATGATGATTTAACTTTATATACTAAAACAAACATTAATTCAGTAAAAGTGGAAGAAATTGAAGATAACCCTTATGCCTATATCTTATTAGGTTATAACGAGACTACGAATAATAGTTTTGTAGAAATTGATGCTCAAATTGAGGTTGTTAAAGATCAAAAAGTGATTGATTGGTTATGGGAAACTCAAGATAAGACGTTCTTCGATTCAAAACAAGATCCGGAATTATGTGTATTAAAAGTACAACCTAAATCAATTAAGTTAATGAATGATGATGATTTAGATACACCTATTACAATAGAAGTTTAACTGTTTATTCGAACCCTTTGTCATGAAATTGATGGCAGAGGGCTTTTTGATTATCAAAATGTTATCATTCTATGAATTTTTAACGTTTTTAATTTTAAAAATGTTTTAAATACAATTGCAAAGTGATTAGAAGTTTTGTATAAATGAAGTAATATAGATAAAGGAGTTTTATACAGCTATGAAAAAT
This sequence comes from Staphylococcus sp. HMSC62A08, assembly GCF_001839105.1. Classification (NCBI taxonomy): domain Bacteria; kingdom Bacillati; phylum Bacillota; class Bacilli; order Caryophanales; family Staphylococcaceae; genus Staphylococcus; species Staphylococcus sp. HMSC62A08. The sequence continues at coordinate 350,773 of NZ_KV840027.1, read as the reverse complement.
AAGAAAGCCTTAGGTTTCGGACTTATCGCAATCATGTTGATTGTATGTATTGTACTTGTCATTATGATGATGACTGGAGGTAAAAAAGATACGTATTACGGTATTATGAAAAATAGTACTACAATAGACAAAATGATTAGCGAAAAAGATGAAAAAATAGAGAAAAATGTTAAGTTACCATCAAATGCTAACGTTTCAGTGAAAAAAGAAGATTTTGTCATGATTTTCAAAGATGAAAAATCAGGTAAAATTACTAAAGTTAAAAAAGTAGATCATGATGATGTTCCACATGGATTAATGTCTAAAATACATGATATGAAAGGTATGCACCACGGCATGTAATACGGCCATACCTATATGATAAAAAAGACCTTGAAATGAAAGAATCTGTTTCATTTCAAGGTCTTTTTTTAGGAAATCTAAAAACTAAAGTTTCCTTATGTATACATTTGTCTTTGGACAAATGCATAAGCGAATCTAAAAACTAAAGTTTTAAGATTCGCTAAAAATGTCAGATATAAATTTTTATAGTGTTTTAAGGTACTCTTGGCCTTTTTCTTTATCGTAAACATTTTCCCATTTAGAAATAACAATAGTTGATAATGCGTTACCCATCACGTTAACACATGTACGAACCATGTCTAATAAACGGTCAATTCCGATAATTAATGCAAGACCTTGTGCTGGTAAATGCATAGAACCTAGTGTTGTTAATAAAACTACAATAGATACCCCAGGCACGCCAGCCATACCTTTTGAAGCGATCATTAAAGTAGCCATCAACACGATTTGTTGTGTTAATGATAAATGAATATCAAACATTTGAGCCACAAATAATGCTGCGATAGATTGATATAATGCTGAACCGTCTAAGTTAAATGAATAACCAATCGGAATAACAAATGATGTCACATCTTTTGGTGCACCAAATTTTTCCATTTTCTTCATAATAACTGGTAGTACTGCTTCTGAACTTGAAGTTGAAAATGCAAGCAACAACTCGCTTTTTAAAATCTTCATGATTGAGAAGATACTTACTCCAACCATTCTTGCAACGATGCCTAATACAACTACCACAAAGAAGATCATTGCAAAAACAACAACAACTAATAATTTTAATAACGGAATTAAAGCTGATGCGCCAAATGTCATAACAGTAGTACATATAAATGCAAATACTCCAATAGGAGCGAGTTTTAAAATTTTATTAATCATCCAAAATACTGCTTCTAATGTACCATTTAAGAAACCTTTAACAGGTTCTGCCTTTTCACCAATAGCAGCTAACCCTAAGCCGAAGAAAACAGCGAAGAAGATGATTGGTAATAAATCACCTTTTGCTAAAGATTCAAATAAATTAGTAGGCACAATATTTACGATAGTATCAATTAAATGATTACCGTATGTTGTAGCTTGTTCAGCTGATTGTGCTGAAGATTGATATTTAGAAATATCGCCTTTAGGTAATTTATCAGGATCTAAACCTGAACCTGGTTTGAACAAGTTACCTATGATAATCCCTAACCCTATAGCGACTGTTGTTATAATTTCAAAGTAAAGGATTGTCTTCCATCCATAGCTTCCTACCTTTTTTGAATCCCCTAAATTCGAAATAGATAAGGCTAATGCACAGAATACAATCGGGATAATAATCATTTTAATTAAATTTAAGAAAATGTCACCAAATGGCTTAATGTAATTTGCTACATTATCTTGTCCAAATAATAAAAGCCCCGCGATGACACCTAGTACCAATGCAATAATAACTTGCGTTGGTAAACTTATTTTTCTCTTGAATAGAGCCATAATGCAAACTCCCCTTCATCTGACATCACCTAATTATATCAGATAAAATTAAAATATCTACATAAATTTTAACTTGGATAATGAATAAAACTTTTAAGGTTCCGCATGAAAAAACAATAAATATTGTAAAAAACACACGATTCCAACGTTTATTTGAAATCGTGTGTCATAAAATCTACTTATTTAGATGGTTTATAATTTTTATCGAAATCACTGTGTTTAGCTTTTTTGATACTTTTCTTAGTTTCACTATCAAAACCTTCAGAGAAAATACCTTTATTCGTACTTATCGGTTGAAGTACATAAGTCACATTGGGTTCGTCTTTATAAACAATTTGTTTATAATACATTCCTTTTTTCGCACTATATAAAGTCTCTTGTTTTTTGATTTTATCTTGAAGATGGTGTTCTTTAATATAGCTATCCATAAGTTCAATATTTTTATGACCTTGATAAGTTTTTAGCCCAAAGAAAAATACAACAGCTAAAATAAGAGAAATGATTAATATAATTATAATTCTAAAAATAACCTGTTTTCTACTCATGATAGAAACTCCTTTTATACTTATCTTGTTAAGTATGAACTAATTATGATTGTTGTTAAAGAGATTCATTCATATTGTAACAAAATGTTCTCATCTTACTTCATCAATAGCAAACTCATATTATAAATATTCTCTAATTTCATGAACAGGTAATCTAACAGAGCTATGTGCTTCTTGAGCTTTTTTACCAATAGCAATTGCTAACACAGGTATATATCTTTCTGAGTCGTAACCGATAATTTCAGCAATATTTTCTTTATCAAAACCACCAATTGGATTTGTATCATATCCATAAGCTTTAGCTGTGAGCATGAATTGCATTGCCATTAAACTACTATCGATATTTACAATATCTTTCATACCTTCTTTTGAAAGTCCTTTGTAATAAGGAAGAATCCATTCTAACATTTGCGTTTTGATTTCTTCAGTCATGTGTTGTTGGTCTACAGCATCACTATAAATTTGTTCCGCTTTTTCATAATTTTGCAAATCACCAAATATAATAATCATTGCTGATGATGTCGTCAGTTGTCTTGAATTAAATCCAAATGCATCTTTAAGTTTAGCTTTACCTTCATCACTATCAACAACGACAATTCTCCATGGTTGCATATTAACTGAAGAAGGTGCCTTTGTAGCTTTAGTTATGATTTCATCCATTTCTTCATGTGGAATTTTATAGTCACTGTCAAATACCTTTACCGATTTTCTTTCATTAAGTATTTCATTAAAATCATTTATTCTTCTCATATCTCAATTCCCCTTTTTCTATATTCGTTTGAGTTTTACAATCAAATAAATTTGATTCAATTGCACCCTAAATTTAATTTAAAACAATTTGATTATAGTGATGAAATCAGCACTTGACAAGTCATACACTTCATAATATTGTTACTTTAACAAGGAGTGATTTAATGTATGTAGAGAATAGTTATTTAAGTAAACAATTATGTTTTTTATTTTATGTTTCGTCCAAAGAAATCATTAAGAAGTACACGAATTACCTTAAAGAGTATGAACTTACCTACACAGGTTACATAGTACTAATGGCGATCGAAGATGATGAGAAACTTAATATTAAAAAACTTGGGGAACGAGTATTTCTAGACTCGGGAACACTGACCCCCTTACTGAAAAAGCTTGAAAAGAAAAACTATGTCGTTCGAAGCCGTGAAGAGAAGGATGAACGTAATCTCCAAATTTCACTAACAGAACGAGGTAAAGAAATAAAAAAGACTTTATCAGATATCTCGATGAAAGTTTATAGTGAATTTAATATCAATCAAGATGAAGCTAAAGAATTAATTGCGAACTTACAAAATTTTGTTTCTAAAAAATTTTGATAAAAATCTAGAAAAGTAATACTAGCAGAGAAGAGACAAAAGTAGACTTTTTGAAAATCTTTGACACATTCAACTTCGGCATAAACGGCACAACTTAATAACAACAGTATGTATAGTAAGCTTTTGTCTTATTCTCTCGTACGAACCAAATATTTTTTTACTCATAATCCCTACTAAACTTATATAAATACCTCTTTTTTAAAAGTGTTCTTGCTTTACCTATTTCAACTCAATTTATATAATGAAGTTGAAATTTAGGTGTCCTATCATCAATTGATTATCTAACACTTTTTTAGGAGTGGCATATAATGAATAGTAATGAGTTCTTTAATAATAATTTTTTCAAAAATGATCCTAGCGAATTGTTTAAAGACATAGGCAAACAAGTCTATAATCAATTTTCATCAAGCGCCTTCCCTACAAATATTTATGACACAGACGAGGCATATATCGTAGAGGCAGAATTACCTGGCGTAAGTAAGGAAGATATTTCACTCAAATTTGAACAAAATATATTATTGATTAAAGCCAATAAAAAGCTTAAAAATGAAAGCCAAAAAATACAGTTAAACGAACGTTCAACTGGTGAATTAGAAAGACATTTTAAGTTCGATGACATTAATAAAGAAGCGATTACTGCTAACCATGCAGAGGGCGTTTTATACGTTACATTGCCTAA
>NZ_KV840027.1:328702-346300 GCF_001839105.1 Staphylococcus sp. HMSC62A08 | reverse complement strand
GTCATCGATGAAGACGAGAAAGCGACAACGATTGCAATTCAATAAATAAAATTTAACCCTCAACTCTATCTAGAATTGAGGGTTATAATGTATATGCTTAAGCAATCGTATTTTAAACAAATAGTAAAATTAATTTGTCATATATTAGCTATTTGTCGTATATCGTTGAAATGTTAGAGATGTTTTCCTTTTTATATAAATGAATCATTGTCATTAACGCAATCAATGCGAATAACACAAGTAATCCAAAGGCAAGATGACTAGATCCTGTTAAACCAGTCACAAACGTGATGACTAAAGGTGGGAAGAAACCACCTAGTCCTCCCATCATTGACACGATACCATTAGCTGAGCCAGCTTCTTTTAAGAAATATGATGGAACTAATTTAAAGACAAGACCATTACCAATACCCGCACAAATACTTATCGCTAAGCAACCAATTGTGAAGTGAATCATACCATCAAATAAACTTAAAATCATGCCTCCTATAATCAGGAACATAAAGTCTATGATAAGCATTTTTACTGCATTAAATTTATCCCCTAACACTCCACCAAGTGGTCTTAAGAATGTTGCAAGTGCAATAAATACTCCTGAACGAATACCCGCATCTACTTTATCAATTTCAAAATGATGAACTAAATAATTCGGTAAAAATAGACCAAATGCAACAAAAGCACCAAACGTAATAAAATACCACAAACTTAAATAATATAATTTATAATTTTTCGATAACACTTTCATTTGTGACATTAAAGGTACTTTAACTTTCGTTTCTTTATTATCTCCCAATAAGAACATTAATACTGCAAATAGACCGATAATAATTAAGTAACTTCTTACTGTACTTTGCCAACCTATTAAACCAGCAAGAACAGGTGCACAAAAAGATGAGATCGCTGTTCCTATATTTCCCATTCCGTATATACCGTTAGCTAGTCCTACTTTATCTTTAGAGAAATATTTTGGTAAAGCCGTTACACCTACTGAGAAGATTGCGCCCCCTACTCCTAAGAAGAAGCCACATACCATAAGCATTGTCGTGCTTTGTGCTTGTCCCAAAAAGAATATAGGAAATAGCAAAATAATAAAACTGCTAAAAAATACCCATTTAGCACCAATTATATTTGTAAGATAACCAAATGGTACACGCAAAACTGATCCTAAAATGACCGGAATAGCTAAAATCACAGATACTTGGCTAGCCGAAATTTGAATATCTTGAGTTATAAACGGCATCAATGGAGAAATAATACTCCATGCCATAAATCCAACTATTAAACTTAGCGTTTGTAATGTAAGCTGATAAACTCCTTTTTTCATGTTGTTTTCACCTTCATAAAATTTATAGTAAACAAATATTAGTACCGCGACTATCATCTGATAAGAGGTCAAAATTAAAAGTCGTTAAAAGCGAATAAGTGATATAGACACAGTACTAATTACAATTTAATTTTAAGATGATTGTGAAAAAATGAACATAAGGATTTCCCCTGATTTAGAGCTTCTTTTTCCCTATAATAAATTGAGTTATTAATGTGCTGAACGTAGAGATGAGTTTCCTCTCTTGAAAGTCGCGACTCAGCCTTTAAATACAAATAGCTATGAAAAACCGTTATCGATTTCTCATAGCTATTTTTGGTTTGTTATATTCTTAAAAGTGAGCGTTCTATTCATTTAAAACTCAAGCAATTTCTTTTTCAACGCATATTCAACAAGTTCTGGTTTACTTTTAAGATTTAATTTATTCATTATATGCGTTTTGTGTGCTTCGACCGTCTTTACAGACACAAATAACTTTTCAGCGATTTCTTTATTACCGTATCCTTTGGCAATTAAAGGCAAGATTTCAAGTTCTCGTTTAGACAAAACTTTAAATGGGTCTGATGAATAATTAACTTCTTCTTGGTTAGATTGATTAATAAATTCATTAACTAAAGAAGTGGTTAATTTCATATCAATATATGTTTCCCCTCTATATACCGTTCTCACAGCCAATATTAACTGTTCATCAGGCGCATTTTTCAAAATATAACCTTTCGCACCACTTTTCAGTACATGAAACAAATATTCTTCATCATCATACATTGTTAAAATTAAAATTTTTGTCTCTGGGAAGCTTTCAGAAATTTTGCTTGTAGCGACTAAACCTGATTCGCCAGGTGGCATACTTAAATCTAATATTAAAACATCGGGTCTATACTCTAAGACCTTTTGATATGCTTCCACACCATCTGCTGCAGTTGCTACAACTTCCATATCTTCTTGATAGTTTAATATCATTGAGAATCCAGTCCTTACTACAGCATGGTCATCTGCTATAACAATCTTCACATTAATTCCCCCAAGATTTTTATATAGGTATATCTAACGTTACGATGGTTCCCTTGTTAATATGAGATTCAATGTTAATATTTCCATTAACTAATTCAGCACGTTCTTTCATGCCGTAAAAGCCCAACCCTGATCCTTTAGGCTTATCCTCAATATTGAAACCCTTTCCACGATCTACAACTTCAGCTAGTAATCTATTGTCACTTTTATTAATATTCACTTCTATTTCGTTTACTTCAGCATATTTTAATGAATTTAATACAGCTTCTTGAATCACACGATATACCACCGTTTCAACCTCATTATCAAAACGCATACCTTTGATATTAGATTGATAATTAATTTGAATACCATAATTCTCTTCAAACTGTTTGAAATAAGAATTAAAGGCAGCCTCAATACCTAAATCATCCAATGAGGAGGGTCTCAATTCGACTGATAGATTTCTAATGTCATCAATGAGTTGCGATACTAAACCCTCAATATGCTGCGCACTGTCTACTAAATTTTCATCTTGATATTTATATTTTAAAAGTCGCAGTTCAACATCAATATTTAACATTTCTTGAATCACACTATCATGAAGTTCACGAGAAATTCTTTTGCGTTCATTTTCTTGTGCTTGAATCGATTTATGCAACATCTTTTGTTGATACATTTTTTCTTGTCTCTCAATTTGAGGAGACACATTTTGTAAAGTAAACGCACTAATCCCTCTGTCTGAATCAATCGTTTGATACGTAGCCGTAAAAGGTTCTACTTTATTATCTTTCGTCTTCATAAATACTTGGAAATTTGATTTCTGTAGTTGATTTTCTTCTAAAAAACAATTCTCACAAGATTGAATATCATATTCATTAGAATATCCTTCACAACGATTGCAAATTGCATGAGTCATCGCATTATAATTATCTTCTTCAGATAAAATATCGCTAGCGGCGTCATTCATCGCTATAATTTTACCGAGATGATTCACAAAGACAATCTTTTCAGTCGTCGCATCGTAGTACTTATGCAATAGTGCTTCAATACTGCCTTCTAGTTTACTTTGCATGGTTATCACCTAATTCATTTCTGTAAAAAATCCAATTTGGCTTTGTATATCAAGTTGTTCTAATGTCTGTGGAAGAGGTTGATGATTTCGTTGACCTAACAATAATACGCCGTACATTTGTTCATCAAGCCATAATGGTACTGCCACTACTGCTGTTAGTGCTTCATTCAAGATGATGGGGAACTTTATTTTCTCGGCTTGAGTTAATGCCATATCTACATCTGCAATAACCATACGTTTCCCTGTCTTCATAACAGTACCAGCTAAGCCTCTGCCCTTTCTTAAAATGATAAGTTTGTACCGTTCATTCGTATTACCTGAGACATATTTCCATTTAATAGGAGAAGATCTATGATAATGTTCATACATTGCAATTGCGCCAAAATCATAACCTTCGTTCTTTCTCAATCGATCTAAATTATCTTGTAGACTTTTGTTGTGTAATAAAGATTCTGGTTTCAACTTACCCATCCCCTCTTCATTAAACTTTATTTTTCCGGTAAATAATATATCTTCTATTCATATATGAAAGCGGGACACTCCACACATGAACCAATCTCGTAAATGGCCATAATGCAAATATTGTGAATCCTAATAAGATATGAACTTTAAAAGATAACGGTACATTTAACATAAGGTCAGCATTAGGTGAAAACATAAATAAATGTCTAAACCAAATGGCTATGGTTTGGCGATAGTCAAAATCAGGTTGGACTGCATTCGTAAAAATAGTTGAATAGCAACCCATTATCAATATGATACACAGAAGAATATTAACGAATATGTCTGAAAAAGAACTTAAACGTCTTACATTTTTGATTGTAAGTCTTCTTAACGTAAGTAACATCATACCTAATAATGTTATTATACCAAAAATACTTCCTATATATACCGCACCAATATGATAAATATGATTATTAACTCCAACCGCTTCAAGCCAATTTGCAGGTACCAATAAACCTACCACATGCCCAAAGAATACTGGAATAACACCTAAATGAAACAATAAACTTCCCCATTTTAATTGTTTCTTTTCAATTAATTCGCTGGATTTCGCCGTCCAAGAAAATTGATCATATTTATAGCGTGCTAAATGTCCAATAATGAAAATAGTTAAACACAAATACGGATAGATAATCCAAATAAATTGATTAAGCATGGCTTTCCACCTCTCTAGGCGACTCGATACACGCTTTTAAAGTTTTTCTTAAAGCTTTAATTACATACGCATAAGGGTTATTATTTTTAGCAAGTTCATTAGCCATTTCGTAAGTCCCATCTTCAATAATCATAATAATTAATTGCAAGTTTTCCTGTGCTCGGTCATCATTCTCCCAATCGGCAATTTGTAAGAATTGAAGCATCAATGGTAGGTAATCTGACAACTCGTTATCTACCATTTTAAGTCCAAACATTTCATACAATACTTTCAACTTAGCTAACATTTGTCCGCGTTCTTTCTGAGTATCAAATTTATTATATGTCATGTATAAAGGATAATTTTTACTAAAATCAAACGTATCCGTATAGATAGCTTTGATTTCAGATAAAGAATATTGCATCATTATATTTCGATAATGACTTAATTCTTCATAACCTGGGTGCGACTGTGTAATGGTTTCTTCGAATGTTGTTGGATGAAAGGTTAGCTTCTCCGGAAAATTAATTTGTTGTCCTAGATAACCTAAGCTTTCTTGAAAACGATGTAATTTCTGTAGATTAATCACGGAAAATCCCTCCATAGAAATTATCATTATAAATCTCTTGTCCTGTTTTACCAGAACCTACTGCAACGCCACAACCTTCACAATTAGCGCCAAAGTATTCTCCACCATACCCTTGACTTCCTTGAGCTTTATAAGTGTCCAAATACGTTTCTTTATGTGATGACGGAACAACAAATCGATCTTCATACTTAGCGATTCCCAATAATCGATACATATCGTTTAATTGACTTTCTGTTAAACCTAAACATTCAAGTTTAGAATAATCAAACGGTTGTTGAGTCACTTTGGCTCTCATATAACTTCTCATCATAGCCATTTTTTGTAAGCCTTGTTTGACAGGTGCCGTATCCCCTGCAGTTAATAGATTTGCTAAATATTCTATAGGTAAGCGCATTTCTTCGATTGCAGGAAAAATCATATCTGGATTTTGTCCTGCGTTTTGACCTTCGAAATAACTCATAATCGGACTTAAAGGTGGGCAGTACCAAACCATAGGCATTGTTCTAAATTCTGGGTGTAATGGAAATGCCATCTTATATTCTACAGCGAGTTTATATACTGGAGAATTTTGAGCTGCATTAATCCATTCATGACTTAATCCTTGTCGCTCAGCCTCAGCAATCACTTCTTCATCAAATGGATCTAAGAATAAATCTAGTTGTTTTTCATATAAATCTTTTTGATCCACTGCAGAGGCCGCTTCTTGAACGCGATCGGCATCATATAATAGAACGCCTAAATATCTCATTCTACCTGTACACGTTTCTGAACAAACTGTTGGCATACCTGCTTCTATTCTAGGGAAACAAAATGTACATTTTTCAGCTTTATTCGTTTTCCAGTTGAAGTAAACTTTTTTATAAGGGCAACCAGTCATACAATAACGCCAGCCTCGACACGCGTCTTGATCGACTAATACGATACCATCTTCATCCCTTTTATACATAGCGCCTGAAGGACATGATGCAACACAACTTGGATTAAGACAGTGTTCACATAATCTCGGCAGATACATCATAAATGTCTCATCAAACTGGAACTTAATATCTTCTTCAATTTGTTGAATATTTGGATCCTTTGGACCTGTGACATGAGCCCCTGCTAAGTCATCCTCCCAGTTTGGTCCCCATTCTAAATCTAATTTATCGCCAGAAATCAGTGAATGCGCCTTAGCGACTGGTGAGTGCTTACCTTCTTTTGCAGTTGTCAAATGTTCATAGTTATATGTCCAAGGTTCATAATAATCTTTGATAAGTGGCATATCAGGATTGTAAAAGATCTTTCCTAATGCAATTTTTGACCATCTATTACCAGACTTTAATTCGAGTTTCCCTTTTTTATTTAGAATCCAGCCACCTTTATAATGACTTTGATCTTCCCAGCGTTTTGGATATCCCACACCTGGCTTAGTTTCTACATTATTGAACCACATATATTCCGCACCAGGTCTATTTGTCCATGTATTCTTACATGTAACACTACACGTATGACAACCAATACATTTATCTAAATTTAAGACCATCGCTATTTGAGCTTTAATCTTCAAGCCAATTCACCTCTTTCATCTTTCTTACCGCCACATAAACATCCCTTTGATTTCCGATTGGTCCATAATAATTAAAGTGATAGCTTATTTGAGCATATCCTCCAACCAGTTGCGTTGGTTTTAAGTGAATTCTTGTTGGTGCATTATGTGAACCACCTCGTGTATCAGTAATTTCTGATCCTGGTGTTTCAATGTGTTTATCTTGAGCATGATACATAAACATTGTGCCTCTTGGCATACGATGTGATGTAACTGCTCTAGCAGTAACCACACCATTGCGGTTATAGACTTCTAACCAATCATTATCTTTTATATCATGCGCTTCTGCGTCTTCATTAGAAATCCAAACGACAGGCCCACCTCTAAATAAAGTAAGCATACGTTCATTATCTTGATATGTTGAGTGGATATTCCATTTGCCATGAGGCGTTAAATATCTAAGCACTAAGGCGTCTTGTCCACCTTTAACCTTCTTATCACGTGTACCAAATACCATAGGTGGTAAAGTTGGTTTATAAATAGGTAGGCTTTCGCCAAATTGTTGGAATATTTCATGGTCTAAATAATAACTTTGTCTACCAGTTAAGGTTCTAAAAGGTACAAGTCTTTCAATATTTGTTGTAAAAGGTGAATAACGTCGTCCATTTTTATTTGAACCTGGGAAGACTGCCGTAGGAATAACTTCTCTAGGTTGTGATGTAATATTTAAAAACGATATCTTTTCAGACGCACGTGCTTCTGAAATATCTTTTAATTTCATACCAGTTTGATTCTCTAAATCTTCATAAGATTTTTGAGATAACTGTCCATTTGTAGCCGAAGAAATATTTAAAATCACATCAGCTACCTTTCTAGCTGTATCAATACGTGGTTTACCATGTCGTATTGAATTGTCGTTATCAGCATTCCAAGTTCCTACCATACTTTTTAATTCTTCGTATTGTTCAGAAACACTAAAACTTACACCATGTGCCCCGACTTTGGCCTTTTCTAATAAAGGACCAACTGTGACATATTTATTGTAAATTTGAGTATAATCACGTTCTACAATAGAGAAATTAGGCATTGTTTTACCTGGTATACCTTCCACTTCTCCTTTAGACCAATCTTTGACTACTCCATATGCTGTACCGATTTCTTGTTTAGAATCATGTGCTAAAGGCGTTGTTACAACATCTTTAAATGTTCCTGGCAAATAATCTTTAGCCATCTCTGAAATAGCTTTACTCAAAGTCTTATAGATATCCCAATCTGAACGTGATTCCCATAATGGATCAATGGCTGGATTAAATGGATGGATGAATGGATGCATGTCAGTTGAAGATAGGTCATGTTTTTCATACCAAGTAGCTGCTGGTAAAACAATGTCAGAATATAGTGGTGTGGCAGTCATTCTAAAATCTAATGACACCAACAAGTCTAATTTGCCGACTGTGTCTTCTCTCCATTTAATTTCTGATGGTTTATCGTCTTCATTAGGTTCTGCCATTAAACCTGACCGCGTACCTAATAAGTGTTTCATGAAATATTCTTGCCCTTTAGCTGAACTAGATATTAAATTAGATCTCCAAACAAAGAGTGTTTTAGGATGATTCTTTCTTAAGTCAGGATCTTCAACTGCGAATTGTGTTTCCTTGTTTTTAACCGAATCTATCGCTCTTTTCAGAATGGCTTCATTTGAATTGTCTCCAGCTTCTTTCGCTTCCTCACCGAATAAAAGACTATTCTTATTGAATTGAGGATAGGATGGAAGCCATCCTAATCGTGCAGCCGTTACATTATAGTCAGCTGGATGTTGATGTTTAATATTTTTGGCTAGTGGAGATTTAAATTGATCTACATTTGATTCCTCATATTTCCATTGATCTGTTGCAAAGTAGAACCAACTTGTACCATTTTGCAAACGTGGTGGCCCTTGCCAGTCTTTAGCAAATGCAATTGTGTTCCAACCTTCTATTGGACGACACTTTTCTTGACCTACATAGTGCGCCCAACCGCCACCATTTACGCCTTGACAACCACACAACATTACTAAATTTAATATGGCACGATAAATCGTATCGGAATTAAACCAATGATTAATACCGGCACCCATAATAATCATAGAACGCCCATTCGTATCGATAGCATTTTGAGCAAATTCTCTAGCTACTTGAATGACTAATTCTTTTTTGATGCCTGTGATTGATTCTTGCCACGCAGGTGTGTATTTAGATGTACTGTCTTCATATGATTGTGCTTCTAATTCATGATTAAAGCGTTGGATCCCATATTGACTTGTCATCAAATCATAAACAGTCGTTACACAAACTTCTTCACCATTTGCTAATTGAATGGTTTGAGTCGGTATAGGTCTTTCAAATATGCCATCACCATTACTATCGAAATAAGGAAATTGAATTGTCTGTAATTCGTAATCATCATCTGTCATTGATAAGGCTGGATTAATTTGAGTACCATCTTCTGTTTCTAATTTTAAGTTCCATTTCTTACCTTCTTCCCAACGTTGTCCCATCGTTCCATTTGGTACGACAAACTGTTGGCTGACCATATCTTTAATCACTGGTTTCCATTCACTATTTTCACTTTCAATTCCTAAGTCGCTTTCTCTTAAGAATCTACCAGCTTTATAACCCTTTTCATCTTTGTCCAACATAATAATGAAAGGCATATCTGTATATTGTTTTGCGTAATCTATAAACATGTTATTCGGTTGATTAACGTAAAATTCTTGTAAAATCACATGCGTCATCGCTTGAGCTACAGCAGCATCAGTACCAGGATGAGGCGCCAACCAATTGTCAGCAAACTTTACATTCTCAGCATAATCAGGTGCTACTGAAATTACTTTAGTCCCTTTATATCTGACTTCTGTCATAAAATGTGCATCAGGCGTACGTGTTAACGGTACATTTGAGCCCCACATAATAATGTAAGCAGCATTAAACCAGTCACTTGATTCTGGTACATCCGTTTGTTCTCCCCAAATTTGTGGCGATGCAGGAGGTAAGTCCGCATACCAATCATAGAAACTAAGCATCTCTCCACCTAATAAATTAATAAATCGAGCGCCTGAAGCATAACTAATCATCGACATTGCCGGTATAGGTGTGAAGCCTGCGATTCGATCTGGTCCATCTTTTTTAATTGTGTAAAGGATTTGAGCAGCAATAATATCGGTGACATCTTTCCAATTCGCTCTTACATGTCCACCTTTACCTCTAGCTTCCTTATAAATTTTAGCTTTCTCTTCATCTTCAACGATCGAAGCCCAAGCAGCAATGCGATGACCGTTGTTCTCCTCTAATGCTTCAGTCCATAAATCCAATAATTTACCTCTTATATATGGATATTTCACTCTAAGCGGACTATATTCATACCATGAAAATGAAGCCCCTCTCGGACATCCTCTAGGTTCAAATTCAGGCATGTCCGGTCCGCAACTCGGATAATCAGTTTGTTGATTTTCCCACGTAATAACACCATTTTTCACAAACACTTTCCATGAACATGAACCTGTACAGTTGACGCCATGCGTTGTACGAACAACTTTGTCATGACTCCATCTTTCGCGATACATTTTCTCCCATTCTCTACTCTTATGTTCTAAAACCGACCAATTTCCATTAAACTTTTCAGTCGGTTTAAAGAAATTTAATCCAAATTTTCCCATCAATAATATCCTCCTACTATCAAATGCATTTGCTACTTTCACATTCCTATCATTGTTATTACGTTCAAATAGATTGTATATTTTTTCACAAAGTTTAGATATTAGGGAAATGCCTAATTAAACATGTTTAATCCCTAAAAAAGACCATGAATTCGAAATTGAATTCATGGTCTCATTTCATCAGTAAAGTAAATTAAAATAAGAAGGATAGCGTCTTCTAAACTTCAATATATTCAATATGATATTGATTGGTTAAATTTTGATAAATGGTTTGTTGTGATGGGTGATATTGCTCATCATAATCTAATAAACATTGTTTCCCTTCTTCATACAGTTCTTCAGCTTTTCTTAAAGCCAGTTCTTTATCACCTTTAATAAGGTATAACGTTGGCATTACATCCTCAGCCATTTTCTCCATATTAAAATTGGATTGATCGATATATTTCACTAACGAACCTAAAATGCAGATACCTGGTTGTCCATCGAAATGCGTTTGACTTAACGTTTCTTCAATCGTACTTAAATAACCTGTCACTACCTGTTGGTTGTAACATGTGGCGTTAAATACAATTGCTATAGGGTAGTCTTCGTTTGTGTAAGCTGTAATTTGTTTAATAATATGACCTAATCGTTTAATTCCCATATAAATAGCCAAAGTACCACCGTTAATTAAATTACGAATATCTGTTTCTCGATTGGACGAATCTTTAAAATGACCTGTTGAGAAAGTGACACTTGGTACGATTGATCTCATTGTTAAGCCAGTATTTAATGATGCAACTGCTGCACTCGCTGAAGTCACTCCAGGTACAATCTCATGTTCAATACCATACGCTTTAAGCGTAGTGATTTCTTCAGTTACTCGCCCAAATATTGCTGGATCGCCGCCTTTTAGTCTGATAACGCAATGATATTTTTTAGCCATTTGAACCATTTTCATATTTATTTCGTCTTGTTGAATATGTTTGAAATAAGGTTTCTTGCCTACATCAATCATTTCAGTATGTGGAGGTGCATATTGTAAAATCAATGGGTTAACTAAGCGATCATAGAGAATCACATCAGCGGCTCTAATTAATTTTTCTGCTTTTTTGGTTAGTAAATTAGGATTTCCAGGGCCTGCTCCGACCAGGTAAACCTTCCCCATTGAATCTACAGACATAGATAGACATCTCCATCAATCACTTCAACTTGATATGTGCTCACACATCCTGTATCAGGCTCTTGAACTTCTCCTGAATCCAAATCTATTTTTTGGTCATGCAACGGACAATACACATACTTTCCACTTACTGTCCCTTCTGACAATGGCCCTTGTTTATGCGGACATATATTACTTACAGCGTGAACCTTTCCATCTTCAGTTAAGAAGATGCCGATTTCTTTTTCGTTTACGATAACCTTTTTACCAATAAGAGGCGTTAACGCGTCTATAGTAGTGACCTTTACCTTTTCCATTGCTTTCATTTATTACACCTTCTCAACTTCAAAGATTTTTTGTGCTTTGTTATCTTCTACAATAGCTTGCCATGGTTCCATTTCAATTGCTTTTTTAGCTTCCATAATTCGATTGAATAACTCTTGTTGTCTATCTTTATCCAATAAAACTTCTTTAACATTTTCAAAGCCTAAACGGTTGAGCCAAGGTGCTGTTCTTTCTGCATAGATGCCTGTTTCTCTATAATATTGCATGAGCGCACCACATAATTGGATGACTTCATCTTCTGTTTCAACTGTTGTGAGCAATTGACCCACAGTGACATCAGTACCGCCGTTACCTCCAATATAGATTTGGAAGCCGTTCTCAACTGATATGACACCAAAGTCTTTGACACCAGACTCAACGCAGCTTCTTGGGCAACCTGAAACGCCCATTTTAAACTTATGAGGTGTATCAATATATTCAAATGTTTTTTCAAGTCTAATACCTAAACGTGTTGTATATTGCGTACCAAAGCGACAAAACTCTTTACCTACACAACTTTTAACTGAACGTGTTTTTTTACCGTAAGCTGAAGCTGAACGCATACCTAAGTCTTCCCATACTTTAGGTAGTTCTTCTTTTTTCAAACCATATAAGCCTACACGTTGTGACCCAGTAACTTTAACTAATGGGACATTATATTTCTTAGCCACTTCTCCGAGTCTAATTAATTGATCAGCATCAGTCACGCCGCCTCTCATTTGAGGTATCACTGAAAATGTTCCATCATTTTGAATATTGGCATGATAGCGTTCATTCGCAAAGCGTGATTCCTTCTCATCTTGATGTTCGAATGGATATACCATATTTAAATAGTAATTAATGGCTGGACGACATTTTGGACATCCATTTTTATCTTTGAAATTCAGAACATGTCTGACTTCTTTGGATGTTTTAAGTCCTTTAGCTCTAATTTGTGTCACAATCTGATCTCTAGTTAAATCTGTGCAACTACAAATACCTGCAGGCTTCGCAGCAACAAAGTCATCTCCTAAAGTGTATTGAAGTATTTCTCCTATTTGTTTCTTACATTTACCACAAGAATTACCCGCTTTCGTTGATTGCGTTACTTCATCTACTGATGTAAGTCCTTCTTTAGTAATTGCATTAACAATCGTTCCTTTGTCCACGCCATTACAACCACATACTGTTTCATCATCAGCCATATCAGCAACTGACGTACCAGATGCTTCATTTCCTTTGTGTAATAATGACACAAGGGTATAGTCTTCTAATGATTCATGCTTTTTCATCATATTATAAAAACGAGAACCATCGTCTGTATCACCATATAATACCGCACCTACGACTTGTCCATTGTTTAAATAAACTTTCTTATAGATATTGTCTATACTATTAAAGATTTCAATGCCATGTACTTCTTCATTTTCCACAATTTGACCCGCACTATATAAATCGCAACCTGAAACCTTTAATGAAGTAAACGTTGTAGAACCTTTATAGCCCTTCGTTTCATTATCAGTTAAATAATCAGCTAGTACTTTACCTTGTTCATATAAAGGAGCTACAAGCCCGTATACCTTACCATTATGTTGCGCACATTCACCTATAGCATAAATATGAGCGTCAGACGTTTGTAAGTAATCATTAACTACAATACCTCGCTCAACGTCTAATCCTGCATCTTTAGCAACTTCTGTATAAGGTCTAATGCCTACTGCCATCACAACTAAATCTGTCTCGATGACTCGACCATCGGCGAGTTGGACAGCTTCAACATCGTCATTTCCTATAATCTTTTTAGTGTTCGCTTGTAATTCAAAATGCATACCTTGCTTTTCTAAATCTGCTTTAAGCATGTCGGCAGCTTTACGGTCTAATTGCATTTCCATGAGCCATTCAGCAAGGTGTAAAACTGTGACTTCCATGCCTTGATCAAGTAAACCTCTAGCACATTCTAAACCAAGTAATCCCCCACCAATTACAATTGCTTTTTTCTTTTTGTTGGCAATATCGATTATTCGTTCAGTATCTTCAATTGTTCTCCAGCCAATCACGCTAGGTAAATCTGAACCTTCAATAGGTAAAACGAACGCTTTTGAACCAGTCGCAAAAATACAAATATCATAATTAACTTCTTTGCCACTTTGCGTCGTAACACTTTGAGCTTCTCTATTCACTTTTACAACCGGGTCATCATTAATTAAAGTAATACGATTTTCAGCATACCAATCATAACTATTCATTATTGTTTCTTCTACAGTCATCTTATTCTGTAAAATATTAGATAACATGATGCGGTTATAGTTAGGATAAGGTTCTTTACCAATGACAGTGATGTCATATCGATTTGCATCACGATTGATAATTTCTTCTATCGTTCTGATTCCTGCCATACCATTGCCAATCATTACTAATTTTTGTTTAGACATATATATGCTCCTCTAACATTAAAAATTACTTTACCATCTGTTGCTAAAGGATTGGTAATAAGGTCTAAACTAAGGAAGTAGTGAGTCAAGTAACATTAAACATTCAATTGTTCCAAACGCTCACGAATAATCAATTTTAAAATCGTATCAAAATTGATTGATGGCGTGATATGCAAATCACAATGAATGTCCATTTCTGAAATAAGACGTTTGACTTTATTAACTAAGCGACCATCAAATAAAAATAGAGGCACAATAATCAGGTCGTCATAGTTCTTCGAGATTTCGTCTAAGTCATTTCTAAATGTTAAAACACCATATAACGCTCTAGCGTATACTGGTTGATTTGAATCAATTGTTTTAACAAATTCTTTAAGTTCATCATGTGCCTTCGTAAATCGACCACTTCCGTTACCATGTGCGATAATAACCGTTGCAGCATTTGATGTTTCTTGTAATTTTACGTCAGCAATTCTTTTTTCTACAAGTTCTTTCATATAAGGATGTGTACCAAGTGGTTCACTCATTTCACTCTTTATGTGAGGGTGTTTGACCTTCATTTCTTTCAAAATTTCAGGAATGTCACCGATATAATGCATCGCTCTAAATATGAGTAATGGAACAATTCTAAATCTTGAAATTCCTTTTTCAATCATTTTTTCCATTGTAATCTCTAAATTTTGAGTATCACTTTCTAGAAAGGCCAACTCGTAATGGTAGTCTTCATTTTTCAGGAGTGTAGTAATAAATTCTTCTAATGCCCTGTTTTGTTCACCTTTTCTCATTCCGTGCGCGACTAATATGTTACCTATCACTATTACCAATCCTTTCAACTGCATTGTATAACAATTTTTCTAATATTTGTGATTATTTTCACATTATTTTAAAAAGTAGGGAATCCCCTTATTCCAAACATGAGGGAATGTCCTCACGAAATTATTTACGTCATTAAATCTGACAAAAATTTTTAATTTTTCATTATAAGTTATATAATCAATATGTTAGCGAATAACAAATATGTCTAAAATTAAAAATAATAATATTTAAAACTATGCTATTTTACTTAACAACATGTATACCGAATAACTGAGATGGGTTATAGAATTGACTTTGTGGACGATTCACTCTTTGATATACACTTTGATCCACTTCTATTTTAGATACATTACATTTTTCTAGAATCTGACAGTCATATGTTGGTCGAGTGTGCTGATTAATATCTATTGCATTTTTTAGATGTTCACTTTCTTTGAGCATTGAAAACTCTAAATCGTTATGCGCATGACTATTCGACAAATCTGATATTTGCGTAAACTTATCTTTTCCATAATCCGCATCAAAATTTAAAAGATGACCGTGTGGTTTCAATACTCTTAACCACTCTTCATAAGCTTTGGAAGGATTTGTCATTAACCAAGTCACATTGCGAGCAATGACAAGATCAAAGGTGCCATCCGCAAATTTTAAATCTTCAGCATCCATCACTTTGAATTGAATATGAACGTTTAATTCTTGTGATAAGTTCTGAGCTTGACGAATCATTTCAGGTGAAATATCAATTCCAGTCACATCACAATCGTGTTTGGAGCATAAAATGGCTAAAAACCCTGCTCTTGTTCCAATATCTAAAATGGTTTGTATACTATCTAGATGAACATAGCGTTCAATTTCGTTAATCCAAAGTTGTGCCTGTTCACTGTGAAGCTCTTCTTTTTTGTGTTGTACGAAAGATTGAGATCGCTTATTCCAGTAGTTGATAATGTTACTTTTAATGTTAGACATATCGTTCTCCTATCACATATTATGTTCATTTATTTATAGAAAGGACTTGTTTTATGAAAAAGTTTATAATTCTTATTGTAATGGTATCTTTTATTTTAGCAAGCTGTGGTAATCATTCAAAAACTGATAAAGATACCTTAAACATCGATATCCCATTAAAGACGAAGTCAATTGCGCCTTATGAGACTGATATTCCTGTTAAAGTAGGTGCTTTAGAATCACTTTTCAAAATGTCTAAAGATGGGAAAGTTAAACCTCTATTAGTTAAAAGTTATAAACAAAAATCAGATAGTACATTAGAATTGACTTTAAAAGATAAAATTAAATTCCAAGATGGAAGACAGTTAACTGGTCAAGCAGTGAAAGAAAGTCTCGAAGAAGGTATGAAGAAAAGTGATTTATTAAAAGGTTCACTACCGATTCAATCAATTCATGCAGATGGTCAAAAAGTCACAATTACAACTAAAGAACCTTATCCTGAATTAAAATCAGAATTGGCGAGTCCATTCGCAGCGATTTACGATGTGAAAGCGAAAAGTAAAGTGAGTGATAAGCCAGTAGGTACAGGACCTTATCAAATAGATAATTACAAACGTTCACAAAAACTTGAACTCTCTAAATTCAAAGATTACTGGCAAGGAAAACCTAAATTGAAGAAAATCAATGTAACTTACCACGAAGATGGTAATACACGTGTAGATAATTTATTGTCAGGCAAATCTGATTTAACGACTGATGTGCCAATAGATCGAATCAATGATGTAAAAAATTCGAAAAAAGCAGAAATCCAAAGTACATCAGGATTTAGAACACATTTACTACTATATAATCATGAAAGTAAAAAGATGAATAAAAATGTTAGAAAAGCATTTGATATGATTATCAATCGTAAAGAAATTGCTAAAGATGTATCTAAAAATTATGCTAAGCCCGCTTCAGGACCTTTCAATCACAGACTTAAAACAGTGGAAAATGGAAAAGTTCAAAATCAAGATATTAAAAAAGCGAAAAAATTATTAGAACAAGAAGGATATACGAAATCTCACCCACTTAAAATCAATATGGTCACATATGATGGACGCCCAGAATTACCTAAAGTTGGCCAAGTCATTCAATCTGAAGCTAAAAAAGCAAATATTGATATTCAATTACGTAATGTAGATGATATTGATGGTTACTTAAAAGATACGAAAGCATGGGATGTGTCCATGTATAGTTATTTAACAGTACCTCGTGGTGATACAGGTTACTTCTTCAATACAGCGTACTTACCAAATGGTGCACTCAATAAAGGTCATTACAACAACAAAGAAGTCACTCAACTTATTAATAAGTTAAATACGACTTTTGGAGAAAAACAACGTGCGTCAGTGACAAATGATATTTTAGAAAAATCTAAAGATGATATACCGAATAGTTATATCACTTATAACAGTCAAATAGATGGTGTAAGTAACAAAGTTCAAAACTTTAACGTCACACCAGAATCTATATATTTAATTGATTATAAAGTAAGTAAAAAAGAATAATCTCTTAAGTAGAATTTGAGAAATTAATTTTAATTTAAGAGAGTTCCAAAAAATAATAGCAGTAAGAGGATTTCAA
>NZ_KV840027.1:314739-328602 GCF_001839105.1 Staphylococcus sp. HMSC62A08 | reverse complement strand
TCAATCATTAGAATTGCTTACTTAAGTGCTTCGCACTTAAGTTCATTTTTAAAGAAATCAGGAGTCTCGCCATAAATACTTCGTTTATCTTTTGAGAATAATTCTTTTGAGCCAATCACTCGTTTATATATTATTGATTTAAAATGTGATGGTTTTTTTAATCAATCTTAGCTCAGTCTTTAAAATGGTGGTTGTCCTAGTATTTTCTCTTCAAATCGTTCAGGTATCAATATTTTACGCATAATCACACCTAAATCGCCATCGTCATTCTCATGTTCTGCGTATATTTCATACCCTCTTTTTTCATAGATTTGTAGCAACCAAGGATGTAATCGAGCGGAAGTACCTAATGTGACCGCAGCAGCTTTTAATGTATCTCTTAAGAAATCTTCTTCTACATACTTCAATAATCGACTCCCATATCCCTGTCCATCGTAAGCAGGCTTTGTAGCAAACCACCATACGAAAGGATATCCAGATATACTTCTTACACTACCCCATGGATATCTAACAGTGATTGTTGAAATCATTTCATTATCTTTTTCCATCACAAAGGTCGTATTATTCACGATATTTTCTTTGACCATATTTAAATCTGCATTTACTGATGGCCAATCAATGCCTAATTCTCTTAACGGTGTAAAGGCATCATACATTAATTGATGTAATGCTTCTGCATCTTCTGTATTTGCTATTCTTATATTTATTTCTGACATATTTTCACTCCCAAACGTTAACAATGAACATGAATCATAGCCTACCTTGTCGGCTTATCGATGTCCATTAATTGAGCTTATATGATCTAATTAATCTTTTTAAATATGAAGGCGTACTCATGTCATTAGCTGTCATTTTATTATTTTCCAAAAATAAAAGCAGGTTCAAAAAATGAACCTGCTAAAGTTTATTGAGATAAACTGTCACGTTTACCGTTTAAATATGCATACACTAAACCTACGAAAATGCCGCCACCGATATAGTTACCAATAAATGCAAAGACAATATTCTTAATGACGTCAATCCATGATAGCGCATCTGCATTATAGAAAATCATACCAGCGTATAGACCAGCATTAAATACAACGTGTTCGTAGCCCATAAAGACAAAGACGATGACACCACAAGCAATGAAAAATGCTTTGGCTAGTCCTTCTTTAAATTGTAAAGATATAAAAATACCTATGTTGATGAAGAAATTACAAAAAATACCTTTAACTAATATGTTGAGCCATGTCGACTCGACTGTTTTCTTGTGAACGAGTGTAGTTAAACTGTCTGTCATCTCAGGTGTCATCACGTGTGAAAACTTCATTAAGAAGAATAGAATAAATCCACCAATAATATTCCCAATAAAACAGAAAATAAAAATCCAAACGACTTTCTTCATACTTATTACTTTATAGTACCACCCCACTGTTAAATACATAAAATTACTTGTAAGTAACTCAGAGTGAGTAAGCACGACAAGTACAAGTCCCAAACTAAAAGAAATGGCACCCATTAAGTTAATTAATCCATCATTATGTGTAGACGCAAATTGTGTTTTAATTGCGAGCATGAAAACCGTAACAATAGATAGTAAGAACCCAGCCATCATTGATTTCAATGCATAACGAGTTGGTGTCTTATCCGCCATAACCTCCTTCATTTGAACTTGACCTGCTATGTTGTGAACAATAGCTTTTGTAGCATATGTATCTTCAATGTTTTTCTTATTCTTGAACATATTTACTTTCTCTCCCTACCTCACGCATTTAATGATACTTTTACATTATATTAGTTAGCGCTCGATAAGTGTATATTAAATTTTATTTTCCATAAAAAAGAACGCCACCCCTACTTTAGAGTGACGTTGAGATCTATTTGCGCTTACGTTGAGCTAAAAAGTGTAAGCAATATGCAAATATGCCGTATCCGAGTGCTGTTCTTAAAATAAATCTTAATGCCTTATTAGATACGCAATTAGAAGTAACTAACATTGTGGATATGCCAGTAGTTAATGTGTAAAGTCCCAATACTTTCAAATATCTTTGTTTCATCATATATACCTCTCTTGCATGATATTTTCTTAATTCTAATTATATATGATATAAGACTTTTTGACTCTGACATATTTATGACATTATTTCTCTAATAGCGCTTCTAAATTGTCTAAGGTACCGTTCATGCCTTGTTCCACACCCATATCTAAAGCTTGTTGAGCAGCATCTTGTGTTGGGAAAACAGATGTAGAAGTTACAGTTGTCTTACCATTACTCTCTTTAAAATCCATTAAAATTTGCATACCTGGCATAGATGTATCTTTCTCTCCTTGTGGCGTTGCAAAATAATCTAAGTATTCAAGGCGATGTGGCTTTTGTACTTTCTGATATTCCGTAATTGTATAACTTGTCATATTCGGTGCTTTAATTGCGAAAAATGCTTTTCCACCCTCAACAGCATTAAATTGATACACTTCTACAGAAGCACCTTCAGGATAAAACCACTGCTCGAAAAGTTCTTTCTGAGTATATGCATCAAATACTTTATTCGCCGGTGCATTAAATGTTCTAGAAAAAATAATTCTGTTCTTTTCTTTTTTTATTGGCATTATTAACCCTCACATTATATCTCTGTTTTATTAGTGTCTTTATCGTAACAGAAATACATTTTAAAAGGTATTAAAGAGGGAGCGGAACAGAAATATAATTTATCAAAATTAATTTCGTTGTTCCGCCCCGGCAAGGATGACTAGGATTGAAAGAAGCTTGATATAAGCGCACTTTCAATCCAGACATCTACTGCCAATTTGTTAAATTAGACTGAGATATTAAATTATGTCCCAACCATCCTAATTAGTATTACTATTTTGCTTTTGTATTGTTTGATAAAGCTTTATCTATATTTTTAATATTTTCTTCCATTAATGATTGATATGATAAATCTTTATCATTTTGCTGATCTTTATTTAAAGATTCCATGTTGTAAAATTTGAGTGGTTGCGCATCTGTTTCTTTACGGATTGTTTCTGTCACTTTATTCGCAACGTTATCTTCATAAAGAATATATTTCGCTTTACTATCTTTGATTTCTTTAACAATTTGAGTTAATTCTTTCTGTGATGGATCCTCAGCATTCATATTTTGAATACCTTCTTGTTTGAATCCATATCTATGTGCTAAATAACCCATTGATTCATGTGAAATGAATACGGTATGGTCCTTTTTGTCTTTAGTGACCTTTTTCATATCTTTATCTAAATCACTAAGTTGTTTGTATAATTTTTTATAATTGTTTTCATATTCTTTTTTATGTTTAGGGTCTTTTTTAACTAACGTATCTTTGATTTCTTTAGCAAATGTTTGATCCATTTTAGGGTCTAACCAGATATGCGGGTCATATTCTCCGTGGTGATGATGTTCATGTTCCTCATGCCCCTCATGTTCTTCACCGTGATGATGGTGGTCAGGAAGTAAACTTGATTTGTCTAATTTATCTTGAAGAGAAAGTTTTTTGTTTTTATCTTTGATTGTGCTTGCAACCTTTTTAGCGACTGGATCTAAATCGTCACCAGTATACACAAATAAATCTGCCTTACTCGCATTTAAAATATCTTTTTGAGTAGGTTCATAACTATGTAAATCCGTACCTGCTGGATAAATTGATTTCACATCAACATGCTTTCCACCTATTTGTTCTGCAAAAGATTGAAGTGGGTACACTGTCGTGTTAATAGTGACTTTCCCATCTTGCTTTTTGTTATCATCATTTCCACACGCTGTTAAAATTACAGCAAATAACGGGATAATGAATAATAAACTTAATACCTTTTTCATAAACAGCCTCCTAAATAGTAATTATTACGATTTAAAAGTATAAACCTAACTTCACTAAATTACAAGGTGTTTTTCAAAAAAGTATGATTGATATCTATTTGAATGGTAAAAAAGTTCTTCAAAATGAATCAAAATAAAATAATGGCCCCTATAATGAATTTTTAACATTCACTATAGAGGCCAATTTAAATCAATACTCTGGTCGTTTATTAAAAACGTTTATATCTTCTTTTTAAGACAGTATTATTTGTCTTTCAATAATGTTTCATAACTACTGAAATGGTATGGGTCTTTAACTTTTTTACCTTTAATAAATACTGTTGGCGTTTGTTTAATATGATGTTCCTTACCTATTTGTTTATCTTTATCAGCAGCTTTCCATGATACAGAATCTTTAGTTTTATAGTCTTTTTTAATTTTATCTTTACTATGTTGACTTATATTTAATTTATCAATTTGTTGATCTACTAATTTATGAGTAATCCATTGTTTATCTTCATCTTGTTGTTGCTCAAACATTAACTTTTGAAATTGGAGTGAATACTTAGGTGTATAGTGATTGACTGCATGTTGTGCCCTAGAACCTATAATAGAATCCTTTCCCAAAAAGGCTAAATTCACATATTGGAATTTTACTTTATCTTTATCAATATAGTTGTTCTTTAATTTAGGCATCACATTGTCTTCTACTTTCTTACAATATGGACATTTAAAATCACCATACATCACTATGAGTGGCTTTCCATTTTGCACATCATTAGTAGAACTAGGTTGCTTTGAACATCCAAACAATAGAATAATAGTTATGACACTCATTAATCCAATTACTTTTTTCATTGGTGCTCCTTCTTGCTAAAACGCGATTATTTCATATTCTCTTCTTTATAGTCAGGTTCATGCGATTGGTAATAACCTTTTGAATTAAAGTTTTCTTTGTAATGTGCCTTTTTACCTTTAAACTCATAAGTATAATAATGAACTTCTGCATCATCACTTAATGGTTCATAAGCTAGAATGACATATTTACCTTTATTAAAAACATAGATATTTGCATCTTTTTTATCAAAATGTTTGACTTCATCGCCTGAATCGTTTTTAGCAATTTTTTCTTGTTTTTTGTCTTGCATTTTCACAGCTTTATCAATTTTATCTGTGTATTTACTACTACTGCAACCTGCTAACAATAGTGCGATTACAGCTAAAGAAACTGCCAATTTCTTCAAACTACTCACTCCTGCCTCTCTACTTATTCTAATTAGTAGAAAATTAAATTACCGTGAAAGTCTATACATTATACATTCATTGAATTCCTTTTCAAAAATGAGCAATGCTAGAATCTCACTCTTTCATTATAAATTCTATCATATAACGAATAGAGCTACGATGCTAGTTATTCTTAATTTTATGATTTTATTAAGATTATTTAAGTTGGGGTAAATTTATCTCATACAAAAGTATGACGTTATTATTTGTGTTATTATATGTAATGATGCCTTTAGTTTGGTAAAATAGATAAATCATGACAATATTGATAACGAAATCGACATAGAGGGGAAGATTGATGATGAAATTTGTTAACTTGACATCTGAAGAATTTGATCGATTTACTTCAGAAAACTTTTCTCATTATACACAATCCAGTATACATTATAATAACCGTAATAAAATGAAAGGTGACGTTCATCTTGTGGGAGTTAAAGATGACAATGATAAAGTCATTGCTGCTTGTCTTTTAACAGAAGCACGTTCACTTAAATTCTTTAAATATTTCTACACACATAGAGGTCCAGTGATGGATTATCGCAACTTGACATTAGTTCGTTTCTTCTTCAAATCCCTCACAGATTATTTGAAAAAGCGCAACTGTTTATATGTACTTGTTGACCCTTACTTGTTAGAAAACTTAAGAAATGCTGAAGGTGAAATTATCGAATCATTTGATAATCGACCTTTCATTAAAACGTTAGAAGACTTAGGTTATAAACACCAAGGCTATACAGTTGGTTACGATACGATGAGCCAAATTCGCTGGTTATCCGTTCTAAATCTTAAAGATAAATCCGAAGATCAGTTATTGAAAGAAATGGATTATCAAACTCGCCGTAACATTAAGAAAACATATGAAATGGGCGTCCAAGTTAAAACACTTCCTATCGAAGAAACTGATACGTTCTTTGAACTCTTCCAAATGGCCGAAGAGAAACATGGTTTCAAATTCCGTGAAAAACCATATTTCGAAGATATGCAAAAAACATATGAAGACCATGCAATGCTTAAACTTGCTTACATTGACTTACAAGATTATTTAAATACGTTACAAGACAAACATAAAGAATTAGAAAAGCAACTTAAAGAGGTTGAACAAACGCTTGAAGAGAATCCTAATTCTAAGAAAAATAAGACAAAACATACTCAAGTTAAACAACAATTTGATAGTAATGAACGTAAAATCAAACAAACTAAAGAAAAAATTGATGAAGAAGGACAAGTACTGAACTTAGCTGCAGCATTGTATATTTATAATGAACATGAAGTATATTATCTTTCAAGTGGTTCAAACCCTAAATATAATGCGTATATGGGAGCTTATCGTTTACAATGGGAAATGATTAAGTTCGCAAAAGAACATAACATTGATCGATATAATTTCTATGGTATTACTGGGGACTTTAGTGAAGATGCTGAAGATGCAGGTGTTCAAAAGTTCAAAGAAGGCTTTAATGCTGATGTTTATGAATATATCGGTGACTTTATCAAACCGATTAAACCTATTTTCTATAAAGTAAAAGAAACACTAGAAAATCGTAAATAGTATCATACTGAGGCTGGGACATAATTAATTGTCTCAGCCTTCTTAACATATTGGCAGTAGATGTCTGAATTAAAAGTGTGCTTATATCAAGCTTCTTTTAATCCTAGCCATCCTTGCCGGGGTGGGACAACGAAAATAATTTTGCTAAATTATATTTCTGTCCCACTCCCAGTTTTTATATATAGTCATATTTTTGATTAAACTAATTTTATTTTTAAAGCTACAACGCCGTGATTTAATTCATCATTTTGATTGTAAATTTTATAAATGCTAGCTACTTTTTGGGCTAGCGAAACATTATCACTATAACCGAGCTCATCATTATCATAATAATTAAATAACTGTTGGAAAGTATCGAAAACTCTTTTTTCTAACACTTTTACTTTCATTTTTTTCTCAGGTGATTCTATATTTGTAAAGACTATCGTGTCTCCTATTTTAATGTATTGTCTTTTTTCATCATTTAATCTTATTTCTATCGTCTTTCTATTGTTGCGAACCGCTTCAAATGGCTCAACATAAAGTTTCATCGAGTGTTCCATTCTTTCACTCCTCAAACTGTTCTTTTTTGAAAAATTAAATTACACCTATTCTAACATAAAATAGCCATGTAAACGTCTAATTCACGTCTACATGGCTACTTCTACTATTCTTCGTTAATTACATTTAAAAAGCGTTTTAATTCTTCAGTTTTAGGATGATTAAATAATTCATCTGGTGCACCTTGTTCTGCGATTACACCTTCATGAATAAAGACTGTTTGATTTGAAACTTCTCGAGCAAAGCGCATTTCATGTGTAACAATGACCATTGTCATGCCTTCATCAGCTAGTTCTTTAATTACCTTTAATACATCATTTACTAACTCTGGGTCAAGTGCAGATGTAGGTTCATCGAAAAGCATGACTTTAGGATTCATAGCTAACGCTCGAGCAATGGCTACACGTTGCTGTTGCCCTCCTGATAATGCATGGGGACGTTGATCTTTAACGTGCACTAAACCTACCTTCTCCAATAGTTCCATTGCTTTACGTTTAGCTTCAGCTTTTTGCATTTTCTTAACTGTAACAAGACCTTCCATCACATTCTCTAATGCGGATTTGTGTGGAAATAAATTATAACTCTGGAAGACCATACCAGATTGTTGACGCACTTCGATTTGTGATTTTTTATCCTTTTCAGTATAGGTTTTACCGTTTACAAACACTGAACCTTGAGTGGGTATTTCTAATGCATTCATCATACGTAGTAAGGTCGTCTTTCCTGAGCCTGAACGTCCTATTAATGTCACAACTTCACCTTTATCGACTGTTAAATCGATACCTTTAATCACTTCTGTATCATTAAAAGACTTATGGATATTTTTTAATTCAATCATGAGCGATACCCTCTTTCAATGCGTGATTCATACCATCCTTGAATAATAGAGATGATAAAGCATACAACCCAATACATGATAGCTACAAGAATATATATTGTTAAATATTCATACGAAGTTGAAGCTACTTCCTGAGCCTTTCTGAACATTTCAGCTACAAGAATAAATCCTAATAATGATGTATCCTTGATTAACCCTAAAAATGTATTACCTAATGCAGGGATAGAAACACGTATCGCTTGTGGTAGAATAATACGCTGAACTGTTTGGCGATAATTCATTCCGATTGAATATGCCGCTTCAGTTTGTCCCTTCGGAATTGAAATAATACCTCCACGAATAATTTCAGATGCATAAGCGCCTACATTGAATGACAATCCTATAATTGCTGCTACAACTGGTGCTAATGTCCATTGATTATCCGCATCATTGGTAATAAGTCTTCCAAGCTCTGGTATACCATACAATATAATAAATAACTGAACAATCATTGGTGTGCCTCGAATGATTGAAACATAAACGCGTGCGATACCTCTTAAAATTTTACTTGTTGAAATACGCATCAATGCAGTAAACAAGGCAATAATAAGTCCTAATATAAATGTAACTATAGTAATAGGGATTGAGTATTTCACCAATCCCTCTAACATTGGACCAAATGCTTGTTTTGCTGCATCTAAAGCGTGTTGTTGTTCACTATTTAGACTTAGAAACATCTTGACCAAACCATTTCTTACCTATTTTAGCTAATTCACCGTTATCTCTAAGTTTCTTAAGACCTTCGTTGAATTTTTGAACTGTTTTATCGTCTACTTTTTTAGAAAATGCGAAAGCTGATTTGTTTTGTTCAGCGTTACCTTTAATTGCTTTAATCTTAGCATTAGGCTTTTGTTTCTTATAATCTAAATAAGAAAGACTATCATTGAATGTACCATCAACGCGTTTTGATAATAATAAATCCATTGATTGATTAAAACCATCAACTTTAGTAATGTCAGCACCTTTATCTTTAGCTAATTGACCATAATTTGAAGTAAATGTTTGTGCTAGCTTTTTACCTTTAACATCATTAAATGATTTAATATCTTTCTCATTATCACGAACGACTAATACTGCACTTGAGTATGTGTAAGGATCTGAGAATTTATATTTCTTCTCTCTGTCTTTATTGACACCAACTTGGTTAGCGATAACATCGAAACGTCCTGCATCTAATCCAGCGAACATTGAATCCCATGATGTTTCATTGAATTTCAATTTCAAATTCTCTGCTTTAGCTACGGCTTTGATGACATCAATATCGTAACCTGTTAATTGATCTTTTTTATTGTGGAAAGTGAATGGTGCATATGTACCTTCAGTACCTACACGTAATGTATTATCATCTTTGCTGCTTGATTTACCATCTTTATTACTTGAAGAATCGTTATTGCCACATGCGGCTAACACGAAAATTAATGCGATAACGCAAAATAAAAGTCTCTTCATTTATCTAAACCCCTTATTCTTATTATTCTAATCGGAATAAAAATATTTTATCCTTTAAAATTATAATAGTCAATAAGAAGTTCTTTTATATCAAGTGTTCAGAATGTTCTAATATATTTTTTATACTCAAAAACACGCACGCATGTTTACTCTTGAGTCTTAGATTTGGAAGTTTTCTTAATCATAAATGTACATAGGAAACTAATAACTGTAATAATAACCGCAAATAAAAATCCAGCATGGTAACCATGAAGCATCGTATCAATTTTAATTTGACCAATCATTTCTTGTTTATTCATACCTTTATAGTCACTCATTTTAGGTGAAAAATGTTGACTCGCCTGACTCAAGATTGTAATTAAACCTGCCGTACCAATTGAACCGGAAATTTGTTGGACTGTATTCGTCATGGAAGATCCATGTGCGTTCATTTCTGGTGTTAATTGATTCATCGTATGTGTCATGACTGGCATTAATCCTAAAGCAATACCTATCATACGAATCGCATAAACGGTTGCTAACATAATTGTTGATGTATGTTCATCCATCACTACGAAATAAGAGGTTGTGATAATCACGATTAACATACCGATGATAGCTAATGGCTTGGCACCAAACTTTTCATACATAGCACCAGAAGTCATAGACATCACTGCCATGACAATCGCACCAGGTAAAAGTATAAGTCCTGAATCAAGTGCAGACTCATTTAATTGGTTTTGAACAAACATCGGTAGTACTGTTTCTGAACCAATCATGGAAATCATCGTTACTGCCATGATTAATAATCCTATAGCAAATTGTTTATTTTTAAATACTCCGAAATTAAGTAATGGCGTTTCAAGATGAGATTGTCTCCAAATAAATAATGCTACGAGTATGATACCGCCAATAATTGTTGTTATGACAATTGGATCATCCCATCCATCGTGTGAAATCGAACTTGTACCATATAATAGACAAACAAATACAAAGAAAAATAATATAATCGAAATGATATCAATAGGCACTTTCACGTTTGTGCCAACATTTTTAACGGTAAATAAAGCAATGATAAATGTGATTGCCGCAATAGGTGCAACGACATGGAATAACGATCTCCAGTTAAAATACTCCACTAAATAACCTGATAGCGTAGGACCTATCGCAGGCGCTAAACCAATGACAAGTCCGAAGATGCCCATGTATTTACCACGTTCATGTGGTTCGAAAATATCAAGAATGGTTGTCATCATTAATGGCATCATAATTCCTGAACCTAAGGCTTGAATAATTCTTGCGAATAATAAAATTGTAAAATTAGGACTGAAACCTCCGACAATTGTTCCTATAAAGAAGATCAGAATTCCCGTCAAGAACACTTGTCTTGTTGTAAAGCGTTGAATGACTAAAGCTGACAATGGAATGACTACCCCATTCGTGAGTAGAAACGCCGTCGTTAGCCATTGTACTTGGGAATATTGGATATGAAAATCTTTCATAATACTTGGTAATGCAGTTGTTAATAGTGTCTCATTTAATAATCCAAAGAATCCACCAAGTAACATTGTAATAATCATGACTAACTTGGTTTTTAAAGACATGATTATCCCTCCTTTTTATAAATTATCAATTAGATATTTGCCTATTATACATATTTTGAGTGCATCAATCATATAATTGACTCATTTTACTACTAAAAATAACTTCAAAAATTGTTAGTGCCTTTGGGAAAGGATATCTATTTTTAGTAAATCGTAATAATTACTATTTACAAATGAGCTTTTTTCTTCCATAATATAGCTAGAAAAGGAGGAAAATGATATGAAACTAGATTTACAAACTGCACGACGTAATCTTAACAGTCCAAATATCAAAACAAGAAAACGTGCTTTAAAGATTATTAAACAACATAAAAGAGCTAAATAATTTTTAAAATTTAACTATGCAAATATCATTAAAAATATTTATTTGAATGTGAATCAACTTACGATATCGTTATCATTTCCCCGAATTGGGTAAGCTATTAAACATTTTATTCTTAAATTTCCTTACTATCAGCTTATAACTTCACAATAGAAAAGCCATTAAATGATAATTTAATACTTTATCATTTAATGGCTTGCGTTATTTTTCTATATTATAAATAGTATTTATCTTTAACATCCAAATCATCTGTTAATTCATAAACAAGTGGTGCACCTGTCTTAATTTCATATCCGACGATTTCCTCATCTGATAAATCTTCTAAATATTTGATTAATGCTCTTATAGAGTTACCATGTGCAGACACAAGTACTGTTTCTCCATCTAATAGATGTTGTGAAATTCGATCAGTCCATATAGGTACCACACGTTCTAAAGTATCCTTTAAACTTTCAGAGTACGGCATCATTCTTTTATCTAAGTGATTATATCTACGATTGCGTAAGTAATCATCACGTTGTTCTTCACTTTCTGCAGGCGGTTGAACATCATAAGAACGTCTCCATTGATGCACTTGCTCTTCGCCCCATTTTTCACGAGCATCATCTTTATTCAAACCTTGTAGTGCACCATAGTGTCGTTCATTGAGACGCCAACTTTTATGAACTGGAATCCATTGTTGATCAGAACCAGCTAAAATATATTGTGTAGTTTCTAAAGCTCTTGTAAGTAATGATGTATAAGCAACATCAATTTCCAATTTATTTTCTTCTACTTTTTTTCCTGCTGTTTTCGCTTCCTCAATACCTTGTTCCGATAACTTAACGTCTGCCCATCCTGTGAACAAGTTTTTAGCGTTCCATTCACTTTGTCCATGACGACATAATATTAATTTTGGCATAAGAAAAAACACCTTCCTAGTTTAAATTACTTAATTGACCACACTTTTCTCTCACTACTTTTATTATAAAACGCAATTCCCATATTTCCCAAACAATTGTATGGCTATTTTAGTAATATCCTGTTCCCTTATCAATTTTTAAAATTCATCATCCTAACTCATAAAAAAATAGACCCCACTCACATTAACAAAGAGCAAGGTCTAGATTATCGAAAAATTATTGAGAATATTTTATGATTTTTAATTCGCTCATAAATAAGTTAGAAATCATTAAATAAATAGAATACATAAGATGACTCCCTATACAAGATGTGGTTTGGAATTTTAATAGATATACGAAGTATTGATGGCGACACGCCTGCAGGAATAGCATGCGTCTTGAGACTACAGGCTCAAGGCATGCCCGCGGCAAGGGAGCCTAACAATACGAAGTATTGATATGACAGCCTAATTTTAAAAGGGGTTCTGCAGTCTGAAATCTATTGATATGTTATGAGGTTGAGTCATCATTTATATGATGTTCCTTATCATTAGGTTCTGGATGAACATATACTGACGAAATGCCTTTACCATGTAAATGATTTTCAACTCTATCACAAATTTGATGCGCTTCATATAAAGATAAATCAGATTGAACCACAATCGTTACATCAAGAAAAATACTACTACCATGATATCTACCTTTAATGCTATTCACATCAATAACATCTTCAACTTCCAAGATATCATTACGATACTCTTCCAAATCCTTTTCATTAAAGCCA
Source organism: Staphylococcus sp. HMSC62A08 (assembly GCF_001839105.1). NCBI lineage: Bacteria > Bacillati > Bacillota > Bacilli > Caryophanales > Staphylococcaceae > Staphylococcus > Staphylococcus sp. HMSC62A08. Next base: position 315,539 of record NZ_KV840027.1, on the reverse strand, counting down.
TCACTTAAAGTAAATATAGACTCTTTAAAGATTCCAAAACCTGTATAAATAATTAACAATCCTAAAAATGTCGCTAAAATAATATCGACAATCGGAAATCCAATTTGCGTAAATATTAGACCAATTGCTGTTCCGATACTAACTAAACTATCAGATAAATTATCTTTTGCGGCTGAACTTAATGAACTACTTTTTGTTCTCTTAGCAAGTCTGTGATTAACGTAAAATACACCTAACATAATTACACCACTTATAACACTAACAATAATAGTCATGATATTCGGGACATGTCTATCATGCGTGATTAATCTTGGCGCATTTTCAATAACGACTTGAATCCCTACAAACATAATAATGAACGAAACTAATAACGTTGAAATATTCTCAGATTTCAAATGACCATAAGGATGATTTTTATCAGCTGGTTTGATAGAAATTTTAAGACCTACAATAACAGCAATTGATACGAGAATGTCCGTCATATTGTTTAAAGCATCTGCTCTTACAGCAGCTGAATTATACATATATCCAACTACATACTTGGTTATCGATAAGATGATGTAAACGACTAAACTGAGGTAGGCACCACGTTGGGCTATCTTCAAATTTTCACTTTGAGACATGCGAACTTACCACCTTATTTTCCTTTAGTAATCATAGTATGAATCAATATTCGAGCTATTACAACGTTTTTTTATTTCTGTATTTTTTATGTAAACAAACTAATTAAATTTTTAGATTTACCTAATTTATTAATTTAATTTTATCAAATATGCCTCACTTTTATGGCACTTTCTTAA
>NZ_KV840027.1:299830-314639 GCF_001839105.1 Staphylococcus sp. HMSC62A08 | reverse complement strand
CATATAAAAAATACCACCTAAGCCTCAATCGACTTAGATGGTATGGTTAACAGTTTAATCTCGCAACAGCCATTTAGATAAGATAAAAGTAATTGGAATGGTAATCACTAATCCTGCAAATGGTGCAATTTCTGAAGAAATATGAAACCATTGCACGAATATGTATAACAATAGCGTTTGCATCCCCATATTCACAACTTGCGTTAACGGAAAACTCAAAAACTTTTTTAAGGTAGGTTTGACTTTATAAACAAAATAACAATTTAAGTAATATGAAATGATGAAACTCACAATAAATCCTGTGACGTGACTGACTAAGTAATTAACATTTAATAACTTTAGAAGTAATAAATATACAATATAGTAATTTAAAGTATTGATTCCACCCACTATTACAAATTTTATAATTTCATAATGTGTTTGGGTTAATCTCATTATGTGTCTCCTTTATTTATTCTCCATCTACTCCAAAAGGTACTACTTTAAATTTTAAATCTTTAGGTAAGTCATAATATGTCTTGAGATCATTTAAGTCCCTTTCCTGTGTAGGTGTTGTTAAATGTGTGTATCTTTCAAATGGTAAACGTTCTAGAATGATATTCTTATGACTTTTACCATTTTTAAGTTGCGTTTCAATATTTTCAATTCTATGTACACTATTATTATAAATCAAACTAAATCCTACAATTAAAATAAAGCTTAGTATACAAACTAGCGTTTTTATAAAAACTGTAGCACTGTTAATACTTTCACCATATTGCTTTGCAAAACAAAGTACAAGTATCATCCATAGTACATAAATAAAGTAAAAGTTCCGAGGGCCTATAGGCGCAACAAATAACAAAGGTAACGTTGCTAATACGATAGACACGAGACAGCCTATTGCGATGGCTCTCATATATCTTTCATTTATCACTAATACAATGAAGTAAATCAAACTTACAAAATAAACGGTACATATTAGTAAATTTAAAACGGCGATTGAAAATGATTTCGTATACAATTCGAAATGAAATTGATTATAAATCAATACCTTATAGACAGGTAGACTAAATAAACAACTGAATAGTACTATTTTTAAAATGATATGCTTCGTTTTAAATATTATATTTTTAAGTAATAAGCCCGCTACTAGTAGTGATATAACAGTTAATATTATATATTGATCAAGAAAGATATAATTTGGTAATTGCATCAACAATGTATAGCCTGCTTTATGTATGAATCCCCCTTTATCTGAAATTAAATAATATGCCGCTTTCCCTTCAATAATTTCAAAATAAATCGGATTTAAAAACATGATAATCGCACCTATACAACTTAGCATAAATCCTACAATCAAGTAATAACTGAGCTTTCTATGTTGAAAGAAATAAATAATTGAACCTATGAGAATCATTAAACTGTTGTATATTGTCATATTCTCAATGAATAATTGGCCGAATAAGCATGCGATTAAAAAAAGCCAAAGATGATTGATACTCGCTTCTTTCTCACCATAAAGTATATATATAATAGAATATAAAATAAAAAGCGAAACGATGGTTGAAGGGATATAATTATAAAATCCTGCAAACCATCCATAAGTCTCACTATAAATTGAGCTTGGGATAATAATAGATAAAGTGAAAGTTATAATAATAAACAATAATTTTCTGTTCACATTTGCTATCATGGTGCATAAATAGATGATGAAACATGACAAAAACGTATAGCTTAAACATTTGAAGATTGCGCTATGCATAGCAATAATTTCTAAAAAACTCCCCAAATATCTTCCATTATTCTGCATGAGATCATGACTCAATGAACTCAAATGAGAATTTAAGTACCAATGCCAATCTACAAACGATAATGGCGTTAAAATAGCCATAATGAAGTAGAAAACAATAATACCTATATACCAATAAAGTTGTTCGTGTTGTTTAATTTGATTCATAACTTATCCTTTCTGTGATGTCTTGATGTTCTATGAAAAACATGATTTATTTAAATTTTATTATAGACATATAATATTATAAAATACATCCTTTTACTAAAGATAATTATGAACATTACTTTAGTTGAAGTTCATTTTTATATAAAATAGAAATAAGACATACTAATAGGAAGTGATATCATGTGTCACATTTAAAAATTGTTATTGCACCTGATTCATTTAAAGAGAGCATGACAGCGAAAGAAGTAGCACAAGCCATTCAACAAGGATTTCAAGAGGTCTGGGATAATTATATTACATTCGATTTAATTCCTATGGCTGATGGCGGCGAGGGTACAACTGAGGCTTTAAAAGAAGCTTTAAACGCGACATCATACACCGCTAAAGTCAAAGACCCGCTTCATAGAGAGATTGAAGCAATGTACGCCATAAGTGATCAACATCAAACAGCAATCATCGAAATGGCGGCTGCTTCCGGTCTTGACTTATTGAAAGATGATGAAAGAAATCCACTTTACACATCTTCATATGGAACTGGACAACTCATTAATCATGCACTTCATCATGGTGTTAAAAAAATCATCTTAGGCATTGGAGGAAGCGCAACGAATGACGGCGACGTTGGAATGTTGCAAGCATTAGGCGTTTCCTTTAAAGATGTTGACGGTAAAGAGATTGCACAGGGTTGCGCAGCATTATCTTCCATTCACCGTATTGATATCTCTCAAATGAATCCATTACTACATGACGTGGAATTTAAAGTGGCTTGTGACGTAACTAATCCACTGTTAGGTGAAAATGGCGCAACCCAAGTATATGGACCTCAAAAAGGCGCAACAGAAAAGATGATACCAAAGTTGGATTCCGCACTTAGCCACTATCATGATAAAATTGAAGTAGAATTACACAAGCGTGTTAAAGATAGCCCTGGCTCAGGTGCAGCTGGCGGAATGGGAACTGCATTACTCGCTTTCTTAGATGCTAAGCTACAACCAGGAATCGAACTAGTTCTAGAGGAAACACATTTTCAAGAAAGAGTGAAAGATGCACATCTTGTCATAACTGGAGAAGGTCAACTGGATAAACAAACGATTTACGGTAAGACACCTATAGGCGTTGCGAAATCAGCCAAAGTCTTTGACATTCCAGTTATCGCAATTTGCGGTAGTCTCGGAACCAATTATCAAGCAGTGTATGAGCACGGCATTGATAGTGTCTTTAGTATTGTTGAACATCCATGCGATATTAAGACTGCTCTTGAAAATGGACCCAAATATCTTCAAAGAACTGCGTCAAACATCGCACGATTAATCAAATTAAATTTATAATTAAATCTAAGACATTGAAGTTTACCATTATTAATGAGGTGACATTATGAAAAGAACGGACAAGTATAGAGATTCTTACAAATATGATAACCAATATCAAAATCATAAAAGACGAGCAGAAGAAGATGAATATCGAAACAGAGCACAATCTCAAAATCGACCAAACGCTCAACGACCAAATCAACATAGAGATAACAGAGGCTTTGAAGATGAACCTGAACGTTACTACAATGGCCGTGACTATCGTCGGGAACAACAATTAGAAGAAGAAAATGAAAAATCAAGTAGAACTAAAAAATGGCTCATCGCACTTGTCGTTATATTATTAATTGTGGTAGCGATATTCGTAACACGTGCAATCATGAATCACAATGATGATAAAGTAAATAACGATCCAAACGTGTCTCAAAATTATAAAAAACAAGTTGAAAGTCAGAATGATGACATCAACAAACAAGTGGATTCTGCTAAAAGTGATATTAAAAATAATAAAAACAGTGAATCTCAAATTGATAAATTACAAAGTGAAATTGACAAATTAAAACAAAAAGAAGAAAACAATGCCGACTCTAAATTCACTCAATTTTATCAAAAACAACTAGAAAAACTTAAAAATGCTAACAACGCACAACAAAACAACGAAAACCAAAGTAAAATCAATAGTATGCTTGACGATATCAACACTAAATTTGATAGCATTAAATCAAAATTAGAAAGTATTCTTAACGGTAACAGCTCAAATTCAAATAATTAAAGCAACTCAATTCATACCCAATCGTCGAATCCATTTAAATCCTAGAAAGCAATGTAATCAACTAGCTTTCTAGGGTTTTTATTTATTTTAAATTTCAGATTAAAGTTTAATACTTACAAACATATGTAAAACGTATATAATTAATGCTGTAACTTGTTCAAAGGAGATTATTTATGACAAATTCAAGTGCCAAGCACTTCTCAATGATATTAATCATTATTCTAGGAGTAATGACTGCTTTCGGCCCGCTCACAATAGATACATACACACCTTCATTGCCTAAAGTTCAGCATGATTTTGGTACATCAACCTCAGAAATACAACTTACATTATCCTTTGCAATGATTGGTCTCGCACTCGGGCAATTTTTATTCGGTCCGATTTCAGACGTTTTTGGTCGTAGACGTGTCGCAATGATTTTAATGATAGGATACTTCATCGCATCAATGATTTCTGTATTCACTACACATCTCACATTATTTTTAATCATGAGATTCATTCAAGGATTAACAAGTGGCGGCGCGATTGTCATTGCCAAAGCTTCAGTTGGAGATAAGTATGATGGTAATGCGTTAGCTAAGTTTTTAGCATCTTTAATGGTAGTGAATGGGATTATTTCTATATTAGCGCCACTTCTAGGCGGATTGATATTATCCATTTCTAATTGGAGAATGATATTTGCATTTCTAACATTCATCGCTGTCATTGTATTGGTTGGTGTTTTCTTGAAAATGCCTTCACACATACACACAGCCCAAAATCGTCTTAATTTCAAAGATATTCTACAAGATTTCATATTTTTACTTAAAAAACCAGCATTTGTTATACCTATGCTATTACAAGGGTTAACTTACGTGATGCTATTTAGTTATTCATCAGCATCTCCTTTTATTACCCAAAGGATATATCATATGAGTGCTCCACAATTTAGTGTTATGTTAGCGATTAATGGTGTAGGTTTAATCGTTGTAAGTCAGCTTGTCGCACTCATAGTTGAAAAAATAAGTAGACATAAAATTTTAATTTACTTAACACTTATACAAATTGCAGGAGTGATATTACTCGTCATAACATTAACTTTCCATCTGCCCTTATATGTGTTACTTATTGCGTTCTTTATTAACATTTCACCAGTAACCTCAATTGCACCATTAGGCTTTTCAATGGCAATGGAAGAACGTACAGGTGGAAGTGGTAATGCTTCAAGTTTACTTGGATTGTTTCAATTTATCCTAGGTGGAATCATATCTCCCCTCGTCGGTTTAAACGGAGAACATGACATGACACCCTATTTAATGATTATTAGTATCACTGCAATATTACTTGTTGCACTACAAATCATATATTTCAAACTGTATTCTAAAAAGGTTTCCTAATACCAATACTTCCGCATTCAAAATATCATAGCCTCTAAAATGACTTTTAAGTAAAATCATTTTAGAGGCTATAATCATGTCTATTATTCAAAGTCTCTGTCATATCATGTTAGAAATGATATTTAGACAATTATGTTATGGTTAAGCAAATCAATGAATTGGCATCCAAATTTCTGTAATATAGTTATCGCTTTCTGTGTCGCCTTCTCTATATAATTCGAAAAATGGTGCTTGCTTAACTTCGATATTTTCATTTGGAATCAACTCGCGATGAATGTGATTCATTGTTTGTTGAACGCTTTTAGGAACAGGTCCTTTCGCTTCTACGACTAAATATTTTCCACCTTCCAAATAAAATGTATCCAAACCATCATGTGGGTCGTCAGTGCTAGTAACACCAATCGCATAGTCCATCGTTTTATCTTGATGAGGTATACATACTCCTAAAAGTCCGTTAAGTTGTTTATCACTTTTTTCAATTAATCGTTCATCCAATTTCATTGAATGTACATCTTCCCAGAAATCTGCAATATTGCTTTGTGCGTGTCCACCACTTTTATAATGTCTGTAAACACCAATAAACCTAGTTTTTTCAAGATTTTTTATATTATAGTCCATTTGATATACCCCCGTTTAAAATTTTACTCAAATATCTTATAACCCCTTTTCACAATAATAACCTTATGAAAAAGAATAAACATTTTAATATACTAAATGAATCGTACGTTATATAATATTTAATACTACATAAATACTAGTACGTTGAGGAAAAAATTATGAAGAAAACGATTCTACCAGTTAAACCTATAAGTCAATTATTCCCGATACCTATGGTGATGGGTTGTGAGGGTGTTTCTGCAGCGATGTTACTCCAATTTAATCATTATTCAATCAAAGCCACTCATATCATGAGTCAATGGCCTACCCATCCAAATAATCCATACAAAGGTTACGTGGGACATCCTTTACTAGTTAAGTTTGGTTATCATCAAACGATATTTCCAGATGCTTTTGTCCCATTTTTACAACAATATGATCAACGTGTAGTAAATGGTACAGGCACGAGTTTGGAACAACTTGAACAAATTATCAATCGTGGTCAACCTGTCATTATTTATCATACAAGTTTAGGCACTCGACCCCTTCATCGCGTTTTTCATTTAGATGATCAACCTACACGACTCGTATCGAATATTCATGTCACTTTACTTATCGGTTATGATGAGACTCACTACTATTATATCGACCCTTTATGGACTCGGATAGCAAAAGGTATCATCTTGCCGTCGATTATCCCCAATAAAAAACAGATCATTAAAATTAAAAAATCGAAATTAAAACGTAGTTATGATGCACCCGGTCAAATGTGTGTGTATATCAATCCTAATTAAATGAAAGAGGTCAGGATAAAAGTGTTCAGGATTTGAGCAGAACCAAACAATGAGTAAAATTGCTTCTCAAATTTTGTCGAATTGTGAATGTGTTACTTGCCGAAAATCCTGCTTTTGGGAGTGGGACAGAAATATAATTTAACAAAATTATTTTCGTTGTCCCTCTCCCAACTTGCATTGTTTGTAGAATTTCTTTTTAAGAAATTCTCTATGTTGGGGCCCGCCGGCAAGGATGGCTAGGATTGAAAGAAGCTTGATATAAGCGCACTTTCAATTCAGACATCTACTGCCAATATGTTAAAGAAAGCTGAGACAATTAATTATGTCTCAGCCTCAGAGCATAAATGATAAAGTTCCCAACCTCTTTACGTTTATATTATATTTAAATACTAAATATCAAAATCTACTAGTGCGTGATTCATTTCCATCTCCATATCTGGCGTTCTCCATTGTCGCTGATACCCTAAGCACGGACAAAGATAAGTTATTCCATTTTCCTTAATTTCCTTTCTAAAATGAACGTGCCCCATAATACTATATTTGATAGGATATGCTTCATAGATAGCATCAAAATCATGAGTCCCTATAAAAGCGTTGAAGAAATCAAAAATACGATGTGGTGTTGGCACAACAAATTGAGGATGTGTAACAATGTGCGTCATTAATATGATGTTTCGATTACCCACTTGCTTGATATCCTCTTCTACTTTATTCGCTGCTAATTTGGAAAGTTGTTGATCAGAGAGTGACCAATCCATTCTCACTTTATCTTGCCACGTTGCCCCGTAATGTTTACCTTTTTGGATTTTATCTTGAGTAAACCGTGTATCGGCATAGCTATAATCATACCAACCTGTATTTCCAACTATTGCCCATTCGTCATTAATAATGAAAGGTCGCCCAATTAGACATTCTTCTTTTGACTTGTAGTAATCTAAAATTTCAGTAGATGTTTTATCAGAGTCATCTGACCATAAGTCGTGATTCCCAGGTATAAAGTATGTCGGAATATTAATATTATCCTTTAATTGCTTTATAAAATGATAACTCATTTGATAATCGTTAGAAATATCTCCCGCAATTAATAAGATATCTAGCTTTCTTTGTTGAATAACCTGACTCAAGACATTTAAATATTCATCTTGCTCCAATTTTGGATGACGGTCTACATGTAAATCTGAAATTGCTCCTATTTTCATCGTTTAACCCTTCTCAACTATGATTAAATTAATATTTATTATTACATATCAAGAAATCAAAGTTAATTAATCAGTATTGTAAAATGACTTGCTATTTGAAGAATAAGGATTATAATTAAGTATAATTTTTAGCTTTAATGAATTTTTATAAATTAAAATGATTGCGTTCGAATATTTTGATAATTCTAAAAAATCATAAGTATTTATTATCACAAATGTTACAATAAATGTATTTACTTATATTTCTGAAAATTATTGCTTTATTCAACTCATTTCTATATTATTAAACGAAAGAAAACGCTTTCATATTTGCTTTTCTGAGGAGGAAATCTATGGCTAGACAGTTGCATAGAGAGTTGAATAACAGACACATTCAATTAATCGCAATTGGTGGCGCGATTGGTACTGGATTGTTTCTAGGTTCTGGACAAACGATTTCGTTAACTGGACCTTCACTGTTATTTACCTACATGATTATTGGGATTATTTTATTCGCATTTATGCGCGCATTGGGAGAATTGTTATTAAGTAACTCTAGGTTTAATTCATTTGTGGATATTGCAAATGAATACTTAGGGCCTTTCGGAGGCTTCGTCATTGGATGGACATACTGGATTTGTTGGGTAGTATCAAGTATGTCTGATTTAACAGCTATGGGGCAATATTTTGCATATTGGTATCCTCAAGTCCCCCATTGGCTCACTGTATTATTTATTGTATTGATTTTAATTTCATTTAACTTACTTGGTGCCAGATTGTTTGGAGAACTTGAATTTTGGTTTTCAATCATTAAAGTGGTAACGATTGTCGCGATGGTCATCGTTGGATTGGTTTTAATTTTCCTATCATTTAAGACGCACTACGGTCATGCATCATTTACAAACTTGGTTAAACACGGCGGAATGTTCCCACATGGTACATTCGGATTCTTAATGTCATTCCAAATTGCAGTATATTCATTCATTGGTATTGAGTTAATCGGTGTAACTGCAGGTGAGACGAAAGATCCTGAAAAGACAATACCTAAAGCAATTAACAACGTACCTGTCAGAATTTTACTCTTCTATATTGGCGGTTTATTAGTCATTATGTCAGTGATACCTTGGGATAATATCGATCCAGACAGTAGTCCATTCGTTAAATTATTCAGCTTAATCGGTATTCCATTTGCAGCCGGCATCGTTAACTTCGTCGTATTAACTGCTGCAGCATCAGCAACTAACAGTGGTATTTATTCTAATAGCCGTATTTTATTCGGTTTGGCTAAACAAGGTTTAGGACCTAAAGTGTTAACTAAAACGAATAGTAATGGTGTACCTTACCTTTCAATGTTTGTTTCATCAATCACGCTATTAGTGGCTGCATTATTAAATTTCATCTTCCCAGATGCCATCAAGTTATTCATCTACGTCACAACATTATCAACTGTTCTATTCTTAGTCGTTTGGGCGATGATTATCGTTTCATATATTGTTTATGTTAGAAAGAATCCCGAAGCACATAGAAATAGTAAATTTAAATTAATTGGGGGTCAAGGTGTTGCATTTGTCGTTTTAGCCTTTTTCTTCTTCGTGTTTATATTATTATTCTTTAGTAATGACACGCGTGCGGCAATATTTATCTCACCAATTTGGTTTATCTTCCTATTCTTCTACTATAAAAAGTACAAAACGAATGCTAAAGCTTTAGCTAAAAAACAACGCATACTCGATAAAAAGCATGCAGAAAACACATAAATTAAATTTAATAAAGAGGATTGGGGTATATCCATCCAAATACCATGGGAGTGGGGTCGCAATATAATTAAGTAAAATTATATTGCTTCACTACTCCCTTTTTTATATCAATTATCATCATCTGTATGTATCTCTTCTTTTACGGGTAATAATCAAATAGATGATTATATTTTCTTTTAAACATTGCACTCATGCTATTTATACTATGAAATGGTAAAATATATGTTATTGATTTTATAGAGGAGAATCATATGGAACTATTAGAAGCTTTCTTAATATTTATATTTGCAGTAATCGTAAGTTCTGTTTTACATAATATGTTTCCGAAGATACCTACTGCATTTATTCAAATCGGTTTAGGTGTGATTATCTTCATCCTACCTATCCCAATGCACTTCGAGTTTGATTCCGAAGTATTTATGATGGCCGTCATTGCACCTCTCCTCTTCGTTGAGGGGACACACGTTTCGCGATCTAAATTACTCGAATATCGCAAACCAATTATATTGATGGCAATGGCATTAGTTTTTACAACTGTCATCGGCGTTGGATATTTTATACATTGGATATGGCCTGATCTACCTATGCCAGCCGCTTTTGCGATTGCAGCCATCCTATGTCCAACTGATGCTGTAGCTGTTTCTGCGATTACACAAGGAAAGGTTTTACCTAAAGGATCAATGTCGATTCTTGAAGGTGAATCTTTACTGAATGATGCAGCAGGTATCATTTCCTTTAAAATTGCGGTCACTGCACTTGTGACAGGTGTATTTTCTGCAATGAATGCCATTGAACAATTTATTATTTCTACTATTATTGGAATCTTAGTTGGTGCAATCTTTGGCATTATTGTTGTCAGAGTCCGTATCTACCTTACAGCGAATAAAGGACTTAAGGACAATAACACTTTGACATTTATTCAATTACTCACACCATTTGCTGTTTACTTTTTGGCCGAAGAACTTCATGCATCAGGCATTATCGCTGTCGTTGTAGCAGGTTTAATTCATGGTTTAGAACGAGACCGATTAATCCGTGCACAAACAGAATTGCAAATGAACTTTACGCAGATATGGAATACTCTGAGTTATGCATTAAATGGATTTGTATTTGTGGTGCTCGGCTTTATGGTACCCGAAGTGGTGATGGAGATTGTTAAAGATGAACCTGAGAATATTAAATTCCTAATTACGATTACTTTGTTAATCGCACTTGCAATCTATGTATTTCGCTTTATATGGGTCTTCTTATGGTATAAAGATTTTTATTTCCCGAAAAATATTCAATATTATATGAATGAGTCGGAGGATGAAGAAACACCTCCAAAGCGATCACATTATGCATTCATTATGACAATGTGTGGAATACACGGTACAATTTCACTCTCAATGGCATTAACCTTACCGTATATGATTAATCATGGACATCAATTTGAATATCGCAATGATTTATTATTTATTGCATCGTTAATGGTCTTAATTAGTTTAATTTTAGCTCAAGTCATCTTACCTCTGATTACCCCTTCTGAGGAGGAACCTCAATTCAAAGGTATGAGTTATCAATCGGCTAAGATTTTCATCGTTCAGAATGTGATAGATCATTTTAAAAAGGAATCTAAAGAACAGCCAACAGTAGATTATAGACAAGTGATGAACCAATACTTCCAAGAATTAGGATTTCTGTTAAATATAGAGCCAGATAATAAGAATACGAAGGAACTTCGGAGATTAGAAGATATTGCTGAAGATGTTGAAACAGAGACATTGGAACGACTTATCAATAGTGGCAAAATCGATGCGACAAATTTACGTGATTATCGTAGCGTCATGGATGTAACGCAAGCGTATAATGAAAAAACTTTCGTTGAAAAATTCACACGTTTCTTCAGAATGATTTACTTACGTTTCAAAGCTAGAAAAAATCGTAGAAAAGAAGAACGCTTAGTTCATAAACAAGCGCATGCAAAATTAAAAGAAGCACATCAATCGTCTAGTGAAAACAAAGAAAAAATTAGAGAACAACGCGAAGCTTATAAAAATTCTCGAAAAGAATTGAAAGAACAACGTGAAATTAGAAAGCAACAATTTTACGGAAGTTATAAACAAGTTCAAAAGATATTAAGAATTGTTAATCATCATATCGTTCTAAGAATGAAGGAAGAACAAAATAGTTCAAATGTATTAGAAGTGAGTTTAGTCATTAATCAATACTATTCACTATCCAGAATGTTACGTAGCCGTTCCCGTCATCTCACGAAGACATCTAAAGAAAACGGTCAACATACAAATGAACTCGTTCCTGAAATTCAAAGAGAGTTGAAATTAGAAGGCTTATATACACAAAGAAGTGTATTAGATGAATTAATTAAGCGTAATAAAATTACAAATGAAGTCGCAACTCAAATACGTGAAAACATCAACTATAATGAAATTGTCCTATCACATGAATCAGATGAATAGAACTTAATAAATCATTGGATACCTCAATATAAAAGGCTCAGAAAGATGATTAACACATTCTTTCTGAGCCTTTCTCTATTTTAAATGGTGCAAATTTTATTTTTTAAGTTTAAATGGAATTGTACATAAAATAACGTTCTTTTGATAGATGAGGTGCATTTTCAATCTAAAACTTGTTTGGTTATGCAATAAATTATGCCACGGTTTCTTAGGAATAAATTCAGGCACAACCACTGTAATTAAATAATTTTGATCATTTGCTTTCTTACGAATTTTGTCGATGAATCTTGAAATAGGACGGATAATACTTCGATATTCTGAATGTAGGATGACTAATCTTACATCTGGGAAGTGTCGTTTCCATTTCTCCATCAACGCTTTATCGTCTTCATCACCAAAAATCACATGTACTGCAATCACATCATTGTTAGCCAACATTTGTGCATAATAAATCGATTTATCAACCGCAGTCGTAATACTAGGTATTGGCACAATAGCCAAATTACGATCCACTACAGGAATATCATGTACATCGATATCTGAACGCAATTCTTGAGCTATATTTTTATAATGCGTATTAATTCTGATAAATACGGACACAACAAATGGTAAGAACAGTAATATTGGCCATACTTGAGTGAATTTAGTAATTAATAAAATCATAAACACGATAAACGTTATTGTTCCGCCTACTAAGTTAAATGATAATTTAATCCCCCAACCTTTAGGTCGTTCTTTTGTCCATTTTAAAACCATTCCAAACTGAGCGAGTGTAAATGGGATAAACACACCAACGGCATATAAAGGAATTAAATTTTCTGTCATTCCATTAAATACAATAATTAAAATAATTGCCAATACACCTAATACAATAATCGAGTTAGAATAACCTAAACGATCTCCACGAACTATAAACATACGTGGCATGTATTTATCTTTAGACATTGATGCAGCCAACATCGGAAAAGCAGTAAATCCTGTATTAGCAGCTAGTACTAATATCATTACTGTCGTTGCTTGGACGAAATAGAAAGCAACATTATTACCAAATATTTTTGATGCTAATTGAGATAATACTGTTGTTTCAGTTTGTGGCATAATGCCATAAACGTAAGATAACCCCACGATTCCTACAAGTAAGACAGCAAGGATTGAACCCATTGCGATAAGTGTTTTAACTGCATTTTTAGGTGCAGGATCTTTGAAGTTAGTCACGGCATTAGAAATCGCTTCTACACCAGTTAAAGATGATGCCCCAGAAGAGAATGCCTTCAATAATAAGAATAATGTCACTCCTGGTACTGCAGTCCCCACAGTCGAATGCATATGTGGTTGAACATCTCCAATTGCTACTCTGTATGTTCCTACAATAATTAATACAATTAAACCTATGATAAATAAATAAACTGGATAGGATAACACTGTTGCCGATTCAGTTAATCCTCTCAAGTTCATGATTAATATGAATAAAACTAATAAACAAGCAATTAATACTTTAAAATGATATAAATTCGGAAATGCAGCTACAAATGCATCTGCACCCGATGAAATACTTACGGCAACTGTCAAAATATAGTCGACTAATAGCGAACCACCTGCGAGCAATCCCCATTTCTCGCCGAGATTCGTCTTAGATACCATATACGCGCCTCCACCTTTAGGATAGGCGTATATCACTTGTCGATATGACATGATTAAAGCTGCAAGTAAAATAAGTACCGCACCAGCAATTGGCAAAGTATACCATGAAGCAACGGCTCCAACTACTGATAGAGTAATTAAAATCTGCTCTGGCCCATATGCCACAGAAGATAATGCGTCAGAAGATAAGATTGCTAAACCTTTGAATTTAGTTATTTTCTCATCCTTCAAATCTCTATTTTTCTTTGGTCTACCGATCAAAAGTCTTTTAAATTGATTGAACATGACTCCTACCTCTTTAACTCTTTATCAATGGCTAAACTATACTCCCATCTTTAGAAAATGTATAGGATTTCATGATATCTTTTATTATATAGTTTACTCAATTAGTGTTATAATACACTTATTTTTAGTTGTAAATTACCAATTATTTTAACTACAAAAAGATTGTCAACAACGTGATGAGCCTTCTTATGAAGTAATCTTTACGAAAACTGTTATAATAAACACACTTATTACATCTAGGTTGCGTACAATCAAAAATATAAAACATAATTGATAGAGGATGGCATAATGAAAACAAAACCTTTTATTATCACTGCTTTCGTAATGATGGTGCTTTTAATGAGCGGTATATTAACAAAACACTATACAGCACATAGTAAAACCGAAACGATGTTAACACATCATTCGCTAAAGCAAATCGATAGCATTGTCCATTCAGCAATGCGAAATGGGAAAATACCAGGAGTTTCTGTATTAATCATTAAAGATAATAAAATCTTCTTAAATAAAGGTTATGGTTATGCTAATGTAAGTCAGAAAACAAAAGTAACACCCCGTACTCGATTTGAAATTGCTTCAAATACAAAGGCATTTACTGGATACAGTGTGCTACAACTTGCTAAGGAAGGTAAACTGAGTTTAAACGATAAAGTATCAAAATATGTACCTGGTTTTTATATGAATTATGATGATGAAAAAAA
>NZ_KV840027.1:253258-299730 GCF_001839105.1 Staphylococcus sp. HMSC62A08 | reverse complement strand
AAAAAAAGGACATTACAATAAAGCAACTACTCGGTCATACTAGTGGTATACCTAGCGATATCACTGAAGAAGATCATTATTCTGAAGACTATAATAGTATTAAAAATATAGTAGACTATGCGAAAGGTAAAGAACTGAATGAAACGCCTGGAGATGCCTTTGAATATTCTAATATGAACTACGATATTTTGGGTCTCATTGTTCAGAACGTTTCACACCAATCATACCAATCTTATATTAAG
The DNA here is from genome assembly GCF_001839105.1 of Staphylococcus sp. HMSC62A08. Classification (NCBI taxonomy): domain Bacteria; kingdom Bacillati; phylum Bacillota; class Bacilli; order Caryophanales; family Staphylococcaceae; genus Staphylococcus; species Staphylococcus sp. HMSC62A08. The sequence continues at coordinate 299,488 of NZ_KV840027.1, read as the reverse complement.
GAACATATATTATCACCTTTAAACATGAAAGATACGACGTTCAAAACTACAAGTAAAAAAGGTAAAAATGAGGCTTCTGGTTATGAATTAATCAGTGGTGACACTGAAAAAACCACACCAGAATTCAATATTGGGGATACACCTTCAGCGTTTATGATGTCTAGCACAAAAGATTTGGAAAATTGGATTAAAATGCAATTGGAACCTTCCGACAAAACACGATCTATTGTTGAACAATCCCATCAGTCCATTTCTAAATCTGAGGGTATAGCAGATGCAAATGGTTATGGTGCAGGTTGGTTTATTAATTCGAATGACCATACTATTTATCACACAGGCACTTTAGACAATTTCTCATCTGAAATTTTATTAAATCCGAAAAAATCATATGGCATTGTCGTATTAGCGAATATGAATTCTTCACAAGTTACAAATTTAACTGACAATTTAAATTCGCAAATTTTAAATAATGAGCATTATACAACTATTGAGCAAAAAATTGATCAATCAGCAAATTTTAATCACACAATTACAATTCTTTCATGTATTGGCACATTTATATTTCTGATACTGAGTCTAAGTCGCTTAAATAAATTGAAACTTAAACGAATCGTATATGATAAAAGAAAAATTGCGTTTATCAGTTTTTTACTCCTACTGACACTCTTTGTTTTATTTAGTATCGCCATTTACTTGCTTCCATTATTTATTTTAGGTAATGCTAGCTGGACATTCGTATTATCATGGTTACCGATACATGCTAAGTGGCTCATCGCTAGTTTTTATATTTTCATGCTCATGATTATGATATGGCTTTCTGTTGTTATTTTGACACGTCAGCCAAAAACATAGATTGCATTTTATTGCATCTAAGCAAAGATTTTTAACATTTAGGAACGATTGCACATTCAAAAGTACGTATTTTGTTACTTTTAGGATGTGCAATTTTTTGCTTTTTTTAATACTTTGTATGTAATTTTTTGATAAAATTTAGTTACCCAAATAGAGATAGAAAGAAGAAGGAAGATGACGATGCATAAACGACTCACTCTAGTATTGTTAAGTTTGATTATATTTTTAACTGGTTGTGATTATTCTAAGAAAGAAAATCAGACCGGCATTTTCTACAATACATTTGTTAAACCTATGGATGGTTTACTTCACTTTTTAGGGAGACTTTTTCATGATAATTATGGTTTAGCCATTATTGTGATTGTACTCATCGTTCGGTTTATCTTACTTCCTTTAATGCTGATTCAAGTGAAAAATATGCATATGATGCGCGAAAAAACAAAAGTAGTAAAACCTGAATTAGATGCAATTAGAGAGAAAATTAAAAATGCTGATTCACAAGAAGAACGTAACACTGCAAACCAATTACTAATGAAGAAATATAAATCATATGGTATTAATCCATTTAAAAATATGATCGGATGCTTGCCTGTCATAATTCAAATCCCTATTCTTATGGGACTATATATGAGCTTAAAATACCCTACTAGTGATGGTATTACAAAATATCCTCATTTCTTATGGTTTAATTTAACAGAACCTAACTTAATTATGACTATTATCGCAGCGAGTATGTATTTTATTCAGCCGTTAGTCAATTCAATACATTATCCTAAAGATCAACGAACAACGTATTATGTCATCATGGTTGTGTCGCCCATCTTTATTACATATGCTTCATTGACTTCAGCTTCAGCTTTAGGGTTATACTGGAGTATAAGTGCTGGTTTCTTAATTATTCAGATGCATTTTGCCCACTCTTATTATGGTAAGCTGGCACGTCAAGAAGCTGCTAATCTTAAAAAGCATTTAAATCAGAATCAAGAAAAGGAAATAGAATAAATAAAAAATTAAAAAAGCACGATTTAAAGTGAAACGTAAACGCAATCAATGATTGCGATGTTTTACTTTAAATCGTGCCTTTATTTTATTCTATAGGGTCCATACCATCTTTCCAACTTGGATAGATTAAAGTACCACCTTGTGCTTTAAATTTATCATTTGCTACGCCTCTTTCAAATGGTTGCGCAGGTTGAATATTGATTTTTGGATCAACTTGCAATTGATTTTTATACCATTCTGCAAAATCAGATCCTTTAACTGGCTCATCATCAGCAACATTATAAATACCACTATCAAAATGAATCGCTTGAATTGATGTTTCTACAGCATCATCAAGATGAACGAATGATGTTACACCATCACTTAAAGTAACATCTCCATCAATAAATTGATTATAAATCATACCATCTTTACCGTACCAAGTTCCAGGCCCATATAACCAACCGAAACGTAGTACCACATATTCATCAATACGTGCAGTTTCTTTTTCAAGGCCCTCAACACCGTCTACAGTAATCTTTCTGTCACCTGTTGAATTATAATCTAAAGGCGTCTCCTCAGTCGCTAAACCTTCCCCAGGTTCATACGTAAATGCAATACTTTGAGCAATGACTTTTTTCACATTATGTTTAAGTGCGGCATCCATAAGATTTTTAGAGCCTTCAATTCTCACTTTAGTATTAGCACTCATATCTACATTTTTTAAATCAGTAATTTGATTAATGATGATTTCAGGCTTGAATGCTTCAATCGCTGCATCAATCGTTTCAGCCTTTAAGATGTCTCCTACATAGGGTTGAACTCCAGCACTTTCTAATTTTTGTTTGCCATGTTCAGATGTTGTGAAACCAGCAACTTCATGTCCTTCCTCTTTGAGACGTTTTGTTAATCTTGTTCCAATTAATCCAGTTGCACCTGTTACGAATATTTTACTCAATTTATTCACCTTCTCTTTCTATTTTTCTGAAAATGAATTCCCAAATCTACTCTACTTTTGAGCAGATCTGACATAATCAATGGCATTCATCCAAACGATATGTCCTAATAATTCTGAAATACGTTCTTCTTTCGGTAATTCCTCAACTTTTGGAGTTAATCCCATTTGCGGTAAAAGATATTCATGGAAAAAGGTATTAACAGCAATTCCAAATAAACCACCTCTTAATGCAGTTACTTTGGAACACTTTTCAGCTAAGACGGCATACGCAAACGCATGCACAATTGAGAAACCATAATGAATACCCATGACCGTCAGAGGAATTTCATTCTGATTGTAAGTATACGAGGCATTTTTAATTTTTTCAGGTAATCCGACTTGATTTAATAATGTCAAAGGCGGTGGTTCTTCTTCACGTTCAGGTGTTCTCGGGGGCATAAGCGCTTCCCAGCCTATTTTCACAGCTCCACCAATAAAACCACCGACAATTCCTGTAACTATGATACGTCGACATGTACTGGACATGATTTCATCTCCTTTTTATCTTACGTGTATTTGTTTACCCTTTTGTAAAATACTAAAGCATGAGATAGCGTTTAAATTAATAAAAAAGAAACAGCATACGTTCAACCTTATATCTGAAATCATTAATTAGGCTATAACTTGTAAGCTGTTTCTTTAATTTTATTGTGTATTCAATTGATTTTCCTTTGAATGAATAAGATTTGTTACAAATGTATTAACTGGCGCTGGTATATTATTTTCCTTACCTAATTGAGCCACAGCACCATTAATATAATCAATTTCTGTTTTACGGTGATCTTTAATTAAATCTTGATACATAGATGGATAATGTGGTCCTACCTTCTCATTTAAATTAATCAGATACTCAAATACTTCATCTACATTAAGATAAACATTATCTGTTGTAGCCACATGAACAATTTCTTGTGTCAGTTGATAAATTAAATTTTTAGCATAACTACTATCATTTAATGTTGCTAAATTACATTCCAAGATACTACATAACGCGTTGGCTGTTCCATTGACGCAAATCTTTTTCCATATGGATTGATGCAAATTATCACTCTCAACCCCATTTAATTCAGCTTTATTTAAAATATCCACCACAACTTTAACATTATCTTTTCCTTCAGGAACGAGACTTCCTATTTCAACAGGGCCACTTCCCATGAGGTGCGTATGTCCTGGTTTGTCTATTCCTGCTGTCCATGTTGTTACGCCACGTACAATTCTATATTCTTCAACATAATTTCGAATAAGACGTTCATGCTTTAAACCATTCATTGTACACACAATAATTGTTTGATTGTGTATATGAGGTTGTATGTCTTCCAAAACATGCTTGAGTTGCATTGATTTAGGAAATAGGAAGACAATATCGTAGACTTCAGTTTGTGGAATTTGAGAGAAACGATACATAGGAATATTAAAATGATACATTGAACCGTTGATATCGATGTGTAACCCTTCTTGTTGAATTGACGTGACTTGTGGTTCCCATCCATCAATAAGTGACACATCATAACCATGTTGGAATAATTTAGCTCCGAATCCACTACCGAGTGCGCCTGAACCAGCAATTGCTATTTTCATGCAAGCCATCCCCCTTTAATTGAGTGATTTTGTTTTTAAAGTACAACTTTTGTTACTGCGCGTCAATGCATCATAAGTATTTTTTCTAAATTTTCTGTTAATTTTATCTAAAAATAAGACTAGGAGATTCAATATAGTTTCACAGTTCCTAAAAGGCTCATGCTATTCAGCAGGCAACTTGCCTTCAATGCTTTGTTTACCTTTTAGAAACAAAACTATTTTTCCTAGTCTTAAATCACTTATAAATTTGATTGTTTTTTCGGTACTAAAATTAAAATCGACACTAGAGCAATGAATGCAACAATGGCATTGAAAATAACGCCGGTAAAACCGCCTAATGATAAGTTTAATTGAGAAGCAAGCACACTATAAACTGTACTTGAAATTGCGACACCAAAGGCATTACCTAAAGAGGAAGCCATTTTATATACACCTGAAGCAACACCAACTTTATCGTCTGGTGCTTGAGCTACTGCAGTATCTGTTGATGGCGTGGCATAAATTCCTAAACCTGCACCAAATAGTAAATATCCTACAACGCTTGCTGTGATATACCAGAAATCCGGGAGAAATGTTAACGATAGTAAAATTAACCCTAACACCGTTAGACCGCTTCCCATGAGTAACGGGCGCTTAGGTCCTAACTCTTGCAAAATTTTCTCGCCCACACGAATCATAATTAAGACGGCGATTAAATATGTAAGTGAAATATAACCCGTTTGTTGAGAATTAAAATCTAATTCTTGTTGGTAGTAAGTATTAACTACTATTAAAGCACCGCCAGCTACACCATTTAACATAAAGTTAGAAATCGTCGCGCCGGTATAGCCTTTATTTTTAAATATCTCGAAATCAACAAGTGGATGTTTAACTCTATTTTCATATATCACAAAGGCAATTAAAGAAATGATAAACACGGCGATTAAACCCAAGATGATTGGAGAAAATAGACCATAATTCGATGTTTGCGTAATAATAACATTAATACTTAACATACAAACGACAAGAATGACTAAGCCTATGACATCAAACTTCTTAGACTTGGATGGTTGGTTTCCAATAGGTTCTGCTTTCGTTTCAGGTGTGTGTTTAATTAAAAACATAGCAAGTATAGTCAATACAATTGAAACGATAAAGATAGAACGCCAACCTAAATTGGTAGCCATCATACCACCAAATAAAGTACAAACGCCACTACCGCCCCATGATCCAATTGACCAATAACTTAAAGCACGTTGTCTAGCAGTACCAATATAATATTCATTGATAATTGCTAAGGTTGCCGGCATAATACAAGCTGCTGACAAACCTTGAACGGCGCGACCAATGATTAATAGACTTGGTAAAGGCGTGATGATAATAAGAACTGAACCAATGATATTTAAGGCCAAACCAATATATGTGAGTTTGACACGCCCAAATTTATCCGCAAAGTCTCCGGCCCCAACAATAAATAAACCTGAAAATAGCGCTGATAAACTTACGGCGATATTTATCGTACCAATATCACTGTTATAAGATGATTGCAACGGCACAACCAAATTAACCAACGACTGTGCAAATAACCAAAATGTAATAACTCCTAATATGATACCTAATAATAAGCGGTTATCTCCCCTAAATGCTCTTGAAGTATCCATCAATCACTTTTCCTCCTATTGAATTAGAAACCCTATTCATGAAAGACTAACTCATCTTAATATAATTTCCCGAAACAACTTTCTAAAAGTTTCCCCTGCTTTTTTAGAAATAATACATTAAGAAACTTTATCACACATCAATTCTCTTTTTAAATCATATAATACTTAATAATAATTAGCTTAAATAATGATGTGTCACGTGAGTTATCTTAATTTGTACATTAATTTCTTATAATTTTTAGAAAATTTGTAAATATAGAAACATATTCTACACTATCTACTTTGATTTTTCCATACTCTACTGAATACGTATGCCGACATATTTAATCATCCATACCAGTCTTTATAGGAATGTAAGTGCTTTATTCAACGATCTTGAAAATTTTTCCACGTCACTATACATGATGAAATAAGTCTAAAAAATATATTTTTTATGGCGATTTATTAACGTTTTGAATATTTGTATAAATTAAACACCACTTAAAAAATAATAAGTATTACAATGTGTTTTATAGAAAGTAAAGGAGGAATTATTGTTTTGATAAACTCTAATTCGAATAATGAAGATACGAAAGTTCAACAAGGAAAAACATATCATTTTTTCCAACAAGCTTTAACATTAGCTGCCGTCTTACTTATTGCTAAAATTATCGAATCATTTATTCCGATTCCAATGCCAGCTTCAGTGATAGGTCTCGTCTTGCTATTTATCGCATTATGTACTGGCATCGTCAAACTAGAACAAGTTGAAACAGTAGGAACAGCACTAACGAATAATATCAGTTTCTTATTCGTTCCAGCTGGTATTTCAGTAATCAATTCTTTGCCTATTTTAAGCAAGAGCCCAATATTAATTATATTATTGATTATTATTTCTACTATCTTGTTACTCGTCTGCACTGGTTTCGCCTCTCAACTCTTAGTGACGAAATCATTATTCCCTTCTAGAGAGAAAAATAAAGAAACGAGTCAAATCGGAGGTTAAACAATGATTGAACATTTAGGAATCAATACACCCTACTTTGGAATTTTACTGTCCTTAATTCCATTTGTGATTGCTACATATTTCTATAAAAAGACGAACGGATTCTTTTTATTAGCACCTTTATTTGTCAGTATGGTTGTAGGGATTGTATTTTTAAAAGTAACTGGCATCAGCTATCAACAATATAAAGTTGGTGGTGACGTTATTTTCTTCTTCTTAGAGCCGGCTACAATTAGTTTCGCTATTCCGTTATATAAAAAACGTGAAGTATTGAAAAAATACTGGCTTGAAATCTTTGGTGGCATTGCAATAGGAACAGTGAGTGCACTGATGCTCATCTACCTAGTAGCTAAAATATTCCAATTTGGTTCACAAATTATTGCATCAATGTTACCTCAAGCTGCAACAACAGCTATCGCCTTACCTGTATCTGAAGGTATCGGTGGGGTTAAAGAATTAACGTCATTAGCCGTTATTCTTAATGCGGTTGTGATTTCTGCGCTAGGTATTAAAATAGTTGAACTATTTAAAATTTCTAATCCTATAGCGAGAGGTTTAGCATTAGGGACAAGTGGTCATACGTTAGGTGTCGCTGCTGCTAAAGATTTAGGAGAAACGGAAGAATCAATGGGGAGTATTGCCGTAGTTATCGTAGGTGTTATTGTGGTAGCTGTTGTGCCTATACTCGCACCCATCTTACTATAAAAAAATTCATATCATTTCTTATATAACATCTTAAGATATTAATCACATGATAATAGCTCCTAAAATGAAGTTTTGTAATCACTTCTTTTAGGAGCTATATTTTGTATTAAGTATTCATTTTTTGATATTAGCTTAATTTTTGAACTTGGTGTTCTTGTCCTTTATTTTTACGGGTTGGGTCTAAACGTTTTTCTAAGAAACGTAAGCCAATATCTATAATAATTGCTATTAATGCGATTGGAATGGCGCCAGCTAAAATGAATGTTGTACCATCAGTTGAATTCGTACCGCGAATAATAATATCTCCGAGTGTAGGTGCCCCGATAAATGAACCGATCGCTACAATACCAATGGCTACGACAAGCGCAATTCTAATACCTCCAATAATTACCGATAATGAGAGTGGTAATTCAATCATACGGAGTACTTGGTTACCTGTCATCCCCATTCCTTTGCCAGCATCTTTAATATTGTCATCTACTTCAACAATACCTGTGTACGTATTTTTAATAATAGGAAGTAATGAATATAGGAAAACGGTCACTACCACTGTCGTTGGTCCAAGACCCATTGCTAACATTAAAATGGCTAACATCGCAATGGCTGGTACAGTTTGAATAACATTTGCAATTGTTATGACGATCCATGATAAACGTTTATATTTCGCTATAAAAATACCAACCGGTATACCAATAATACATGCAAATAAGACGCCATACACTGACATCAATAAATGCTTAAAGAATAACTCTAAAAGGAAGGCCCAGTTGAGAGAATAATACTCTAATATTGAATGTAATAAATTACCTTTCATTATTTTTGACCTCCTTTTTCATCATCAAAATAATGATGTTTCTTCAGATACTCTTCTGCAATCACTGCTGGTTCTTTCCCTTTACCATCTGCTTCATAATTTAATTTCTGCATTTCTTTCGTCGTAATTCTACCTTGTAATTTTTCCAAAGCTTTATCAATTTTTGGATTATCTTTCACAAGTTTTTCTGTAGCTAACGGACTGCCGTCATATGGTGGGAAGAATTTACGATCATCTTTTAAGATTTTCAAATCATAAGCAGCGATACGACCATCAGTAGAATAACCAACGGCTACATCTAACTTTTTATTTTTGAGTGCATCATATACAAGTCCGATTTGCATAGGACGTGCACTATCAAATTTAAATCCATAATCTTTAACGAAAGCAGGATAACCATCACCAGCACGGTTCATCCATTGTGTGTCCATACCTAAACGTAATTTGTCTTTATACTTTTCTAAATCGGACACTTTTTCTAAATGATACTTTTTAGCAGTTTCTTTTGTGACCATAAATGCATAAGTATTCGCAAAACCTAAAGAATTGTAATATTTTTGGTCATATTTCTTTTTAAACAAACGTTGTGTTTCTGACATCGCTTTTTTAGGATCTTTAGTCGGTTTCGCATCAAGTACACTCGTAAGTTCTGTGCCAGTATAACGAACCGCTGACATATTAACATCTCCACGTTGCAACGCATTATGTTGGATAATACTAGATCCTAAGTTACCTATTAAAGTTGGCTTAATTTTACCTTTTGTTTCATGTTCAATCATTAACTTTTCCATATTAGCTATAATCTTTGTTTCACTTGTTTCAGTTGTTGTAATTTTGACATCATCTTTTGCATTGCCATCACCAAGGCCTGGTAAACTACATCCAGATAATACTAAGAGAGACAATGCAATGAGAATAACTGTATATTTCAAATGTTTCATCAATGACGTTTCCTCCCTTTTTAATTATCTAGATACTTTAAGACCTTTAGGCACTACCCACTTTTCAACTAATGAAAGTAAAAAGTCGACGATTAATGCTAAAAGTGTAACCAAAATTGCTGCACTAATAATCATAGGTGGTTGATACAGATTTAAACCATTAAATACAAGATCACCTAAGCCACCTGCACCAACGTAACTTGCAAGTGTAGCCCAACTAATGACATACACACTTGAGAGACGTATACCACTGATAATTAAAGGCAACGCAAGTGGTAACTCCACATCTTTCATTAACTGCATTTTAGTCATTCCCATACTTTGACCTGCTTGAATGACGTTTTTATCAATATTTTTCACACCTAATACTGTATTATTTAAAATCGGTAATAATACATAGATAAATAAAGCTACAATTGCGGGTGTTTTACCTACACCGAAAATCGGAATCATAATAGCTAACACTGCGAGCGTAGGAATCGTTTGAAGCACCCCTGCGATTGTTAACACGACATTAGCTGTACGTGTCGTTTTAGATAACAAGATGCCTATAGGTACTGCTACAACAATTGCGATGAGTAACGCAATAATAGAAATATAGAAATGTTCTATCGTTTTTGATACTAGTTGACCGCCATACTCATGGAAGAATGCACCCATTATTGATCAACTCCCGTTTTCTGAGTATCGTCAGGCTCGTTGGCTCCTTTATGTTGTAACTCCGATTCTTTCGCAATATTCTCTTCTTGCTCTTGTTGTACACGATTGTGGGAACCATTTTCAGAAGAGGTCTCAGCCTTAGCAGTCTCACTTTCGTCTTCACCCCAGATAGAATCGTAAACGATATCTACTAAGTTGGCGCGGGTAATCAAGCCAATGAGTTGGTTATGATCATCGACGACTGGCACATTTCTTACATTACGTTTAAGAATGGTACGCACAGAGTCTTGCAATTTCGAATCAATATGTACTTTATATACGTCACGTTGCATTGTATCGATAAGTTCTTTACCTGTTCTTAAACCTTGATTAATGTCTTCGATATCTAAGAACCCTAGCAACGTGTTGTGATTATTCACAACGAAAATCGTATCTACACGACGTTGTCTCATCACATTGACCGCATCATTTAATGAATCATCTGCATGAACAGTTACCGGCTTAATCATGGCACCTTCTACTGTCTTCATGTTCGGACGATCTTGAATAAGACGATTTTGACCAATGAAATCTTTAACGAAATCATTAGCTGGATTTCTTAAAATATTATCTGGCGTATCGTATTGAACGACTTGCCCTTTTGACATGATACAAATTTTATCTGCCAATTTGATGGCTTCATCCATATCATGTGTGACGAAAATAAATGTTTTACCTAATTTTTGTTGCAATTCTTTAACTAAATCTTGTAACGTGTCACGAGTAATTGGATCCAGTGCTCCGAACGGTTCATCCATTAAAATGATGTCTTGTTCAGCAGCCAGTGCACGTACGACACCGATACGTTGTTGTTGACCTCCTGATAATTGTGCAGGATAACGATCCAAATATTCCTCAGGTAAATCTACTAATTTAATTAATTCTTTCGCTTTAGCATCTTTCTTTTCTTTAGACCATTTTAAGAGTTTAGGTACTAAAACAATGTTCTCTCTAATAGTCATATGTGGCATTAATCCAATTTGTTGAATGACATAACCAATACTTCTACGCAATTCAACAGGATTCATATTACGCACATCTTTCCCATTCATCGTAATTTGGCCGTCAGTTGCCTCAATCATACGATTAATCATACGTAAGGCAGTCGTCTTACCACTACCACTTGTCCCAATATATGCGATAAATTCTCCTGATTCAATATCCAAAGTGATACTATCAACCGCTTTTTTATTCCCTGAATAAATTTTGGTTAAGTTTTTGATACTTAACATAGTTGTGTTCCCCTTTCTTGTGGTTAAAGTAACGAAGCTCATTTTCAAAAATAAAAGACCTCAAGAGCAGTTGTTAAACAAATAGTTTCATAAGTTAAACAAGAGCGCAGAGGCCTTTGCTTTTAAAATTTTAAATATGTAATCATACACGAGTAATAACAAAGCTTGCTCAAAACTGTATACTCATGGGCTAGCTTGAACTTCGACCGTTACATAACTATATACCCTATATTATTTTATTAAACATTGCTCACGGGCACATAGTAACAATTTTTTAAGTTAAAGTTTTTATAAAAAAGCAATGATATCTACATTTATAACATTGGAAAATTAATTTTCAGTGAGAAAAAATAGGAAATTAAAATTTAGTGAATTATTTCACATAATTTTGTCATAAACTATTGAAATCCCATAATAATAGTATTATTCTCAAAGTGTAATAAGAATTATTACGCTAATCAAAAGACTGAAGAAGTTTCGGATGTCAAATTTACAATTGAGGGGTTGTTAAATATGAAGGCAGCAGTCTGGTATGGACAAAAAGATGTACGTGTAGAGGATCGCGAACCTAAAGCATTAAAAGATAATGAAGTTCAAGTGAAAGTATCATGGACAGGTATTTGTGGCACAGACTTACATGAATATTTAGAAGGACCTATTTTCATTTCAACAGACAAACCCGACCCACTATTAGGTCAAAAAGCACCTGTGACGTTAGGTCACGAATTTTCAGGTGTGGTAGAAAATGTCGGTAAAGACGTTACGCGTTTCAAAAAAGGTGACCGTGTTGTTGTAAATCCTACAGTTTCTAAACGTGAAAAAGAAGAAAACATCGATTTATATGATGGTTATTCATTTATTGGTTTAGGCTCAGACGGTGGATTTGCTGAATTCACTAATGCACCTGAAACAAATGTATATCATTTACCTGATAATGTAACAGCACGTGAAGGCGCACTTGTAGAACCAACTGCCGTTGCAGTACAAGCAGTTAAGGAAGGCGAATTATTATTCGGTGACACTGTCGCAGTATTTGGAGCAGGACCAATTGGTTTATTAACTGTTATCGCAGCGAAAGCGGCTGGCGCAAGTAAAATCTTTGTCTTCGATTTATCTGAAGAACGTTTAGAGAAAGCGAGAAGCGTTGGTGCAACACATACCTTCAATTCTGCAAATGTAGACCCAGTGAAAGCAGTTTACGAACATACTGACAATGGTGTAGATGTATCATTTGAAGTCGCTGGCGTAGGTATTACATTACAACAATCTATCGAAGTGACACGTCCTCGAGGCACATCAGTGATTGTGGCTATTTTCGGTCATCCGGTAGAATTTAACCCACTACTACAAATGAATAAAGGTGTTAAATTAACAACTACAATTGCTTACATACCTACAACGTTCCAACAAACTATCGACTTAATCGCAAACGGTAGCTTAAATGTTAAAGATGTAGTTACTGATGAAATTGAATTAGATAATATCGTTGAAAGTGGATTTAATCAACTTGTAAATGACAAATCTCAAGCTAAAATTTTAGTACGTTTGAATGGCGACCAAAAATAATTCTATACGAATTTAGAGTGAAATAAAAAGAGTGAACAAGTTGGAATCTGTTCACTTAGAACTGTCGATAAAGTCTTTGGCTTTATCGGCAGTTTATTTTGATTCGGGTTGAGTCGATGTGATTTTGTCGTGCTGTCGTGCTATAGATAAATTCCGTTTTATTTATCTTGCATACCTTTTCCATTTAAAATATGTTCCACATACTTTTCAATGCGATTAATACGTGTTTGACTGCGTTTTGCTTGTGAGAAATGGTACAGGTATTGATGTTGTCGTCCAGGTGTTAGCTGATAAAAAGCTTCTTTAAGTTGTGGATTTTCTGCAAATTTCTGTTCTAATTCTTCAGGTACTTCATAGTCTTCATTTTTCTTCATCTCAACTTTTTTACCTGCTTTTTCAGTTTTAGTTGCTTCATTTAAATAATATTTAATTTCTTCTTCGCGATTTTTAATTTCATCTAAACTTTCGAATCGTAGTTGACGTGCTGCTTGTACTTTTTCAGTTTGTTGAATTAATGTCCCATATTTGTCTTCTAGTATGGCACCTTTATGGAAAAGAAGCGCTACATAATGTTTAAAGCCATGAATGAGAACCACGTTCTTTCCATTTAATGTATAACACGGGTGCATCCATTTATAAGTTTCTTCAAGTTCTGTATCTTGAAAAATTAAATCTCTAAGAAATTGATAACATTCTTGCCATTGACTATCTTTATTTAAAAATTCTTCTACTTTTTCATTTTTTTGTTTATTCACCATTATTTAATCTTTCCAATCCTTTTATTTAGTATTAAAGCCTATTATATAATTAATTTTCAGAAAAATCGAATTATGCAAAGTTTATTAAATTTATACAAATACACAATTTGACTATTAAATAATCTAGCGTATAATTGTAGCGTAGTAATTTGTTGAATTTTTCAGCATATAAAAAGGAGTAATTATGGAAAAAAATAATAAATCGAAAAGTAGTAAGATTAACCTCTCGCAACTCGTCTTACTAGGACTTGGTTCTCTTATCGGTTCTGGTTGGTTATTCGGTGCATGGGAGGCTTCATCTATCGCGGGTCCAGCCGCCATCATTTCTTGGATTATTGGTTTCGTAGTTATTGGTACGATAGCTTACAACTATATCGAAATCGGAACAATGTTCCCTCAATCAGGCGGTATGAGTAACTATGCACAGTATACTCACGGATCACTACTTGGATTCATTGCAGCATGGGCCAATTGGGTTTCACTCGTAACAATTATCCCAATTGAAGCTGTTTCTGCTGTACAGTATATGAGTTCTTGGCCTTGGGACTGGGCTAAACCTATGGGAGCTTTAATGAAAGACGGTTCCATCAGTACGATTGGTTTATTTGCCGTTTACATCATTATCGCAATCTTCTCACTTTTAAACTACTGGTCAGTTAAATTATTAACTTCATTTACAAGTTTAATTTCAGTATTTAAATTGGGAGTACCTTTATTAACAATCATTATGTTAATGATTTCAGGATTTGATACAAACAACTATGGTCACTCAGCAAGTACGTTCATGCCATATGGTAGTGCACCAATCTTTGCTGCGACAACAACTTCAGGTATCATTTTCTCATTTAATGCATTCCAAACAATCATTAATATGGGTTCTGAAATTAAAAATCCTGAGAAAAATATTGCACGTGGTATTGCGATTTCGCTTACATTAAGTGCAGTATTATATATCATTCTTCAAAGTACATTTATTACTTCAATGCCAAGTTCTATGATTCATGAACATGGTTGGAATGGTATCAACTTCAATTCACCATTCGCAGATATGGCGATCTTATTAGGAATTAACTGGCTTGCTATTTTATTATATGTTGAAGCCGTAGTATCTCCTTTTGGTACTGGCGTATCATTCGTCGCAGTTACTGGTCGTGTATTACGCGCTATGGAAAAGAATGGTCATATTCCTAAATTCTTAGGAAAAATGAATGAAAAATATAATATTCCGCGTGTTGCCATTGCATTTAACGCGATTGTAAGTATGATTATGGTTACATTATTCCGTGATTGGGGTACATTGGCAGCTGTTATTTCCACTGCAACACTCGTTGCTTACTTAACAGGTCCAACAACAGTTATTTCATTACGTAAAATGGCACCTAAGATGACACGTCCATTCAAAGCGAACATCTTGAAATTTATGGCACCATTGTCATTCGTTCTTGCGTCACTTGCAATTTATTGGGCAATGTGGCCGACAACTGCAGAAGTTATTTTCATTATTATTTTAGGTTTACCAATTTATTTCTTCTATGAATATAAGATGAATTGGAAAAATACTAAAAAACAAATCGGCGGTAGTTTATGGATTATCATTTATCTTATCGTTCTAGCCTTCTTATCATTCATAGGAAGTAAAGAATTCAAAGGTATGAACTGGATTCATTATCCATGGGATTTCTTAGTGATTGCAATCGTCGCATTAATCTTCTATCAATTAGGTACGACAAGTTATTTCGAAAGTATCTACTTCAAACGTGCTAATAAATTGAACAAGAAGATGGGCGATAAATTAAGAAAACGCCGTAGAAAAGCAAGACATAAAGATTGGAAAGAAAGAGACCGCCAAGAACAAAACAACTAAATCACATGACCTAACGCTCGAGATCAATGTCTCGAGCGTTAAGTTTGTCAACAAAGTAAAATAAATTAAGCAGACTGATAGAAAACCCTTGTCAATGGAGGATTCGTACTTACTTAAAGGAACGTCTGAATTTTTAATTCATACGTAAGTTTCACTAACTTCTATAGAAGTAGTGAAGCTTTAGATTCTACTACTAGTAAATGAGCTAGGCATGCATAAGACGACGATGAGTGAAAGGGTTTCTCTACAGTTTGCCGCTCGAGATCAATGTCTCGAGCGTTTTTTAATGTTACTATTTAAAATAAGATCATTAAGGAGATGAAGAGATGGTAGAAGTTAACGTTAAGGGTGGAACGATTAATGGAATCAGTGATGGTCAAATTGATAGATTCTTAGGTATCCCCTATGCGCAACCATTCAATGCAACTTCACGTTTTAAACATTCTCAATTGAACCATGGAATCAGCAACTCATATATTGATGCAAGGAAGGTCCAACCTATTCCACCTCAACCTTATAATGCGCTTGAAGATTTCTTTTCAACTCAACAAAATGGTTTTAACAGTTTTATACAAAATGAAAATTGTCTGTATCTCAATATATGGAGAAAAAGTCATAGCAATAAGATAAAACCCGTAGTTGTTTATTTTTACGGGGGTGGATTTACACAGGGACATGGAACAGCAGAGTTATATAATCCTTACCATATCGTTGAAAAAGAAGATATCATTGTCATTACATTTAATTATCGCCTAGGTGCATTAGGCTTTCTAGATTGGTCAGCGCTAAACCCTCAATTTGATTATAACAACGGGCTTTCTGATCAGATGAATGCTTTAAAATGGGTGCATCATTATATTGAATACTTTGGTGGTGATCCTAACAATGTCACTTTAATGGGACAATCTGCAGGGAGTATGAGCATCCATGCTTTAATGCAAGTACCTGAATTAGATACGTATTATCATAAAGTCATGTTGTTGAGTGGTGCGTTATTTAATGAAACTAAAGAGAACGCTCAATTAAAGGCGAATCATTTTTCAACGTTGATTAATACCTATTACCCAGGAAAATCTCTTGAATCTCTTACTCACGAAGACATCTTACGCCTTATGGATTTACATGAATCAGAACGAGGTAAATCGAGAAGTCTAGATTTAATTTATCGTCCTATTCAAAGCTCTATAATGACAAGAACGATAGATGACTTTCCGAAACCAGTATTCATGAGTTTTACAAGTTCTGAAGGTGACATTTATATTGAAAATGAATCAAGAACACTCTCACCTTCACGTTTTGTCGAAGTAATGAAATTGTATGATATTGAAATCTCTGAAAATCATGCACGAACTGCACAACAACAAAGAGAGCTCATCACTCAATACTACTTTAAAGAACCAGCCATCCACCTTTTACAACACATCCAAATACCTCATAAATGGCTCGCACGTTTTGATTGGTGCCGTCCGAATAGTACACATTTTAAAACTGCTTATCATATTCTCGATATCGTGTTTTGGTTTGGCCATTTAGATATTTTAACTACAAATCAATATGACATCATTAAAAGTGATATAGACTTAAGTCAGCGCATGATATCAGATTTAGCATATTTTGCAAGATATAGTGAAATGCCTTGGTCTCCGTATCAACGTGATACGCAATCTACTTTTATATACAAATAAAACTGGTACGCTCATCTTCTCTATTCATGAGCGTACCAGTTTTTAATTTTTAGCATAATGAATATTCTTTAAAGTTAAAACAACAATCAGGCCTAATAATCCAATAATTGCACTTGTATACGTCACAGCTTGAACGGATAAATGTGACATGACTAATCCACCAACGATGCCACCAAATCCAATTCCTGCGTTAAGACTGGACATATTCCAACTCATAACCTGACTCGTATCACCTTCAACATGTTCAATGATACCGCTTTGAATAGCTGGATTCGTACTCCACTGCATAATATTCCAAATGAATAACCCAATCAGTAATATCACAGTTCCAGCTAGAATTTGATTTAATATAAGCATCATGATGATAAATATCGATACTGAGATGATTAACCATCGCTTACTTGTAATCTTATCTGAAAAAACACCACCAAGTGATGTGCCAATGACACCCGCAACACCGTTAACGAGTAATGCGAGAGAAACAAATGACAATTCATGTCCCTTAGATAATATCAATGGATTGATATACACAAATGTCACTGAATTTGCTACAAGTACGAGAAATGTGATAATGAGATATTTTACTATTTCAGCAGGTCGTAAAATACGTGATGGTGTTTGCGTTTCATTTTCAGAAGAAGGATTGGCATGTGCTAATTCATGATCTTTAGGAAGATACATCATCATTAATAAACCAACTACAACGCTGACCAACATAATAAATAAGAACGTGAAACGCCAACCAACCCAGTCACCTATCATCGTTCCAATAGGTACACCAAAGACATTCGCACCACTAAATCCAGTATAAACCACGCCTATCATCTTACCTCTATTCTTAGGTTTAGTCAGCATGGCTGTAAGTGCTAAGACTTTTACGATGATTAGCGACGCTGCTGCTGAAGATAAAATTCGTCCAACCACTAGAATTGGAAAATTTGGCGCAATCGCAATCATACCATTACCAATAATAAAGACGAATAACGTCCACAATAAAACCGGTCGTACTGAAAATCGGTTTGTCAGCTTCACTAAAATTGGACCACAAATTGCGAACGTGAGGGCGTACATCGTAACGAGCTGTCCAATGACCGCCTCTGAAACATGAAGATCTTGACTCATCAAATTCATAATTCCAGCAACCATCATTTCGACCATTCCCACAATAAAAACACTCAATATAAAAGTTGCAATTCGCACAATAGACATAATTAATCTCCTTTCACAAAAAATAGATTGTCTTAGAAAGATTTGTAGCCAAAAATAAAAACAGCTACAAACTATTTTAAAGATTCGTAACTGTTTCATTATATAATATAAAATTCATTTTTGGTGTCTATTACGTTAATTTTTATTTTCATCTTCATTTAAAAAGTGATGTCTTATATACTCTTCGATAATAATGCATAATACCATACTTATCATCAGTGTGTACATTAGATAATCATTGTAAATGAGATCTTTATATACAATATTTAAATGATAATATTGATTTAGTAATATACAAATAAATCTTGTAAATAAAACGACTCCAAATAGTGTCGCTATAATACTTAATACATTTGCAAGTCCTCTCATCTTATTACCTCTCTTTTAATTATTAATGCCAGTATAGAGAGGTAAACTTAAAATCATTTTATACTTACCTTAATTCTTCCTTAAATCTTGTAATATTCATAGTTTATTTAAGTATTTAGAATTAAACTAAAGTTGAGGTGTCTATATATGAGTAGAATTTTAATTATAGAAGATGATAGAGATATCCAAGAACTAATAAAGCTATCTTTAAGCAATCAGGGTATTACAAATATTGATTGTGCATCAGAAATTAGTAAAGCAAAAGAAATGATTGAACAAGCACATTACCAAGTTATTTTGTTGGACTTAAATTTAAACTCTGAAGATGGTTACCAACTTATTAAATACGTGAATTTAAATGAAACTGCCATCATAGTAGTTACAGCCAAAAACACTTCAATTGATGTGTATAGAGGGTTTGAAAATGGAGCAGTAGATTACATAAAAAAACCATTTGATCCAATGGAATTATACTATAGAGTAGCACTACATTTAAATAATGATAAAACGAGTTATTGTTATAAAAATCTTAAAATTGATTTTAATTCTACAGAAGTTAAGGTAAAAGATAAAACTATAAATTTAACTTCAAGAGAATATGATTTATTGCTTTTTCTTGTAAATAATAGAAATCAAGTTCTTTCTAAAGACCAAATTTATGAGAAAGTTTGGGGATTTCACACGAGTGTGGATGATAATACTTTAATGGTTCATATTAGAACGCTTAGAAAAAAGATTGAGTCCGATGCCAATCATCCTCAATTAATAAAAACAGTGAGAGGCAAAGGATATATGTATAAGGAAGTTAAAGATGAATAAGAGATTTACACTTAAGTTCTTTAAATACTTGGCGATATTTTTATCAATCAATTTAATATTAACCCTTACTACTATTATATTCGTTATATTTTTTTCATTTAAATATATTTACGGTGATTTTAGAAATTTAGATCCTGATTACTTCAATTTGTTTTCAAACAAAACTGAACCAGATAACCACTTAAAAAGCTTAGCTAGTAAAACCAATACTAAGATTTATATAATTAATAATAAAGAAAAAGTAATATATCCAAAAAATAAATCAAATATATCCATAAAAAATGAAATATCAAAAAATATCAATTACGCTCATTCTATCCCCTTCTATAAAGGTGGTTACTTCGTATTTATTTATAAGAATAAATCTCATACTTCAATAAAAAATATTGATGATGTTAGTACAAGTAAATTATTAGATAGCATTGCAACTCAAGACTTTAATAAATATCGTTATAATCTAAATAACAATCAACAAATAAGTTTTTATAAAAATACCAATCAAAGACCTGTACTAGGTCCTGATGAAGTTTCAACTTCAAATGATATTAAAGGCTATGAGCTTTATATCGTATTAGCTATATTTATCATATTAGATATCATCTTAGCATTAATTACAGCCTATTTTGTATCTAAGCGACTAACTAAACCTTTATTTTTCTATACAGACTGGATAAAAAATTTATCCAATGGAAAGCTGTTCAAGCCTGAAGAAGGTAAAATCAAGAAAAGATCAAAAAAATTATACACGGAACTTAATGAATCTTTGTCTAATCTCAATGATCAACTTTTGAATGACAGAATCTATCAAAATCAAATCAATTATTATAAAGAAAAATGGTTAAACCAGATATCTCATGACTTAAAATCTCCTTTAACTTCGATATATGGATACTCTAAATTAATTAAAGTAGCAGATACCCAAAAGCATTATCAGAATTTAATTATTGAAAAAGCTCAATATATGAATAAATTAATTGAGTCTTTAAGTACCAATTTTGATGTGGAAACTTCTCAAATGAAAAGTGACAAACAATCGTTTAATATACAACAAACTATTAATAAACTTATTTCTTCCTTGAATTACTCAAAAATTCATGTGGGCTATTTATTCGAAGCTAAAACAAATTTTTATGGAAATAAACTATATTTTGAAAGGTTGTTCATGAACTTAATAGATAATAGTATTCAACATAATAAATTTAATCCTTCAATTGAAATAGAACTAGAGAAAAGTGAGTCTCAGTTAATCATAAATTATAAAGATAACGGAGAGGGATTTGATAAAAATATTAATCTAGAGGATGTTTTGGAACGAAGTGTTACAACAAAAAGAGATAAAAAGAATCATGGCGTAGGATTCTCAGTTATCAAAGAAGCAATTAATTATCATGAAGGAGAAATTCAAATTTTACAATGTTATGATGCTATTCATTTTAAAATAACACTTAAAGAAAATATCTAAATAAGGCAAAAAATGGAACGCTTAAATGCAAATTCAAATCATTATATAAGGCGTTCCATTTTTATTTATTAATCATCTTCTTTAACATCTGCGGTTCTTGCGATGAGTTGGTGTCGTGCATTAAAGAATTGTCCGTAACTCATGTAAGTTGCGATTAATGCTGACATAATCGTTGCAGTTGTATGTATAAATACAACTAACAATTGGAATTTTATAGCCTGTAAAGGTGGTACACCCCCTATAATCAATCCAGTCATCATACCAGGAATTGAAACAAGACCATACGTTTTAACTGAATCAATCGTAGGAACAATAGCTAAACGTATACTTTCTCTAATAGAAGATTTCGATGCCAACTTAGGTGTAGCAGCAAGGGTTAACTTCGATTCTATACCTGAAATATCCTGAACAAATGCCCTATCTAAATTCTGATAAGCTAGGTTAATCGCAATTAAGCCATTATTCGCCAACATTCCTCCGATTGGAATGACTTCGTTAGCTGTAAACTTAATCGCGCCAGTAGCAATCGTGCCCGCTAATGGTAATGCAGTACCTACAAAGATGGCTACGAATGAAATCCAAAACACATGATGCATCACTGGTGAAGCACGACTAATTGTGTTCCATGATGCATTAATAATAATCACTAACACACAAATCATTAATAACCATTTTTCATTAATTTTGAAAATATAATGTAGTAAGAAGCCTAAAATTATTAATTGTATAGCAGCTCTTATAGTAGCTATAACTAAATCTTTAATAATATGTAAGCCTTCCTTGTACGAAATAAATATTGGAATTAATAATAACAGTGCTGTTAAACACAATGCTGTACTACTCATACCCGCTCAACTCCTCATCATTCGAAATTTTACCATCAGTGATTGTAATCCTTCTTTGAAAATGACGCATACTTTGGTCATCACTATGAGTAATCCAAAGAATCGCTATCCCTTTTTTAGCGAATTTAAAAATAATCTTTTCGATGTTTTCTTTATTTTTAGTGTCTAAAGCACTTGTTGACTCATCTAACAGTAAGACTTCAGGTTCATACATAAGTTGACGTGCAATCGTAATTCTTTGTCGTTCCCCACCTGACATGTGTTCTATCTCAGCATCTAAATCATAATTACTTAAACCTACTTGATTGATGAGTTGCTTTGCCTTTTCCTTATCAAACTTATCCCCTCTCGCTTCACAAGGAAATTTCATATTATCTTCAATGGTTGAGCCAATCAATTCACTCTGTTGCATAAGATAACTTACACGAGATCTTAATTCTTCTGGAGAGTATTCTTCGTACAACTTATCATGCAAATAGAGTTTCCCTTTTGTAGGGCTAATTAAATTGTTAAGCTGTTTTAACAACGTACTCTTCCCACTTCCAGAAGGCCCAATGATAGCAATCGTTTCTCCTTTTTCAATATTAAGGTTGATGTCGTCTAATATTGTTCGCTTATCCACTTCATATGTAAGATTTTCTACTTTTAATAGCAAGACTAACGCTCCTTTCTCTGAACCCATTCGTATTTATATTCCCTAATATAAGATTTTTAACTAGAGTCATTAAATATTTATATTTTCTGATTATTTAATTTATCTTGAAAATAAAAAAGCACACGCCTCAACGTGTGCCCTCACTCTATAAAGTAAATACCATCATAATAAATGATATTGTATTAATCGTCATATGCATAGTAATTGTAGTAGCAAGGTTCCGACCACTAAAGTGATAAGCGGCCACGATACCTGTCGCAATAATTAAGTATGGTCCTATTTCAAAAGGTGATTTCGCATCAATACAATGTACGCCCGCAAATACAACGATAGATATCACGTACGTCACACCATACGTCAGTTTCTTACCTAATTCGTGAATCAGTAAATGTCTAAATAATAATTCCTCTACAAATGGTGTAAGAATTGCGATATCAATATATAGAAATGGAATTAACCATCCATGCGTGAACATTTTCGCTATTTCTTTATTATTTTCAGTATCTTCAAATTGGAACCTTTCTGGTGAAAATTCCATAGCATATCCGTATAATGCACTGAATAAATAAATGAGTACGATTGTGCCTATAATTAATATAATATGTTTTCTAAGTGCTTTAAAACGAGATATCGCAATGGGTACAATTGTTTTACGATGCATAAGATAAAAAGATAATAGGAAAAGTAATTGTCCTATTATTGTACAAACTGATGTCGCGTTCATAAAGTAGTCAAATAGACATTTCTCTGATAAAAGCGGATTTAATGCTCCCCAAAAAATAGTAATTAAAAATCCTAGTATTATCGGTAATACCATGTACGAAAATACATAAATTGGGATTAACCAAAAATCTCTTTTAACTATTCTTTTTGAAGCAAATTCATTATTAAATGAAGGATAAGCTTGATGATGTTGTTCTTGTGATTCGCTAACCATTTCATACTCCTTTTATTTTTTATAAGACAAAATGTTTATATAGCATTTCTATAAAAATGAGCAATTGAATGCTCGCCTGAAAAATATATGATGAAGCCAGATTTTCACCTGATTTCACATAAATATATGTCGCACCGCTCGCAATTAACAAATAAGGTAACAATTCAAGTACAGATGCCATATCGTAAACATGAACCAATGCTTCCGCAACAATTGAAACAGCAATCGCTAATTTTTTATTCAATTTCTTACCTAGTTCATGAATAACAAGATGACGATAAATCAACGCTTCAACCATTGGGCGTAAAATAACCATAGAAATAAATGTGAAACCTATTGCGATAGGATGTAAAAATAAGCCTTCCACGCGACGTTCATATTGTGTCGCATTATAATTCAATGACAGTGGTAAGAATTGTACTAGCCACTCAATAAGTAACATTAGCACAAATACAATCATCACCACAATAACGATGCGATTTACATGCTTTTTGGCAAAATAAAATTGTCGGCGTGCAATATCCGCAATATATCGTTTATGTATGGCATAAAATAAAAATAAGACTAAAAATTGTGCTAGTACAAAACTGATACTTAATGAAAGATTATAAAACCACTCTGGCGGTGCATGTTGTGTAAGCATCGCAGTAACGCCAAGTGTTCCGAATACAATGATAATAGGTATGATACTTTGAAAAATGATAAATGCTGGTATGAGTATGAAGTCTTTTTTGACTATATGATTACTTCTCCATAACGGCGCAGGTTGCTCTTTCTTTGTCGACTGTTGTTCCCTATTCATAGTTCACCTCTAATCATCCATTATCATTACATTACCATTTAAATGTACTTAAGTAATAATTTCAATCTAATTTTTAAAATAATTTTACTCTCTTTCATTGTAAAACGCATACATTGTTGTATCATAAAACTATATAAATTGTTTTAGGGGGAATGTTTATGTCTTTATTGACTACGATGCAATTTATAGTCAATATCATTATCATGGTTGTGCTATTAAGCGTCGTTATTATAGGGTTAATCTGGCTATTTAAAGATAAAGGTCAAGATCAACATAGTGTACTTAGAAATTTTCCTGTTTTAGGACGTATTCGTTATATTTCTGAAAAAGTCGGTCCTGAACTACGTCAATATTTCTTCGCTGATGATAATGAAGGAAAACCATTTTCAAGAAATGATTATAAACACATTGTGCTTGCAGGTAAATATAACTCTCGAATGACGAGTTATGGTACTCAGACTGAGTATAAAGATGGATTCTACATACAAAATACAATGTTTCCACTCCAAGCAACTGAATTACATGTCGATAATTCAGACTTAATTTCAACATTTTTATACAAAATAGAAAATGAAAGATTATTTAGTCGTGATGAACACAGAAAAAGATCAGAAATTGATCCTTTCTTCTTATCAGATGAACATGCAGTTGTATTAGGAGCTGAGCTCAAACATCCATTTAAGATTAAACGTCTCGTCGGTCAATCAGCGATGAGTTATGGTGCCCTAGGGAAAAATGCCATTACTGCATTATCTAAAGGCTTATCTAAAGCAGGCACATGGATGAATACAGGTGAAGGCGGCCTTTCTGATTATCATCTTAAAGGTGATGGTGATATCATTTTCCAAATTGGGCCTGGACTTTTCGGCGTGAGAGATAAGGAAGGACGCTTTAACAAAGACATGTTTTTACAATTGGCAGATCGTAAAAATATTCGTGCGTTCGAATTAAAATTAGCTCAGGGTGCTAAAACGCGTGGTGGCCATATGGAAGGCAATAAAGTCACAGAAGAAATCGCTAAAATTAGAAATGTTAAACCACACGAAACAATTAATTCACCTAACCGCTTCGACTTTATTAATAATCCAGAAGAATTACTTAATTTTGTACAAAAGATTAAAGATTTAGGTCAGAAACCTGCAGGATTTAAAATTGTCGTAAGTAAAGTTGAGGAAATCGAAAGTCTTGTAAAAACAATGGTAGAACTCGATATTTATCCAAGTTTTATCACTGTAGATGGTGGCGAAGGTGGTACAGGGGCTACCTTCCAAGAACTTGAAGACGGCGTTGGTTTACCTTTACTAACTGCCCTTCCAATTGTTTCAGGTATGTTAGAAAAGTATGGTATCAGAGATAAAATTAAAATTTTCGCTTCAGGTAAATTAATCACACCAGACAAGATCGCTATCGCATTAGGATTAGGTGCAGATTTAGTTAACGTCGCAAGAGGCATGATGATTAGTGTAGGTTGTATTATGAGTCAACAGTGCCACCTTAATACATGTCCTGTAGGCGTAGCAACAACAGATCCTAAAAAAGAGAAAGCACTTATTGTGGATGAGAAACAGTACCGTGTGACGAACTACGTGACAAGTTTACATGAAGGATTGTTCAACATCGCAGCGGCTGTCGGCGTAACAAGCCCAACTGAAATTTCAGCAGATCATATCATTTATAGAGAACTTGATGGTGCTACACAAAAAATAAAAGATTATAAACTTAAATTAATTTCATAAATAAAAAGAAAAAGAGTGCGGTGATTCAACTGAAACATCGCACTCTTTCTATAACTATAGGTTTATTGTATAACCTATTCTTCATCATTCATTTTACTTTTTTCTTTTAGACCATTACGTTTGAGCTGTTTAACAATTTTATGCATACTCACATGATCATCTTTAACAGCCTTAGCAGACTCAAATCCTAAATTTTTCTTCAATTTATCAACGTCTACGTCTTTATAATCAATTTCAATATGCTCTACAGCCTTTTGATCTTTATAATCAACCTTGTATGTCACACCTTTAAGACCTTTAAACGTTTTCTCATCTTTCTTAAATATCTCTTTCGCCTGTGACTTATCAATTCCTAAATCGTCGTACTTCAATGTTCCAATCGTAGACTGCTTAAGTACTTCATCATCTTTATATGTCAGTGATGTAATGACGTTCTTACCATTGACATCACCTTCATATGTCTTCGTACGTTCTTTACTACATGCTGTAAGTGCAACAGTACTTAAGACTATCACTACTAAAAGTGAAATCACTTTTTTCATTGTTGTCGCCTTCTCTCGTCTATTTTTCTTATATAAATTATACCACCTTCCCCTCGAATATGTTACTTATTCACTCCATTCATTTTTTCGGGAAATTAAATTCAAAACATCACAATCACAAATAGCAATTCTCACAAATGTTATACTATATTCAAAGACTTATTATTGGAGGCAATGGTTATGCCAGAATCTAAAGCATTACTCAAGTCATTAACCGATGTTAATGGCATTGCTGGACATGAACAGCAAGTAAAATCATTAATGAAAGACTATTTAACACCTGTGAGTGATAACATCATTGAAGACAATTTGGGTGGCATTTTCGGGAAAAAGAACGCTCAAAATAGCTCAAAATCTTTAATGATTTCCGGCCACTTAGACGAAATTGGATTTATCGTAACTCAAATTGATAAAGATGGCTATATTTATTTCACGCCTATCGGTGGTTGGTGGAACCAAGTGATGTTATCTCAAAAAGTGACGATCACGACTGAGGATGGTAAAGAAATTAGAGGTCTCATAGGTTCAAAACCGCCACATGCACTTACACCTGAAGAACGTAAGAAACCCGTTGAAATTAAACATATGTATATAGATATCGGTGTGGCAAGTAAAGAAGAAGCTGAAGCAGCAGGCGTGGCACTCGGCAATATGATTACACCTTATAGTGAATTCGAAACGCTAGCGAATGAGAAATATTTAACTGCGAAAGCGTTCGACAATCGTTACGGTTGTGCATTGGCTGTAGACGTTCTCAACCGTCTTAAAGATGAAAGCATTGATATTAACTTATACGCTGGCGCAACAGTTCAAGAAGAGGTTGGTTTACGTGGCGCCAAAGTTGCGGCCAATCTTATCAAGCCAGACTTAGCCATCGCAGTAGACGTTGGCGTGGCCTTCGATGTTCCAGGTATGACAAATGAAAAGAACGAAGGTAAATTAGGGGATGGACCACTTGTGATTATGATGGATGCCACTAGTATTGCCCACGATGGTTTCCGTAAACATATTAAATCGGTAGCTCAAGCTCACAATATTCCTGTTCAATGGGCTACAACTCCAGGTGGTGGAACGGATGCAGGTAGTATCCATGTTGCCAATGAAGGTATACCTACGATTACAATAGGTGTCGCACTCAGATACATGCATTCTAATGTTTCAGTTTTAAACACGGATGACTATGAAAATTCTGTCCGTCTTATCACTGAAATTGTCCGTTCACTTAATGATGAAAGTTATCAAGCATTAATGTGGTAATTCAAATTGATTAAGGAGGCTAATCATGTTTTCTAAAAATGATGATAAAAAAACATCAATTTTTGGAGCAATGAAATGTTCAAATTGTGGAAAAGAGATAGGTAAAGAGGAACAACTGACACTTAAAGTAAAAGCAAAGGATTTGAAAGGTTATACGCATTTAGCAAATTGGGCTGACGCACAATACAAACTATGTGAAGATTGCGGCCAATAACTACAGAACTCAATATTCAATATCATATATAAACCCCAGTCATCTGAACATTGACTGGGGTTTTGACTATAGACAAATCCTTTTAAATATAAGGTTAGTATACCAATACTGCGTATTGCTTAGCTCCCTTGCCGCGGGCATGGCTTGAGCCTGTAGTCTCAAGACGCATGCTATTCCTGCAGGCGTGTCGCCATCAATACTTAGTTAAGCAAATGGGTTTCTTCTTTTGAGAAGTGTATTCTAACAATTTGCTTAATTAGTTTTTAGAATAATATTATTTCGTTGATTTTTTCCAACTGTCGTCACTGAGCATTTCTCCTGGCCATGTGTATGCCATGACGCCGCCATCGATACGAATAGTTTCACCTGTAATGAATGAACTATCATCTGAAGCTAAGAATGTGACAAGTTTACCCACTTCATCTGGTGTACCTAATCGTCCTAAAGGTGTCACCCATTTTTGATTTTCACGGAATGTGCGCCCCGCTTCATCTTCAGAAGTACCTGCCAAGTTATCAACAAGCGGCGTTTCTATCGTACCTGGAGCTATCGCATTTGCACGAATATTTTCACGACCATATTCTATCGCAATCGATTTCGTAAAGTTAATTACGGCACCTTTTGCGGCATTATAACCTGAGCGGTATAAGTCTGCAGCTTGTCCTGAGAAAGAAGCCGTATTAATAATAGAACCGCCATGATCCATCATCAATGGTAATAAGAATTTAGTGACTAAGAACGTCCCTCTCATATCTACTGCCATAATCTTATCGAACACCTCTACTGGGTATTCATGAATACGTCCTGCTCCGTTATCCACTCCGGCATTATTAAATATCACATCAATACGACCATATTTCTCTTTCGCCTCATCTGCGAATTGTTGCACTTGTTGATCGTCAGATATATCTACTTTGTAAGCTGTTGCTTGTCCACCTGCGTCATTAATTTCTTGCACCGTATTGTCCAACTCATCAGAGATGTCTAAAGCTAGTACGTGCGCACCCTCGCTCGCTAATACCATTGCAGAGCCTCGTCCGATACCTGTACTTGCACCAGTCACCACTGCAATTTTGTTCTCTAATCGTTTCATTATCTGTCACTCTCCCGAATTTTTAGATTTCTACATGAAACTTTTTCGTTAATTACAATGTATATTCCACATTTAAATTTACCTTAAACGCCGACATCTCAATGATAACGCTTTAATATGTGATATCCATTTTCCGGAAAATGAACTATCAAATTAGTGGCAACGTTTACATATCATCAATAATCCTGTATGCTAAGTTTTAAATTTCAGAAAATTCTTACCTAAAAATGGCAAATATGGGTATGGTTGTTATAACTAAACAAAGGGGGCAGTCATTGATGGTGGCAAATACAAAGGAGAAAAAGTCTTTTGTAAGTAAATTTTTAAATGGCGTTGAATTTGTAGGAAATAAATTACCTGATCCAGCAGTACTCTTCTTCTTAATGTGTGTAGGGCTCGCAATCATCACTTGGATTGTTTCTTTATTCAATGTGTCAGTCAAACATCCAGGTGACGGAAAGACCATTCACATTAAGAGCATTCTGAGTCATGATGGATTTGCTTATATCATGAACAACGCGATTAAGAATTTTTCCGAATTCCCAGCACTCGGTTTAGTATTAGGTGTCATGGTTGGTATCGGTGCAGCTGAAAAGTCTGGCTACTTCGATAAATTAATGATTTCAGTCGTCAACAGAGCACCAAAGAAGTTGATTGTTCCAACAATTATACTTATCGGAATATTAGGCAGTACCGCAGGAGATGCAGCAACAATCATCCTGCCACCACTCGCTGCAATGTTATTTATAAAGATTGGTTACCACCCTATTGCAGGTTTAGCCATGGCATATGCGTCTGCCGTTGGAGGATTCGCGGCGAACTTAGTCGTAGGCATGCAAGATGCTCTAGTCTATTCGTTTACAGATCCAGCCGCACGCATTGTATCCAAAAATATTAAAACCAATGTCGCTATGAACTGGTACTTCATCGCTGCGAGCGTAGTCGTTCTATTGCCAACGATTCATTTAGTTACAACGAAATTGATCATCCCTAGATTAGGAAAATATGACGACAGCCAAGCACACGAAGATACAGAAGAAACCTCTTCACATATCACACCCAAAGAAAATAAAGCGCTCTTCTTTGCAAATATTAGTTTTGTCGTACTTATCGTGTTACTTATTATATGCGCAATACCTGAACATAGCTTTTTGAGAAATGCGAAAACAGGCAGTTTGTTAGATGATGCGCCACTCATTAATGGCGTGGGATTAATTATATTAGTCGTGTTCTTGGTACCGGGCACGATTTACGGCATATTAAGTGGAGAAATTAAAAATACTAAAGACTTAGGTAGCATGATTGCAGATTCTCTAGGTTCGATGGGTTCCTTTATCGTGATTGTATTCTTTGCTGCACAATTACTTGCCTTTCTAGAATGGAGTCATCTGGGTGTGATTGCGGCGGTTAAAGGCGCGAAATTATTACAACATCAGAATGGGATTGTGTTAATTATCGGCATTATTATTTTAAGTGCAATGGTCAATATGTTGGTTGGTAGTGCTTCTGCAAAATGGGGTATCTTGGCACCTATCTTTGTACCGATGCTCATTTTAGTCGGCTTCCACCCTGCATTCACTCAAGCCATTTATCGTGTAGGTGATTCCATCACCAATCCTATTACACCTATGATGCCATACTTACCTTTATTACTTTCTTACGCTCAAAAATATGATAAAAAGATGAAGCTCGGCACATTACTATCAAGCTTAATGCCGTACTCTATCGCACTTACAATTGTTTGGATTGCCTTTACCCTCATTTGGTTCTTACTCGGAATCCCTGTTGGACCAGGTGGACCAATTAAAATGTAAAGCAAAGAGAATTTCTTTTTACGAAATTCTACAAACATTGCAAGTTGGGTGTGGGACGATGAAATTAATTTCGCTCAATGCTATTTCTCTCCCACGCCCGCTTTTATATTTACTTCTAGTATGAAATCTTCGATAAATTAATCGGACAATGATGCCCTTCATCCTATCTTCTTTACTCCTTTTTATATACATATTGCTTAAAATATTATAATTGTCTCAAATTACATTAAATCTTTAACAAAAAGTTTCTTAAAAATCTTTTCAATTTATCTATATCATGTAAAATAAAATTAAACAGGGGTATTTAGAACTTCCCGTATCAAACACAGGAGGCAGAGATGGAAGAAAGAATTGGATTAATAGATATTGGTTCAAATACAATTCGACTTGTGATTTTTGGTTTCACTAAAGAAACGGGTTTGAATGAAATCTTAAATATTAAGACGCCCGCACGTCTAAGTCAGTATTTGACCAGTGACACTGAAATGAATGATGACGGTATTGCCGTTTTGAAAGAAGCACTTTTAAGTTTCAAAAAAGTTGCTAACAAATTTAAGGTTCAAGAGCTACATCCTATTGCGACAGCTGCGATTCGTCAATCTAAAAACAGTAACGACATTATCAAACAAATCAAAAAAGAACTAAATATTGAAATTCAAATCGTCCCTGAAGAAGACGAAGCATTTTATGGTTATTATGCGATTTCACATACCACAGATATTGAAAATGGTATATCCGTTGATATCGGTGGTGGTTCTACCGAAGTGACACTTTTTAAAGATAAGAAATTAAAAGAAGCACATAGCTTCCCATTTGGCGTTGTCACATTGAAACGTCAGTTCTTCGGGGATAAAGATCATAATGATAAACCAGCAATTAAAAGTATGGAAAAATTCTTATACGAACAATTCAATCAATTAGATTGGTTGAAAGATCAAGAGATCGCGCTTGTAGGTGTAGGTGGCTCAGCACGTAACGTTGCTCGTATACATCAATCTGAACATTCTTATCCTATCGGTGGCGTTCACAACTATACCATGTCATTAAAGGATATAGATGAAGTTTACGATATCATTCGTAAAAGTTCTCGCGATGAATTAACCAATCTAGACGGTTTAAGTCGAGATCGCGTAGACATTATTCTACCTGCCGTGTCTGTGTTTAAGACACTTTTCAAAAAAATAGATGCGACACAATTCACTTTCTCAAGAAATGGTATTCGTGAAGGATTTGCCATGAATCTGATTCGCAAACGTCATCCTCATGAATTTAAAAAAGAACATGTACGTAGAGATGCTTTAAAGCATTTAGCCAATGAATATCACATTGAGGAAGAAAGTGCGAAGCGTCGCTTAAAATTAGCACAATCCCTACTCGACCAACTATTAAAACATAGTGATTTGAAAATTACAGATCATGATAAACACTTATTCGTTGAAGGTGCGTATATGTATTACTTAGGTAGCTTTATCGATTCAGATTCAAGTTCACCACACACGTATTACTTAATTGCGAATTCAATGATTAACGGTTTCCCTCATAAAGATCGTGTGAAGTTAGCACTTCTCGCAAGCTTTAAAAATAAATCATTACTTAAATTTTACTGTAAAGAAACGCAATGGTTCAGTGGAAAAGAAGTTGATACCATTCAAGCCTTAGGTGGCATTATTAAATTCGTAAACGCGTTAAATATCTCACATACCAGTTTTGTAGAAGAAGTTAAACTCAAAGAGAAAAAAGACGATAAATACGAGCTCTATGTTTACTACAAAGGAGAGCCTATTGCTGAAGAGTATCAAGCGAATAGGCAGAAGAAACATATTGAAAAGATTTTAAAGGGGAAAGTAGCAATCATCTTTACAAAATCTTAAAATTCGTATGATATTTTTAGACTACACAAGAACAAAGATTAAATAATGAGGTGTATTGAGAGTATGCAAACTCAATTGGGAGAAAAGGATATTAATTTACCACAGTACTATAATAACAGGGAGTTAAGTTGGCTCGATTTTAACTATAGAGTCCTTCAGGAAGCTTACGATAAGAATAATCCATTACTCGAAATGTTAAATTTCGTCTCTATTTTTAGTTCGAATTTAGATGAATTCTTTATGGTGCGCGTAGCTGGTTTAAAAGACCAAGTGAAGTTAGGCTATGACAAACCTGAAAATAAAGCTCAAATGACGCCTCAAGAACAACTTGATGCGATAAAGATAAAAAATACAGAATATGTTCATACTCAATATCAACGCTATAATGAACTGATTGAAGAGTTACGACATTATGATATTGAAATGGTCAAACCCGACTGTTTATCTGAAACGCTCATCGAAAGATTAGAAAAAGAGTTTAAATCACGCATTCTACCTACACTTACACCATTAGGTATTGATGCGTATCACCCTTTTCCAAAATTAAACAATAAAAGTTTAAACATATTTGTCGATATCGATACTGAAGATGCCATTAACTCAGCAATCGTACAAATTCCATCATTAATTCCTCGATTTCTAACACTTAATGAAGGTGCTAAACAATATGTTGTAATGGTCGAAGATGTCATTACTTACTTTATCAACTATCTATTTACCGGTTATGAAGTTTTAAATACTTTTACCTTCAGAATCACAAGAAATGCAGATTTGACGATTCACGAAGATGGCGCCGAAGATTTACTGATAGAAATCGAACGCTTCTTAAAAGAACGTAAAAGTGGCTCAGCTGTGCGCTTAGAAGTCGATGGTCGCACTGCACAAAGAGAGAATATCGAATGGCTGATTGACCAATTAGAAGTTGAAGAGAATGACGTATACTTCTTAAATGGTCCGCTTGATTTAACATTTTTATTCGGTTTAGTGAGCCATCTCTCTAATAAACTCAAATATCTAACGTATGAGAAATATACGCCCCAAGTACCGAGATCTTTAGGAAATAACAATATTTATAAATTGGCTCTAGAAAGAGATATATTCTTCCATCATCCATATGAATCATTTGAACCTATTGTAGACTTCATACGTGAAGCGGCCGATGATCCAAACACCATTGCCATTAAGCAAACATTATATCGTGTAAGTAAAGATTCACCGATTATTAACAGTTTGAAGGAAGCTGCTGAAAATGGTAAGCAAGTCACTGTACTTGTAGAATTGAAAGCACGTTTCGACGAAGAGAATAACGTTCATTGGGCACGTATGTTAGAAGATGCAGGTTGCCACGTGATTTACGGTATGACGCATCTAAAGACTCATAGTAAGATTGCGCTTGTCGTTAAACGCATTGGTGGAGAGCTAACATCATTTGTACATCTTGGTACAGGAAACTATAATGACAAAACGGCTAAACTGTATACAGATATGGGGATGATTACTACAAATAAAGACATTGCTGAAGATGCGATTAATTTCTTTAATTATTTAAGTGGTTACTCTATCAAACCTGAGTATAATAAACTGATTGTAGCGCCATTTGATATTCGTGACGTCTTTATTGACCGTATCGATAAAGAAATTAGTAGTCATTTAGAACATGGAAATGGCAAGATTATGATGAAGATGAATTCACTCACCGATAAAACGATTATTGAAAAGCTCTTTGAAGCTTCTCAAGCCGGCGTGAAGATTCAACTTATCATTCGTGGCATTTGTTGTCTTAAACCAGGTATACCTGGCATCAGCGAGAATATCGAAGTCGTAAGCATCGTAGGACGACTACTCGAACATTCACGTATTTATTATTTCCATAATAATGGTGATGAACGTATCTACCTATCATCAGCAGACGTGATGACACGTAACATGATTAAACGTGTCGAAATCTTATTCCCTGTTGAAGATAAAAATATTGGAAAACGTTTAGTAAATTACATGAACTTGCAACTTTCAGATAATGAAAAAGGACGTTTCCAAGATGAAAATGGTGTCTATCACTATGTTCAAAACAATTTATCGCCATTAAATTCTCAAGCTTACCTCATGCAAGAAGCAATTAAATACGGTAAAGAGCTAAAAAAGCAGACTGCTCAGCCAACAGGTCAACCCGTTCGTTCAAAACGTGGCGGTAGTTGGATGAGCAGATTAAGAGATACATTTAAAAGATAGAATGAATAACCTTATAAAATAATATTAATAAGCGAGAGCGGGATAGAAATAAAATTTAGCAAAATTATTTTCTATCCCACTCTCTTCATAAATAATAGTTTCCTCATTTACTAGGCGTTTCATACCAATGTTTCAGAAACTCATATAATACATTGCTATACTGTTCTAATTCACTTTTTTCAATCTTTTCATCAACGCTATGTGCCTCTTCTAGACTACCTGGACCATATAATATAGTAGGAATATCAAAATGAGCAATCCAACCGCCATCAGTAACTGTCGTACTCATGCCATGTTGTAATGAACGACCATGAACGTGTTCATGCGCATTTTCTAACTGTTTAAAGCCTGGATGTTCTACCGGCACTGTAAAGCTTGGGAAGATCTCTCCTTTATCTTCAATCATAGATTCTCCACCCCACTCAAACTCAAGTGGATTCTCTCTCAACCAAATATCCGCTTCTGCCACGCGATTTAAGTCATTTTCAATTTCTTTAACAACATCTTCATATCGTTCGTTAGGTAAATAATGAACCGTAATCCATAAACGACATTCATCAGCGATAAATGCTGGATGGCGACCACCTTCAATCACTGCTGGATTAATCGTATTCGCACCTGGAGGCATACCTGGACTTTCTTTCATCACAGCCCAATGACGTTCAAGTTCGTTTAACGCTTGGATCACTTTCATCATTTTTTCAATAGCACTGGCACCGAATAATCCACCGCCCGCATGAATCGTCTGACTACGTGCGCCATCGTGTATCGTATTTTTACTTTTCACTGTAATCCAACCAGTGATCACGCCACCTTGGCCTAGTGCTTGATTTTCACTTGTATCCAGAACCAATGCCAAGTCGCCTTCAGGACCTATTTCACATGCGCGTTTGGTCCCTGCCTCGCCAACTTCTTCACCGACCACTGATTGTACGATTATGTCACCTTTAGGTTGTCGGCCTTCTTGTTTTAACCTTTCTAGAACATAGAATAATGATGACATGCCGCCTTTCATATCACTCACGCCTCTGCCATATAACCAGCCATCCACTTCCGTTAATTGAAAAGGAGGATACTGCCAATACTGATCATCATCAACTGAAGCTACATCTACATGACCGTTGAGAATCAACTTCGGTGCGTTTGAATCTTCACCTTTCAATGTCGCAACAATCACACTATCATTGTCATATAAATGTTCACGTTGAATTGAAAACCCTAAATCTCTCAATAAAGATTCAATTTCATCTTGAAGTGGATCCGTGTTACGACCTGGAGGACTTTCAGTATTAAATCCAACAAGCATATCTAAAATCTCAAATTGACGATTATCCAATTCAAATCCCATCCTTTATGTAAAATAAATGAATCTAAACATTTACAATTCAAGTTTAACATTATCTTTTCTATTGTGATTTTTCGCTTCTGACCTTGTGTCCATTTTTCTTAAACAGGTCTAACCGTTACTTCATTGACATTTACATGACTTGGTTGCGTCAATGCATACACCACTGCTTCAGCAATATCTCGTGTTTCTAACTTCTTACGATCTCCGAAATCCATATGTTCTGTCATTGGCGATTTAACCATACCTGGTGAAATGCTTGTCACTTTGACACCTGTACGGGCGAGCTCTTTTTCAAGCGCTTGAGTAATTGTATGGACGGCTGCTTTAGTTGCACTATAAACCGCATTCGATTTTGTAACTTCAAATCCTGAAATTGAAGCAATGTTTATAATATGTCCACTTGATTGATTTAATAAGTACGGTAAGGCTGCTTGTAACACATAAAGTGTACCTTTCACATTGACATCTATCATCGTATCCCACTGTTCGAGATCATAATCTGTAATCTTTGAAGATAAGCTTTGACCAGCGCTATTTACCACGATATCGACTTTTCCAAAGTGCCCTTTCACTACTTGTAGCATTTGATCCACACTATCTTTTTTCGTTACGTCGGTTGGAATCACCTTGGTGTCGACGTTAAGTTGTTGTGCAACAGCTTGTAATTTATCTTCATTACGTCCGGCAAGTGCAACGCTTACCCCATTATTGCTTAAGACCTTCGCGATGGCTTCACCTATGCCACTACCTGCGCCTGTAATTACTGCTACTTTATTTTTTAACTCTACCATTTTGTTCGACTCCTTTATAGCTGAAAATGAATTTCAACGTAGTTAAGTTCATCTTAACGCTTTTCGTTACTTTAGAAAATTGAAGTGATTACCTATATTAAAAAGTGTTATAATTTCATTGTATGTTCTTAATAATCATTATAAAGTAGATATGTAACTTACATATATGGGCATATATGAAGAAGATAGAGGGAGGTAATGTAAGAGATGTCTTATCATGATCGTGTTTTAGAATTAAGAGAAATGAAGCATCGTACTGCATTTGAATTTCATTTTGAAGATTTGTTTACTGAAGAAGAATGGTTAAATATGTCTTTGAAAGAGAGACAAAAAGAGGAAAAAGCTTTTAGAAGCGCAGTTGAGAAAATGAGTGATGTGAGATTACCATTTGCGAGTAGAGATGCTGCGAAGAATAAGTTATTCAATATCACATATGCATACAATGGCATTAAAAAGAACTTTAAACAAAATGATAAAAAAGAAAACCCAAGAGGTCGAATAGTTCAATAGTTTAAATGCTAGGATAAGTATATTCAATTATTCAATGAACATCTCTCAATCTTGTTGCGACGCTTTCTTGCGAGGGAGGTTCGTGCCTGTAGTCACTCTCACTTCCTTCTCCGCCAAGCGTCACGCAACGGTTTTCGATGAAACATTTTTTAGGTCATCACGCTTTCCGTGGGGACAGTCTCAACCTTGCTATGCAAGTTGTCGACTTGTCCTGTTCCCACAGGAGTCGGATGACCTTATTTTTTTGTTCGATTTGTAGAAGTCCTTGTATATCTAAATTCAATTGAATAACAAAGCATAGTGAAAACCACATCTCACGGGGAAGTAAGATGTGGTCTTCAAACACATTATTCTAGATTTTAGGGGTATATAGAGTATGTTTGCCCTCAATTACTCTTTGAGAGCAAGGCGCGTTTTCATCATTTTCGGGAGTTATCAATAGCTTAGGTTAACTAGTAACAAGGGATTTACGTTCGAGACTATAATAATATAATCTTTCGGCGTCAACATAAGGGATTGAGTCAATTGTTAAATAACCATCTTTAAGGTCTCCAATAAGACCTTGATTTACGCCAGTGTGTACATAAATGTCATAACTACTTGCATCTGAGAATATTAAATCCTCAATTATATTTCTCATAGTCATCACTCCAAAATTTATTTCTTATTCCTTACAATTCATATACTACACCTTTTCATGTAAAATAAAAGTATTTTGTGATACTTTTCACAAAATCATCACTTCTTTATTAACTAACCTTTAGGCTTAAAGATAATTGTATATTTACCTTTACTGAGACCAGACCCCCTAGTTATTGAATAATTAGTATATATTTCATCTGTTAATTGACCACTTTTAAAAATATAATGAGCTGGATAAGGCTCTTCATACAAACCTTCACCACTAAATATAGCTTTTTTAATTTCAGAATTCTCTTCAACTATATTTCTAATTTTATCATTTAAACAATTTTTTATGTGTTGTATTTGAGAATAACTTAAAATATCTAATTTTTCATTAATTATTTCTTTATTATGTAAATATTCTTCAATATCACTAACTTTCAACCCCATTCCTTCAATAATTCTATTATTATCTTTCAAGTTTTTAGTTGACAAGAATACTGCCAGGGATAACATTTTGCCATTTTCGTATTCCTTTAATAATGTATCAAAAGTATTTATTGTAAATTTTGCAATTGTATACCTTTTAGAATCTACCCTTTTTACTGAAATTCCAGTACTATCAATAATATTATATTCTTTTTCTTTAATACTATCTTCAGAGAGATTGAATTCTCTCTCTAATAGATAATTTTTGGAAAGATCGGCTTCAACAACATATGCATCTGCTTTGGGTAATACCTTTTTATTGCTAAGTTTGGATCTAACTTTTTTTGAAACTTTGACAATATATAAATTTTCATTATTGTCAGAGAGTTTTAAAACTTTCCAAAATTTATGATTTTTGTTTTTATTAAATATTTGAGAAATATTAAATTCTTCTTTATCGCCTAAGTAAGTACCTTTATTCAAACTATTTGCTATGTGCAGATCATCAAAGTCTTTAGACATTTTAGTATATTTAACTTGTAATTGACCTCTTTTATGTTCTAATTTAGGATTTCCATTTAAAGCTGGGTTCCAAGGTTGGATACTCATTCTCCCAATTGTTAAGACAGGAGATCTTCCAGTTCTGTCTAAATTATAATTGATATTATAATCAATTAGTTGATCTACAGAGATCCATCCACCGTTTTCAATAGTACCATGATATAAATAATCTACTTTACTATTATGTCTTCCTTTTTGAATAAAATGAATTAATAAATCTTTTTTGTTAGCATCTAGGAAATCTTGAATTAACTTAGTTTCACTTGGATAGTACTCCTTTATCTTCGCAAGTTTGAATCTATTTTCAGCTTTACCACTGCCATCTAATGTTCCATCTACCCAAATTGCTAATCTAAAAGCATCCTTTTATAGTTTTCTAAATGCTTCTTTATATTTTTAGTAGCTATTTCACTAATATTATAATTATCATTATCGATGGGGGTAATAACTTGATCTAAACTAAAACTTAGTTTTCTTTCCTTTGGAAATAAATTATCCAAATTAATTTCAATTTTTCCAATAGAGTTTTCTAAAATTCCTATGCAATACCATCTGTTTCTATTTTGAGGTACTCCATAATTTTTAGAATTTAATAATTTCCATTTAAACCTATATCCTACATCCTTTAAAGATTCTTCAATTATATTTAATGTTTTACCTTCATCATGGTTTACAATTCCGGCAACATTTTCTAAAATAAATGCTTTTGGTTTTTTATAGTTTAAGATTTTTAAAACTTCAAAAAATAATGTTCCTCTCGCATCATCAAAACCTAATCGTTTACCTGCTTGGCTAAAAGGTTGACAAGGAAAACCAGCACAAAGGATGTCGTGGTCAGGTATTGAATCTAAATCAATTTTGGTAATATCTCCTTTAGGAAACTCTCCAAAATTTTTTGAGTATGTTTGACATGCATATTTATCAATTTCACTTGAAAACACACATTTACAATTACTATTTTCAAGAGCGATTCTGAATCCTCCTATACCTGAAAACAAATCTATAAATTTCATTTTTTATTCACCTAA
Source organism: Staphylococcus sp. HMSC62A08 (assembly GCF_001839105.1). NCBI lineage: Bacteria > Bacillati > Bacillota > Bacilli > Caryophanales > Staphylococcaceae > Staphylococcus > Staphylococcus sp. HMSC62A08. The sequence goes on along the minus strand of NZ_KV840027.1, from coordinate 259,046 downwards.
AATTTTTTTTAATTTATTGGAAATAGCTGTTATTACTGATGTTGTCACAGCATTGCCAGCTTGTTTATACAATTGACTATCACTAAGACCAGCCTCTTTTAAATTATTAAAAAATTCATCATCAAAACCTTGTAATCTAAAACATTCTAATGGTGTCAATTTTCTAATTAAGTGATCCCCATTTTTTTCTACTAATATTTTTGCAGAGTCAGTTCTGGCTAATACTGTTGGAGCAAGGCCATATACAGAATAAACGCGTCTTTGTCTTTCATTATCGTTATGTAAATATTTTGGAATATCAAAAAGCTTAATTATTCCATCATTTTTAACAGAAATTTCTTTATTCAACTTTTCTATTTCTTTAGAGGTAATTTTAGTAAAATAAAATTTATCTTCTACTTGCTCTTCATTTTCTTTGATATCTTCAATTGTAATTTTTTTATTATTTTGCTGTTCTATCTTAAAGTTAAATTTTCTTATGTCCTTATTCTTATTCATTTCTGAAAGTACTTTGACAATTCTTCTAATTGTATTGCCATTGTCATGAGAGATTAAGTTTTTCACATTTTCCAAAATAAAAACTTGTGGTCTTTTCCATTCTAAAATTCTAGCAATATCAAAAAACAAAGTCCCTCTAGTATCTTCAAAACCTAATCGTTTACCCGCTATACTAAAAGATTGACAAGGGAAACCAGCAGTCAAAATATCATGGTCAGGAATTAAAAATTCATGAATTTTTTTATATCACCTTCAGGTTCGTGCTTGAAGTTTACATTATAAGCAAATTGAGCAAATCTATCTATTTCAGAAGCAAATAAAATTTCAGTTCTTAGATTGGAATTATTTATACCTTCTTCAAATCCTCCGATACCTGAAAACAAAGAAACAATTTTCATATTTTACCTCCTTATGACATAATTAAAAGTTTTGGGATGAATTTTAGAAAAAGATTAGAAAGAGGACAAAAAAGGATTAACATAAATATAATACTAAATTACTACATTCATGTACAGGAAACATATTACTTATATAAAAGCAGATTTTATTCACTATAATATTATTAATTCTGAGAAAATGATTATTTAAATGATTAGAAACACCTCTAATTACATAATATAATATTCAGTAACACATCATTTTTAATTTTAAGTTACTTTACTGCATTGGTTTAACTTCTCAAATAATAGAGTTGCTAATCATATAGTTATATTACATCAATCCTGGATATAGCTAAACTATTTATTGGAAATTATTAATTATCAAATATACTTTTTTCTTGCTAGTTACAAATTATTGTATATAACAATTAATTTATAATAAAATATAGCAAGTAATATTTTTATTTTGGGGGAGTTAAAAATTAGTAAATTAATTTCAATTGTTGTTCCTGTTTATAATAAGGAACCGTTTATAGAGAGATGTGTGCAATCTTTAGTTGATTTAGAAATGGATCATACTCAGATTGAAGCTATATTTGTAGATGATCTTTCTTCAGATCGTTCATATGAGATTCTGCAGTATTACGAGAAGAAATATGATTTCATTAAGTGTGTTCAATTAGAAGAAAATTCAGGCAGTCCATCTCAACCTCGTAATGTGGGTATCGAGGTTGCAAATGGAGAGTATATTGCATTATTGGATGCCGACGACTGGTTAGACAGTAAAGGATTTCCAAAGTTAGTCTTACAGATGGTTGAACATGAGGCCGACTTTGGCTTTGGTCAATGCTTTAAGCATACGGATAACACGATTTCTAAACTAGCTCGTTTTGCTTCCTTCCAAGAAGCTAATGGTTTAGTTCCTTATGAAATCAACAAAGTATTCCGAGCTGTAGGTCCACCAGGAAAGATATTCAAGCGCTCTACAGTAATAGATAATGATATTAAATTTCAACATATGAAATTTGGAGAAGATAAATTATTTTTTGCGGAGTTAATAAGTAAGAGTAAAAGTGCATCAATGACTACTTCAGCCGTGTATCATATCAATAGATATACAGACAATGTTTCACTAGTAAAATCTACAGATGTTATTGAAAAATCTAAAATCAATTTAGAAGTACTTCGTCAAATAGTCAATTTGGAAATTCCAAAAATAGCTATGGAAGGAATTTTAAGTCGTATCGTTGAGATAGACTACATGCAACGTTTTCTAGTGTCTAAAACATTCTTAAAATCTGAGGATAAAGCGTTCTTCTTTAATCAATTTTCTAAAGTGGAAACTATTATTAAAGAAGCTGGGTTTAATATAGAAGATTTACTCATTACAGATAAATACAAAAATATCTACCAACTCTTTCATTCAGATAAAAAAGCATTACAAGAATATATTCATTATATGATTTATGATTCCAGTAAACAAAAATATATTAAAGATAAGATGGTTTATCTCAAGTATCCTGATAAATTCAATCATTTAATTCAACTTCAAGAAGAATGTATACCAGTTTATAAAGGAACAGAAATGATAGATGAGACGTTTTATGAAGTTATTGAATTGTTCACTAAAGCTGATGTAGAAATTGAATATGTAGAATTAATAAAAATTCATGATGAAAGATATTCTAAGAAAATCAATTATGAACTTAAGGACAACTACATTTATATAAAGTCTGAAGACATTAACTTTTATAAATACGACTTTAATATTGCAGTTCAATTTAATCATCATAAATCAGCACTCGTCTTTGCTACTTATCCAAACTTCAACGACAAAGTAAATTTAAAACGTCAAAACTTTAAATTAGAATTTGTAAATAGTCAAAATAAAGAATCTAAAGACACTAAAGGTTCCAATACGTCTACTAAAGAAACGAAAGTAAATAAATATTTAAGCGAGGCACCTAATTATGTCATTACTACAAAATCTATAAAAAGTTATATGGATGCAGATTTCAAAGAGGAATTTAATTCAATTAGTAAAGGTAGTTTGGTTGCTATTTCTGGAATGGGCCAAACATCTAAAGGGACACCAAGATTAATTACAAAAGATAATCATTTTATTACTGCTAATGTAAATTTCGTAAATCCTACCGAATTACAAAAGAAAGATGGATACGTTTCTACTATTCCTAAAAGAATTAGAATATTGAAGAAGTGTAAACTATATACTGATGTTACCTTCAAAAATGAACCGATTCGAACGATGCAACCTAATGAACAATTAAATATTATTGATATTGATTATACAAAAAACTTTACTCCAAGATTAAAAACAGTAGACGGCTACTACATTACTGCTAACATTAATTTTGTTGAAGTTTTAAATTAACGCATAACAAAGGCACGCAGAATGTTAATTTTCTGCGTGCCTCTTTATGTTATTTATTATCTAACTCTTTTAAGAAACGTTTCAGTTCATCTTTCATACTCTCATCTTTAAGTGCGTATTCTATAGTTGTCTTGACAAAGCCTAGTTTCTCACCAACATCGTATCGGTTGCCGATAAAGTCATATGCAAATACTTGATGATCATTGTTCATACGTTCGATGGCGTCAGTAAGTTGAATTTCATTACCTGCGCCTTTTTTCTGTGTTTTAAGATAATCAAATATTTCAGGTGTTAATACATAGCGTCCCATAATTGCTAAGTTAGATGGTGCAGTACCTTGTTTAGGTTTCTCCACAAACTTTTTAACTTCGTAACGTCGCCCTTCTTTTGAAAGTGGGTCTATAATACCATATCTATGCGTGTCAGATTCAGGGACTTCTTGGACACCAATAACAGAGTTGCCAGTTTCTTCATAAACTTCCATTAACTGTTTAATCGCAGGTGTGTCGGATTCAACAATATCGTCACCTAGAAGAACCGCAAATGGTTCATCACCAATAAATTGACGTGCTGAGTATATTGCATGTCCTAAACCTTTTTGTTCTTTTTGACGTACATAAAAAATATTAGCTAATTCTGTTGAATATTGTACTTTTTCTAGTAATTCAGTTTTACCTTTTTCTTCAAGTACCATTTCTAGTTCTTTTTGATTGTCAAAATGGTCTTCGATTGCACGTTTATGTTTACCTGTAACGATAATAATATCCTCGATGCCTGCACGAGATGCTTCTTCCACTATGTACTGAATTGTTGGTTTATCTAAAATTGGAAGCATTTCTTTAGGCATTGCCTTCGTTGCTGGTAAGAAACGTGTACCTAACCCAGCAGCAGGTATGATTGCTTTTTTAATTTGTCTCAATATTCAAACCCCTTTATCAATGTTATGTATCGCATTCATTGTAAAGTTTATCATTATTTAAAATGCTTTCATAGTAATTGTAGTGGTGTTTAATAAATGAGAATATTGAAATTTAACATATAAAAACACGAGGTCGGGACCTTTATAGTTTGTGCTCTGGGAAACCAATTAACGGCGTCCCAAAAGCAGGATTTTCGGCTGTAACACTCACAATTCGACAAAATTTGAGAAACAATTTTGCTCATCGTTCGGTTCTGCTCAAATCCTAAACACTTTTGTCCCGACCTCGACTTGTTTTTATACAAATAAACTAATAAATAGGATAAAGATAATGCCTGATACTGAAATAATAGTTTCTAATAATGACCATGTTAAGAAGGTCTCTTTAATCGTAAGGCCAAAGTATTCTCTAAACATCCAGAAGCCTGCGTCATTCACATGAGATAAGATGACACTACCTGCACCGATAGCGAGTACGACAAGTGCGACGTTCGCATCTGAGTGATGGAGTAATGGTAATACGATACCTGTAGTTGAAACGGCAGCAACTGTTGCTGAACCAAGTGCGATACGCAACACTGCTGCGACAATCCAAGCAAGTAATATAGGTGACATGTGTGAACCTTCGAACATTTTAGCGATTGTATCACCAACGCCGCCATCAATAAGTACTTGTTTGAATGTACCACCACCGCCAATGATAAGGAGCATCATGCCTATTGGATAAATAGCATTGGTTACTGAAGACATGATGTCTTCCATTTTATGATGTCTCATAATACCCATTGTAAAGATAGCAAAGATAACTGCGATTAACATTGCTGTTCCAGCTGTACCAATGAGGTAAATCACTTGTTCAAACCAGTTTGTTGGCTTTTCATGACCTGTGACAAGTTGAACAATAGTTGAAATAAGCATAAGGATCACTGGTAAAATAGCTGTTAATAAGCTGATGCCGAAACTTGGCATTTCTTCTTCTTTGAATTCTTTTTGTGTGCCAAGAGATGAAATGTCTCCTTCACGAGTATAAGCACTAGGTATCATCTTCTGAGCCATGCGGTTAAAGAAAGGACCTGCAATCAGTGTAACTGGGATAGCGATGATCATACCGTAAAGTAAGACTTCACCAATATTTGCTTTAAGTTCTTTAGCGATAACCACTGGACCTGGATGTGGTGGTAAGAAACCATGTGTCACTGATAAAGCTGTCACCATTGGTAGTCCAAGTTTCAAGATTGAAACATTCGCACGTTTAGCTACTGTGAATACAAGCGGAATAAGTAATACTAATCCCACTTCAAAGAACAGTGCAATACCGACGATAAAGGCAGCAATAAGCATTGCCCATTGCACGTGTTTCTGTCCAAACTTTGTAATCAGCGTGTCAGCAATTCGTGTTGCGCCACCGCCATCGGCAAGCAGTTTACCGAGAATCGCACCTAACCCAAAGATTAATGCAATGTGTCCTAATGTACTCCCCATACCATTTTCAATGGTTTCCATAATTTTATTAAGTGGCATACCAAGTAGTAACGCAGTAATCATTGAAGTAATGATTAGCGAAATAAAGGTATTTAATTTCATGAAAATAATTAAAGT
>NZ_KV840027.1:186460-253158 GCF_001839105.1 Staphylococcus sp. HMSC62A08 | reverse complement strand
TATTTAATTTCATGAAAATAATTAAAGTAAGTAATATAACAATTCCTAATACAACACTTATGAGTGGCCAAATTTCTCCAAACATAACATTCCCCTTCTTTCTCTTTTAATGTCTGAGTTGCAAGTTATATGGTTAATTGGCATTGCGATTATTCATTTATATGTTCTCGTTGGAAATTCGCAATTTCACTATAATTCACTGTCATAGAGCGACTAATGTTGATAAAGATTTTTACGAGTTTCTGGTAAATAGCAACTGTGTCCTTTTCTGGATGATGTGCGTTCGTTGTGCCCACCATTTCTTCAATTATTGAGAAATCCTCAATCTCGCCTAATGCTTTTAATCCAAGTACACATGCACCTAAGCATGAGCTTTCATAACTTTCTGGCACGATAAGATCTGTATCAAAGATATCTGCCATCATTTGACGCCAAATTTCACTTTTAGCGAAACCACCTGTCGCTTTGATCGTACTTGGTGTTTCGTTCATCACTTCGATTAACGCAAGGTAAACAGTGTATAAGTTATAAAGTACACCCTCTAATGCTGCGCGTATCATGTGTTCCTTTTTATGGGAAAGGGTCAATCCAAAGAATGAACCTCTTGCGTCTGCATTCCATAGTGGCGCACGTTCACCGGCAAGATATGGGTGGAAGATAAGCCCTTCTGCTCCTGGTTTCACTCGACTAGCGATTTGAGTTAAAACATCATATGGGTCAACGCCTAATCGTTTGGCAGTTTCTACTTCGCTAGCGAGTATTTCATCTCTAAGCCATCTGAGTATAACGCCACCGTTATTCACTGGCCCGCCAATTACGTAATGATCTTCATCAAGCACGTAGCAGAAGATACGCCCTTTCTCATCAGTACGTGGTTTATCGATAACCGTACGAATTGCACCAGATGTTCCGATAGTGACTGCTACTTCTCCATTTTTGTAGCTATTCACCCCTAAATTTGATAGCACACCGTCACTTGCACCTACAATGACTGGTGTATTTTCGTCAATGTCCATGAGTGTGGCATAACGTTTTTTCATTCCTTTTAAAATATGAGTAGTTGGATCGAGTTCAGGTAATTGTTCTCTAGTAATACCTAATAATTCTAGTGCTTCTTCGTCCCAATCTAATTGTTCAAGGTTAAACATGCCTGTCGCAGATGCCATTGAATAATCGATGACATATTTTTCAGATAATTGGTAGAAGATGTAAGTCTTAATATCCGCAAATTTTGCTGTTTGGTTATATATTTCAGGTTGTTCGTGTTTCATCCAAAATATTTTTGATAATGGTGACATTGGATGTAACGGTGTACCAGTTCGTTGATAAATATCGAAGCCGTTGTGGTCATTTTCAATTAAATCTGCATAACGACTCGCACGATTGTCCGCCCAAGTGATATTCTCTGTTAAACGCTTATTTTGTGCATCCATAGCTACTAAACTATGCATTTGAGCACTAAATGAAATTAACTTAATATCTTCTTTCGAGACACCCGCTTCTCTAACGATATATTTCACAGTCATTAATACGGCATCGAATAATTCATCCGGGTTCTCCTCTGAGACATCTACATTGGGAGTATGTAAGTCGTAGCCTATATTATGTTTCATTATGAACTTTCCGTTTTCATCGTAAAGTACTGATTTCGTACTTGTCGTACCAATATCTACACCAATCATGTACTTCATTATAGGTCCCTCTTTTCTATTTCATTAACGTAACCAAAAGCCTTCAATATCTTTTCCAACGTCATCGAAGTTTAAGTGAAACGCTTCTCTTAGTTTTTCAGAATCATACTGTTCTATCGCATCTATAAATACTTGGTGATTACGATGGATGCGTTCGAAATCTTGCTTGTCTGTATCCATTCGATGTCTCATTGATAGTAAAATGAGTGATTCCATGACTGGCTTTAAGTGGTTCCAAAATGTCTTTAAATACTGATGATTAGACGCAAAAATCATGACTTCATGAAATTCAAAATCATGCTTGGTAAAAGCTTCTGCATCCTCAAATTGTACAGAGACTTTCATCATCTCCAGTTGCTTCTTCATTTCTTTAGCGATTGATTGTGTATCCTGGTCTTTTAACCTTGAAAATGCGAAAGATTCAAGCATTAAGCGAAGGTCATACATTTCTCTCCTTTCTTGTTCTCCAAATGGCAACACTTGTGCGCCCATACGTTCAAGATGAATCAGCTGATCAGTTTGAAGTAATTTGAAAGCATCCCTTACTGGAGAACGACTTACATTAAATTGCTTTGCAACTTGATTCTCTGTAAGTAATGTGTCAGTAGTAATTGCACCACTTACAATACCAAGTCGTATTTCGGCTGCAATTGATTCTCCTGTTGTTAAACCTTCTAACCACTTTTTAGGATAACCATAAGTCATGTTTCCACCCCCAAAGTCGAACGACTTAACTTGTATACAAGTATGTTAATATACGAAATTTATAATTGCAAGCGCTTTCTTTTAGTTTTGACTACTACGAACGATAAAAAACCCCAACGCAAAGTTACGTTGGGGCTTGTATTAACATTGTTCTTCATTTTTTGGAACTTCGATACAAAAGTGTGTTTCATGACAATCTGGACATGTGAGCTTTCTAGTTTTAGGCGTGTGTTGTGCTTTAATAAAGTCTAAAGTTTTAGGATTAAATACATTTTGGCAATTAGGGCATAAATAAGACACATTGTTTTTGTAGTAATACGTTAATACGAGCGCATATACGATTGTCACTGGCGTCACTGATAAGAATGGTTCTTTCTCTTTCGTGACAATAGAAGCAACAAGTCCAGTGTATTGAATGATTCCTACTATCCCAGTGGCTAGCCATAATTTCTTTCTGATACTTTTTAAATTTAATGATTCTTTCATAATATGATCTATGTCATATAAATGTGTAATTGGAGAAATTGATGTCTTGTTAAAGTATTTACGAACTTCTTTAATTCTTTTGACTACATTTTCTTTTCTGCTTATGTCTTGTTGTAGTTCATCCTCTTTCACTTTTAACATAGAGCTAAGTGTTTTGAGTGTTTCTTCATTTCTCAATAATAACTTGATGTCTTTGAGTGAGCACCCTAATTCTTTAAGTACAATAATAAGTTTAAGTTTTTTAACTTCTTCGTCCGTGTAAACGCGCCGATTTGCATCTGACATCTGACTTGGTCGCAAGATTCCTTGTCTATCATAATATTGAACAGTTCGTACTGAAACATGACATCTTTTAGCTATATCTCCTGTTGTATAAGTTGACATAGATTTTCACCTCCTAATCACACTTTATTAAATGACGTTACGTCACTAGCAACACCTTTTATCAATTTTAAGACGCCCTACCGTCTTATTTTTTTAATTAACTTGAAATCCAATCCTTAATGTGATCTACTACGCCTATTTGATCTTGAGAATTGGTTTCCAGAACACTTGGAAAATCTATATGTCCTATGCCAGGATAAATAATTTCTTTTGTTTCTCCGCCAAGTTGTTTAAACTTTTCAAGTGTCGCTTGCGAATCTGTATAGGGAATAATTTGGTCCTCTTTACCAGACATAAATAATATCTTAGGAAACTGTCTAATCTCATCAATATCTGGTAGATAATCTGTATTAATAGTGTAAATGATGTCAGTAATAATCGTCTTAATTGGTGCTACAAATTGAATAAGATCTAATGCATTTTCCTTATGGGCATAGATTGTTTTATCTAATATGTATTGAGGCAAATTCTTTACAGCTTTCACTTCATCTTTTAATGTATCTCTTTTACTATTTCTTGTAAAAAGACGGGCCAACATACTTGCATCAGGAGTGATTTTAGCAGCACTATGTAAATAAATCATATGAGTGATTGGGAGTGTATTATATTTAAGCAACCTCGTTGCTATCATGCCACCCATAGAATAGCCCACTACACTTAATTTTTGAATGTGTTGTTCTTCAACGACTTGAGTTAAAACGTCATAAATACGTTCCGAATAATCATCAAGTGTATGTGAATCTCTATCTAGTTGTGAACTTTTACCTCTACTAGGACAATTGACGAATATCAATTGATATTCTCTGAAATAAGGTTCAAACATCGTCATAATTTTATATGTTAATAATGCCCCATGAATGAACACAATCACATCATCGGATTTTGAGTTGCCTGCAAATGCGACTTCACTATACTCATCTTTAAATTGTTTAAGTGGATAAACCTTAGTTGTAAAATTCTCTTTAATCATAAAAAACCTCGTTATTCTAATATCAATTAAAATTATAATATCATATAAGTTCTTTTCATATAATTATTGTAATAATAAATTAAATATTTATTCAAATTAAGCACAAAAAAGGGAGCGAGACAGAAATATAATTTAACAAAATTAATTTCGTTGTCTCACCCCGGCAAGGATGGCTAGGATTGAAAGAAGCTTGATATAAGCGCACTTTCAATCCAGACATCTACTGCCAATATATCAAATGAGCTTCTTTTAATAATACTTTGAACATTTATCAAAGCGACTTTATATCTCCAGTTTACTCTTTATTCGAGATTTCAGAGTGTATTTGCTGCATTTTACTTTCGACATTTGTAATGTCAGTTGCGCATTGTTCAAGTAATCCTTTATATTTTTCAGTGTCAGCGTCATTCTTATATCGAATCTTATGTTCTAAACTTGCCCACATATCCATACCTATCGTACGAATTTGAATTTCTACAGGTGTGACTTCTACAGAATCTGCTAAAAAGACTGGAATCGATACAACAATATGCAAACTGCGATAGCCATTCTCTTTAGGATGCTCAATATAATCTTTACGCTTCAACAACGTCACATCTTCTTGTTTTAGCAACATTTTTTCAATGACATAAATATCATCAAGGTAGTTACATACAACTCGAATGCCAGCAATATCCATAATATTATCTTTGGCACTCTGAGCACTTACTTCTAAACCTTTTCGATTCAGTTTATTTACTAAACTATGCATTTCCTTTACGCGTCTTTCCATGTGATGAATCGGGTTGTGTTTATATTGATGATTAAAATTCTCGTCTAAAATACTGAGTTTCGTACTAATTTCCTTTAAAGCAGAGGAATACAAATGGTCTAATTCCACAAATCCTACTAGTGTATCGAAAGCAGCATCACTATCTTGAAATTGAGTTAAACTATTTTTAAATTCATTTCTTAAATCTTCGACATATAATGAAGGTTTTCTTTCTACGTACATACTTCTCGACCTCCGTTTTCTATACACCCTCATTATATCGAAATTAAATTTAAGAGAGAAACGTTAGCCCATCATACTTTAGTTTTATTGCCATAGAACTACGAAAACCGTATAAGCACGCAGCCTATACGGTTTAAATTCATTCCACTTATTTATTCGTCTTTTTTATGTTCGATGACTTTAGTGTTTTTGTTTTCAGCAATTTCATTAGCACGTTGAACAGCATCTTGTTTCTTCTCAAAAGTATCTGAAGCTTGCTTTGCATCTTCAGTCTTCACTTTCCATTCATCATCTTCAAAATAGACATGGATATTTTCTTCATTAAGTTTCGGATTCGCAGATTGATCTTTCTGATGCTCCGTAATATGTTTGTTTTTCAATTCATCTAATTCTTCTTTAGATGCATCTTTGTACCATTTTTCAGCTTGTTGTGTAGCAATTGGAACTACGTCGCCTTCTTTATAGCCATCTTTCAACATGGCATTACCAATATCAATCGCTTTTTTACGTTCAAGTTCATCAAAGTTCTTCCAACTTTGCGGATAATCATTCATTGTCCAAGGCATCGTCATACCTCCTCAATTATTTTTGTAGATATTTACCACTAAAATATAAGATTGAAACAGAGTAACATACGAGAACTAATGTGCACCTTCTTCACTATGCGTAATATCTTTACGTTGTTCGCTACAATTTCGTTGGATATTCATCAATGCCGCACGAATATAATTATATTGAGGTAAATGACTCATCTCTTTCATATTTAAGTCCGTTTGGAGTTGGAAATGCTTAGCAATGTTTTCAAATACGACAAGATATTCACCCATTTGTTGATCATCTATCGTTTGTCTATGTTTATTATTCATCGCACGTTCTAACATAAAGCTGATCTCTTCTAATGCGAAGATACTAGGATAATAATAACGTACTGCTTCTTTATTACTGAATAGTTCCCCATTTGCTGAGTTATACATTTGCGTCACATTACTAATTTTTACTGATAAATTTAATTTTTCAACTTTATCGCGGTCGTTGTTTTCTTGTTTATTTTCGGAAAATAAATAATGAAATAAAATACTTTCTTTACGAACGAGTTCAGCAATTGCACTTGGCAACATGGATGACGCTGTTCTACGAGCTAGGAAAAGAATGCCCAGAACTGCAATAATAATACCTACAAGTACATCGATAATACGTGTGTAAGCAATCTCAATACTTAAGTTTTGAGATGCTAAGCCGTTTAACATAATGACTTGGATTGTAATGAAGATAACAGCAAATGCATAGTTCGATGCCACAAATGCTTCCGTCATGAGTGCTGAAACACTCATAATCAATATAGCGACAACTGGGTTAATATTAAATGCAAGTATTCCAGACAATACGATGGCACCAACTATGGTTCCGAGTCCTCTTGCAAGTGAACGGTCGAGTGTTCGAATTGTAGTCATATTACTTAACATGACTGTATGCGCTGTTAAAGGCACCCAGTATGCTTTCTGTATATTAAATGCCAGTGCTATAAAAATCGCGATCCCCATAATCACCGTATATTGTAAGGCGTTTCTGAAGACGATTGAATCAAACGTTAAGTTTTGATATATACGTTTACTATATAATGGCTTTCGAATATCCGCTTCATATTCAATGTGATGTTCATTGGCGTGAATCATTTCATCTATTTTCAAAATATGATTCATAAGATTTTGGAATTCTGGTGCCACATCAACTGTTTTTGTCCAAGGTCGAAGTTGTTGTGGGTATCTTACATTTTTAATAATATAATCCATCATTTCTACTAAATCTTCAGGTAATGGTCGGATATTTTTCTCATTTAATTCTAATAGCTCTGAATAAATCCCTTGTGCTGATGTATGCAGTAAAATCAATTTTTGGAATCTATTACTTAAATTACCGTTCCCACCTGATGTAGAAGTGATTAATAACTTTTCAGAAGTTCTAAATTCCGTTACAGCGTTACGTGCATATCTCTTAAATTGTTCTGCATCGTTAAAATGATGTAATAAATTATGAAGTGTCTTAAAGTCAGCTTTAATCGCTCGATCTTCGGCCTTCTCCTTTGTGAAAAAGATGGTTAAAAGTACAGTGATTGTAGCTAATATACCACCAATAAAGATGGCTAATCCACGAATGAGCGCTTGGTCAGGCGCAACTGGCAAATTAATGGGTAAACAAAATGTTACTAAAAAGAATGTTGATGATGGACCAGCGAGTTTAAGTGCATTGAAACTATAATAAGGCACCGCAACCACAATTAATAGTAATAAGCCAAATAAAATAGGCTGTGTCACAGTCAATGTGCCTAATATCATACAAACTGTAAACGATAGCACACATATGATGACGGTTCTAAGCATAGACTGCGGAGACCCTTTGAAGACATAGATATGGGCAAGTGTACCAGTGGAAATGAGCAACCCAAAACTTGGGAAACCACATAGATAACCTATCAATGCAGGTAATACCATAAGTAGACCTTGTCTTATCCCCTTAAAATAATCTATCTTTGACGTATCAAAGCGAATCAAAGAATTCAAGATTTGATTCATTTTTTACCTTCCTTTCTAAAGCATTCCCTAAATTAAACACAAAAAAGAACGGAACATATGAAGTATTTCTAATATTGTTCCGCTCGTCGTAAACATAGTTGTAGTTGATACATCTATTCAATTATTTAATTATAACACTCATATCTTCAATATTGGGCTAAATGAGTTTATTTTTCGATTGTTTCACTCACATTAATCTCTGGCTCTTTAATGACATAGTCACCAATATGTTGACTGAATGCTTGGAAATGGTGAGAGTCGTTATGCACTTGTACCGCATGTTCATCTTTATAATTTTCAACTACAACGAAGACATTCTTTTCATTAACATCTTCGTAATGATGATAGAATACATTTCCTTCTTCTTGTCTAGAATTTTGAACCAGTTCGTTCATTAACTGTAAATAATCGTCTCGCTTATTTTCATCAATTTGAAGCTTCGCATTAATAATAATCACTCGTCATCATCTCCTAAGTATGATTGTAAACGTATTAATGGTTGAATCATGTTAGATTCATTATAAATGCTTTTTAACTTTAAAAAAAATAAAAACATACTAAGACGAGTGGTTTGGAAATCTTAGTATGTTTTGAAATTAATTGAATTAATGTTTTTCATCTACAACAAGTGGCTTATCTGGCTTAACGAAGAACCATAAAATAGCAGCAATGACAGCAGGTACAATTAATAATTGCAATGTCATTGACCAGCCTAGTTGATCTACGACAATACCGGCAAGTAATGGGCTAATCAATGCGCCGATATTTCCCCATAGGTTCATCCAACCAGAGACTGTACCTGAAAAGTTACGTCCTAAATCTGTAGCTGCAGCCCAACTCATACCCATTGAAATACCAACGCCACCTAAACAAAGTGATAACCAAATAATCGTCATATATAAGTTGTCTGTGTGGACAGCTAAGAAAATAGACACAGAGAATACAACGAATCCTGCAATAGCAATTACGCCACGAGCTACAAAGCGTGAACTTCCTGAATTCAAAATCTTGTCTGAAATCGCTCCAGCTGAAAGTATTAAAAAGAACATGAATAACCATGGCAGAGAACTGATTGACATATCTTTGAAATCTACATGATACTGTTCGGCTAAATATGTAGGTAACCAGATTAAGAATAATGCGATAACGAATTGTACTACAAAATATTGTAAAGCAATGGCATAGAAACTGAAGTGACTTAAGAAGCGTTTCCATGGTGGTAAAGACTTTTCAGTCGCAACTGTATCACGATGTTCAGTAATATATTTCTTCTCTGCATCACTAACCATCTTATGGTGTTCAGGTAAATCTTTAGCAATAATCGCCCAAAGAATAGCCATGACGATACCAATCGCACCGAAGATATAGAATACCGCTTGCCAGTTAAACGCATTAACGATAGCAATCGTAATGATTGGCGCAAGCACAGGACCAAAGTAAGAACCTGCTAATAATGCACTAGATGCTCTTCCTTTTTCATTTTTAGCAAACCAGAAAGAGTTAAATACGGCATTAGATGGATACATTGGGGCTTCCCCTACGCCAAATAAGAATCTTATAAAGTATAATAATCCATGGTGTTTAATCATTCCCGTTAAAATTGTGAAAGCACTCCACCATACAAGTGCAATCGTAATCATCTTACGAGGTCCAAACTTCTCAGCTAACATCCCTGATGGCACTTGCATAAATGCGTAACCTAGCGAGAAGAATGAGGCAAGTAGTCCGAATTGTGTTTTGGTTAAACCTAAATCTTTCATCATCGGAGCAGCGATATATGAGATATTAGACCTATCCATATATGCAATAACGCCAATGAAGAAGAACCCTATTGCGAAATACCAACGTACATTACTGCGTTTTTCTTTCATATTTGTTTCCTACTTCCTTTAATATTATGTTGTTTCTATTTAAGATGTCGTTAAGTTTCAGAAATTCCCTATGATGTCTGTTGAAACTTTCCTTTTTAGAACAACTTGAGTAAGTTGTAGCGCTACAATTTTTTATAATATAGCATGTTGTGAAAACGGTTACAATAGTTTGAACGAAATTTCTTGAAAAAATGTATATTTTTCGTATATTTCACCACTCGTTTTTGAGTTTGGTTAAATTGATCGTCTTGTATGATTTCATGAAGTTCAAAACTATAATTTTACAGAAAATGAATCGTTTAAAATATAAAGTATATTATTAAATATTCACTATGAGTAAGTGTTTTGCAAATTTATACATTATTAATTCTTTTTATTTTCTTTCAATAGCATTTGATGTATATAGATAAAAATAGTAATATATACATTAAGAAAAACGGTTACATATCTTTGATAAAATTTTATATCAATCCACTGGAAGTGCCTTTGTTTAGGGCTGAGAGTAAAGAATAGACTTTATAATTCCTAGAACCTGATCCAGTTCATACTGGCGTAGGGAAGTGGCGATGCGAAAGTTTTAGGATTTATATACATAATCTAAGCGCTATTTCCCAATTCAGGGAGATAGCGTTTTTTTATTTGTGGATTTGGGGTGATACACATATTTATTGCAGTTACTTACGATAAAGTCCTTACTGCTCAAGATTTAGAACATTATTTAGATATTGCGGAAGGTATTGATGGATTATTATTTCGAACATCAATGCCTCAAAAAGAATTAAAGCAATCGATGATTCACTTAATGAATCAAGGGTTTGCTAAAGAAAAAATCATTGTTCATAGCGATATTGCTTTATTAGAAGATTTAAATCTCAAACGCATTCATTTTAAGGAAAATGATGAAACAGCATTTTCATACAAAAAGACACATCCTGACATACAAGTGAGCATGTCGACCCATGATGCCAAAAGTGTGCGTCAATGTATTGATAGCGGGTTGGATTATGTATTCTTTGGTCATATCTTCCCTACGACGTCGCATCCAAATGAATTACCACGGACAAATGACGAAATTGAAGAGGTGTTGAATCTCCCTATTCCTATCTATGCCATAGGAGGTATTTCTCAACATACAATTGCTCAGGTATCACAAAGATTCGCGGGAATTTGTGCCATTTCATTTTTCATGAATGCGTCACTCGAGGACATAAAAGAATTAAAAAGGAAGTGGTTGAAACATGCATGATGTACTTATTATTGGTTCAGGTGTCATCGGCATGTCGATAGCAAGACAATTAAGTGCAACGCAATACGATGTAGCTATTGTAGATAGAGATGTCCCAGGTAAACATGCGTCATATAAAGCTGGTGGGATGTTAGGTGCGCAAAATGAATTCACCGAAGAAAGTGATTTATTCAAACTAGCGATTGAATCACGAGGAATGTTCCCACTTCTTAGTGAATCATTAATGAACGAAACAGGT
The DNA here is from genome assembly GCF_001839105.1 of Staphylococcus sp. HMSC62A08. Taxonomy (NCBI): domain Bacteria; kingdom Bacillati; phylum Bacillota; class Bacilli; order Caryophanales; family Staphylococcaceae; genus Staphylococcus; species Staphylococcus sp. HMSC62A08. Next base: position 242,003 of record NZ_KV840027.1, on the reverse strand, counting down.
ATTGATATTCAGTTTCAAGATTCAGGCTTAATTAAAATTGCGCATAGCAAAGAAGATGTTGAATCCTTGCAACGTCAATACAACTTTCTAAAGCAAAACGACCCTAGTGTTAAACAATTATCATCTGAAGACCTCATGCACTTAACGAATGGAAACGTGAAGCCCTCATATGCAGCGATTCATATTCCACATGATGGCCAAATCAACGCTAACGCTTACACCAAAGCATTACTAGAGTCACTCAACATGAGACGCATCTCGCGCTATCATCACACTGAGGTACAGTCTATTGAAAGAAATAATGGTTATTACTCAGTTTATACTGACCAACAACCTCTTATTGAAGCACGTAAAGTTATCGTTGCTGGGGGCGCTTGGTCCTCTCAACTTCTTAAAAATTACAATCTTCATAGAAAAGTGATTGGCGTGAAAGGTGAAGTTCTGTTATTGGAAAATGACGAGCTCAATCTTTCAGAAACATTATTTATGACGAATGGTTGTTACATCGTTCCAAAGCAACCTAATCGGTTCTTAATTGGTGCAACAAGCGAGTTCGATAACTATTCGGTTGGTACTACTAAGAAAGGGTTAAACTGGTTATTCAATCATGCGTGCGAACGCATTCCAGAACTTAAACATAGTCGTATTCTTAAGGAATGGTCAGGCGTTCGTCCATATACAGACAATGAAGTGCCTATGATGGATCAAATCGATGATGGCTTATTTGTAATCACTGGACACTATCGTAACGGTATCTTATTGTCACCTATTATTGGTCGGGATATCGCAAATTGGTTAATTTCAGGTATCAAACCACCTCATTATTCAAGTTTTAGCGTATCAAGGAGGAATAACTATGAAGTGTATCATTAATGGCGACACGTTTAGTTTCGACCACGAACAATCAATACATGATGTACTCACATCACTCGAATTAGATCCAACACGCGTCATCGTTGAATTTAATAAAGAGTTAATCAAACAAGATGCATACCATGAACATACAGTCAGAGAAGATGACCGATTAGAATTATTAGAAATCGTTGGAGGCGGATAATATGTTTAAAATTGGAAATTTAGAATTACACTCTCGTTTATTATTAGGTACTGGTAAATTTGAAAATGAAGACATTCAATCAAAAGCGATTGAAGCATCAGAAACAAATGTGTTAACTTTCGCAGTTCGACGCATGAATCTATATGACCGTAACTTACCTAACCCACTTGCCGATGTTAACCTAAAAGATTTTATTACATTTCCAAATACAGCTGGTGCTAAAACAGCTGAAGAAGCAATTAGAATCGCAGAAATTGCAAATCACGCTGGGGTTTGCGACATGATTAAAGTAGAAGTAATTGGAGACGACGAAACACTACTTCCTGATCCTTTTGAAACATATGAAGCATGTAAAGTACTCTTAGACAAAGGCTATATCGTATGCCCATATATCTCAAACGACCTCGTCCTAGCAAAACGTTTAGAAACACTCGGTGTACATGCAGTGATGCCACTTGCCTCACCTATTGGTACAGGACGTGGCATTAATAACCCACTCAATCTAAGCTATATTATTGAAAATGCAAACGTACCAGTGATTGTAGACGCAGGCATTGGGTCTCCTAAAGATGCTTGTCATGCGATGGAGTTAGGCGCTGATGGAATTCTTCTTAATACAGCAATCTCTGCTGCAAAGGATCCAGTCAAAATGGCTGAAGCAATGAAGCTTGGCATCAATGCTGGAAGATTGTCTTACGAAGCTGGTCGAATTCCAGTGAAATATACAGCACAAGCTTCAAGCCCTACTGAAGGATTAGGATTCTTATAATGTCACGTTATGATCGACAAACACGCTTTCAACCGTTTGGCGAAGACGGACAAACAAAATTATCTAACGCTAACATCCTAGTCTTTGGTGCTGGAGCGTTAGGCACTCATATTATCGATCAACTTGCACGTATGGGTGCCAACCATATTGCCATTATTGATATGGATATCGTAGAGATTTCAAATTTACATCGTCAGACACTTTATGATGAAGAAGATGCGTATCACCTCACTTCTAAAGTCCAAGCTGTGAAAGAAAAAATTAAGAAAATCAATTCAAATATTGTTATATCTACTTACGATGTTGAGGTAAATTCATCAAATATTGAAGATATTATAAATGAAGTGCAACCTGACATGATTATCGACGGTATGGATAACTTTAAAGTTCGCTTTTTAATTAATGAAGTGTGTCATAAGTATCAAATTCCGTGGGTCTATGGTGCTGCTGTAGGTAGTAAAGGAACGATTTATGGTATTGATCATCAAGGTCCTTGTTTGAAATGTCTCATGCAAACGATGCCTGAAACAGGAGAAAGTTGCACTATCAATGGTGTACTTCCTCCTATTATTTCAATCGTAGCGAGTTATGAAGTCGCTGAAGCAATTCGCTATCTTGCTGGAAAAGGCTTTTCCAAACAATTAATTACAGTTGATGCGTTTGATATAAACTATAAGGCGATGAACATAGATATTCTGAAAAACAAAGACTGCCCGGTGTGTGAAAATCAACAATATGACCTACTCAACTTGAAAAAGGACAATCAAATCGAATCTATGTGTGGCCAAACGTTTCTATTTAGATTACCGAAACACGCTTTCGACTATGCTAATCATTTCCCAGGAAATGTTATTAAATCAACTTCATTCGCGAAACTCATTCAATACGAAAATTACGAATTTACGCTATTTAAAGATGGCCGTATGAATGCTTACGGTATCCAAAGTGATGAAGAAGCACAAGGTATTTATCATACATTATTAAAATCAATACGTTAGTTTCATTAGAATTTGATGTATCTTCGTTATTAATTTTAAGCATTTACTGTTAATATTGGTTATAATAAACAAACGATGCTCGACCATTGCTTGATTTAAAGGAGAAACAAATTTTACATGGAACATATTATTACAGAATTTATTAGTAAATGGGGCTACATGGCAATATTTATTTTAATCTTATTAGAGAACGTTTTACCTGTTGTTCCTTCTGAGATTATCTTAACGTTTGCTGGATTATTGTCCGTGAAGTCGCATTTATCTATTTGGACGTTATTAATTATCGCCACAATTGCTTCGTTTATCGGTCTATTGATTTTATATTATATTTGTCGCTTAATATCTGAAGAAAGATTATATCGCTTTGTTGATCGCCACGGAAAATGGATGAAATTAAAAAGTAAAGATTTAAAGCGTGCGAACGACTGGTTTAAAAAATATGGTGCATGGGCCGTGTTCCTATGTCGTTTCGTTCCAGTATTACGTGTACTGATCACTATTCCAGCCGGTATCAACCGCATGAATGTGGTACAATTTACTATTCTTTCATTACTCGGTACGACCATTTGGAACTTCGCACTCATCTTACTTGGACGAGTGTTAAGTGATAGCTTCAGTGCACTAATGAATGGCATTCACACATATTCACGTATTATGTATGTCATCATTATTATCGCAATTATCTATTTCGTCATACGTTACTTCATGAAGCGTCGCAAAAACGTTAAATAAAACTCAAGCTGAGTATGCCATTACTATTTTAATCGGCTCGCTCAGCTTTTTTAGTATGAATTTAAATTCTTAGGACGCATTCATTGAAAAAGTAGCGTATTTTAAAGATAATTTATGTAAGCGCATTATTAAATGCATAAGTGGTGGAAATATTAAACAGAGGTGACTAAGCATGACTCCTATTACTGAAAGTGAAATGAAACAAAAATATTTAGATTTACTCTCTCAAAAGTTTGATAGTGCTGAGAAATTAGCGACGGAAATCATTAATTTAGAATCCATTCTAGAATTACCAAAAGGAACTGAACATTTTGTCAGCGACCTTCATGGTGAATATGAATCTTTCCAACACGTTTTACGTAATGGTTCAGGAAACGTGAGAGCCAAAATTAATGACATCTTCGAAGATAAATTATCTCAACAAGAAATTAATGACTTAGCAGCCTTAGTATATTATCCAGAAGAAAAATTAAAATTAGTAAAAAACAATTTTGATTCAATTGGCAAGCTAAATGTATGGTATATCACAACAATCGAACTTCTCATTGAATTGATTACATATTGTTCATCTAAATATACTCGTTCGAAATTACGTAAGGCCTTACCAGAACAATTCGTATATATTATTGAAGAACTACTTTATAAAAGTAACGAATTCCACAATAAGAAACCTTATTATGAAACACTCGTTAACCAAATTATTGAATTAGAGCAATCAGACGACCTTATTATCGGATTATCATATACGGTTCAACGTCTAGTCGTCGACCACCTTCATGTTGTTGGTGACATTTACGATCGTGGTCCTAAACCAGATAAGATTATGGACACACTTATTAATTATCACTCAGTCGATATTCAGTGGGGAAACCACGATGTATTATGGATAGGCGCTTATGCTGGTTCTAAAGTATGTCTGGCTAATCTACTTCGTATCTGTGCACGTTATGATAACTTAGATATTATTGAAGACGCTTATGGCATTAACTTACGCCCTCTACTTACTTTGGCTGAAAAGTATTACGACGCTGAGAACCCTGCTTTTAAACCTAAGAAACGTCCTGATAAAGAAGCAAGCTTAACAAAACGTGAGGAAAGCCAAATCACTAAGATTCATCAAGCGATTGCGATGATTCAATTCAAGCTTGAAATGCCTATTATTAAGCGTCGTCCTTCTTTCGAAATGGAAGAACGTTTAGTATTAGAAAAAATTGATTATGATAAAAATGAAATTACAGTTTACGGTAAAACATACCCTCTTAAGGACACATGTTTCCAAACTGTAGATCCTAATGACCCTGCAAAACTTTTACCAGAGGAAGAGGAAGTAGTCGATAAGTTACTCCTTTCTTTCCAACAATCTGAGAAATTGAGACGTCATATGTCATTCTTAATGCGTGAAGGTAAACTATACCTTCCATATAACGGAAATCTACTGATTCATGGTTGTATCCCAGTTGATGAAAATGGAGAAATGGAAGCTTTCGAAATCGAAGGTGAAGAATTAAGTGGTCGTGAATTATTAGATGTCTTTGAATATCATGTGCGTAAGGCTTTTGATCATAAAGATATCACAGACGATATTTCTACTGATTTAGTGTGGTATTTATGGACTGGTAAATACTCTTCCCTCTTTGGTAAGCGTGCAATGACAACGTTTGAACGTTACTTTATTGAAGATAAAGCGTCTCATAAAGAGGAAAAGAATCCTTATTATCATTTACGTGAAGATGTTGATATGATTCGCAAGATGCTTAAAGACTTTGGCTTGAATCCTGATGAAGGTCGCATTATTAATGGACATACGCCTGTGAAAGAAATCGATGGTGAAGATCCTATCAAAGCTGACGGTAAGATGTTAGTCATTGATGGTGGCTTCTCTAAAGCCTATCAATCTACAACTGGTATCGCTGGATATACATTGCTTTATAATTCATTCGGAATGCAATTGGTAGCACATCAGGAATTTAATACTAAGGAAAAGGTCTTGTCAGACGGTACTGATGAGTTATCAGTAAAACGTGTGGTAGACGAAGAACTTCAACGTAAGAAAATCAGAGACACCAATGTCGGTAAAGAACTACAAGACCAAATTGATATCTTAAAAATATTAATGCACGACAGATACTTGAAATAAGAAATACTTTGCACTTTAGCGCTTAGTATTTCTTATGCAATGGGCAAAGTCCATTGTCATCCTTCTAAATGTTAAAAAGGTCATCACACTTTCTGTGGATACACTTCCCAGAAAGCAGATGACCTTTTTTATATTCATATTTAATAACGTTTACGCATGATAAGCATTTCTTAAGATACCGTATACACCTGTATCATGTTGCGGTAATTCTCTACTACTACGTTTAAACGTCACTTCTTTATCATCATTAATATAATAAATTAACATGTCATTGTCAGTCAGCTCATGATATTCTTCTGCTGGCACTTCTACGATATTATGCTGCGTAATATAGTTATTAAACCATCGTGGACTATGATTTTCATCAAATAAAATATGATTACGAATCGGTCCACTCAAGTTATTTCTCGCCTGCTCATCATTGAAAGAAACAGGCATCATATCTACATTACTCAAACCAAACTCCGGTACCAGTTCATTAAATGCCAAACTATTGAAAATGAATGACTGCGTCATCAAGATACATTTGTTATAGCGAAGTAAGTCAGAGTATATACGATCATTACTTGATAATAAATTACCTTTAAAGACTTCAAACCCCGCTTCATGTGCTTTTTCAGAAGTATTTTCAAATAGATTAAACATCATAACAGGAATTCCATGATCTCTTAAATTCACTCCTAAATGGAATGAAAACTCACTTTCACCCACAATGATAACACCCGGTGGTTCATTACTCGCAACACCAAATAATTTACTTAGCGGTGTAAAGCTAAATCCGTAAATCACCACAGTAATAAAAACCAATCCGAACGTTACTGGCGTTATATACTTAGCCATGGCTACTTTATCGTCCATAAATAAACTTGAGAAGAATTGCGCTACGGTAAGAACTACAATCCCTCTTGGCGCCATCATTGCAACAATGGCACGTTCTTTTTTAGAAATTTCAGTTCTAAACGTTGAAAATAGTACTGAAATCGGTCTAACTAATACAATCATGACTAAACAGAAAATAATTAATTGCCATGATAATACGTTTAATAATACATCTTTTGAAAGTGAAGATGTAATTAAAATAAAGACTGTACTGACTAAAATCGATGACGCATTATCGATAAAATGGTCAGATTCTTTGAAAATTAAATCATGACGTTTCTTACGCGCCATATTTAATCCAAAGATTGTTACTGCTAATAGACCCGATTCAGAAAGTATTTCATCACAAATACTAAATGTTAATAGAATAAATATGAGTTGAATCGGAGGCATCAAACTTTGTGGAATCATATCGCGACGGATAGACCAATTGAATAAGTATGATGCGCCAAAGCCGATTACGACGACGGCTATCATTTTCAGAACAAAGAGTAGAATAACGACGAAACTAATACCTTGTTCGAGAATTTGGAAGATATAAAACGCTGTTAACGCAAGCATTGGACCGATTGGGTCTAGGATGATACTCTCCCATCGTAATATGGAATCGACATTTTTCTTCACTTTCGCCTGCTTGAGTAAAGGTTGAATCACAGTTGGACCTGTAATTAAAAAGAGTCCCCCCATCACAAATGATACGGATAATGGGAAATTGAGAATGGTATGTAACGCAATAGCGCCTAATATCCATGCGATAATTGCACCAACTGTAATGATTCGAATGACTGCTTTGGAGATGCCCTTCAGTTCCCTAAAGTCCAAATTACTACTACCTTCGAATAGTATAATTGCGACGGCTAAAGAAACAATCGGACTAAACACGTCTGAACCAAGCGCTTCCTTAGGATTAGTCAATCCCAGAATTGGACCGACTAACAATCCAACAATTGCCATAACTACAATGGAAGGCCATTTAATTCTGTCAGCTAACCATTGACTGAAAATCCCTAATGCTAAGAATAAAACAATCGTTAGCATAATGGGTAAATTCAATGACATACAAACACCTTCTTATATTTTTACTTGTATTCTATATTCAATATTGCCTAATACTATCAAAAATGGTGGACTCATGCATTACCATTTGCTTAAAACTTTTGTAAATTTATATCTTTAATTCAACAGTACAAAATTAAACTTAACATAATTTAAAATTTCAAACGTGTGATACACATCAATTATACATGAAACACAAATAATCGTACGTCACATTTAGACAATCGTACATATGTGATGAACTTTACTGTTTATTTTTTTATCTTTATCATCTACAATAGATGAATGTGATTTTTAAACTTTTTAAAAGAAAAGAATACATATAGAATATATCAATTTTGAAGGGATATGCATGTTTAATGAATACTGTTAAAGAATCCATCATCGTGGCATTTGCATTTGTTGGTGTGGTGGTTGGAGCAGGATTTGCGACAGGACAAGAAATATTTCAATTTTTTACAAGTCATGGCGTTTATAGTATTACTGGCATACTGATCACTGGTCTGATTGTGACTTTAGGCGGAATATTTGTTTTAAACACTGGCTACCGTCTTAAATCTCAAAATCATTCTGAATCCATCCACTATTATTTACACCCAGTCATTGCAAAACTATTCGATATCATACTGACTGTGTTTTTATTTTCACTCGCCATCATTATGACTGCAGGTGGCGCTTCAACAATAAATGAAAGTTTTGGTATACCATTCTGGTTAAGTTCTCTCATACTCGTCGTGCTCATTTTGCTTACTCTATTTTTACAATTTGATCGACTTATTGCAGTACTTGGAGGCGTCACGCCATTCCTAGTTGCAATTGTAGTCATGATTGCGATGTATTATTTTATTACAGGACACGTGGATTTTACTGCGGCAAATGAGTACTCCAATCATAATAAATCTATTTCACCCGGTTGGTGGTTCGATGCGATTAACTACGCAAGCTTACAAATTGCTGCTGCGTTTAGCTTTTTAACAGTGATGGGCGGCAAACTGAAGTTCCAGAAGTCGACGATTTATGGCGGTCTGATTGGCGGTATCATCATTACGTTCTTATTATTAATGATCAATTTAGGTCTAGTCACTGAATTTAACAAAATTAAACATGTGGCATTACCATCGCTACTCTTAGCGAAGCAAATCTCACCTTCAATTGGCACAATTATGTCTGTCATTATGGTATTAGTGATTTACAATACGGTTGTCGGCCTGATGTACGCATTTGCTTCTCGTTTTAGCCGACCATTTACGAAACGTTATTATAGTTTAATCATCGTGATGTCTATCATTACGTTCATATGCACATTTATTGGTTTTATCTCATTGATTGGTAAAGTTTTCCCTATTATGGGGTTATTCGGTTTTATCTTACTTATCCCAGTGATTTATAAAGGTATTCTTAGAAAATAAATTTAAGTCAGGCGAGTTCTTTAGAAACTTTGCCTGACTTTTTTTATGAAAATAGATTGTGGCATAAAGCATCATTCTTAAAAGTTAAACTGAGTATTGATGGCGACACGCCTGCAGGAATAGCATGCGTCTTGAGACTACTTAAAGTCAGTTGATTTTTAAAAGACAGGCTACGCAGTAGCTGATTGATATTGAGCTCATAAAATGGCTCAACATCTAATCATCCTTGCGGCAAGGGAGCTTAAGCAATACGAAGTATTGAATAGAAAAATAGTAGTAAGAAGGATCCTAATTGAAATTATTTTCGAGAAGTTATGTCTCAAATTCTTACATATTTTTAGTAGACCTTCATCCAATGTATTTTTTCATTTTCAAAATTAGGATAATCAATTTCGGGAATATAGAGGATGGAGGTGTCTCAAATGACAAATCAATTATTTATTAACAATGAATTTATCGAAAGTAAATCAACTGAAACGATGGATGTCATTAATCCTGCTACAGGAGAAAAATTTGATACAATTACGTTCGCGACTGAAGAAGTCAATGAAGCGATTGAAAAATCTAAACACGCACAACTCGAATGGGAACGTGTCCCTCAACCGACTCGTGCTGAACACGTTAAATTACTTATTCCTCTATTAGAACAAAACCGTGATGAAATTGCACAATTATATGTGAAAGAACAAGGAAAAACACTCGCCGAAGCCTATGGAGAAATCGATAAATCAATCACATTTATCGACTATATGACAAGTTTAAGTATGAGTAACAAAGGCGAAGTGCTACAAAATAGTGTAGAGAATGAAATCATTCAATTAACTAAGAAACCAATTGGTGTCACAGCAGGAATTGTGCCTTGGAATGCACCGATTATGGTCTTGATGCGTAAAGTTATTCCAGCTATCGTGACTGGCTGTTCCGTCGTTATTAAACCAAGTGAAGAAACGACATTATTAACATTACGTTTAGCTGAGCTCTTCCGCGCTTCAACGATTCCCGCTGGTTTAATTCAAATTATTCCAGGTACTGGCGAAACAGTTGGCACTCAACTCGCTACTCATAAGGATATCCAACTTATTTCATTAACGGGTAGTATGCGCGCAGGTAAATCCGTCTATGAGCATGCAGCACAAACAGTTAAGAAATTAAATCTTGAATTAGGTGGTAACGCTCCTGTACTCGTCACACCACATGCTGATCTAGACAAAGCTGTTGACTATATCGTTACTGCTCGTATTAATAATGCAGGTCAAGTGTGTACTTGTCCAGAACGTATCTTTGTTCATAAAGATGTCCATGATGCATTTTTAGAAAAAGTAAAAGACAAAATGGGTCAACTGACTGTTGGAGATCCTTTAGATGAAAATACAGATTATGGCGCAATCATTAACCAAAAACAACTGGATAGTATTCATGAAAAAGTGGAATCTGCTGTGAATAATGGCGCAACATTAGTCATGGGTGGTCATCAATTAGACCGTGCTGGTTTCTTCTATGAACCAACGATCCTAGACCATGTAAATACTGAAGATAGTGTATTTAAAGAGGAAATATTTGGTCCTGTATTAGCGATTACCACTTATGAAGACTTTGACCAAGTCATTGAAGATGCTAATGATACAAATGCTGGTTTATCTTCATACATCTTCTCTGAAAACTTACAAGAAGTGATGACCGCTTCAGAGCGTTTAAAATTCGGTGAAGTATACGCAAATTGTGAAGCCGAAGAAGTCGTTAACGGTTATCATGCCGGTTGGCGTGAATCAGGCTTAGGTGGTGCAGACGGCATCCATGGTTTCGAAGAATATTACAACACTACCGTGAGCTACTTGCGCTATAAATAAATATTAAAGCAGAAACGTATTATTGGTCCCTCATTTTAAATTAAATTGGAGGGGCTATTTTATTTGGGAAAATATAATTTATCACTTATGTTTATCTTTTCCCTTGTTGATTGATAAATAAAAAAGCATTACACATATACTTCAAATCGAAGTTCAATGTGTAATGCTAGGTATTTTTAATGATTTAATGCTTTATCTAGAGATTGGATATCTTTTTTCATTAATGATTGATAAGTGATGGCGTCATCATTTTGTTCTTTTTTCGTGAGTACTGCTAAATTATGAAAACTTAAAGGTTGGGTGTCAGTTTCCTTTTTAATCACATCTGTAATTTTAGAAGTGATGTTCTGTTCATATAGTACATATGGAGATTTTGACTTTTTAATCTCCTTCACAATGCTTAATATCTTCTTCTGACTCGGTTCTTCGTCATTCATTCCATTCACACCTTCTTGTTTAAAATGATATCGATGTGCGAGGTAACCTAATGAGTCATGTGAAATGATTACTTTATCACGTTTCGGATTTTTAGTGATCCTTTTCATTTTATTATCAATATCTTTGATTTCTTTATCTAACTTTTTGTAGTTCTTTTCATAATAAGACTTATGCTTAGGGTCTTGTTGAATTAATTTATCTTTGATTTCCTTTGCAAATACACGGTCTAATACTGGATCTAACCATATATGAGGATCATTACTTGATTCATGGTGGTGTTGATGTCCCTCATCCTCATCATGATCATCAGAGTGAATCAAGTCTTTTTGTTTCAAACCATTTGCAAGAGCTAATTTCATGTTTTTATTTTCCATAGATTTGGTGATTTTCGCAGAAACTGGGTCTAAGTCATCATTTGAATAAATAAACAAATCACTTTTAGCAATATTAATCATATCTTTTTGCGTTGAAAAATAAGAATGTAAATATGCACCTGGAGGATAGATAGATTCAACATCTACGTACTTTCCGTCGATTTGTTGAGTAAAACTTTGAAACGCAAACACAGTTGTGTATATTTTCATTTTATTTTGACTACTAATATTGTCTTTTTTATGATTCATACTTTTACTACATCCACTCAGTATTAATATAATGGATAAAGTCATCCAGATGATTGCCTTTCTTTTCAAAATGAGACCCCCATAAAGCGTAATTATTTCGTTTATCACTATATCGGTTACTTATCAAAAAAGCAATAGCTAACGATATATTAATCATGTGGCGTATTCAAAATGTTTCAAAAATCATGAAAAGTGATATTTATATGTATATACATTTTTAAAGGAGTGAACGTAAATGGCTGAAGAAATCAAACAAGGTGACCATAAATTTTATGTTGGAGAAGATGAAAATAACCCACAAGCAGTTATCACTTTCAAAGAAGTAGACAACAACGAAATTGATATTGATCATACAGGTGTATCAGATGAATTAGGTGGACAAGGTTTAGGTAAAAAATTAGTCAATCGCGTGGTTGAATATGCACGTGACAACAACTTAAAAATCATTGCATCTTGCCCATTCGCTAAAGACGTTTTAGAAAAAGATGACCATGCACAAGATGTGTATTTAGGTTAATAAAAGTAACAAATAAATAGTAATTCAGTTTCCAAGAAGTGTATTCACCTTCTTGGAATTTTTTATAGATATTAAAGCTTGCGTATTAAATGTTTTGGTAGTATATTAATTATACTAGATATAAATATTAAACAATGATGACTTTTCATCATAGGAGGTAAGACGAAATGACTACATTCCATTCTACTGAAGCAACTCAAGTTACAAATATTACTTTAAACGTTAAAGATTTAAATAAAATGACTGAATTTTACTCTACTGTGCTAGGATTTACAATTAAAGCACAACATGCGCAACAAACTATATTGAATGTAGGTGCTAATGGGCACACCCTTACTCTTCAAGAATTACATGACGGCCGCCAACCTGGCTTTAGAGAAGCAGGTTTATTCCATATTGCTTTTCTTTTACCTACACGTAGAGACTTGGCAAATTTCTTATATCACGCAATTCAATTAAATATTGCCGTGGGTGGAGGTGATCACCTTGTAAGTGAAGCTTTATACTTTGCTGATCCAGAAGGAAATGGAATTGAAGTTTATCAAGATCGGCCTACTGATGAATGGCAATGGCGTGATGGTTTCGTGAAGATGGATACGCTAGAAGTTGATGCTAACGATTTAATTGAACAACGTTCGACTGATGGATGGCAAGGATGGCCAAAAGATGGAAAAATCGGTCACTTACATCTTAAAACACATAATTTAGGACAAGCACGTGCATTTTATATCGATGAACTAGGATTAGAACATATTTCTAACTTCCCACAAGCGCTCTTTATGTCTACACAAAAATATCATCACCATATTGCAGCCAATACATGGCAGTCAAATCAAAAAAGAGAAGCGAACGAAAGCACTTATGGTTTAACACATATTGACATATATATACCAAATTCAGAAGAAACACAAGTTACTTCACCCGAAGGATTTGATATTACAATTCATGGTGATACAAACGTGGTTCCTGAATAGATTTTTTATAATTATGTATAAATAAAACTGCCTACAAAGTTCAATCTTTGCAGACAGTATAAAAAGAGGGCATTGCGCCCTCTTTTTTATTTGAAGTTTTCATCTTAATTAATACATACCATTGGGTTGGTCACTTGTATCGATGAAGATATTTTTAACTTGTTGATAGTTTTTAATAGCATCTTTATATACTTCTCGACCGATACCAGATTTTTTATAACCGCCGAATGGTGCACCTGCTGGGATTTGATTGTAAGTGTTAATCCAGATACGTCCTGTTCTCATTGCTTTAGAAACATTTAACGCACGGTTGATATTTGTAGTAAAGATACCACCTGCTAGACCGTATTCTGAATCATTTGCAATATCAATTGCTTGTTGTTCATCATCGAATTTTTCAACAACTAATACTGGACCGAAGATTTCTTCTTGAGCAAGTTTATGTCCATTATCTTTTAATTCAATGATTGTAGGTTCAAAATAATAACCTTTATCTAGTTCATTATCAGTAATTCGATGACCGCCAGTGAGGATATTCGCTTTATCATCTTCTTCAGCAATTTTTACATAACTTTGAATTTTTTCTAATTGGTCTGGACCAGTTTGAGCACTCATTTTCACATCTTCATCAAATGGATCGCCCACTTTGATATTTTCGAATGCTTCTTTTAATTTAGGTAATAATTTATCATATATTGAAGATTGTACGAGTAATCTTGAACCGGCGCTACATACTTCACCTTGGTTAAATAGAATACCTAATTGTACGCCTTCAACCACTTGATCTAAGTTTGCATCATCAAATATGATGTTCGCACTTTTACCACCTAGCTCTAATGTTGTAGGTACAATGCGTTCAGCTCCAGCTTTAGCTACGCCATAACCTACATCTGTTGAACCTGTGAATGATAATTTATCTACACCTTCATGGTTAAAGATTGCGTCACCTGATTCAGATCCTTTACCAGTTAATACGTTAACTACACCTTTAGGTAGTACTTCTTGGAAGATTTTTGCAAGTTCAATTAAAGATAACGGTGTAGAAGATGATGGTTGAATAACAACTGTATTACCTGCAGCTAGTGCTGGACCTAATTTCCAAGATGCTAATAAGATTGGGAAGTTCCATGCTACAACTGCACCTACCACACCAACAGGTTCATTGACTACTAAACTCATTGTATTTTCATCAATTTCATTAACTGTGCCTTCATCAGTAGTTAATACACTTGCGAAATATTTAAATTGTTCAGCTGCTTGAGGCACATCAATAGTAGAAGTTTCACGGTAAGGTTTACCATTTTGTAATGATTCTACTGTTGCTAAGTGTTCAGCTTTTTCATGAATGCGACGACCAATTTCTGATAAATAGTCTGCGCGTTCTGCTTTAGAAATTTTACTCCAACTGTCAAATGCATCATGCGCAGCTTGAACTGCTTTATCTACGTCTTCTTTACCTGCGCGAGCAACTTTAGCTAAATCTTCACCATTCGCAGGATTTGTTACTGTGATTGTTTCACCACTACCACTTGCTTGGAATTCGTTATTTATAAACAAGCCATAATTTTCGTCGATATAATCTCTAACGTTAATATTTGCCATTTTAATCCATCCTTTATAGTGATAATTAATTTATTGAAACTATCTTTCGTAAATTTTGAATCTATGAAAAAATGTAAACGTTTACTTTTCGTATTTTTAATTCTAACCTCTTTTAATCCATTTTCAAAATGATGTGTTTATACTATTTCTAAAAGAAGTCACATATGTGATATACCCACTTAGCAATGTGTTATTCACTACACAAAATTTTTATATTTTATTGAAAAAGAAAAATAGATTCTAGAAGTTTGAGTTCTAGAATCTAAAGATAAATATAGCATTTTATTCTATCCAACTAATGACATCATCTTTACTTTGACGGACTTTACCGTGCGCGGGCTCTTCAGCTCTATAGCCAAAACCAACCATGACTGAAATACCAAAATGTTCAGTATCAAGAATTCCTTCTTCTGATAAAATTTCAGTAACTTTATCTAAATCAAATCCTTCCATTGGGCATGAATCTACACCTAATAGCGCCGCTGTAGTCATCATATTTCCTAAAGCGATGTATGTTTGTTTACTTGCCCAATCATATAATGTACGCTCATTGTCATTAATATGGAAGTTTGTTTGGAAGTTATCAAATTTTTCCTCTACTGCTGGAATGGTACTTTCTTCATATTCTTTAACGCCTCGGATAAGATTTTGAACATAATCTGAGTGAGATGTTACATTTTTACGTGCAAAAATTAATACAAAGTGACTTGCGGTATCTAATTGCTTTTGAGCACCCCAACTATAAGGCTTTAATTTATCTCTCAATGTTTCACTTTGAACTACTACAAAATGCCAAGGTTCTAAACCTAAAGAACTTGGTGACAATCTACCTGATTCCAATATTGTTTCAAAGTCTTCATCGCTAACCTTTTTAGATGGATCAAATTGTTTCGTTGCATGTCTAAATTCAAACGCATCAATAATCTTTTGATTCATACTGCTCATTTAAATGTTCATCCTCCTACTAATCGATTCTTTTCATAAAGAAAGTATAAATGACTTTTATACACAACAAAAGTAATTGGTTTCTTTCTTAAAAAGTGACACGTTTATTATTAATGTGAATATTTTCACATTTTTCTTTCTCGACTAATAGTTCTTTCTTGATTTGTGAAAACTTTCACAATATAATAGGTTTGTAAGTTTTAGTCTTACTTAATTATTTTTTATCTAGATAACTTATTGTTATTATTGTTTTTTTTATTTTTTAGAAATGGGGTTATTTTTAATGACAAGAATTATGTTTTTCGGTACACGCGAATATGAGAAAGAAATGGCATTAAATTGGGGTAAAAAAAAATAATATTGAAGTGACAACTTCTACTGACCTTTTAAGTAAAGATACTGTAGATCAACTTAAAGACTACGACGGTGTCACTACAATGCAATTTGGTAAATTGGAAGATGAAGTTTACCCTAAATTAGAAGCTTACGGCATCAAACAAATCGCTCAACGTACTGCAGGATTTGATATGTATGATTTAGATCTTGCTAAAAAACATGGTATTGTTATTTCTAACATTCCTAGTTATTCACCTGAGACAATCGCCGAATATTCAGTTTCTATTGCTTTACAACTTGTGCGTAAATTCCCAGCTATTGAAAGACGCGTACAAGATCATAACTTCACTTGGGCTGCACCTATAATGTCTAAACCTGTTAAAAATATGACCGTTGCGATTATTGGTACAGGCCGTATTGGAGCTGCAACTGGTAAAATCTATGCAGGTTTCGGTGCAAAAGTTGTTGGCTACGATGCATATCCAAATGATTCTCTAGATTTCTTAGAGTATAAGGATTCAGTTGAAGAAGCGATTAAAGATGCAGATATTATCTCACTTCACGTTCCTGCTAATAAAGAAAGCTTCCATCTATTTGATAAAGAAATGTTTGCGAAAGTTAAGAAAGGTGCTGTGCTAGTCAATGCTGCTCGTGGCGCTGTTATTAACACACCTGACCTTATCGAAGCTGTGAACAATGGTACTTTATATGGTGCTGCCATCGATACTTATGAAAATGAAGCCGACTACTTCACATTCGATTGGACAAATAAAACAATTGAAGACCAAACATTGTTAGAACTCATTAGACATGAAAACATTTTAGTGACACCTCACATCGCGTTCTTCTCAGACGAAGCAGTACAAAACTTAGTTGAAGGTGGCTTGAACGCAGCATTATCTGTGATTCAAACAGGCACTTGTGATACACGTTTAAATTAATATATTAAAAAAGGTGAGATATAGCATTAATATCGCTGTCTCACCTTTTCATATGCTTATAAATGCTTTAACACTTTTTCTTCAATCGTAGTTAAAACGCCTTGTTCATCATTTGATGGCGCTACACTATTCGCAATTTCAAAAAGTGAGGCATCACTACTATTGGCCATTACGTAACTGTGTTTGGCTAGTTCTAACATGTCTTTATCATTATTTGCATCACCAAATGCCATTAATTCATCTGATGACATTTCCCACTCATTAAGTAATCGTGTTAATGCTTGTCCTTTTGTCATATTTGGCATAATCACGTCTATACTGTCATGACCACTAGATACAAGTTGAATGGTATCTTTAAAAGTCTCGTTCAATGCTTCATCAACATGAGGATGCGTTCTACGATTAATATTAAATGCTATCTTCACATAATCATCTTGAGGTAAATCTTGCAATGAATCAATTTCTTCCAACTGATGATAATAAAAATGAGCGTCTTCTTTAAACGTGTCGGAAGTGTTCCTTAAAATATATGCGCTTTTTATACCACATACTATTAACTCTTTCATGTTGTGATCAATATTTAGATAATCGACCACATTTTGAAATTCTTTACGATTAAAGCTACGGTAATTATATAATTGATCCCCTTTATAAATGACTGCTCCATTTTCAGAAATAAAAAACATATCTCTAACACCAAAGATTGACTTTAACTTAGCATATTGATTGCCGCTAGCCGCTATAAATTGAATATGGTTGTCCCTTAATTTCTTAAAGATACGCTCAAAGCGTGTTTCATCAAATTGCTTGTTTGAATCTAAAAATGTGCCGTCCATATCTACTGCAATTGCACTTATCATATTTCTTGCATCCCCTTTATGTGAACAACTTTATCCTCATTATATCTTTGAGATTAAGAGTAATGAAGTTCATGACAAGACACTGAAACTATATTCAACTTTTGAAAGACATTTCACATCATAAAAAACAAACACGTGGTGAGACAGACATGTCATTTAGTCAAATGATTTTCGTTGCTCCACACCCAACTTGCATGGTTTGCAGAATTTCATAAAAAGCTGAGATACCAAATGATATCCCAGCCTCGTACGTCTCGTTCAACATTAATTCACTTGTGTTGCTACAAATATTTTACGTTTTTCCCAGACACCTGTTTGTTCATTATAATCATCGCAAGTGATTAATGTTAATTGATTCTTCTTACCTTTATGTTCATCTAATACTTTCACTTCTGTAGGATCGACATCATGGATTTTCGTCATTTTATACTTTCTAACTTCGTTACCTACTTTGAAATATACTTTACTCCCTTTCTTAGCAGCCTTTAAATTTGTAAATTGATAATGTGGGCGGTCAGTAAATGTATGACCAGCGATTGCAATGTTTTGTTGATCAAGTGATTCATCACCTTCTGCAAAGCTTACACCTCTATTGAGTTGCTCAGGCGTGGCAGGGCCTGGATATACAGGTTCTTTAATTTCAGCGTCTGGCACTTCAATGTAACCTGCCATTTTAGATTTATCTTTTGGAATTGTAGGCTTTTTATGTTTTGTTGAGACATCCTTTTTTTCATCTTTATCATATTGTTCGATTTTATTATTATTATCTTTATCATGGAAATAATTATCAATATGTGGCTTTGCGAACAAATAAATTGCTAGGATGATTAACAATATGCCTATGAACGTCATTAAATGACTCATCCATTTTTTCATTTCAGTAACTCCTTTAAATTATATTTCTCAATGAATAAATATGATTTTAAATTTAGTATAGCATTATTTTTCAACACCAACATGAGTGACTTAGTTTAACTTGCTGATAAACATTTTCTTTTTAAACATAATGTAATAAAACTTAACAAGTTATTGATTACTCATGTAAATTGGTTTTTAATGAAAAGAAATATGAAAAGAGAGATGTAAATGATACGATTTGCTAGAAAAGAGGATTTACCTGATATTTTAAATATTTATAACGATGCCATCATCAATACTACTGCTATATACACTTATGATCCTAAAGAATTAGAAGAACGCGTACAGTGGTTTGAAGCGAAGGCAATGGCCGATGAGCCCATATGGGTCTATGTTAAGGATAACCATATTGTAGGATATGCAACATATGGTTCCTTTAGAGATTGGCCTGCGTACCTTTATTCGATTGAACATTCTATATATGTAGATCCCAAATATCGTGGTCAAGGTATCGCTTCACAATTATTAACCACACTCATTCAACACGCTAAAGACAACAATTATCGCACGATTGTAGCTGGTATTGATGCTTCAAATGAAGGAAGTATTCAATTACACAAGAAATTTAATTTCACTCACGCTGGAACAATCACGAATGTAGGATACAAATTTGAAAGATGGTTAGATTTAGCATTTTATCAGCTAGATTTATACAAATAAAAAGAATGAAGTTGAGCTATAATAAACTACTTAGTTCAACTTCATTCTTTATTTCTATTTTCAATAACAAAACGAATATAGTAGAACATAAATACAAGAATCATACTTAGCGATAACGATTTAAATAATAAGTTAACCCATGTTCCCTCCGTAGTTCCCAAATAAGTTATCGTCGTGTTAATGATGAATGCAATAAAGATAAGAAACAATCTTAGCATTGCATCAGCCCCTTTTAAGTTATTTTAGATTGGGGCCCTTGTTTTGTAAAGAAGCGTTTACTGAATTTATTCATTCGCGATTTATAAAGGAGTGCGAGGGACTTATCCTTGTTGATACTAAAAAAGCACTTAAGCTTTGTTTTTTCAAACAAAACCTAAGTGCTTTAAATTTCAATTTATCATTTATTTATTATTCACCATATTGTCAGCTTCACCGAAAATTTTACGTTTAATTTCTTCGCCAGTTGGTGTACCTGCTAAGCCACCTAAACCAGTTTCACGAAGAGATGCTGGCAAGTTACGGCCAACTCTGTCCATTGCACCAATTACTTCGTCCACTGGAATACGACTTTCTACACCAGCTAATGCAAGGTCTGCTGAAATTAATGCGTTACCTGAACCAATTGCGTTTCTCATTACGCAAGGAATTTCAACTAATCCTGCTACTGGGTCACAAACTAAACCTAATAGGTTACTTATTGCAAGTGCCATCGCATGACCAGATTGTTCTGGTGTACCTTTGAAGATAGCCACTGAAGCTGCAGCTGCCATTGCTGATGCAGAACCTACTTCTGCTTGGCAACCACCTGTTGCACCTGCAACACTTGCATTATTCGCTACAACACGTCCAAATAATGCTGAAGTGAAAAGGAAGTCTACCATTTGATCTTCTGTTAAATCGTGTGTTTTTTCTAGTTTGAAAAGTACGCCGGGAATAGTTCCCGATGAACCAGCTGTAGGTGTAGCACAGATAATACCCATTGCTGCGTTAACTTCATTAGTAGCAACAGCGCCTTTCACAGCCTCAATCATTTCTCGGCCAGATAGCGCATGATTCTTTTCATTGTAGTCACGAAGTTTAGCTGCATCGTGTCCTGTATAACCTGTAACACTTTCTACACCTTCACCTGTTGTTCCTTTTTCAACAGCGTCACGCATAACTTCAAGATTTTGTTTCATGCGTTCACGTACTTCATCGCGTGATATGCCTTCTCTTTCCATTTCTTCGTTGATCATAATATCAGCGAATGTAATGTTATTTTCAACCGAATAATCTATTGTCTCTCTAATTGAATCAAACATTTTAATCCCCCTCTAATTGATATAGGAAACGTTTAAGTCACTGTATTTATCTCTAATTTTATTTAATGTTGATTCTGAGATTGCTTTGTTTAAAGGTAATACGACTAAACAATTATTGTCGCTCGTTTTGACTGTTTCATCACCAAAATCAACTTCCATATCTGTAATATCATTAATTAGGTGATTGACTTGTGCTTTATCTATTTCGCCATCGATTTCTAGCATTGGAAGCCCGTTATTAATTTCCACTTCTAAACCATTCACATTAATACCTTTGAGTTTGATTGTACCACCGCCAATTGAAATACCAATGACTTCAATATGACGACCATCCTTAGTGTCAGCTTTAATATAAGCACAGTTAGGATGTTGCCCAATACTTTCCCCGTCTTCTTCGATAATATCTACATCTATATGATCTTCTTTAGCAATATCTAAAGCTGATTTAATTCGATTATCAAATGTGCTATAGCCCATAGCACCACCTACTACAGCAACGTCTGTTCCATGTCCTTGATGCGTTTTAGCAAATGATTCATAATAATGAATTTCTAAGCTTTTAGGCACATCTCCTAAAACAGCTCGTGCTGAGTTACCTATCTTTACTGCACCAGCAGTATGCGAACTTGATGGTCCCATCATAACTGGTCCAATAATGTCAAAAGCGCTTTGGTAATCATAGCTTTTAGCCATTATTAAACACTCTCCTTAACTCGATTCTTTTTCCCTGGCAATTTAAAACTAATATTCATTAAATCAAATTTCTTGATAAGTGAACTTAGAACAAATGCAAGTACTACACTTACTATACCCACTGCAACAATTGTTATAACTGAAGTTACTGCATTATTAAAACCAAATAATACAATCGCACCTGCGATAGGCGTTGCCATACCTTTTACGTTAATAACTAAGCCGCTAAATGTAACGATACAAGCATTTACAACTCCGATAATTGCATTTGAACCGAAGAGTTGCAATGGATAACGTGCAATTAAATCTATTTGAGTTAATGGTTCAATAAATACTGCGAATGCATTTGTTTTCTTACCAATGTGTAGTCTGCTGAATAAAACTGCATTGGCAAATGAAGCACCTGTACATGTTAAGGCACCGATTGCCATTGGTATACCTGTTAAACCTAATAAACTTGTTAAAACCATTGAACTTAATGGTGTCATACCTGTAACTGGGATAACTAGTCCTAATATAACTGCTAATGCGTATGGATTGTCATTACCTACAGAAGAAATAGCTGAACCAATTTGTTTAAGAACAGCGATGACCCCTGGTGAAATCAGATTTGCTAAACCAAATGTAATTGCTGGAGCCAATAAAATAACAACAATTAAATCTAGTCCTTCTGGAACTTTCTTCTCAATGAATTTAATTCCAAAAGCAACAATATATGCAGCTATGAATGCTGGTAATAATTTCTGATCATGTAATACTAAACCAACGATAACAGCAAATACTGGAGATACGCGTAAGTTTAAACATGTTAGAATACCTACTGCAATTCCGCTTAAACTTCCTGCTAAATCACCAATTTCTTGAAAAAATTTAATATGAAATACGCCACCAATAGCGTAACTTAAAAACGCTTGTGGTAAATATGTTGCACAAGCTGCCCCTGATAAAGCTTGTAAACCTTGTTTACCGTATGGCGCAAAATTTAAGAACAATGTCATAATAATAAGTACAAGTACTAGAGTCCCTACTCCTAGGATTATATTCATTTCCCCAAAACCTTCTTTCTGTTTTTTTAGGCCATAGCTATCGTACACCCTTAAGAAAGCGATTTCAATAATTTTTTGTATAATAATTTAGTCCATATTGTGAAATTATTCACTAATTGCAATTATTATCACTTTAAAAAGTTTAAAATAGAATATATTTTGTTATTTGATTCTATTTAATACATTTTACACCATAACCCAAATAAATGTAAACGCTTTATATAATTATCCCCTCAAATTTCAAAACATATTAATTATGTCTTATTACAATGTATAAAGTAACTAGTATACAACATTTAGGCGACTTTATTATTTTAACGCTTCAACTCTATTTATGTAACAAATTGCTCACAATTTTTAAGGGCTTCTTGCAAATTTCTTGTGCAATACGCCCTTAAATATGAATGTTTATTTTATATATAACTTTTTACATCGATATTCATTGAATAAAAAGCAGAATTTTATCTTAACTTCTCTCTTACCTATCACAATAAAAATATTTTTGACCATTTGGAGGTCCCCTAACCCGATAGCTGCACATTACATTAACCTTTATTTATATTTTTTAGATAGTTTCTCAGCTAAAGTGTGGTTCCTTTGACTAAGAGAATACTCCAGTCTAGTAAGTATCTCAGGCAATTGAAATATTAATAATAACAATTTACTCATACTCGATAATAGTTCTTTTGAAGAAACGATAGATAGTGACTCTATTTGTTCAATAAAAGGTGCATGTCTACAATGTGCACTAATAAATATTTGTAAAGGAAATATCACTTTACTATTTTTATGAAGGTTAAAAAATGCTTTAATGATGTGGTTTGAATATTTAATTTCTAAAATATTTTCGTGGACTGAGAATTTTAAGTCACATCTTTTCATTTCAGAGAGTAGCTTTTGTAGTACATATAAAAAGATAGGAGCACTTTCGTTATTTTGTGGTATATTCATTTCTTTTACCAATGTATCTTGATCAAGGGGGAATGGTAATTTTAGTGGTCGTTTCGTTTCTTTTATATTTAATTTTGTCATTCTTGAATAGGCGTTTATCATCTCATGCATTTGATGAGAGGGATAAAATTGAAGAAAATTCAACCTCTCCTCTTCATTCATTTTTAGCGTTTCATCTTTTATTTTGATAAAAATCTCTTCATTTTTCTTGTTAAGATCTTGAGTATGAGTCAGGGGATAGTGTCCGAATTGTATTGCTTTTTGAAGTTGATTTGAAGTAGGAAGTGAAATATCGTAGCGCTCAATTGTTAATAATAAATCAGGGTATTCGAGTTCATTCATATATGCAAATGTTCTTGGTGACATGCGATATAAAGACTCACATAATTCTCGTTTTGAAATTAACATTTAATCATCCTCTCGGTGTCTTATTATCGTGCTGCTATTTTATTTTCAAAATTATATTTTTATTAAACTTTTTAATTTATTTAATGTCAACGTTCATTTTCAAGGAAATATTTATTCTCTTAAGTCACATCAACAAAAAATCATTTTTGGTCTATTAACTTTTTAAAAGTCTATTTTCTACACGATTTTAATCAACGGTTTTCCATATTTAGCAATCACATAAATCAAAAATTAAAAAACCATCGAATCCTCAAATCCGATGGTTTCCACCCTTTTATTTAGAAATTTTTAATAAATCCTCTGTTAAGTGCTTAGTTTGGTGATAAATTCGTTGATAGATATCATTTTTTTTTTTTTATTGCTTTTGCTTTTCTTTATTAGGTTTAAATATTTCTTCAACTTTAATAAAGGATGCCACACATGCTTCTATACTCTCATACCATCCCAATCCATATGCTGCTAACATTGCGGCACCCATACTTGGTCCTTCTTCATGTTTCAATTTCTTAACTTCCATATTGAAAATGTCGGCTTGCAGTTGTAACCAAAACTTACTTTTAGCGCCTCCTCCAATAGATGTAATCGAGTTAATCTCATGTCCCGCTTCTCGCATTAATTTTATAGAGTCATATAGTGAATATGTAATACCTTCAACTACTGCACGTGCAAAATCGGCTTTAGTATGTTGTCCACTTATTCCTATAAAACTCCCTCTAATCTGCGCATCACCATGGGGTGTCCGCTCACCTGCTAAATATGGCGCAAATAATAGCCCATTGGCACCTAGTTTTGATGTTTCTGCATTTTTTAAAATTGTCTCGAAAGAATCATTTTCAAAGAAGGTCTTCTTTAACCAATTTAAACTATAGCCAGCAGCTAATGTGACTCCCATCGCATAATACGTATCTGGAATACTATGATTGAAGAAATGAAGGTTATGATCATAAGCAGTGACATGATTATATTCGACATTTAACACTACGCCAGATGTTCCAACACTACATAAAGCTTCCTTATCATTAATGACTCCAGCGCCTATCGCACCGCAAGCATTATCGCCACCACCTGCATAAACTGCAACATCACTCTCAAACCCAAGTTCTTTCGCAAGCGATGATTTAATATATCCAACACATTCGTGTGAATGAACTAATGGTGGATAGATATCATGAATGTTAAATCGTGCGCCAACTTCTTTCGTCCATTGATTCGTTTGTGGGTTTAAAAGTAATGTACTCGCAGCGTCACTGTATTCCATATGTATTTGATCAGTAAGACAATATCTTAAGTAATCTTTAGGTAGCATAAATACATGCACTTGTTCCCAAATATCAGGTTCGTGCTGTTGAACCCACAACATTTTAGGTAACGTAAAGCCTTCTAAAATAGGATTATAATTGAGTCGCTCTCCGTATATTTCTTTAATTTGGCGACATTGTTCTGAGTTTCTCGTATCATTCCACAGGATTGCTCTTCGTAACGGCTTGCCTTGTTTGTCCAATATGATTAAGCCATGCATTTGTCCTGAAAAAGAAAGACCTTTAACTATCTTATTCTTTAACATTTGGGAGCTTGTTATACGTTGGATGCCACGTTTCGTGGACTCGTACCAATCGTCAGGATTTTGTTCGCTATATCCAGGTTGGTCTTGGAATAATTCTAATGGTTCGCTGACTGTATCTAATACTTCTCCTTGATGATTGACTGCAATAATTTTAATTGCGCTTGTTCCTAAATCAATGCCTAATACAACTTCTTCCATCTTTTGTTCACCTTCTCATTCAAGCAATTATGTATAAGCGTTTTCTTTATATCTCTATCATAAACGCTCTGTCACAGTATGAAAACGTTATATTAAAAAAGTAGGCACATTTGTGCCTACTTTTATTGGAATAAATACTAATGATATTGAGCTGTTACTTCTTTGTAGGTTGGGATTGATGCTTGAGCGCCTTTTCGTTGAACTGTAAGAGAAGATGCCTGGTTAGCAAATTGAATCGCATCTTCAAGGTTGCTCAAATCCGTTTCCAATCGACTCACAAAAGCACCAATAAATGTATCTCCTGCTGCAGTCGTATCAATGGCTTTAACTTGATATGCCGGAACAATGTGAGATTCATGTTGCGTAGCAAAGTACGTACCTTGTTCACCTAGCGTGATAAGTACTGTTGAAATACCGCACTCAAAGAAGTAATCTACCGTTTGTTGCATATCGGCTTCATTTTTTATAGAAATTCCAGATAATCGTTCTGCTTCAGTTTCGTTCGGGATAATGATGTCAGTGAGCGAAAGTAGTGAATCTGGCAAATCAATTGCAGGCGCAGGATTAAGTATCGTTGTTACACCATGTGCTTTAGCTATTTTGAACGCTTGTTCAATGGCTTCAATTGGAATTTCTAATTGAGCAACAACAAAATCTGCTTCTCTAATCGCTTGCTCACCATGATTGACATCTTCAGCATTTAAAGTCATGTTCGCTCCACCATAAACCAGAATTGTATTCTGTCCTTCATCAGTCACAGTTATAAATGCTTGTCCTGTTTCTTCATTTTCAGAAGTTAAGATGTAGTCAGTATTGATAGAAGCTTCTTTAAAATCATCGATGATAAAATCTGCGTTTCCTTCTTTACCCACTTTGGTTATAAATGTCGTATCTGCTTCTAACCGTCCAGCAGCAATGGCTTGGTTCGCACCTTTGCCTCCACCAAATTCTTGTTGCGATTGGTCAATATGTAACGTTTCTCCCGGTTTAGGAAAACGTTCGACATTAATAAATTTATCGACATTTGTAGATCCTACGATTACCACTTTATTCTTACTCATTCGAATGGCACCTTCTTTATATATATTATGATTTTTAAATTTTTGAATACTTTAAAACGTTACGTTAGATTCCAATATAATATTTGAAAAAGGTGTCGTTTCACCTGTTCGTATATTTCCTTTATTCAAAGGCGATTGTAGCATTTCTTTCATTTTAGAATGCGGTATAAATTCAATGATTACATGTTCATTGATTAACTGCTTAATTGCTTTTAATTGTTTCGAATTATGCGTCTTTATCTCTTCGGCTAAATATATTTTTTGAATTTCTACTTCAGTTAGCACATTTTCTAACACATCAATGAAACGAGGCAAACCTTTCGTGACAGCTATGTCTATACGCTTATCATCGTTTGGTATGGGCATACCTGCATCATTAATTGTTAATAAATCATAATGACCTAACGTTGAAATTGCTTGTGAAATATGACTATTTAATACTTCTGTCTTTTTCATAAATATCAATCCTTCACTATATTATTTAATAAATACTGTCACAGATGCTGCGATAAGTATTAAGACTAACCCGACAATGGTAATCATCAATTCTTTTGGCGTTTTCTTCTGATTTAAAAAGAAAATTCCAGTTAATGTAGCTAAAACTACAGATGTTTGTGAAAGTACGAAGCCAGTAGCAAGACCATTCATATTGGGTTGAGCTGAAATTAAATATGTTAAAGCTGCAAATGCAAAGAAGAAACCAGAGATAATCTGTTTCCAACTTACCGCTTCTTTAAAGGCATTGCCTTTTTGCATATTCATCAATGCATATATTACAGCGACAAGTACCATTCCAATGGCTTGTGGTAAAAATGCTTTTAGCCCACCAATATCAGTTGCTTGTGGTGCTGCTGAATAAACCCAGTAACCAATTTCTCCAATCAGTAATAAAATCACTGCTTTTCTAAGATTCTGACTATATTCTTGTTCACTTTTTTCAGTCCAAACCGTCATTCGTGCACCAATTAAAATGACAATCAGTGCAACAAAACCTACCACTTTATTCGCTACGCCGGGCCAATTTCCTAATGCGAAAACGCCCCATAATGAAGCACCTAATAATTGAAAAGCAGTTGTGATTGGCATTGCTCTAGAAGAACCTACTAACTCGAATGCTTTAAATGTAATGATTTGTCCAAATGCCCATCCAGCACCTGAAATAATTGAAAATACGAGCGCCATTCCTCCAGGTATGCCAATTCCTTTTACTAAGGCTAATACAATAGCAAAAATGAGCGTACCCACTGTCGCCCCGAAGATTTGGTTAACTGGACGTCCACCAAATTTAGAGGCAATTGTTGGGAACAGCCCCCAACCTAATAATGGTCCTAATCCTATTAATAACGCTATGAAATCCATAAGCCACCTCTTAGTCATCAAATTTATGTATGTAAAACTTTTACTCAATCATCATACTATTTCTATATTTGACTGTACACGCTTACAAAAGATGTCATAAAAAATTCGCAGATGATTTGAAAATTTGTTTATAAAAGGCTATTTAAGCTTGCAATCAGAAATAAGTCACTTTAAAATTAAATGTTTTTATCAGAGAATTTCATTTCATAAAAAATACACCTTCAAAGTGAATTCAATTTCATCTTTAAAGGTGTATTTCGATACACTATATTCAATTTTAACGGTTACCTACGTCAGAACCTACATCAACCGTTTTTTTGTTCTTATCATAAACCGCACCTTGGACACTACCAAAGTTAGGGTCATTACGTTTTTCTTCAACACCATAGCCGAGACTCTTGAAGATATTAATATCTTCATCGCTCATAGCATTTTCATAGAAGATTGTTCCACCATCATTATAAAATCGTGGTTTATCAATCGATTCTTGAAGTGTACCATTACCATTTAAATAATCCACAATTGTTTCGTCTAATATAGTTGGGATTTTGTTACCACCTGGCGTACCAATACCCATGTAGAAATTAGGTCCTACTACAATTGAAGGTGAAATAAATGATCTTGGTGCTTTATGTGGCTCCCCATAGTTAGGGCTAGATGAATCTTTTGAGAAGTCTCCTAATGAGTTATTCATATAGAATCCTTCTTTCATGAAATCACCTGAACCAAAGTAACTTGAGAGCGTATTCGTTGTACTTGCTAACTTGCCGTTTTTATCGATAACAACAAAGTGAGTCGTACTTGTATTATCAGTTCTAATTTGGTTGAAATCACTACTATTCTCAGTATTACCGCCTACATTAACTTTATTTAATTGGCCTAGTAAATATTCATCAGAAAGACTTTCTTCATTACTTGCCTCTGAACCGTTTACGATATCACGGTTTTGATACATCAAGTCACGTGATTTAATCATAGCTGTGATAAAATTCGTGCGGTCTGCATTATTTTGATTTTCTTTTTCATCTACTTTAAGACCTTGTAATGTTAATGTACCACCTAATGGATTAGATGCTGAGTAAACTTTGTTATTTTTATATGTCGTGCTAACGGGTTCTTTAGATTCTGTTTTAAAGGTCGTAAAATCTTTTTCAGTCAATTCATTTTTCAACTGTTTAGATACACTTTTACCGACATCTTCATAGAAATAATCTGGACCTTTATCGCGAATTTTCTTCAAAGTGTCAGCAAGCTTATTTTGTTTAACAACGTCACCTTCAC
Organism: Staphylococcus sp. HMSC62A08; assembly: GCF_001839105.1. NCBI lineage: Bacteria > Bacillati > Bacillota > Bacilli > Caryophanales > Staphylococcaceae > Staphylococcus > Staphylococcus sp. HMSC62A08. The sequence continues at coordinate 212,443 of NZ_KV840027.1, read as the reverse complement.
GCACCGTTTTACTACCTTTGAAGAAAGGAGAAATACGGTCAATTTTAGATCCATAAATTTTCAAACTACGTTCTAACTCTGAATCTACCTCGAATCCATCTTCTGCTAGAGGAATAACATAGTCGAAGATTTTCTTCTCGTCCATCTTACCTTCTTTTTCATGCATATCATGCATTCCTCTTACAAATCCTGGCGTACCAATTTTGTCACCTTGCTTGAAATTATATGAAGACATTGTTTTGTATTCATATAGTTTAGGCACTTCACCATCTTTACCGTTATATGATAGCGTCGCACCCCCACCACCTAAACCTGAGGAATGAGGTTCAGTGACAGCAAGTGCATACGCAACACCTTCAGCCGCGTCAATGGCATTACCGCCATCTTCAATAATTTTATTACCTACTTTAGTGGCAATAGCGTTATTAGAGGCAACACCATATTTCTTTTGGTTACCAGATTGTTTATGGTTCGCTATTTTATTTTCATACAACGTGTCTTTATCCACTTTCTTTTCAGTCGTAATGAAATAAAAGAGGAATGAAATCACAATCGTTATAACTAAAATGACGCTTAAGGTCACTTTATTATATATATTCATATTTAGCTTGCCCCTTTTGAAAGATATTGCTGTTCTCCAGTTTTTAATTCATCTTGCTCGTATTTATCTAAACCTTCATTTGCTTTGGCAAATGTCACTAATAAAAAGATGACAATGACTAAAACGACAACAACGATTGGTAACCAATGTTTTTTAATATTCAAAAGTATAACCTCCACTATTATCAGATTTTAAGTTAATTGATTTATCTTTGATATTGTTATGGAAACGAATATGATCCATTTTGCTCATATCATCTTTAGAGATTCTACCGTCTTTAGACTGTATTGGAGTGATATGGAATTTGTTATTTTTTCCGTTCCAATCTTGTTGTACAATCATACCTTTTTGATTTTTAGATAAGAAGTCATCTGAAGTTGTATTACCTAAGCTGTAGAAGATAGGTGTTTTCTTATACTTTTCCACCTTTTGAACTACTGAATTATGACCGATAATGACATCCGCACCTGTATCAGATAATGCGTGTGCATATTGTCTTTGTCTATCCGTCACGTTACGTTCATTAGGAATTCCCCAATCAACATTCACAACGACATAATCATTATTCTCTTTCAATTTTTTAATCAATGGATAAAAAATTTCAGGATCTAAACTAATTGATGTCGTGTTTTTTAAAGGCTTCGTATAATTAGATTCAATATCAGTAAATGATACATTTGCAATTTTCTTACCTTTAATCTCTTGTTGAACGGTTTTACTATTGATTGGGTTCGAACCATTACCTGTTAAGAAGTTATAACCTGCTTGAGATTCTACTCGTCTCATCAACTCTGTCGCTTGAATATTATCAATGGATTGGTTGATGAGGTTCACACTCTTGATATTTTGCTTACGTAAGAACATGATGTTTTCTAAGTTTTTATTAAGTTCTTCTTTTTGATCTTTTGAAAATTCATTAACCAATAGAGAAGCAGTAGAAAAATCACTATTCTTCAAAGTGTCTTGAATACCTGAGAAAACTTCATTGAGATTATTTTGGCGAATGTGTTTATTTAACGTAATGTTACCTAAATATGTAATTCGAATACTATTGCCACTTTTAGCATCACTTTTAACAGGATTGACATGTATTGCTTTTATAGCAAATACCAATAAAACTAAAGCTATTAAAAGGACAATCGCCGTGTAAAGCGTGTTTCTTCTTTTATGTCGTTTCGACTGTTTAAGTAACCACTCACTGGGCGATAATCGTTTTTTCTTTTTCATTATTACGCGCTCCTTGTTCGTGATTAGTTGATAAAGCTATATAAGAATAAGATGACATAAGTAATACATGTTAATAACATCGTTGATGATAATGTGATTACGACACCTTGTTTTTGAATTGTATTTGCAATGATACCTGGGATAACAACACCAATACCTGATACTTCTACCATTTCAAATGGTGTCAGAGGATAAAGGAGGTCAAATATAAATTTCAGTACCATACCTGTCAAAATCATGGCAGCGAATTTTCTTCTACCATATAAAATCACCCATTGACTAATACCGTTATTAACAATAAAGAATGTTAAACAACTAATAATTAATACCGATAATAACATTATGGGCTGATCAAAAATTAAAGCTAAATAACCAGGAACAACAAGTCCTGCCGGGTTAATCCCGAATTTCTCAGCAAAAATCAAACTGAGAACTACACCTACGAATAAGGAGAAATATAACTCTGAACCTATCATTTTATTCTATCCCTTCTATGAATTCCGCTATTCTTCCACCCGGGCCGTGGATATTTCCGACACAAAAGACAAGTGCATTTTCAGATTCATGCATAATTCCTTTTTCAATTTCTGAGAATTCTTGTCCTTCGTAATTTAAATATTTCTTTTCTGGCATTTTTTGCATAAGGTTTGAAACCAATTGCGTACTTTTACCAGTACAAATTAATACATCATAATCAACATCTTCTAAGAAATTCTCAACAAATAATTGTGTTCTATCTATTCTATCCGAACGACAATTAAGAATAATGATTTTCTTATTGTATGGATAATTATATGATTCCACTTTGTTCAAAATTGCCTTTGTAGATTTGGGTTCGTTTGCTGCAAAAGCATTAACAAACACATTTTTTGTGTTATTTGCATGGAAATATTTAATACGCACCGCGCCTGGATCCGCTGGGGCATTTAACATACCTTGAAGTGCTGTCTCATGATCGATACCAACAGCTTCTGCAATACCTAAGACAATGGCAACATTATCAGGGAAGACTAAGTAGTCAAATTTTCTTAAGTATGATTCAGGTATTTCATCTTTATCTACGACGATTAATTCCGAATTCCGCTTTTTAGCTTCTTTCGCAAAGAAATCAGTATATTCATCTTTCATTACAACTAATTTACCGTTGTAAGGAATAGTTGCAGTAAAGGCTTGAGCCACATCTTGAAGTGTAGGACCTAGTACGTCCATATGGTCCTCCATAACATTTACGATGACGCCAATATTCGCCTTTACCAAGTCTTTTTGGAACGTTATTTGGTAGTCAGGGTTTACAGCCATACACTCATTAACAAGTGCGTTTGCTTTTTGCTTAACAACCTTACGAATAATATCACGCTGTTCACCGATATTAGCACCTTGAGGTTTCCTAATTACATCGTATTCTTTCTGTGTGAACCAGTACATCATTCTTGCATCTGTTCCTGTCGTTTTACCAATTACTCTGTAATGGTCTTCTCGAAGGATACTGTAAGCCATCCGAGTAATTGTTGATTTCCCACGAATACCATTGATATTAATTCGTATAGGAATTTTATTAAGTCGATTCGCATGACGTCTTTTCTCTTTATACCGAGCCATAGAATCAACAGGACACACACTATAATGAGAATCAATCCATCTTACCTCGCTTTTCTGTGTAATATTAAATTGTTAATGGAAATGATAAACAACTGATTTTAAATTAATTAACTCACAATCTTTACAAAAATTTAAAACGTTTCCATCAAGTTAAAGTCTAAAGAAAAATTTAATCAAAAGTCAATATAATATATATAATTCATCTAAATTTGTTACAAATTTTTTATTCTCTAACTAATAGTAGACTATCATGTAGGTATTGACTCAGTTTTAACTCCTTTAATGCAAGATTAAGATAATGTAAAGAAATGTAAATTTTTATGCATGTTTTCTATGGTTTTTGCTTATTAAATATTAATTTTCGTATTTAAATTGTACAAATCTTAAATTTTCATCATTATTTTTTGTAAAGTAATAAGAACTTTACTTTGAATTTACATTAGATTAAAGATTAGATGTTAAGTTGAATATGAAAGTTACTACGACCTTAGGAGGATATGGATGGATAAACCAGTAAAACTCGCTGTTGGCATCTATCTTGCAATCATTTTAGTCATTTGTAGTTGTTATCTTGCTTTTATACTAATCGGTAGTTTACAAGGTAAAGATATGAGTAACTCTGTGTTAGATAGTGATCACTCTCGTATCAACAACACATCTAGAAATAGTGATGAAGACGTAAGTTCAACATCAAGTAGCTCAGATTCATCTCATTCACATTCATTCACGAATACTAATTACCAAACAGTAGATTCAAATAAATCTCAAACAAATAATCACACTCAAAAAAATGCGAATTCAAGTTATCAGGTATATTGATAACTGAATTCGCATATTTTTGAGTGTAATAATTGAAATTGTTTAGGTGTCACGTGATACTTTTCTTTAAAGACTTGTATAAAATAACTTGTAGTTGAAAAACCACAACCCATAGCAACTTCAGTGACATTGTTAGAAGTAAGTGTGAGTTGCTTTGCGGCTTTTTCCAAACGATAGTGGAGTAAATATTGGAAAGGCGTGAGGCCTACATATTTTTTAAATAATTTAATCGTTTCAGAGTTGCTGATTTTCGATATTTCACTTAAGTCACGCATACCTATTTTATGTTCATAGTGCTCTTGAATATAATTAATGCAGTCTTTGACTCTTGGGTCGAAGAAATAATCATTAATACTCTGGTCTCGATCAATGAGCGTGATCAGTTGTTTTAAACATAAATAATACTCACTTAAAATATTGAGTTGATAGTGTGCTCCCCTCTCTTCAAATAATGCCCCCACGTGTTTAACCTTTTCAATTAAAATTCTCTCATCTTGAATTTCTGTAGTTAATTTCATAAAAGGATGGAAGTCTATTTGATTTATAATTTCATTTACATATTTAAAGTTGACGTAATCAGTTGCATCGGGCAAACCAATATTCCAACAATAAAATGACGCATCCTCTTCTTTATCTTCGATTTCATGTACGATATTCGTATTGATAAATAATCCTTCATTCTCCTTCAATATCACGTTTTGCCCAGCAATTTTGATATTGATCTTTCCGTGAGTTACCACCGTCAATTGCAAATCATTATGCCAGTGTAACGGTATATAACCTAAAATCGTTTGATTAAGTTTTGTATGTAAGATTACATGTTGCCATAATACATCTGGATATTGAATGACTTCTTCTAAATTGTCTTTCAACTTAATATTTATTGTCATGGTTAACAACCTCAATATATTGATACTTTTCATCGAAATAGATATATATTTTTTATTATATACCATATATGATGTGATTAATCATCGTTTTGGAGGTGACAATTTGCTAAGTCACACGGAATCTAGAATAAAAGGTATTTGCTTTGCAGTGATAGGCGCAAGTTTATGGGGCTTAGGCGGCACTGTTTCCGACTATTTATTTAAATATGAAGGCATTCAAATAGACTGGTACGTGACTGCGCGCTTAATCATCAGCGGGTTATTTTTATTAATGATATTTAAGATTATGAATCCTAAACAATCTGTATTTATTATTTTTAAGCACCTCTCCCGTGTAGTGACGCTACTTATTTATAGCTTATTTGGAATGCTAATTGTTCAATATGCCTATATGTCTTCAATCAATACTGGTAACGCAGCTGTTGCCACACTACTTCAATATATTGCGCCTGTTTATATCATATTGTGGTTTGTATTTAGAGGAAAAGAGCAGTTAAAAATATTTGATGTCTTGGCAATGATTTTAACACTTGTTGGTACTTTCTTACTGCTAACGAATGGTTCTGTATCGAAGTTAGTCGTTGCACCTTCAAGTTTATTTTGGGGCATTTTAGCTGGACTTGCTTTAGCATTTTATACTATTTATGCGAATCAATTATTGAATAAATATGCATCTATTCTCGTTGTCGGATGGGCAATGATTATTTCTGGCCTTGTGATGAATCTACGTCATCCCATTTGGCACGCTCATTTTTCACAATGGCATAGTTCTACTATCACGTTTTTAATTTTTGGTATTATTGGAGGCACTGCATTAGCCTTTTATCTTTTTATTGATAGTTTGAAATACCTTTCAGCGAAAGAAACGACATTGTTTGGAACAATCGAACCTGTCGTAGCCGTTCTCGCCAGTAGTCTTTGGCTAAATATCACATTTAAACCCCTACAAATTTTAGGAATGCTATTGATTATGTTACTCATTCTCATCCTTTCTTTGAAAAAGCAACCCGAAGGTACATAATGAGCCACATACACATTCATAGTCCGTCATAATTAAATATGTAAAAGCTCACAAGAAACATATTCAAATGTCTATTGTGAGCTTTTCTTTATCATTTGTCTTTATTAATAATACTTTTCAGTTGTTCTAAGAAACGTTGGCGTTCAGGTATTGGGAACATCGGATAAATATGAAACAGATTATACCCTTGAATAAACTCGTGACTGATACCTTTTTCATTCAACATATGTGAAAGCTTTACTGCATCAGGGTACAACGTTTCTTTCGTACCAATTGCAATTGTAATATGCCCTAAACCGTCTAAATCTCCATTGATTGGAGAGATTTTATAATCATCTAGCGACGTGTTACCAGCCCATAACTCTACTAAATATTTACTTCCTTCTATACCTAACATTGGGTCTTCTTTTTCATATTTTTGAGCTTCAGGATTGCTAAATGTCGCATCTAATACCGGTGAAATTAATACAATATGACTAGGTTGTGGCATGTTATCTTTTTTAAGTTTCTGAGCAAAGGCCAACGCAATTTGACCACCTGCTGAATCTCCCATGATCGTCATTTGGTTTGGATCATCTACTTTATTAAGTAAATGAGGATAAAGTTTGTTTAATAATTCAAATGTTGTACGATGATCTCTGTGCGGAACCTTTGGATAAATAGGCATGACAACCTTTGCATCTAAAATATCTGCCATTAAATCAATATATTCAAAGTGAGAATCTAAAGGATCTTGAAACCATGCCCCACCGTGAATATAAAGAATCGTACGTTGATCACGATTGCCTTTGTCATTGATGATATAAACTAATGAACCGTAATAGTCCTTAATTTGGACTTTATGTCTAAATTCATAATCTGTACCATTATACTTTCCAGCCGTTACATATTTGGTTTCCTCTAAAGCAGCTTTGGCATCTTCAACATTTTCAAATGTCTTCTTCATTCCTGACATACGTATCATTTTTTCCTGTAAAAAGCTCTTATAGCTTCTTTTTTCTTTTACTCTTGCGAATAAAATTGTGCCCATAATCGTAGAACCTATAATAGTAACTAATTTTTTAAACATGGGCTTTCTACCTCCTCGTTTTCTATTTAATTTAATTTTAAATCAAAAATAGAAAAACGTTGAGCAATTGGCTTCATCTTAAATCTGTTTGGCTATTTAAGATTGATAAAGCCATTACCTAATACGTCACGTACATCGTGGATGACGAGAAAGGCGCTCTCATCATAAGAATTGACGATTTTTTTCACTGTACCAATTTGACTTTGAGAGACCACCGCATATAGGACATCTGTGTTATTTTGTTGATAAGCGCCTTTACCACTAAGCAATGTGGCGCCTCTTCCAGTTGCTTGGAAAATGTCAGAGCTAATTTCTCTATTGTATTTTGAAATCACGGTTACAGCCTTTTTAGGATTGAAACCTTCAACTACAAATGCCATTGCTTTTTCCACTATGAAAAGCATGACTATCGTATAGAGTACATTTGTAACTGGCAATACAAGAAGGAAAGATAACACAACTAAAGCATCTAGTATCAATAATGCTTGAGAGGTTTTAACTTCAGAATATTTACTGATAATTCTCGCGATGACAGAAGTACCGCCTAATGTGCTTTGTGCAGCAATCACTAGGCCTGAACCAATTCCTATAAGTAGACCGGCGAATACAGAATTAATAAAGTTTTCATGAATACCTAGTCCAAAATGTTCTGTTAAATCAAGAAAGATAGAACTTGCTGTGATCGTTATCGCTGTATAAATAGCTGTTGTACGACTTAAAAATTTCCAACCCACAACAATGAGTATGGCATTAATGATGAATGAACTAAGCGCAGGTGAAATTCCTAATGTATAGTTTAAAATAAGTGAAAGTCCGATAGCGCCACCCTCACCTAAATTACCAGGAATAACAAACATATTAACGCCAAGCGCTATAATAAGCGTACCGAGTAGACAGAATATAATATTTTTCAAGTGTTCTTGACGGCGTTTTTCTCCATTTGAGCCTCCTCCATGTCAACTAAGATTTTATTTGTTTGATTTTTCTTATTCTTGAAAAGTCACACGTATTTAATAGTAACACGAAGTGTTTGACTGCCCAATCAATTAGGGTTGAGCGCAAATTCATATAAGCGCACTTTCACCTCATACATATAATACCAACACGTCAAACAAGGCTGAGATAAACAATAATATCCCAGCCTCGTATTATAAGAAGTGAAGTCTACTCTTACGCCTCCCTATACTTATTTTTATTCAATTGCGTCGTACATTAATTGAAGTTGATGTTCAAAGGTTTGCATATCAATAAAACGACCTTGTCTATGCATCTCTTTACCATTCATAAAAATCAAGTCAACAGGAACTGTGAAAATAGAAAGCTCTCCAGCAATATCTTGAACTTGCGATTGGTTAATAACCCCTAGTTTTGCATGCGGATATTCATTTAACAAATCTTGAATTTGAGGGAGTACTGCATGGCAAACACTACAATGCTCTCTCATGACATGAATGACCACAAGAGGATACGTTTGAATCAGTTGATGAAATTCTTCTATGCTTTGTATGTTTTGAACCATGGTAAACACCTTCAATCCTATAAATTTATTAACTATAGTAGTACGAGTTACTTTTATCTCTTACTGAATTTATTCGCTTTTTAGAATATCTTGAAATACTTGCGGCATTTTTGTAATTTTTTGTTGCTCAAGATGATAGAATCCACCCATTTGAGATCCTACGCAATGAATTTTGTCACCTGAAGAAATTTCAAATTTAAAGATCCATTTCAATTTACTCGCTTGCACTAACCAACAACGACCGATGGGACGATCATGTATCGTAACAGGCACTTTATACTCTATTTCAGTCTTCATCAATATTGGAGAGATGTGATTTTTCAACATCTCTGAATAATTCATATGTTGATTGATAAATACTGTTCGTAAATCTTCAAACCATCTGACATACACAATGTTACTGACAATCCCCATTGCATCAATATCATAATTATTCACTTCTATTTCTTTCTCAGCTACTAATTTACCTTCTTCACTCATGATGATTACTCCTTATCTATATATTCACTTCTATTTTAAATGTTTAGATATTTATTTTCATTAAAAGTGCTAACGAAATGTTTATGACATCATTTGAAGAAGCTTTGTCATAAAAATAACTCAACTTTATTCTTTTATATCATGGTATAATTATTGTGAAATAATTCACAATAATAGGAGGTTTTACTATGAAAGCGTATAACTATGTTAAACCTGGCGTTGCGGAACTCATCGATAAAGAGAAGCCTGAAATTAAAGAGAGCACTGACGCTATTATTAGAATGGTAAAGACAACCATTTGCGGAACAGACTTACACATTATTAAAGGTGATACACCTGAAGTAACTGCAAATACGACCTTAGGACACGAAGGTATCGGTATTGTTGAATCAGTAGGTAATAATGTAAATAACTTTAAGGTTGGAGACAAAGTTATCGTCTCTGCAGTTTCATCTTGTGGTAAATGTTATTACTGTAAAAAAGGGATTTACGCACATTGTGAAAATGATGGTGGCTGGATTTTAGGACATTTAATCAATGGTACCCAAGCTGAATATGTTAAAGTTCCTTTTGCAGATAATTCTTTATATCACGCACCCGCTTCTTTACCTGACGAAGCACTCGTCATGTTATCAGATATTCTACCAACTGGTTATGAAATTGGCGTATTAAAAGGTAAAGTAAAACCTGGTAGCACTGTCGCTATCGTCGGCGCTGGTCCAGTCGGATTGGCCACTTTATTAACTGCTCAGTTCTTCTCTCCTTCTAAAATTATTATGATTGATTTGGATGATAATCGTTTAGAAACAGCTCAATCACTAGGTGCAACACACGTTGTTAATTCCAAAAATGCTGAAGAAGCTATTCAAAAAGTAAAAGAACTCAACCCTCGTGGCGTGGATGTCGCTATTGAAGCTGTAGGTATTCCACAAACATTTGATTTATGTCAAAAACTTATAGGTGTAGATGGAACCATTGCTAATGTCGGCGTTCATGGTCTACCAGTTCAATTCGATATTGATAAACTTTGGATTAAAAATATCAATGTCACAACAGGTTTAGTTTCAGGTAATACGACTGAAGAATTATTAGAAGCTTTAAAAAGTAAGATTATTCAACCTGAACAACTCGTCACACATTATAGTAAGTTAAGTGACATTGAAAATGCATATGATTTATTCAGAAATGCTACAGATCACAAAGCAATTAAATTATTAATTGAAAATGATATTACCCCAGCATAGGGCGAACTCTTTTTTACAACATTAAAAATAAGCATTTAATTCTTACTCAATCATTTTGTTAAAGATGACCAAGTTTGAATTAAATGCTTTTTATTTAGTTAAATTTCTCAATGTTACTTAAAGTAGAAGTACAAGTAACCAATAAAAATAGGAATTGTTGTCAGAGAGTTATTTAGCATATGTACCATCATACTATCCTTCAAATTTCGCCTTCTATTATAAGTAATATAGAGGGCGCATCCCATTAAAAAATATAATCCGTAGGAGAATATATTTGATGATAGATGTTGTGAACTGAATACCATTGATGAGATGATTAAAGGCAACCAGAAGCGACTTTTCATAAATAAAGTTTCTTTGAAAATTCCTCTAAACACAAGCTCTTCAAGATAAGGTCCTATGAAACAAATACATAATACTGTTACAAGTACAATAGTAGGATGAGGTAAATGACTTTTATCTACAAGTGAGCTAAGACTTTCATCTATTGTTTTTTCATTCTCTGTGTTTGTATCACCTGTAAAATAGAGCATTAAAAGGTTAGCACTAATACTACACATAATCACTAGGAGAAAGAAACCTAAATTAATTAAAATGTCTCTTGCTCTCATTTTATAGTGTTGATATTCATATGTACGATGTAAATAATATGACCGCACACCCCATACAATAAGTAATGCTATCCCTAGAGTAAGCATACTTATGGCAATCGTATACCAATCATTTAGACGCAATGATAAGGGAAGCGCAACTAATGATATGCCTACTGGTATTTGTATAGCAATTGACATGACAAAGATGATTAAAACATTGAGGATTTTATTACCTTTGTGCCTTTCATTCGACTTTTTGTCTAACTTGGAATCAATCATGCCCCATATCCACCCTTCAACTTGTTATGACATACATGTGACTTATACCTCTACATTGCAATTTATCAATGCTTATGTCAATAAAGATGTAAAAAAACAAGCTAAGACATCAATACTCAGCTTGTTTTTCCAAATTGACAGTACACTTATATTAAGTGCTTCCAATCCTAGCCATCTTACAGCGGGCTTACAACACGGGTCTATCCCACTTCCAATTAGCTATTATTATTTAATTGTCATAATGACCTTTCCAGGATCAACGTCTTTAACATCTTCAACATTTAAAGTACGCGCTCCTAGATTTGTAATAATCACTGGCGTAATGATACTTGGAGCATTTTCTTTCAAGTAAGCTAGGTCAATCTTCATTAGTGGTTGACCTTGTGTCACTGTTTCATCGGCATGGACTAGACTTTCAAAACCTTTGCCATTTAATTTTACAGTATCAATACCAATATGAATCAATACTTCCACGCCTGAATCTGATTCTAGACCAATTGCATGTTTCGTAGGGAAAACGGTTTTCACTGTACCATCGAAAGGTGCGACGATTTCACTCTTTTCCGGAATAAATCCTACACCATCACCCATCATCTTTTCAGAGAACACCTTATCAGGAACCTCAGAAAGTGGGATGATGTGACCATGGCCAGGCGCAAAGAGTTCTGTTTCACTCACATCTTCGACATGAATCGGTTCATCAGAAACATCTTCAGTCACTGTCGTTTCACTAGGTTTAGTAATTTCACCACTCATAATTTTAGCCATGTCATGCTTAATCTGGTCTGATTTAGGTCCGAAAATGGCTTGCATATTATTACCAACTTCTAGAACACCTGAAGCACCTAAAGCTTTTAGACCTTGTACATCTACTTTAGATTTATCTTCTACTTCAACTCTTAAACGCGTGATACAAGCGTCTAAATGTTTAATATTCTCTTTGCCACCCATAGCTTCTAAAACGGCAAATGGAAGTTCACTTGTTGAGGTACTCTTGGTAGCAGTTTGTTTATCTTCACGGCCAGGGGTCTTAAAGTTAAATTTAGTGATAAGGAATCTAAATACAAAATAGTAAATGACTGCATACACTAAACCGACTGGAATCACTAACCACCAAGACGTTTTATTAGGTAAGATGCCTAGTAAAACATAATCAATAAATCCTCCTGAGAAAGTATAACCTAAATGAACATCTAATAAATATAGAGTTAAGAATGCTAAACCATCAAGTACAGCATGTATAAAGAATAACAATGGCGCAACGAATAAGAATGAGAATTCTAAAGGCTCTGTAATCCCTGTTAAGAATGAAGTTAATGCTGCTGAACCCATTAAACCGGCAACTATCTTTTTATTTTCTGGCTTCGCTGTGTGATAAATCGCTAATGCTGCTGCAGGTAAACCAAACATCATAACTGGGAACTCACCTTGCATGAATTTACCAGATGTTAAGTGTGCGCCTTCACGAATTTGTTCTATAAAGATACGTTGATCCCCTCTGATAATGTCTCCTGCTGCATTTTTCCAAGAACCGAATTCAAACCAGAACGGCGCATGGAAGATATGATGCAATCCAAAAGGAATAAGTAATCTCTTAATAAAACCAAATAAAAATACCGCTAAACCTGTATTAGAATCGAGCAATCCTTCACTAAATGAATTTAGGCCCGTTTGAATATAAGGCCAAATGATTGCCATTGGAAAAGCTAATATAAACGAAGTCGTAGCCATCATAATAGGTACAAAGCGTTTACCTGCAAAGAAACCTAAATATGATGGTAATGAAATATTGTAAAACTTATTGTAACACCAAGCGGCGAGCGCCCCTACGATGATACCGCCAAACACACCTGTTTGTAATGTTGGTATACCAAGTACATTAGCATAACCTTTAGAAGGATCACCAAGTTGCTCAGATGTAATATGTAAAAATGCTCCCATTGTCTTATTCATAATGATAAATCCTACAAACGCTGCTATAGCTGCTACACCATCACCGCTCGCAAGACCAATGGCTACACCTAATGCGAATATGATTGGTAGATTATCAAAAATAATTCCACCAGCACCTGTCATCATCGTAGCAACTTGTTGGACAATGCCATTCTTTATGAATGGTAAATAGTGTTGAAGTGAATCACCTTGTAAAGCTGTACCTATTGCTAAAAGTAAACCGGCAGCAGGTAGAATCGCAACTGGAAGCATTAATGCTTTACCAATACGTTGTAACTGCCCAAATAACTTTTTAAACATGTTAAACATTCCTCTCTATCTATAGTAAAAGCGTACATTGGCATAAAAAAAGACATGAACAAACAAGACCATCACCTTCTAGTTATCTCGAAGAATGGTAACTCTCATTTGCTCATGCCTGCATGACCAGTAACACGCAATGTTTACTATTTATTTACAATTAGTATACACACTTGATTAAGCGTTTACAAGACAATTCTTTATTTTTTCAAATAAAAAGAACCCGACGCATAAGTCGAGTTCTTTAAGAAGCAACTATTATAAGAAACGTTTAGCTGCTACAGAGATTGGTGGGATTTGATCGAAGTCTAAGTTTTTATCTTCAGTGATTGATCTGTAAGCCCATCTACCGTAACCAAGCGCTTCTTCGTTAACGATTTTACCTGGTAATGGCGCAGCGTTAGGATCAACGTGAACGTCAACGATAGTTGGAACGTCTTGAGCCATAGCTTCTTCTACGATATCGTCTAGACGGCTAGCGTCTCTAACAACATAACCTTTACCACCAGCAGCTTCAGCGAATTTAGCGTGATCCATGTCAGAGAAATCAATCGCATATTCTAATTCACCAGCAGCTTGTTGTTCATATTTAATGAATGATAATTGTTTATTGTTTAATACGAAAATTGTCATTGGTAAATCATATTGAACTGCAGTTGCGAAGTCTTGCATTACCATTTGGAATGCACCGTCACCAGCAATAGCTACAGCTTGACGATTAGGGTATGCAATTTTAGCTGCCATAGCACCTGGAAGACCGCAACCCATTGTACCTAACCAACTTGAGATGATGAATTTATTGTTTACTGATAAGTTTAGGTAACGTGTTGACCAAACTGTTGCAGTACCAACATCTGCTGAGATAATTGCATCATCTTTTAAGTTAGCATTGATTGCTTTCATTAAGCGTTCTGGACGTAATGGTGATTTATTATTGTTCTTATCTTGTTCCATCCATTTATCCCAAACAGCTTTACGTTCTAATGTTTTATCTAAGAAAGCACGTTTAGCTACGTGTTTAATATTTTCAGTTAGTTGATGGAAAGCAACTTTACTGTCGCCTAAGATACCAACATTGATATTGAAACGGTGACCTAAATTAGCTTCGTTTGTGTCAATTTGGATTGCTTTAATATTTTTCTTAGGTAGGTAATCTACGTAAGGGTAGTTTGTACCAGCCATGATTAATAAGTCAGCATCTTGAATTGTTTGATAAGATGTTTTTGTACCAATTTTACCTAAGTTACCAATGCTGAATGGATGGTCATCAGGTAAGATTGTTTTAGCTGGTAGTGTGTGAATTACTGGAATTTTTGCTGCTTCAACAAATTCACGTAATTCGTCTTTAGCATGTTGTGTACCAACACCAATAATCATTACTGGTTTTTTAGCTTTATCGATTAATTTCGCAGCTTTTTGATGCTCTTGAATTTTGGTGATACAGGTTTTGGTTTAGTTGTATCAACCGCTCTGTTAGTTGTGTCTTTAATTTTTTGAGTTAATAAGTCATTTGGACAAATAACTACTGCTACACCTTTTTTCTCATAAGCAGTGCGGATTGCTTCGTTAATGATTTCGAATACGTTGTCACCTTTTTGAATTTGGTGATTGTATACTGAAACATCTTCACATAATTTAGAAAGATTTGTTTCTTGGAATGCTTTAGTTCCTAATAAAGTACTGTTTGTTTGACCAGATAAAATTAATTGAGGAACGTTATCCATTTTAGCATCGTACATACCATTTAATAAGTGAACTAAACCAGGTCCACCGATACTTAATGCTACACCGATTTTACCTGTCATTTTAGTGTAACTAGCAGCTGCTAAGCTTGCTACTTCTTCGTGACGTACATGGTAGAATTTAAATTGATCTCTTACCGTACGTAAACTATCAACTACTGCGTCGATTGAGTCACCTGGAATACCATATAAATGGTCGATGTCCCAAGCTTGTAACGCTTTAACTAATGCTTCGTTTGCTTTAATTTTTGCCATTTTTACAAATAGCCTCCCTTTCTAATATATGAGTACATCTTTCCCTTTAGTAAAACATTAAAATCAGTATTGGTATTAAGACTGAGCTAATGACAGCCGTAAGAATCATACCAATAGAACTAAATGCTCCTGATTCTATATCTAATTCCAATGCCTTTGCTGTACCGAAGGCGTGAGAAGCATTCCCATATGTTAATCCTCTAGCTATAGAGGACTTAAAGCCTCCCATACGCAATAACATTGAACCTAAAATACTGCCGATTAAACCTGTAGTTATAATAAAGAGTACAGTCATCGTATCTGTGCCTCCCAATTCATGGGATACTTCGATACCAACTGCAGCAGTGATTGATCTTGGTAATAGGGTGACAATCGTGTCCTTAGAATAACCAAAGATTTTCAACGTTGTAAATACTAACACAAAATTGAGCAGTACACCAGTCAACACGCTTGCAAATATAACAGATATATATTGCTTTATTTTCTGTCTATTTTCGTATAACGGATAAGCAAGACAAACGACTGTAGCGTTTAAAACGTGGTTAATCCAATTACCACCTTTCATATACCCTTTATAACTCACTCCAAAAACCAATAATACAACTATTATCCCTATTGAAGCTATCAGTGCGGGATTTAGAAATGGATTTTTATATTTATCTTGAAGTCTCTTCGAACCATAGTACAAAACGACTGTTAATAATATCATGAGAACGGCTTGTAAGTAATCATTCATGACTGATCTGTCCCTTTTGTTATTTTGTCTTTTCCTACCATTTTTTCAGCGATGAAACCTGAAGATAAAGCGACTAAGCATGTGCCAATAATAATAACGATGAAGAACAATACGTAATTCAATGTAATATTAGAAGCAACATCCATAATCCCTACTACTGATGGGATAAAGAAAAATACCATTGTCTTGAGTAAGAAATTAGCCCCTACATCAATCCAACTTTCTGGAATAATCTTAAACTGTAAAAGAAAGAAGAACAATATTAAACCAACGATACTACCTGCAAGTGGGATGTGTAATAGTTTCTGCACTTCTGTACCTATAAAAGTAATGAGTAAGATGAGTGCAAGTTGAAGTATTAATTTAACCAAAAATCGAGCCCTCTCCATCATCAACATCCCTTTCTATCAAATTGTGTCTAAATTGTTACTAACTTTTTTCAGTGTTACTATCTATTATAATGCTCGCGATTCTATAGTGAAAATATCTATTCAGAATGTTTTCTATTCCTCTAATCTATGAAACCGTTTGCACAATCCGATAAAAAAACTGTCGAATAATGATGTACACTATCGACAGTTTTTCTTAATCTCATAATGAAGTGATTCAATTTATTCTGTTAAGTTTTCCTTTAAAAATTCTATCCATTTATTTGTTGCATGACTTAAACGTTTATCTTTCTTCCACACAACGCCAAGTTCCCAATCTGTATTAGCATTTTCTAGTTTAATCATTTTTACGTCATCGTTAAGTAATTCAGAAATTGTTGCTGGTAAGATGGTAATACCTAATTTATTTATAATGAGATTTTCTATTACGTTCCATTGAGATATTTGAGATGCCATGTTGGGAACAAACCCAGCATTTTTAGCATTTTCAATAATTTTATCATTCAAATAAAAATCTTCATTAAATAATATAAAATTTTCTTCTGCTAATTCTTCCATATTAATATATGATTTGTGTGCTAACGGATGTTCTCTGTGTAACACCACTCTTAAATCTTCTTTATTAAGTGAAATAGATTCGAATAAATGATGGTCAACTGGCAAAGTCGTAACACCGATATCAACTTCATCGTTTAAGATGAGGTGCTCTGTAGTTTTCCCTCCACTTTCAATGAGATTATATGTAATATTCGGATACAATTGGTGAAATTCCCCTAATATACCTATAAATTTACGCATACTCATGACTGCTGACATACTAATATTAATATGTCCTGATTCTAAACCATACATGCTATTAATTTCGGTAGGTAAATTATCATATAAGGCGATAATTTCCTTACATTTATTGAAGAAAATCTTTCCCGCATCTGTAAGGACTAAATTTCTCTTACTTCTATCGAATAAAGGGACAGCCATTTCCGCTTCAATATCCTTAATCGCCTTACTAATGGTAGGCTGTGCGATGTATAGTGATTTAGAAGCGTTTGTCATTCCACCTTGTTTGACGACTTCAACAAAGTACTTCATATGTTTAATATCCAAGCATATCCCCTCTTTTATAAAAATAAATATTAACTACAATTAATTATACAATAAGATTGACCTTTCTAGTGATTAAAATTTTTTTGAATACAATTCAGTATAATCATTCTTATTTAGTAAGTATTTTTAACAAATGAAAATATGTTATAATCGTTTTTGGCTCAGATTACATTTTTTGAGGTGAGGAATTGAGCTTTTACGAATTTATGCAAAATTTCCTTGGTGATGACACACCATTAGGTGAATTGGTTGATTGGATTAATCAAGATATCAATTTTCCTAAAGAAGTGAAGAGCCATAGTGAAATATTGACATATTTTCGAAATAATCCATGTCCTGAAAACATACCAGTGACGAGTATCAAACGTGCACTTGCTGTTTTCAACCAATTCACCGGTATATAATTGATGTTGGAACAATGCTTTTAACATTTATCATATACAAGAATACATGGGGTTTATCATCTCGCAAGGCGTCCTCCTATGGGCGCCTTTTTCTATTATAAATTGCATACAATATTAACTTTATTACAAAATCTGCCACAATATTTCATGAGGATTACATTTACTTGTATAATTCATTTCTTATATTGTATTACGTATTTTTAAATATTATTATGAGTGAGGTTAATAAATAAATACATTTTTTGGGGAGAAGAAATGAAACTTAAAAAATTATTATCACGTATTATTATCGCTACTGGAATAATGTTCACTGGAACTTTGACATATCAAACAATGGAACAAACGCACGTATCTCACGCTGCTTCATATAATTATTACAACAAACACCAATGTACTTGGTGGGCCTATAAACGTCGTGTACAATTAGAAAAACCTGTTTCTAACAGATGGGGAAATGCTAAAAACTGGTACTATAATGCACGTCGATCAGGTTATTCAACAGGTCACAAACCAAGAAAATATGCTGTGATGCAATCAACTGCAGGTTATTATGGCCATGTTGCTGTCGTTGAGAGAGTATATAAAAGTGGTAGCATCAAAATTTCGGAATATAACTATAACGTGCCTTTAGGTTATGGCACACGTATTATCAGTAAATCATCCGCACGTCACTACAATTACATTTATTAATATGTATAAAGCCATCAAACGGGTATGTTCTCCATATTTATGATTACATATGGAGAACATACCCGTTTGATGGCTTTTTAATTATGATTGGCGTATATTTTCTAAAATTTCTTTAGCTTTAGCTGTATTGGCGCGAGGTTCCTGTTTTAATGCCTCTGCAACTTTTGCAATTTCTTCCCCTTCGGCACCAACTACAATGGCTAAGGATTTGTATTGTAGGCTCATATGTCCTTGTTGAATGCCTTCAGAAACAAGCGCTCTACATGCAGAGAAGTTTTGGGCTAATCCCACTGCAGCTACAACATGCCCTAATTCTTGAGCTGTTTCCACATTTAATAAATCAAGAGAAGCTTTAGCAATTGGTAATACTTTCGTTCCGCCTCCAACAATTGCTAATGTCATTGGCACTTCAATCGTACCAATCAATTTACCACGATCTTTATCATATTCCCATGTTGCGATACCTCTATAGTGTCCATCACGACTTGCGTAGGCGTGTGCACTGGCCTCTGCGCCTCTAGTATCGTTACCTGTGGCTAGAACTACTGCATGAATACCGTTCATTACTCCTTTATTGTGAGTAGCAGCACGATGAATATCAACTTGTGCTAGTACCGATGCACGTTCCATTCGATAAGCTACGTCTTCGCCACTTCTCTCTCCTCTATTTAAGTCTTTAACATCTATTTCACCTTGTACTTTTACAACGGAAGCTGTCGCGTGATTTGATAAGATGCTCATTAATACTTCTTTGTCTGGGAATTCATTTTTAAGGTGAGCTGTAATAGCTTCAAGTATCGTATTTAACATATTGGCACCCATCGCGTCCTTCGTATCCACGAATACTTTCAGTGACAATAAATTCTGTTCTGGAAATGTATCAATTTCGATACGTTGATAACCGCCACCACGTTCTTTGATAGATGGGTATGCTTCATCAGCAATTTGATGAATTTGAGACTCAAGACGTTCAATATCTGAAGATAATTGTTCAGTGTCATCCACATCATCAAAGACGATTTGTCCTATCATTAGACGTTGACTAGAAATCGTTTTGAATCCTCCACTTTGATTCACTAATTTCGCCCCGTAACTCGCAGCTGCCACGACTGAAGGTTCTTCTACCATCATTGGCACTACATATTCTTTATCATCCACCACAATCTTCGGTAATAGTCCTACTGGTAAAGCGCCTTGTCCAATGACATTCTCTATTAAACTGTTCGCAACTTCTTCATTTATAAGTGGTTGATTGAGTAATGATTCATAATTATCAGTATGAAGCCAACCATATTCGACTAATTGTTTTAATTTGTCTTCTCGCGATAAATGTCTAAATCCCTTTTCTAAACTTTTCATGAGTATACTCCTTTATATATGTCTATCTATTTATTTTAAACTTGTTAATAATTATTTTCCTGAAAATTAAAGATCCTAAAACTTCGCATATGCGATTGATTACATGGTAGCAAATTATCGTGTAAAACGCTTACATTTCTGTTATACTTTGATGAATTATTCTGTTATATTTCATTGTATAATAATGTATCGTTCTGATATGATACTAATGCTACTTTTAAAAATGAAAGGATGATTCGCCTTATGAACATAGGTATCGATAGAATAAACTTTTACGTACCAAAGTATTATGTAGACATGGCAAAACTCGCCGAAGCACGCCAAGTTGATCCAAATAAATTTCTCATTGGAATCGGTCAAACAGAGATGGCCGTAAGCCCAGTAAACCAAGATATAGTATCTATGGGAGCAAATGCTGCTAAGGATATTATAACAGACGAAGATAAAAAGAATATTGGAATGGTTATCGTCGCAACTGAATCTGCCATCGATAATGCAAAGGCAGCTGCCGTTCAGATACATCATTTGTTAGGTATCCAACCCTTCGCGCGTTGCTTTGAAATGAAAGAAGCATGTTATGCCGCAACACCAGCTATACAACTTGCTAAAGATTACCTCGCACAACGTCCTAATGAAAAGGTATTAGTCATCGCAAGCGACACTGCACGTTATGGTATTAACTCTGGCGGTGAACCTACACAAGGTGCCGGCGCTGTAGCAATGATGATTTCACATGAACCAAGTATTTTAAAATTAAACGATGACGCTGTTGCATACACTGAAGATGTATATGATTTCTGGAGACCAACTGGGCATAAATACCCACTAGTTGCCGGAGCATTGTCTAAAGATGCTTATATCAAATCTTTCCAAGAAAGCTGGAATGAATACGCACGTCGCCAAGGAAAATCATTATCTGACTTTGAATCACTTTGTTTCCATGTTCCATTTACTAAAATGGGCAAAAAAGCATTAGATTCGATTATTGATAATGCTGATGAAACGACTCAAGAACGTTTGAAATCAGGTTATGAAGATGCAGTGTATTATAATCGCTACGTCGGTAATATTTATACTGGATCATCATACTTAAGCTTAATTTCATTACTAGAGACACGTGACCTTAAAGGCGATCAAACAATCGGATTATTTAGTTATGGTTCCGGT
Organism: Staphylococcus sp. HMSC62A08; assembly: GCF_001839105.1. Lineage (NCBI taxonomy): Bacteria > Bacillati > Bacillota > Bacilli > Caryophanales > Staphylococcaceae > Staphylococcus > Staphylococcus sp. HMSC62A08. The sequence continues at coordinate 191,003 of NZ_KV840027.1, read as the reverse complement.
TCTGTAGGCGAATTCTTCAGTGCAACACTTGTTGATGGCTTCGACAAACATTTAGATATCGAAGGTCATAAATCATTATTAAACAATCGTACAGAAGTATCTGTTGAAGAATATGAATCATTCTTTAAACGTTTTGACGACTTAGACTTTAACCATGAGATTGAACAATCTAATGAAGACAAAGATATTTATTACTTAAAAGACATTCAAGAAGATATCCGTGAATATCATATTCCAGAATAAAAAATAATAAAGTGCAAGGGAGTAGGCCAGCGAAAATGATTTCGCTAGCCTACTCCCTTTCTATTATCTTACGGTTTTGTACTATGTTTAGGACGATAAAGTTTTGTCATATCGACATTTTCAATTTCTAACAATTTAATTTTGTTATCAATTGTACCTCCATATCCTGTTAAACTGCCATCTTTCCCAACAACACGATGACACGGTATGATGATTGAAATAGGATTGCTTCCTACAGCACCTCCAACGGCTTGCGCTGACATCTTTGATTTATTTAATTTCCGACCTACTATTTTCGCAATATCTCCATATGTTTTTAAATCTCCATACTTAATTGTCGTTAATTCATTCCAAACCTCTTGTTGAAAATTACTTCCCTGTGGCAATAATTGAAAATCTATCATTGGATCGTCACCATTAAAATAATGATCTAACCATCGTTTAGCGCTAGTGAAAATAGGTAAATCATCTTTCATATCAATATTTTTTTCATATTGATGTGGATATAAAAGATGAGTCAGCGAAGTACCATCGCTAATTAACTGTAATTGGCCTAGTGGTGATTGATATGTCGTTTGATATTGCATTGTAACAACTCCTTTTATTTATCTCATACGCGTTGAGTTTAAGTAGAAATGGAAATGGGAATGCTTTACACATCAAATAATGTGGGGGAATATCTATGATTCATCATAAAAACGATGTTGATCTTCATTTTAATAAAAATAATTTAAGTTCTGAAAGTCAAAATCGTGCCAATCAAATTACCACTTTCTACAAAGCTTTATATCAAATTAATGATATTGTATTAGGTTTAATCTTTCTAGTGGGAAGCTTTTTCTTCTTTAGTGACCAAACAATGGTTGCTGGCACTATACTCTTTGTCATAGGCAGTCTGCAGATGACAGCACGACCAGTGATTTCATTTATTCACGATCTCAAGTTATCTAAATTTTATAAACGTAAATATCAAGAAGAATTACAACATCAATCTAAACTTTAAGACGCAACATAGTCATAAATTCTAAAATAATAGCTCTAAGAGATTGGGACATCATTTATTACTACTGCCCCGCTCTCTTAGAGCGTATTTTATATCGATACTTCAATGAATGATTAAGGATTACGTGTTGTGACCTGCATCTGTATCTTTTTGTTTACTTATTCAAAATTATACAGCTGATAACCTTTGTCTTTCGCATATTCTAAAGCTAAAAGTTCTAAAATATTAATAAAAGTTGGTTCATCTTTCACTTTAATGTATTGGAACGTTAAACTATGTTGTTCTGCAGTGATACTTTTTAAATCAGAAGTATCTAGATTGTTGCTTTGCGCAAACCCTTTTCTAAATTTCGTCGTACCACTATCAGACTGTGAATTATATTGACCTAACTTAGTATATAAATCTTTAGAAATAGGCTTATATGTTGTTGAGTAACCACCTGTTTGCCCTACAAATACTGGTTTCTTTTGATCAAAAATAACATAGACCCCAAACTTATCTTTGACTTTTTCTCTATCTTCTTTCGTGAATGATAACGCTTCTTTCTTATCATACTTAAATAATTTCTTTAATTTTTTCTTATTATCTTCTAATAAGTTATCAAGCTTCTTGCTACCTTTCATAAGTTAAATCCTCCATGTTTACTGCAAAATAATTAAATACTACTATTTATAGTTACATATAATATATCACTTTTTAAAATTATTAATCATTATTTTTGTAAATTAATAATTACTCAACTTTTTCTTAATAATAAAAACTTCTTCATTAACGAGGCGTACTCGAAAACGAAGAAGTTTATATGAATAGCTTTAAATTTTAGAATGCGTCGGTTTTACTTTTTCTGAGGCGGAATGGTCACACTGGCAACCTGTTTTACAACCGCCACATTGCCCTGACTTAGACCGTTTAAAGAACTTATAAAGCGACATGACTGTATAACCAAATATCGCTAAACAAATGATTATATTAATAGCGATGTACATATTATCACTTCCTTATATAAATAATTTACTTATTTGATAAAATGCTAGCGTTAATCCATATGCAGTAATAATCGGATAAATGAGTGCGAATAATGTCCATTTCCATGAACATGTTTCTTTACGAATCGTTGCAACTGTAGAGATACATGGTACATAGAGTAATATGAATATCATAAAGGCATATGCAGATAATGGTGTGAATTGCTGTTGGATAACTTGAACCAAACCATCTTCACTGGATGAATAGAGAATTGCCATTGAACTAATAATCACTTCTTTAGCTAAAAATCCAGGAATTAATGTTGCACCAGCTTGCCATGTACCAAAACCTAGTGGTGCAATAATTGGTGACACTGCCTCTCCTAAAATGTGTATAAAACTTTGGTTTATTTTCACATTCACGCCATGAGGGCCGATGTAAGTCAAAGCCCAAATTACTACTGAACCACCAAAAATAAATGTACCAGCTTTTCTTACGAATCCTTTAGCCTTTTCCCAAGTACTTCTCCAGAGTGTTTTAAAGGATGGCACGCGATAAGTAGGTAGCTCAACAATAAAAACCGAGTCTGAATTTTTTAAAATACAGCGATTTAAAATCGTGCTGACAATCAACGCGACTAAAATTCCTAATAAATATAGACTTAGCACCACTAGAGATTGATAAGCTTTAAAGAATACGCCCACAAATAAAGCATAGACAGGTAAACGCGCTGAACAAGACATGAAAGGTGCGATGAGTATTGTAATCAAACGTTCTTTTTCATTTTCAATACTGCGTGCAGCCATAATACTTGGCACATTACACCCAAATCCTATAATCATTGGAATAAATGATTTACCACTGAGTCCAATGGTTTCCATTGTTCTATCCATTAAGACGGCAATCCTTGCCATATAACCCGAATCTTCTAATAAAGAAATAAAGAAGAACAGCACGACGATTTGAGGTACAAAGACAAGTACTGAACCTACGCCAGCGATGATGCCGTCCGTAATTAAATCTTGAAGAAATGGCAAAACGTGCAAATCATTCATGAGTAACTTTACCCAATCTGTAAATGGCCCTCCAATGAAGCTATCCATCTGGTCAGATAATGGGGTGCCTATCCATGTGAATGTCGTTTGAAAAATAAGCCACATAATACCTAGAAAAATAGGGATCCCTAAATACTTGTTAATAAGAAGTTTATCTATAGTGGCAGTGAGGAATTGTTTTTCTTCTTCAGGATATTCAACTGCACCTTCTAATATTTCATTGATATAGTTATTGCGTATCTTTTCAATATGTTCACGAGCATATAAATCTGATTGATGGTTTAATTCTTGTTTAATGGGTGCGATTTGTTCTAAAATTGCATCACTTAATTTTTGAGAAATTTGTACGTTATCGAGTAAATATTGTATTGCTATAAAACGAATGCGTTCTTTGGGAAAGTTTGAATTTGTTTTTATAATTAAACTCATGCGTTCAATTGCATCTTCAATTTCTTTACCATAATCAATTTTAAATACTTGTCTGTCATCGGGCTTTAAAAACTCTAACTCATGTAATATGTCATTAGTCCCTTTAGATTTTCTAGCCACGATTGGGAACATAGGTATTTTTAACCTTTTCATTAATTGATCAAATTGAATCTTGATACCTCTTTGTGTCGCTACATCGACCATATTTAATCCAATAATTAATGGCACATTTAATTCCATTAGTTGAATAGTGAGTTGCATATTTCTCTTAAGTTGACTAGCGTCAATAATATTGATTGCGCCTGTGAAATTCGTCGTCAATAAATAATCAGTGACAACTGTTTCATCTTTAGATATCGGTGACAAGTCATAAATACCGGGTAAATCAATTAAACTACCTAAACTCCCTTTCAATTTACCAATCTTTTTTTCTACTGTTACCCCACTCCAATTCCCTACGTATTCGTACGAACCGGTTAAAGCATTGAATAAAGAGGTTTTACCTACATTTGGATTACCTAATATACAGAAAGTCTCACTCATCGAAATTAGTCCTCCAATGCAATAAGGCGTGCATCAGATTGTCTTATACTGAGATATTGCCCATTTATTTCAACGATACTTGGTCCATTTAACAAACATTGTTGCTTAATACTGATTTCGCTACCTTTAGTTACACCCATAGCACCTAAACGATATAGCATTTTTTTATTTGTAATTCCTATATGCTTGATTCTATATTTTTTGTCTTTTAATCCATTCTTTACATTCAACATCATACTCACCTTTTTATCTCTAATTAAGAATCATTATCATTAAGAAAAGGATATGCCTCTACGTGATTTTT
>NZ_KV840027.1:161011-186360 GCF_001839105.1 Staphylococcus sp. HMSC62A08 | reverse complement strand
TTTTTACAATATCTACAAAAAGTTAAATGTGTCGATTTGGTGAAAATATGTAATATTCGACTATTTTAATCATTATCGTTGCGTTATAAAATTATCATCGCTATAGTTTAACTATACAGTGTAGATTTTTAATGTGAGGTTATGTTATGAATGAAAATGACTTAAGAGTAATTAAAACTAAAAATGCTTTATCAACAAGTCTTTATGAACTGCTAGAGAAACGAAGTTTTGAAGTAATTTCAGTTAACCAGATATGTAATCATGCGACGGTTCATCGCACAACATTTTATAAACATTTTTATGATAAATATGATTTATTAGTTTATTTATTTAAATTACTCACTAAAGACTACTTTTCAACAGATTTAAAAGAACGTTTGAATAATCCGTTTCAAACGATTGAAGCTACCTTTACGAATAAAGAAGAATTAGAAAGAATAGAGAAGGTTCAAAAAGATGATGTTTCATTCGCTAAAATATTTAGAGAATTTTGTGTAGACATTATGAAGGCAGATATTAAAGAAAATATACATCGTATTTCGGTCGATACTGCAATCCCAGAAAATCTTGTCTTTTACATTTATGGTTCGACATTAGATGGATTTATGGAGTGGATCAAACAAGAAGATATTGATTGGCCAGCTTCAGAAATTGACGCCGTCTTTCATAAAGCGATTAATCTAAGCATTTCTGAGTAAGCCATCTACAATTAAAAGTGATATAAAATAGCCGTCATTTGAAGAGAAGCACGTAAGTATACGCGTTTCACCTTCATCATGACGGCTAAATTGATTTTATTTAGAACATTTCAGAAACAACTTTTTGTTCTAAGAAGTTTAATAAGTAGTCAGGGCTACCTGTTTTCGCATCTGTACCAGACATTTTAAAGCCACCAAATGGGTGGTAACCAACAACTGCAGCAGTACAACCACGGTTGAGATATAAGTTACCTACATCATATTCATTCACAGCTTTAATCCAATGTTCACGGTTATTAGTAATCACAGCACCAGTTAAGCCATATTCTGTGTCGTTCGCTACATCGATGGCTTCATCGAAATTATCTACTTTAATAAATCCAACAACTGGTCCGAAGATTTCTTCTTGCATGATACGGTCCGAAGATTTAAGACCTGAGAAGATAGTTGGTTCAATGAAGTAACCTGTTGAATCATCAGTGCCTCCACCTTGTTCTAATTGGCCTTCATCTTTACCAATTTCGATATAATTATTAATTTTGTCGAATTGCTTTTGGTTAATGACTGGTCCCATGAATGTGTTATTTTCAGTATTACCTAGAGTGAGTTCTTTTGTAAGTTGAACTGCTTTTTTAAGGACTTCATCATGTACATCTTTATGAACAATGGCGCGTGAACATGCTGAACATTTTTGTCCTGAGAAGCCAAATGCAGAAGTCACAATCGCTTCAGCAGCTAAATCTGTACCTACGTTCTCATCAACAACAATGGCATCTTTACCACCCATCTCGGCAATGACACGTTTCAAGAAGTGTTGACCTTCTTGAACTACTGAACTACGTTCATATATACGCGTACCTGTAGCACGAGAACCTGTAAATGTAACAAAGTGTGTATCTTTATGGTCTACTAAATAGTCACCTATGTCTTTAGGATCACCAGGTACAAAGTTGACAACGCCCTTAGGTAGACCAGCTTCTTCTAATATTTCGATTAATTTGTATGCTGTTAATACAGTGTCTTCAGCAGGTTTAAGTAACACTGTATTACCTGCAACTACAGGAGCTAAAGTTGTACCAGCCATAATTGCAAATGGGAAGTTCCAAGGTGGGATTGTAACGCCTGTACCAATTGGTTTATAGAAATATTTATTATGTTCCCCTTCACGATCTAATACAGGTTTACCATCTGCTAAATCCATCATTGAACGTGCATAGTATTCGATGAAGTCGATACCTTCAGCAGCATCACCAACCGCTTCATCCCATGGCTTACCTGCTTCATAAACCATAACAGCTGAAATTTCTTCTTTGCGACGACGGATAATCGCTGCTACACGTAATAACAATTCAGCACGATCTTTATGCGACCATTTCTTCCATGATTGATAAGCTTCATTAGCTGCTTTAAATGCATTTTCCACATCATCTTTTGTAGCTTTAGAGACTTTTGCAACCAATTGAGATGTATCTGCAGGGTTTAAAGACTCAAATTTGTCGCTTTTATCAATTTTCTCTCCATTAATGACTAAAGGAATATCTTGACCAAGTTGGCCTTTTACCTTTTTCAATTCTTCATTGAAACGATCTACATTGTCTTGAACTGAAAAATCAATCCCAGGTTCATTTTTGAAAGGTACTACCATTCTCATTTACCCCCTATGTATTTTAAATTTATTAAAAAATCACAAAACATTGACATACATTTAAATGATAGTTCATATCATTTATTTCATTCTACTATGTAACAACATGATTTTGCAATCGCTTACATTTATATTATCAGAAAAGTCTTGAAAATTAGTTGACCGCAAATGATTTATCATAGTCAATAATATGATTATCGTATATATATTTAATTCTTTTTATATTAAAAAATGTTGTTGAAAACAAGAAGATTATTATATACAATTAATGACTGGGCCAGTATTTTATAAAACAAAATAAATTCAGAAAGGTATCACTACATGAAAACTTATACATCTGTAATTTTTTGGATGCGTTCCATTGCTTGTTTAAGTATAGTAATTATCCACTCAATTACCACTACTTTTTCAAAAATGCATGACGTTCCACATAGTACATCTCTCCGACTATTCCAACTATTATTAATGTTTAGTACACCTATGTTCGTGTTTATATCAGAATTCTTACTAGCCAAAAATTATGGTTCCAAGATAAAGAAAGGATTCTTCAAAAATAAATTAATCTATTTGGGGATACCTTATGTAATAATCAATTTAAGCATTTCCTATTTTTACTTTAGACCGAAAAATTTACATGAATATCTCTTCCATGTTGGAGATACAATGTTTCACGGAGGAGCTGTTACATATTTTATAGTAATCATTTTTCAATTTTATTTACTGCATTGGCTATTTTCTAAATACTTAATTGGTTTAAATCCTATTAAAATGATTGTAATATCAATTTTAATAACTACTATGTATTGGGCCATGAGAACTTTTATATCGCCTCCTAATAATCCGATATTAGCAGCTATATGGGATCGTGAGGGATGGATGATATTCATAGGATGGTTGAGCTATTTCTTGCTTGGCTTTTATATAGGAACTTATTATGAAGCGTTTATGAATAAAATCAAAGATTATACTTGGCATATTATTATTGGAGCATTTCTCTCAATAATTTTTATGTTTTTAAATTATATATTGGGTATAAGCACATGGGTAGAATCAAAAAGAGTGGACACTCCTATTTATGTAACAATGGTAATTTTATTGTTTTTCCTTTTCTCTTCTTATATTAAGTATGTACCAAAATTTATTGTATTTATTAGTAATTATTCTTATTGTATCTACTTAATTCATTATTTCTTTGTTCATGATTTAGGATTACTGAGTCGTAACCCCATTAAAAATGTATTATTCAATACCATCGTTACACTTACTCTAGCTATTACAGTTGGATATCTCTTTAATTTATTCAAATTTGGAAAATACATTGTAGGTGGAATAGGAAAAATTAAATATGAAAATATTTACGAAAGCTATCAAAATAATAATATGGATTAAAATAAATTAAGACTAATTTTCTTCGGTTAAAGTATAAAAGACGAGTTCTATCTATATAGAACTCGTCTTTTTTTAGTTTATGAAAAAATATCCTTAACTCAACAATACTCAACCTTGAAATTTAGTTATATTAGATAAAAATATTATAGTATAATATTAGTATTAATTATTCGATACATCTTAAGGAAGTGCATCTATGAAAGCTTTAATTACTGGGGGCGCAGGTTTTATTGGGTCACACATTTCAGAACGGTTAACTCATGAAGGTGTGGAAGTACATGTCATTGATAATCTTAGTACAGGAAGATTAGAAAATATTCCTTTCATACCTAAAGAACATTTTTATTTAAAAGATATTACTGATGTGGCATTTGTTTCAGAGTTAATTAAAAAAGAACAATTTGATTATATCTTTCACTTAGCTGCAATGGTAAGTGTAGTTGAAACAATTGAAAAACCTGTTATCTCAAACGAAACCAATATTAATGCAACGATTAATTTATTAGAAGCTACACGAAAATGGGATAGTCAAATTAAAAAATTTATTTTCGCATCATCTGCCGCTGTGTATGGCGATTTGCCTGATCTACCTAAATCAACGATAAATTCTAAAGTAGCCCCGCTTTCCCCTTATGCGATACAAAAATTTTCTGGAGAACAGTACGCTCACATTTATCATCACCTCTATAACGTACCTACTGTATGTTTAAGATTTTTCAATGTTTATGGACCAAAACAAAATCCGAACTCTGATTATTCAGGCGTTTTATCAATTCTTAATGCAAAATTTATTAATAAAGAACAATTTACGTTTTATGGTGACGGTGAACAAACGCGTGATTTTGTATATATAGATGATTTAGTTTCAGCAATATGGACAGTCCTTTATTCTAAAGATACTAATGGGGGGATATTCAATGTTGGAACTGGAAGCGAAACATCTCTTAATGCTGTTTTTAAATCCTTTGAAAAAGTCTTTGGCTATACCATTCCTCACATTTATAAAGAATGTCGAATAGGTGATATCAAACATTCATATGCAGATATTACCCCACTTAAGCGTCTGGGTTATTCACCACAATTTAATATTCATAGTGGTATTAACGCGTATGTGTCAAATAACAAAATTAATCAATAAAAAAATCAAAACGGTGAATCATGAGCTGACCAACCGTTTTGATTTTTATTTTTATTGTAGTAAATCATAGAATTCTTTAATAGCTTTAGCATTATAAGCTTCAGCATCAAACTTTTCATATTTCTCATTTTGACCTAATATGAATGTTTCAATCCCTTTTGCAATCTCCTCTATCTCGTTGATAACAAGTGTGCCATACTTGCCATCCTTTAATACATATCTATTAGCAACAATATCTGATGCAAGAACATTCACTCCTAGAGTTAAAGCTTCTAATAGTACCATTGATTGTCCTTCGTAATGAGAAGTGAGTGCAAATAAATTTGATTGTTTCATCACATAAAATGGATTTTTTCTGTGTCCTAATAAAAACACATGGTTTCTCATTTTTAATTTTTTATAAGCGACTGGAGTGATTTTTTTAATGGTCCTTCACCCATAATATATAACTTTATGTTTGGATATTTTGGCACTAATTTAGCAACAGCATTAATGAGTAGATCAAATCCTTTTTCAGGAGAAAGTCGCCCTATGCTCACAATTTTGAAGTCATTGTTACTAAACTCAACTGTTTGAACATTACCATTTTTAATATTGATTAAGACTGACTCACCATTTTTCTCGAATCGATCTGAATCATCTTCTACTAAAGTGTGTATCTTATTTAAGTTAATCGTATTTCTTGAAGAACAATACTTATCACTTAATAAAGGATTATTTATTTTTTCTTTGTTTAAAAGACTCGTAGCTTCGGAAACGCTGACGAGTTTATCAAAATATGGATAAAGAGAAACCAAACCTTTTAAATTTTGATAATGTGGTCTCACACCATTAATTCTTCTTTCCATATCTGCTTTAATATCACTATGTAAATAAACTAATTTACGTTTAGCATTACTTGCTAAAATAAGATTAGCCCAAAACATAGAATAACCACTAAAATCGATAGCATAATCAAAATGAGAATCTCCAAATATTTTTCTAAATTCTCGTTGATATACCTTTTTAGGGTAGAGGAATTTTTCTAAAAATGATTGAAGCCCTCTTTGTTTTACAAAATCAACCTTATAACACTCTTTTAAGGATGCAAGTAATGGCCCTCTTCTAAATATAATTCTTACATTTGGATTCACTCTATCTAAATTGCTCAACATTTCTTCTTTCTTACTATAGTTCAAAAATATCGTAATATCATATTGATGATAGTCAATATTTTCTAATAAATTAATGATTGATGTAGTGATGCCATTATTTTTCATTCCACCTGGATAAATTAAAATTGTTTTCTTTCCTGTTGTATTACGTTTTGGGGATTCCGCTTTTCGATTAAAAATATGTTCAACGATATTTTTAGAAGCATGTCCGTCTTCTAAACTTACATAAGTCGTTTTAAATTTTTCATAATTATTTTTAATTTGATGATTTTCATAACTTTTATTATTGATTGAAGAAATGACATCTTCAATATGGGTGCAAACGGGACCAGGCAATTCATTTGGATTAATATACATTCCCCTACAGAACTTATAGTCATCATAATCAGGAGTATAAAAAATGATTGGTTTATTCGTTACTAAATAATCAAAGAAAATACTCGAATAATCTGTAACCATTAAATCAACAATTGCTAATAATTCGTTGGTATCAACATAGTCAGAAATTAAATAAATTTTCAAATTACAATCCTTTTTAGCCTCTTCATAAATAAAAGGATGTACTTTTACTAATACTTTATAATTTAAATGTGCTTCAAGCTCTTTTGCTTCATTAAGTATGCTTTCTATATTTATATCTGGATTATTTAAATCTTCTCCTCGCCATGTCGGACAATATAATAATATTTTCTCTTCATTTTCACTAATAAGACCATTTAATGTATCAAAAATTAGGGATTTTTGATTTTTTAATGTTAAGTCAATTCTGGGGTACCCTTTTTCAAGAATTTCTCCATTATAGATGTGATGAAGGTTAAATGCGCTTTTGAATATATTTGTAGTATGTCTATTTGAGCTGATTATATAATCGCTGGATAAAAAATTCTTAATAATGTTCTGTGATCCTTGTACATTGTTGTCCATATCTAATCCCATATATTTCAGAGGTGTCCCGTGCCATGTGTTGATGTAAATTTGATTTTCCTTTTTGGCAAAATATAAGGGAAAAGTTGAATCGTTAATTAAATATTTACTTTCAGCAAGTGATTTTAAGTAATCACTCGAGTCTATAATGACAAAGTCTACGTTATTGTAATTCTTAAATTTATTTTTATAGAAGTTCAATGTTTCTTTAGAATCGACCACCCATTTATGAAGAAACCTTTTATATTCTTTCTGGTTAACTAAGTATAGAAATATTGCATAAGGATTACCTGTAATATTCTTACCATTTCTCACTTGATATAGAATTTGATGGTCTTTGACTTTTAAATCACCATAATATTTAGCGTAAGTCATCACTTGATGATTATAATTTGATTTATTCATCATATTTATTGGAGATGTAATAAAATTAATTTTTCTTCTACTTTGATTAGTGATAAAGCTTTTGAAATTTTTCATAGATTTCCCTTCTTAGATGTCATTAATATACATAAATTTAAATATGCGAGTGTTAAAACTTTTCTTTAAATTTATCTTCCCTTATCTATAAAATATTATATACTTTTTTTATATAATGTTATATATGTTCAATGTGAATTTATTCTAAACTCAATCACTGCTTCTATTGTTCTATAGATTTGATTACTTTACAGGGATTACCCACCGCTAAACTATTGGGAGGTATATCTTTAGTTACAACACTACCTGCACCTATGACACTACCGTCTCCAATTGTGACCCCCGGCATCACTGACACGTGTCCTCCAAACCAAGTATTGCTTCCTACAACAATAGGTTCAGCGAGTTCTAAACCTTTATTACGTTCTTTATAATTTAAAGGATGCGTAGCGGTATAAAAGCCACAATTAGGTCCAATAAAGACATTATCTCCAAATGTAATACCTCCACCATCCATTAGATAACAATTTGTATTAATAAATACATTTTTTCCAAATTTAACATTCCAACCATAGTCAGTATCAAAAGGTATAGAGATGCCTACGTTCTCAGTTTGGTATCCAAATAATTCTGTCATGATTCTGTCTCGTTTTTCTTCATCACTTGGACGTGTGTGATTCAAATCAAAGCATAATTCCTTCGCTTTCAATCTATCTTGTTTTAATTCCTCATCAAAGTTTGCATCATACCATTGATGTGCTAACATTTTTTCCTTTTCAGTCATAAACATTCCTCAATCTTTGCTTAATCAATTTATTTTAAAAAGGGAGTGTGACAGAAATATAATTTAGCAAAATTATATTTCTGTCCCTCACCCAACTTGCATTGTTTGTAGAATTTCTTTTTAAGAAATTCTCTGTGTTGGGGCCCCGCCGGCAAGGATGGCTAGGATTGAAAGAAGCTTGATATAAGTGCACTTTCAATTCAGACATCTACTGACAATATGTTAAAGAAAGCTGAGACAATTAATTATGTCCTACTCCTCACAATTCAACGTATTAAGTTGTAATATAATCTCCACCATTAACGTGTATCACTTGACCAGTGATATAAGAGCTATCAGCATTTGTAGCTAAGAAAACATAAGACGGCGCAAGTTCTGCTGGTTGACCACGACGACCCATAGGTGTACCGCCACCTTGATTTTCAACCTTTTCCTCATCAAAAGTAGATGGAATTAATGGTGTATAGATTGGACCAGGTGCTACAGCATTTACACGAATACTTTTCTCCATTAATGTTGTCGCTAGAGAGCGAGTAAATGAGACAATAGCACCTTTCGTAGCAGAATAATCAATCAGATGTCCAGAACCTCTATAAGCCGTCACACTCGTAGTATTAATAATGGCATCGCCTTCTGATAAGTGTGGCACAGCTGCTTGTGACAAGAACATCATCCCAAAAATATTTGTCATAAATGTTTCTTTCACTTGATCGGGTGTAATGTCTTCAAAGTTATCTCTAGGAAATTGCACACCACCATTATTTACTAAAATATTTAATCCACCGAAATCTTTAACGACATTATCGATGAGTTGTTTAGATTGCTTTTCATCTTTTAAGTCATGTGCATATGCTTTCGCTTTGACACCTAATTCTTCTAAGCGTCGAACAGTGTCTTCTGCATCTTGGTGTTCGTCGTAATAACCTATCGCTACGTTTGCACCCTCTTTCGCATAAAGGATTGCGACTGAACGGCCAATCCCAGAGTCTCCGCCAGTAATTAATGCTACTTTACCTTGTAACTTTCCTGCAGCTTTATATTCATCTAACTCTGCAATTGGTTTAGGATTCATATCCGCTTCAATCCCCGGTTGTCTATCCTGAGTATAACCTTTTATCTCCTTATGAAAATCCAATAAACTCACAAAAATCAACCTCCTCTACATTTACAAAACACATTCCCACATAAGCTCCAAAACAAACACGGGGCCCTAACAGAGAGGATTTCCTCAAGAAATACTACAGGCAATGCAAGTTGGGGTCCTAACAACAAGGGGTTCCTCTTATGAGCTTGACTCTGATTCATTAAAAAACATATGATAAAAGTGTATTATTTTATTAAATTCTCCAAAATATTAAAGATATAAAAACACTTATTCAAGGAGTTTAAAATGCAGAAAAAATATATTATTATAACCATCATTATTATTATATTCCTTGGCCCAGCATTAATTTTTAATATAGGTAAACATATTTATTTTAAATACCAAAGCCATGAAGAAGCTAAAACCAAAGCAAAAGTTCACCGTGTTCTTAAGAAAAAAGGATGGGAAGACAAAATAAAAAAAGAGGAAGCTGCTTTCACGTTGAACACTAAAGAAAATAATGTTGAAGTCACTTTTAAAGATGAGCCCTATAATACATATCAATATGACGTTAATGATGATGGTAAAGTAACTGGAGATGCAGAGTTAAAAATGAAATATAAAGAGCGTTTTGATAATGATAAAAAATACAGAGAATATAGAGAGCGACATCGCTTTGAGGAGAAATATGATTTAAAATAAGAAATAATTGAAGACTTTGTCAGTGGTTTAAGTAAAAGGGTACTCAATGAGTATCCTTTTTTGATGTCATAATTCAACTATGGATAGTACTTTTATATACGTTGTTCATTTAAAATGAAGATTGCATACTTTAATTAATGTTTTTGCTTTTCTTTAATTTTTTTGCTATGCCTTCCATTAAAAAGAAAAACAATAATCCCAATATAAAATATAGCTCAGAAATGATATTTTGATGTATTAATAGTAATAAAACTAATGAAAATACTACACTGAGACTGTAAAAAATCTTATCTATCATTCCTTTTTTAAAAATAAAAGGTATAAAGAAAATTATTATTGAAAATATTAATAACACTAATTTCTTGAGCCTTCATACTTAATCACCTGCTATTTTAAATACTTTTTCTATATTGGTGAGTGTTACTTTGCTTATCACCCTGTATCCCTATTATATTATTTATCTTTATTTTTATAGATTATTCTAATTATTACTGCACAAATTCCCATGAGTACTACAAGTACAACCATAACTAAATTTATAATTATTTTATAATTTTCATTGTTGGTGAATAATGAATTAATGATCGTGACTATAGATATAATCATTAAAATGTAAGTGAATATATTATAACTCTTATTCATATATAAAATCTCCTCAGAAAGAAACTCATTTGTAAACCCTAAAAGCAAAATTTTATTTTTGAACAAAATACAGTATACAAAAACAAAAATTAATAATACAACGTAATATTACAGACGTTAAAAAGTTAAAATATATAAATGAGTTTGATTGTTAAATAATGTTATTATCCCATTATTGCTTTTTAGATTTAAAAATTTTAAACAGTTCTCGTCCAGTAGAAATCCAACCTGTAAAAAAAAACGAAAATTATTGATTGCGCCATGAAACACATTATAACTGCACCAGAAGCATCTTGTATTTCAAATATTTCTGCTGAAGCCTTTAAATCAATACATAATCGCGTTAATAAACATGAGATAAATATATTGGCACATTGTAAGCTTGTGAATAACCAAAAATCTTTATCCCATTTGTAAAGCGCGGCAATAATAATAGGTATAATAGCTACAATGCCCATTAAAACATATGAAAAGGAAAACAAAAGATTATTTTCTTCTACTAAAGGGTTACACATATATGCGATATACAGAAAGTTAAATGGAAATCCAAAAAGAATCATTAAAATAATACGCTTCATACTTCCACCCCTCCATGAATTATCAAGAATGCGCCAATTCCAGTATCTATTAGAATGGTTATGATAATAAGAAAGAACATAAGAAATGGTAAGATTAACAAAGTCATAACTCTAATTTTATCGTTTTTAATTTGATGCGCCTTATAGAATATAATATGAATAATCAGATACATTACCATAAATAAAATAGCAATAAAATAATGTCCAGACATAATATATCCACTCCTAATTATTTAGAGTTTATCTATTTTCTTTCAATGTTTAAACGCGTTTTATAACTATTGATTCTCTATATGTATGAAAGTTAAGAAATGCTTTCCTATCAAAATGTTGTAGTAGACTTCGAAGGTCTTCGTTCTATTGTTCGTGATGTTTGATTTTTTCTTCTTCAACATCATTCTCACTTGTATTTGATACTTTTTGTTTTGAAGAAACTACTACCATCGGTTTGATACAATTGCCTAAAACAACTAAATATGTATAACTTGTTGGATTTAAATGACAGATTACTGCGAGCTGTTTCACTTTCTCATATTCTATTTCTGTCAAATTAATATTGACTGTTTTGACTTTTTTATTGTATGCACTTGGTATTTTAATTCTCTTTTATTGTTAGTATTTACTCAATAGTATCATAATATTAATTTCTAATCTAAAATGTTTTTACATTTTACTAATTAATTACATTTATTAATGATTTTGATATGATAAATTTATTCTATTTTGATATATTATGAGAATTTACTAATAGAAATGGTATTAATATAATTGAGTAGTTTCTCACATACAGTTATCTTTGATTCTTAGATATAAATAAACTTGAATACAATTATTCTTGGAAATTATTTTCCAATCCAAAGAACTACTAACTTCCTTTGGAAGAAGGCTTTGGTTTACAATAGTCTTCGTCTATTGCATAAGAACTACTAACTTCCCTTGGAAGAAGTAGTTCTAAAGTTTGATGTGATTTCAATACTATGGATGCATGTGTTTTCTAAAAAAGTCCTGTATACTCTATCTCAAGAAATAAACAAAGGAGCCATCCAAATATGAAGACACTATTAAAAGGCGTTATTTCAGTCCTTATTATCTTAGGAATCATTAAAACATTCCAAGACCACGATATCCTTAATGAAGCAGGCCATTACTACGAACAAGCTAAAAGTGGCGAAATTGTTCAAGATTTCTCTAACTTTAACTTCAATAACTTTAAAGATTTAGACTTAGAAAACTTAAAGCCATCTGACTTTTTCTAATACATTTAAATAACGTAACAACGATCCGAAATTGAAATCACAATCATTGTATTTTCAATACTAATAAAATAAACGTTCAACAATTTTTCCATTTCACATCCCTGATCTTTTGATTGTTCACTCAAATTCTTAAATATAACTGCTATAACACGTGCGTAATCCTTATCGATGACGTACGTGTTTTAATTTTCAATATTATTGAACAAAGAGATTGACTTATATACCTATAGGGGGTACATTGAACTTGTGAAAAGAAACGGAGGCGTTCCTATGACACATAAAACAACGACGCTAGATATTACTGGCATGACATGTGCGACATGCTCCAACCGTATTGAGAAAAAACTTAATCGCCTTGACGATGTTTCAGCACAAGTTAACCTCACCACTGAAAAAGCAACAATCGAATACGACGCTGATCAATATGATTCCAAATCATTTATCTCAGAAATACAAAAGTTAGGCTATGATGTTAGAACAGAAAAGCAAGAATTAGACATCACAGGGATGACATGTGCCGCGTGTTCCAATCGTATAGAGAAAGTCCTCAATAAAACTGAAGGAATCCAACACGCTACAGTCAATTTAACGACGGAGCAAGCATTAGTATCCTATTATCCTAATGCCATAAATACGGATCGAATCATTCAACGTATTCAAAAATTGGGTTACGATGCTGAACCTATAAATAGCGACGATAATCAACAAACGTCTCGTAAAGAACAAGAACTCAAAGCAAAACGCACGAAATTAATTATTTCAGCTATCTTATCAGCACCGTTATTACTTATGATGTTTGTTCATTTACTTCCGCTTCATCTACCAGCAATTGTAATGAATCCGTGGTTTCAATTCATTCTGGCTACGCCTGTTCAATTTATTATAGGTTGGCAATTCTATGTGGGCGCTTATAAAAACTTGCGTAATGGCTCAGCGAATATGGATGTATTAGTCGCTGTAGGCACAAGTGCTGCATATTTTTACAGTCTTTACGAAATGATTCAATGGTTAACTCACCACGTAAATGAACCACATTTATATTTTGAAACGAGCGCAATCTTAATTACTTTAATCTTATTTGGAAAGTATTTAGAAGCACGTGCTAAATCCCAAACAACGAACGCACTTGGCGAGTTATTAAGTTTGCAAGCTAAAGAAGCGCGTATATTAAGAAACGATCAAGAAACCATGGTTCCACTTAACGAAGTCATCGAGGGTGATACTTTAATCATTAAACCAGGCGAGAAAATTCCTGTTGACGGTGAAGTCATTAAAGGTAGCACATCCATAGATGAATCTATGTTGACGGGGGAATCCATACCAGTTGAAAAAGTCATTGGGGATACTGTTATTGGTTCAACATTAAATAAGAACGGGTCAGTGTATGTGAAAGCAACTAAAGTAGGTCGTGACACTGCTTTATCAAATATTATCAAAGTCGTTGAAGAAGCCCAAAGTTCTAAAGCGCCTATTCAAAGACTAGCGGACATCATTTCTGGCTATTTTGTACCTATTGTAGTGGGTATTGCCATAGTCACTTTTCTTGTGTGGATTGTATTCGTGCACACAGGTCAATTTGAACCTGCATTACTAGCTGCAATATCTGTACTCGTCATTGCATGCCCATGTGCTTTAGGTCTAGCAACGCCTACATCTATTATGGTAGGTACGGGACGCGCTGCTGAAAATGGTATTCTATTTAAAGGCGGCGAATTTGTAGAACGCACGCATCATATTGACACGATTGTATTAGATAAAACGGGCACAATTACTAACGGTAAACCTAAAGTTACAGACTACGCTGGCGATTTAGAGACACTTCAACTTTTAGCGAGTGCAGAGAAAGCATCTGAACATCCACTCGCAGAAGCCATTGTCACTTTTGCTGAAGATAAAGGGCTCTCCTTATTGGACAATGAATCATTCAATGCGAGACTCGGACATGGCATTGAAGCAATGATTAATCATACACACGTATTAATTGGTAATCGCAAATTAATGCATGACTTTGATATCACGATTGATACAGACAATGAACAGAAACTTGCTCAATATGAACGACAAGGTCAAACTGCTATGATGATAGCCGTTGAACAAGAACTTAAAGGCGTCATTGCTGTTGCTGATACTGTAAAAGATACTGCAAAACAAGCTGTATCCGAGTTACAAAACATGAATATTGAAGTTGTTATGCTTACAGGAGACAATAATCAAACCGCACAAGCGATTGCTCAAGAGGTTAGTATTGACCGAGTTATCGCGGAAGTGTTACCGGAACAAAAAGCAGAACAGGTGTCACTTTTACAAGAAGAAGGAAGAAACGTAGCAATGGTTGGTGATGGTGTCAATGACGCACCAGCCCTAGTAAAAGCTGATATAGGAATTGCGATCGGAACAGGTACAGAAGTAGCAATTGAAGCTGCAGATATCACTATACTTGGCGGAGATTTATTACTATTACCTAAAGCGATCAAAGCGAGTAAAGCGACGATTCGCAATATACGTCAAAATTTATTCTGGGCGTTTGGTTATAATGTCGCAGGTATCCCAATTGCAGCCTTAGGCCTGCTCGCGCCATGGATTGCGGGTGCTGCTATGGCATTAAGTTCAGTCAGTGTGGTTACAAATGCACTTCGTCTTAAAAATATGAAATTATAGGCTTTAAGTAAACTTTACTTTCAAAATTTGCAAGTGCGTTTTAATATAGTAATTAGAAACAAGCGGAAAATCAATAAGGAGTGGGACTTATGACAAAGGAAACGATTCAAGTAGAAGGAATGAGCTGTGAACATTGCAAAGATGCAGTGGAATCTTCTTTAGCTAAACTCAATGGTGTTCATACTGCAGAAGTAAATTTAAATGAAAAGCATGTTCGCGTTGAATACGACGATTCAAAAGTCAACGTTGCTCAAATGAAAGAAGCAATCGAAGACCAAGGTTATGACGCTAAATAAACTAAAATAATCAAGCATGGAGTGTGGGCGATAATTATATCGCATTTCACTCCATGCTTTTTTAATTTGATTCACATTTACACGTCATACATATTTGCGAGTTGTGTTAATCTTTCCGCTGCTTCTTCTAGTTGTTTGTCATCTAATGCAAGAGAAACTCTGACATAATCATTCCCATTTTCACCAAACGGGATACCTGGTGCGACTAGAATAGATTTTTCTTGTAATAAATATTGTTCAAATTCTTCGCTATTATATCCAGGCGGCGTATGCAACCACGAGTAAATCCCACCTTTAGAATGAACGAATGGTAACTTCGCCTCTTTTAGTTTTGCTTCAAACATATCACGTCTTTTTCTAAACGTTTCATTTTGTTCTTCTAAAAAGCCGTCATAATGATTGAGTGCATATGTTGCAGCATCTTGCAGTGCTCCGAACATTCCTGCATTCGTATGTGTTTGATACTTTTTCAAAGCTTGAATCATCTCTTTATTCCCTACTGCAAAACCTACTCTAAAACCTGACATATTATACCCTTTAGATAATGAAAAGATTTCTATCGCCACATCTTTACCATGTTTCGAGGCAAGAATGCTCGGATTTTTAGCATCAAATCCAAATGCACTATAGGCGAAATCGTGGACAATTTTAGTATCTGTATCCTTAAATTTTTCAATTGCTTCATCAAAGATTGATTGTGTGGCTGTAGAACCAGTAGGGTTATTTGGATAGGTTAAAAAAATTAATTTTGTTGCCTTTAAAGTTTGTGGGTCAATCTTATTCCAATCTGGTAAATAGTCAGGAGGTTCAAGTTCAAGTGGCACTGGTTTCGCATCGGCCAGCATGACACCTGCTAGATAATCAGTATAACCTGGATCGGGTAAGAGTACGGTTTCTCCAGGGTTCACAATACATGTCGGTAATGCCACCAGGCCATTTTTTGTTCCATATAAGATACATACTTCATCATCTTTGTGCAACGTTACGCCATATTGTCGTTGATAGAAATTCACAATAGCTTCTTTAAATGATTCTTTACCGTGAAATGCACCGTATTTTTGATTTTCAGGGATACGTAATGCTTCTGAAAAATGATTGATAATACCTTTGGGCGTTTCACCATCAGGAATCCCTACTGCCATATTTATCAGTGGTAGAGGTCCATGTTCAACTTTACGCCCCATCGTTTTACCAAAATAACTATCAGGAATTGCTGCAAGTCTATCTGAAATAACCATCATAAGCCCCCTCGAATTCATCTATGTCCTCATGTTATCTTCAATTTTATCAACAACCTTAATTACGTCAATATTTACAATATTCTGAACTAAATCGATTTAAAGTTGCCCACTCATTATATAAAACTGTTTCTCTTTATATTCTAAATAAAAAAAGAACCCACAAATGTGAGTTCCTCAAATATATCAACGAAGTAAAATAAATTAATCATAACAACGACAAAATCTTCTCTTTTAAACACCATTCTCAATATCTTTTAACATTTCATTCACTGTAATCTTAGCACTTGTAAGCACGATGGGTACACCAGCTCCTGGATGTGTGCTTGCTCCTGCAAAGTATAAATCTTTGTAATCTCTTGAAACGTTCGGGGGTCTATAATAATTACTTTGTGCTAATGTAGGCATTAAACCAAACGCTGTACCAAATTTTGCGTTGTATTCCTTTTCAAAATCAATAGGCGTAAATACAGTTTCAGAAATAACGTGTAATCTCACGTCTTCTAGCGCATCAATCGTTTCTAATTGATGATAAATAATGTCTTTTACTTGTTCAATGATTGATTCATCTTTCCAATTAATCTGACCAGTCTTCAGTTCAGATGTAGGCATTAGAATATACAATCCAGTCTTACCTTTCGGCGCTAAACTTGAATCTCCAACTGCTGGCACATAAACGTAAATCGATGGGTCTTCTGATATCCTACCGCCAAATATTTCATCAATATTTTGTCGAAATCGCTTAGAAAAGACCACATTATGAAGCATGACTTCATCAGTAATATCTTTATCTATACCGATATACATCATAAATGCAGAACAAGAATAATCTAAACGTTCAATTTTACTAGGTTTATATTTTTTAACTGGAGAATGAGACGGCATTAACTTCTCTGCAGCATAAGGAAAATCTGCAGTACACAGGACTTTATCAAATCGTTGCACTAAACCATTGACTCTCACGCCATCCGCTTCTTTATACTTAGGATTAATGATGATTTCATCTATCTGAGCATTGAGCTGTATATCTACGCCTAAATCTTTATTTAATTGAACTAAACCCTGAGTCATGCCATACATGCCACCCTTAATAAAGTGGACGCCAAACATCATTTCGACCATTGGTATAATCGAATATAATGAAGGGCCTCGTTTGGGGTCGATTCCGATATATAGCATTTGGAATGCCAGTAATTTTTGAATACGTTCATTATCAATATAATTTTCTATTAAATTATCAGCATTATTTAACGTTTTTAATTTCAAACCTTGAATGATGGATTCCAAATTATAGAAATCTGAAGTCTTTCTGTATGTTTTCTCTAGAAAATGATAACGTGCAATTTCATAACGTTGATAAACATCCGTTAAAAATGACATAAAACCATGCGTAGTACCAGGTTCAATACTTTCTAGCGTTTCTTGTAACTCTGCTAAATCTGTCGGCACACGTACTTTATCATTTTTTCCAAAATATACATCATAGATATATGGCAACTGTTCCATTTCCACATAATCTTCAAATTTTTTACCGCATTCTTCAAATACTGCTCTATACACTTCTGGAATCATCACAATAAGATGGCCCCATATCAAACGTAAAACCATCTTTCGTGAATTGACTCATTCGCCCGCCTATACAATTATTCTTTTCAAAAATGGTTACACGATTTCCTTGAGAAGCAAGTCTAGCTGCCGCTGCTAAGCCAGTGACACCTGCACCTATCACAGCAATATTCATACCACATTCCACCTATAACTGATATTTATTTTTAATCTTTCTATATAATTTCGCTTTATTAAGTTTTGAAACGTAAACACGACGATGTAAAGTATAAGACGCTTTTCTTACTTCATCTAAAATAGCGCGATATATCACTGCTGCTAATTCTATAATAGGTTGGGCTTCTTTATTAAAAGTGTCAATATTCGACAACGCTATTTCATAATCATCTTCTGCGATTGCTGCAAAATATTCCCATAAATCAATATAGTGATTTGAAATGCGATGGTTGAATTCATTTTCAATGGAGACATCAAAGCGCGCAAGACTACTTTCACTAAAGTAAATTCTGCCATTCTCAAAGTCTTCACCTACATCACGTAAAATATTAGTGATTTGCAACGCTTCGCCTAATTTACGTGCGGTAGCATACGTCTCCTTATTCGGTGACTGAGCTAGTACAGGCGTTAAGACCTCACCTACTGTTCCTGCAACTCCATAGCAATAATTTAAAAGTGCTTCGTCCGTTTCAAACATTTCAAAGTTCTGATCCTCATAAACACTTTGAATCAGGTTATAAAATGATTGGTACTCAATCGTGTAGTGTAGTGAAACAATATATAGTGCTTCCATAATGGATTGATTACTTTTAAATTCATGATGGCTGATATCACTAGCGCTTTCAATATATGAAATATCTTCATGAATATCTTTTAGTATTTGAGGATTTTCATGTACATCAATACTGTCATCTATAATTCGACATACTGCATATATCACCCATACTGCTTGACGTTCTTGTTCAGGCAAGAAGTCAAAGGCATATGAAAAGCTTTTAGAATGTTCTTTCATAATTTGATGACAATATTTAAAATTTTCTTCATTCGTTGTCATGATTCTCCTCCTAATTGTTATGAGATTTGTTTACTTTTTAATTTATTTTAAATGAACGACCTTTCCATTCAACCTTTTTAGAAAAATGCGTATGTCTCCAAGAATTTGCGAAGATAAATATGAAAAAGATAAATAATACCGGATGTAATATGAGCAATACCATTGAGAAAGCACCCACTCTTCGATGTAATCGTACAAATTGGCATGTGTATAAAACATAGAATAGTAAAGACACAATTCTTGATGCAGGCTTGGTAAATACACTTATCAATAGTGTTAGAGTGGACGTGATTGAACCCATTAACCACATAACAATAGCTAACATGATTTGCGGTTGTGTTTTATCTGCCCCTACTGAAAAGTGTTTCGTCCATCCCTGTATAAGCGATTGAAGACCCGCTTCATACATCCGAAATTTAACATCGTTTCCACCCTCGTAAACCGTTACAGGTAATTGTACACTTTCAAACTTTTCTCCTAAAGCAAAGCCTTCAATAATTGAATGCTGTGCATTTTTATGTCCATCCGTTTTAAAATAATCATCTCTATGCATTAATGTAACAGGACCAAAAGCAATATCGTTATTAGATTGACGAGCTAAACTTGAGAACTGGTTCACCCCGACAACCGTCATCAAATTAAAAATTGCTGATAAACTCTCATAAAACTTACCCGTTTCATGAAAAGGTTGAACACTGAGTAATCCATGGTTATGTTGTTTGCGATACGTATTTAATATCTTTTCAATCGCATGGGGATGACCAAACGTTACATCTGCATCTACAAACATTAATAGCTCTGATTGTGCATTTGTAGCACCTTGATAACAGGCATGGGATTTACCAAACCATTGTCTATCAAGATTCTGTTCTATTTCGTAAACTGTCGCACCAAACGTTTGTGCAATCTCTTTTGTGTTATCCTTAGAACCATCATCCATCACAATCACTTCATAAATACCTTGTTGCCCTTGCAATGATTGAAGCAAATGAGGTAGCCGACGTTCTTCATTTCTCGCGGGGATAATAATTGTTACTTCATTACTATGAATGATACGGTTTTGCGATGATAGTAATCGATGTCTTTGATTAAATATAAGTCGACCACATATGAGTGAAATCGTAGATAATATAGTAAGTATGAATTGTATCATTTCAACTACGATCACTCCTTCTGAGCTTCAATTGCATTAATTTTATCAGCGACTTGAAGTCCACTTAATGTCACCATTGGCATTCCTCCACCAGGATTTACTGATCCTCCTACAAAGAAGAGATTATCGAAATAATTGCTATGCTTAGGGAATTTGAAGCCTTTGTTTTTCTTTTTATCAGCCACCACACCATAAATGGCACCTCTATGAGAATGATAGTGTTGGCGAATATCTTCTGGCGTCCAAATATCTTCATAAATCATATGCTTTCTTAAATCAGTGAGGCCCATTTTTTCTAATTTTATTAATACACGTGTTTTAAACGCTTCATAGTCTTCCTTTTTAAAGGGGTTATCTTGAATATATGGAATATGCGGTAATACTTTAATATTTTCAAACCCATCAGGTGCTTGTTGTAAATCAGTTTTGTTCGAATTCACAAGATAGATGGTAGGGTCTTGTGGCAACACTTTTTGATGAAAGACTTCATCATAATTTCGTTTAGAATCGTCGGAAAAGAAAAAGTTATGATGTGCCAATTGAGGGTATGATCGATTGACACCTAAATGCATCACATACCCTGAACTCGCTGGTTCATATGTCTTTTCAAGTTGATCGATCTTTTGTTGACTAAAATGAAGCAAATATTTGTATGTCGGAATGACTTCCATGTTCGAAATAATGTAATCAGCCTCAACGAGGTCACCATTAGCAAGACGTACACCAGTGACATTATGATGATACGTTTTAATATTGTTCACAGATGTTCCCGTATGAATCTCTACGCCTTCTTCAATCGCAAGTTGCTCTAATGCTTGAGCCAAGTGGTGTATGCCTCCTTTGACATACCATAATCCTTGTTCTTGTTGCATATGAAATAACATTGAAAGCACAGTTGGCGCATCATAAGATGATGAACCTACATATTTAATGAAATAACCCAATATTTCTCTTAATCTCGGATTTGAAATATATCGATGAATGGCCTGTTGCATCGTTGAAAAGTAATCAAAACCATGTAACGCTTTCAATGGTCCATGATATTTTAATATTTCAGGTAATGTATCAAGGCCATGATTAAAGTATCCCTTTTCCGTAAAACGATGAATACGTTCAGTGTATTTAAAATATCGATCAAGTTCTTCTTTATCTTTCTCATTCAATTGCACGTTGTTTAATACTGTAGCTTCATTATTTTCATATAGATCAATCGTTTCACCATTTGGAAAGAAATTTCTCCACTGCAATGGTAAACGTTCAATTTCGACATAATCTGACATCTTTTTATCACTGTAATTAAATAATTTCTCAAAGATATAAGGCATCGTTAATATCGACGGTCCTAAATCGAAACCAAATCTACTTTCATCTAAGCGATTGACTTTACCACCAATATGATTATTTTGTTCAAATAATTTCACGTTGAAGCCACTTTGAGCCATTCGTATTGCAGCGGCTATACCACCTAATCCGCCACCTATAACAATAACTGACTTTGTCATCATTTCTTCCCTCGCTTTTCAACTAAACGAATGAATCGTTCAATTCTCGGTCGATTATATCTCTGAACAATAATGATAGGTACATGACTAAATACGACATACAACAGATTGATATATTTTATGTATTTAGGTGTCTTGATGAACACAATCAGAGGAACCATTGATAACCAATGAACCAATTCGGCTCTTCTCATTTCCAATAATAAATGACGTGTTTCTTCTATATTATTAGTTAAATAACTTTTATCATAAATCGCGTTATTGAGTTTTGTACCTTCAGGGATCAATTTTTTCCACTTACTTATTTGGAGTGTATCGCCCCAAATTTGACCACCCTTTTCCCATTGAAAAGGACGAAAAAAGTGCGCATTCTTATCAAAGAAGCGTAACGGTATGCGAGCCCCCAATTGTGCGATACTCATCTGAACTAAAAACCAGAAAACACTATGTAAAATCACTAATTGAGCTAACTTTTTAATGTTCTTCATCATTTCACAGCTTTCTTTAAAAGATACAGAAACCGATTGATAGTTATTCGTTTATATTCCCTTCGATATAAGGCATGAAACGCTTAAGTTACTTTATTCAACACAATTAAAAAATTGCATAAAAAAAGAGGATGACTGATGTCATCCTCTAACATTTATAACTCGATTGTGCTATCCAGTTATAAATTAAATCTTACCACCAACCGTGGCTAGCGCGGAAATCAATTGCATTTGATAATGAACCGTAACGGCTGTTAGCGTAGTTAATCATACCTTTAGTTTGAGAAGCTACTGAACCAGTACCCCATGATTCCATAGTTTGACCTAAACCTCTGTAACCAGCTGGGTTTACTGCGTTAGGATTACCGCCTGATTCTGGCATTACGATAGCATTCCAAGCAGCTTCAGTACCACCAGCAGCTAAGAATTGAGCTTTAACTGATCCACCAGTTGAAGCTGAGCTTGAAGATGGTGCAGAGTATGAAGTAGTTGAAGTGCTGTAGTTATGGTGACTAGTAGTTGGTGCTGAAACAGCTTCAACATTAGTGTTACTTGATTGTGTATTAGAACTTACTGATTGGCTTGAACTTTCTTGGTTGTATGATTGAGTGTAGTCAGCTGATGAAGATTGAGAACCAGCTGCTTGGTAACTCCATGACCAGTTAGTACCATTAGAAGTGAAGTTGTATTCGAAACCATTGTTTACGAAATGAATATCGTATGCGCCAGCTTGAACTGGTTTAGCATTTAATTGATCAGGGTGGTTTTGAGCTAAATCAGCTAAGTGAGCTTGATCTACGTTTGTAGCTTCAGAAGCGTGTGCTTCGTGACCTGTTAATGCAAAACCTGCAACTCCTAAAGATAAAGCTAATGATGTAGAGATAACTGTCTTTTTCATAATATAAAATCCTCCAGATATGTTTTAAAATTAAAATTTGTAAATTATATTCTTAGTGTTTAAATTTCGTTGTGCGATATTGAAAATGTTTTTTGTTAACTTTTGACGGTATTCACTATACCATAAAAAATGCATTTGTATATTACACGTTCCTTACAAAAAATTACAATGCATACTTAGTTTTGTAATCTTGAAATATTTATGTATCGCTTTGTAACATATAATTCCTTAATAATCGTTTAAAATTTCATCGATATTTGTGGTTTTACATCAGTTTTTTAATAGGTTTGACTCAACTATTAAGTTATCTGTAATATTACAGATTTCAACTTTGTTACACTACCGTAATAATTCTATAATCTAATTTTGCTCAATTCATCTAAAAAAAGATGACTTTCAAAGAGAAAATCCTTGAAAATCATCTTGATATTTAATCCATGATATCGTTTTACAGCACTTCTTCACATCTATTAATGATTGTTTGTAGTACTTTAATACGACTTGTCTTTTTATGATCTGCTGGTATAACGTGCCATGGCGCTTCATTCATATTTGTGTGCTTAATCATATCGTAACTCGCTTCTAAGTATAGATCCCATTTTTCTCTATTTCGCCAATCTTCATCTGTAATTTTCCATTGTTTATCTGGATTCTTTTCTCTATCTTTAAATCGCTTTAACTGCTCTTTTTTATCTAAACATAAGAAAAACTTGATAATTAAAGCTCCTTCATCTGTCCACATTTGTTCAAACTGATTAATTTCCTTGTAAGCCCGTTTCCATTCTGCTTGTTCAGCAAATCCTTCAACTCGCTCAACAAGAACTCTTCCGTACCAACTCCGATCAAATATTTCTACATGCCCTGATTTTGGCATTTCTTTTGCAAATCTCCATAAATAGTGATGATTCTTTTCAACATCAGTCGGTGCACTTATCCCATGAACTTGATATCCTGTGGGATCGAGTTTCTCCCTTATACGTTTGATATTTCCACCTTTACCTGCTGCATCCATGCCCTCAAATACTAAAACTAATGGTATTTTACGTTCATATAATGCAAATTGGAGTTCTCTCATCCGCTTTTGTAATGTTTCAATTTGGTCTTTGTATTCTTTTTTATGAATTTTAGGCACTTCTATATCGAATAGTGATGTAGAAAAGTTTTTATTAAATTTCCCATCGATAACGCTTTCATGAGTTTGAAAGTTGTCTATGGCAGATTCTAATCTTTCTATTATATGTAGATACATATTTTCGACTGCTTGCTTTCTTTCAGTATAATCAATGACCTTCCAATCATCACTATCATTTATTATTTGTCGCATTTCACTTATGTAAATGTCTCGAGGTATGACTTTCCCATACTCTTGTACTTTCCATTTCATTAATGGATTTTCTTTTGTTTGTTCAATATGTTCTTGACGCTTTTCTTCATTGATTTCGATGAAAAATTTAATGATTTCGTAATTATCTTTTTTTAACATATTTTCAAAATCATCAATTTGTCTAACCAAAACATCGTAATTCGAATATTGATTCTGTTTAATTTGATTCTCTTTATAGTCGAGATAATGTGAATACCAACTTCTAAAATAAATATTGATATTACCTTTCTGTGGTAATGTATTCCAGTACTTTTGCAGAAATTGATATCTCAGATCATGAGCTTCTGGTGATTTAGTAGCTATGAAATCGGTATACTTAGCATCTAGATTAAGTAATAATTCATTAGATAAGCGCGTTTTACCTGAAGCTGGTACACCTTCGAATAATATCATGACAGGAATACCTAATTCGTGTGTCTTTCTGCTTAATTGTGCTACTTTTAATTGCAATGCTTCTATATTATATGACATCATTTCACCCTTTATTTTTGATACATTCAAAAAGCAACTCTATCATTGTTAATTTTAGCACATAAAAAACTCTCCAATGCCTTA
Source organism: Staphylococcus sp. HMSC62A08 (assembly GCF_001839105.1). Classification (NCBI taxonomy): domain Bacteria; kingdom Bacillati; phylum Bacillota; class Bacilli; order Caryophanales; family Staphylococcaceae; genus Staphylococcus; species Staphylococcus sp. HMSC62A08. The sequence goes on along the minus strand of NZ_KV840027.1, from coordinate 161,157 downwards.
AACATTGAAGAGTAAAAACTGTAGACAACCATTTGCCAATCAAAAAGTCTTATTTAATTATATGAATACATACGAAAATGTGGTTGGATAAAATTTTATTCTTAATACAAATACGCAGTATTGATGGCGACACGCCTGCAGGAATA
>NZ_KV840027.1:137385-160911 GCF_001839105.1 Staphylococcus sp. HMSC62A08 | reverse complement strand
GCAAGGGAGCTAAGCAATACGAAGTATTGATATAACAACTAATCTATAAGTTAGTCTACAGTTCAGGAAGCTCATTTTCATCCCATAAATTTAAATATGTCATTTGAATATAAGCGAATGACTTTTCTTAGTAATAAATCTAAAATCCATGCAACTAAAAATGGTACAACAAAGAAGGCAACGACAATAAGTAATACACTTAGCCATGGTGAATCAACGTGCATAAATTTGAATGCATTAATTGGTCCTACCATTCCTATAAAATCAAAACCTGCCGATTCCTTTGTTCCTCCAATACCAATCATTCCTGAGGCAATACCTGATAAAGCTGCTGTAATAAAAATAGGTACCATAATTACAGGGTATTTCACCATATTTGGCATCATCATTTTTACTCCACCAAAGAAAATAGAAAGTGGAATACCTAAGCGATTGACTTGGCTTGTTCCAATTAGAAGGACCGCTTCTGTTGCAGCAATACCAATCGACGCAGAACCCGCTGCAATTCCTGATAAACCAATAGCCATTGCAATAGCTACCGTTGATAATGGTGAAATGATAATAAAACTGAAGACCATCGAAATAAGCATACTCATTAGTACCGGTTGCAATTCAGTAAAGCTGTTCAGCATATTTCCTATCCCGGTTGTAATCAATCTTACATATGGTAACGTAAATACACCTATAGTGGCAGACAATCCACCAATAATTGTTGGAAAAACAATCAGTGCCATACTACCTACACGTTCTTCTACAAGTAAAATCAATAACACTGCGATTGCTGCTGTAATCATCGTATTAATGAGGTCCCCTATACCTGCGATGACCCATGCACCGTTTTTAAATTGAGCTGCGCCACTTCCAACATACGAGGCACTCGCAACGACTGCGATAGCTAAAGGTGTTAGATTAAATTTCATTGCGATAAGCGCACCAATAAGCGCTGGTACAGTAAATTGGATGGCTTGTACGACTCCTAATAAAGTTTTAAAAATAGGATGATATTGCATAAAATACTTGAAAATTTCTCCCAAAATGGCGTTTGGAACGAGTCCCGCGACAATCCCAATCGCTACCCCTGATAAAACTCTAAAAATAAAATCCTTTGGTCCGTCAATATTTCTAATCGCTGACATGACTTAAACCTCCCAATATGCTAAGTAATCAATATGTATATAAAACAGAAGTCTTGATAGGCAATGTATGAGTCAATTAAATGATTCTTTGATGCAATAAACTTAGAGGGATATCTAATAAAATTCATACACGCTTCTCAAGACTATGAACAATAGTATATCATATTTTTCTGAAAATTTAGATAATTATTTTTGGATAAATTTTACAAATTTAGAAAATACTATCTAGAAAGCGAATTATTTAATAATCTGGGTAACTTGTAATACAATCTAGTCCGTGAAAATCTAAAATTCATCATTAATGACAATAGAAAAATTGGTCCTATTTAGTATAGAGCCGAAAATTCACGATAGAATAATCTAAACATATAGAAATCCCTAGTAGAGAATTCGGTCAGCCCAAAAACGCTACTAGGGATTTTGTTTTATATTGTCTTAATTTATTTATCAATTAATATTATGCTTCTTCAACGTCTTCTTCAGTTTCTGTAGGAATCTCTGTTTTACGAGATTCTTTTTTATATTTTTGATACATTAGGAATAATACGCCAATCCATACAGGTATAGAAAGGACTGCTAAACGCGTACTACTATTAATAAGTAAAATCACAAAAATGAAAGCAAAGAATACTAAAATACCATAAGCCATGTATTTACCGCCTGGCATTCTATAATTACTTTCCTTATGCAACTCTGGATTATGCTTCAAGAATCCAAGATATGCAATCATAATTACTGCCCATATTAAGATATTTAATACAGTTGAAAATGTAGTGATTTGAACGAATACTTTCGTTGCGTCTTTAAAAATTGCATTTAAAATAACTGAGATACTTAATAATCCACAAGTCACAAGAATTGCGTAGTATGGAACGCCATTTTTATTTGTCTTGTGTAAGAACGCTGGTCCCTGCTTTCTTCCTGCTAATCCAAACATTGTACGACTATTTGCAAAAATCCCACTGTTACATGATGATGCAGCTGCAGTTAATACAACAAAGTTAATAATTCCTGCAGCAAATGGAATACCAATAAGTCCAAATAATTTTACATATGGACTGTCATCGGGATTTAATTTATCCCATGGTACGACTGACATGATTACAGCTAACGAACCAATGTAGAAAATTAATATTCTGAAAGGTACATTATTAATTGCTTGAGGAATCGTCGTATGTGGATCCTTTGTTTCACCTGCTGTAATACCTATTAACTCAATTCCAATAAACGAGAATATTGCCATTTGGAATGACATGAAAAATCCAGAAGCACCATTCGGGAAGAAGCCACCTTCCTTCCAAATGTTAGTTACTGTTGCTGGACCATATTGTGTCTTCATCGCAAACACAATCATAACGATACCAATAATGATTAACGCAAAATCGTGATGACTTTAATAATTGATAGCCAGAATTCTAACTCTCCAAATAACTTTGCACTAAATAGGTTTAAAGCAACTAAAATTAATATTGTAGCCGCAGCTGTAATCCAGTTCGGCATTTCTGGATACCAAAAATCAACATATTTTGCTACAGCAGTCACTTCTGCCATACCAGAAATAATCCAAGTTAACCAATACGTCCAACCGACCATGAATCCTGCCATAGAACCTATATGGTGATGCGCAATATCCCCAAAAGATTTAAATCCTAAATTAGATAAAAGCAATTCTCCCATTGCTCTCATAAACATAAATAATATAAAACCAACTATAATATATGTCAGTAATATAGAAGGTCCTGCTAAATGAATTGATGCACCTGCACCTAGGAATAACCCAGTCCCAATAGCGCCTCCAATTGCAATCAATTGAATATGCCTATTACTTAATTCTCTTTGCAGCTTATCTGCCATAACTTCATTCTTCTCCATTTCGTGGAGTATATTTATGTCTGAATGTTAATGTATAATTAGATACCCCTTTTTATCTAATAAACAATTCTTCTCAAAATCAAATCATTTATTCTTGTAATTTTTATAATACCCTAAATAATTAAAAACAATCAAATACTTATGTATTCATCGAATCTCCTTCGTTGACATCTGCCTATTTAGAGAAGATAATTTAATTAAGTTAAACAACACGTGTTAGGTAGGTGAAAACATGGACGCTACTAAAATTGATCCTCGTATTATCAGAACTAAAAAATTACTTGTTAATGCCTTTCAAAAAGTATCAAGAGAAAAGAAATTATCTCAAGTAAGTGTTAAAGATATCACCGATGAAGCGACAGTGAATAGAGCGACATTCTATGCGCATTTTACAGATAAATATGATATTCTCGATTACACACTATCTGTAACTATTCTTAAGGATTTAAACGATACTTTAAATATTTCAGAAGTAATTAATGAGGAAATTCTTTCTAATATATTTATTTCTATTGCCTATTATATGGTTGAAGTTCAAGATTCTTGCGAAATGAACAGTGAAGAATTCTGTAATCAAGCGCATAAACGTATCAATAATGAACTGGAGGATATTTTCACTATTATGCTTGAAAATAGTTTCCCTAGTCATGAACGAGAGATACTGGTAAATAGCGCAAGTTTCTTAGCAGCAGGTGTTTGTGGATTGGCTAAGCATTGGTTAGAAACAAGCAAACTCACGCCAGAAACATTTATTAAGAAAAATCTTCCTTACCTCATTCAACATATTACACAACTTTAAATTTTATTTGCTTACAACCACTACTCACACATTGTGAGTGGTTTTTTATTTTTTAATACATTTAAACAACACATATGATTATATGTTGCTTAAGCAACTTTTAATATGAGCATGTTGGTTGTAAAAGAACATCCATGAGCGTATATTGAATTTAAACAACATGTGTTGTATAGATAATAACTGTTGTTTTATCCCTGGAAAATAAGGAGGATATTCATTTATGAAATTATTAGATAGAATTAATCAATTAGCAAATAAAGAAAAAGTTGAAAGTTTAAGTATTGAAGAAAAACAAGAACAACATCAATTAAGACAAGAATATTTGAAAATGATTCGTGGACAAGTACTTACAACATTTTCAACAATGAAAGTACTTGATCCACTTGGTCAAGACGTTACACCAGACAAAGTTTACGAATTACGTGAAGAATATGGCAATATTCAAGAATAATTTGTGGTATAAATAAAGGCGCCATGTACTAAAATAATGTACACGGCGCCACTTATATTTTTAGAGTTTCTAAGATTTTAATCTGTAGAAACTCTTATGCAATAGACCTGGTCTATTGTATTCCTCTAAACAACTAAGATTTTAATCTGTAGAAATTCTAATGTAATAATTATTAACCTTAACAAACTAGAAAGTTAAATTTATGTCCGTCTGGATCAGCGAACATTGCTCCATAATAACCCTGCTTTACTCCTGGTGGATCGATAATCGTTCCCCCTGCAGACTCTACTTTCTCTACTAATTCGTCCACTTCTTTATTTTCTTTCACCCCTAATGAAATCATTACTTCATTAGGATGCGCGTCAACTTCTTGATGTGATACAGATTCGAAATGATTATTTTCTATTAATATCACAATGGTTTGGCCAATCGAAATACCTACCATCTTATCTAACATGTCAGGATTTTTATTAATTTCAAATCCTAATGTTTTAAAAAATTGCTCACTACGGTCTAAATCTTTAACATTTAAATTAAACCACATTGAATGCATCATATCTTCACCTCTTAAATTTGATGATTAACAGAAAGTCTAAAAATCTACTTCGGCAATCCATTTATCGAGTGTTAAACGCGTTGGGTTGATACGTTCCATTTGTACAAAATCAATAACATATCCTTTTTCTTCAAGCCAACTTCTCTCAGCAGTACCACTTGTAAATGCCCCTTCAATTTCTGTGGGTTTGCCTGTCACCGTCGCAAATGTTTTCACTACTTCATTTAAAGTAAGTTCATCAGAAGCAATTTCTAATTCTTGATGATTGTATGATTCTGCATCTTCGAATAATGTGGATGCAATTTTAGCAATATCAATGGAAGAAATCATTGCAAATTTCACATTTGGAATAATAAACTCTGGTATTTTAATTTCTCCATTTTCTACTTTGGTGATTCTTAAGAAATTATCCATAAAGAATGAAGGTTTGATAATTGTAAAATTTAAACGTGATGCTTTGATTTTATTTTCCAATTGGGCTAAAGCTTCAAAATGCGGGCCAGTTCTATCGCGGTTCACTCCACCAGCCGTACTATAAACTACATAATTGATCCCTTGTCTTTCGGCCGTATCAATAATCATTTCACCTTGTCTTAATTCTTCTTCAACATTATCTGGAATAATCGGCTGAACACTATACAATCCATACTGACCTTGCATTGCTTGAGCCAAACTATCTTCGTTGCTTAAATCTCCCTCGAAGATTTCAAGATGCTCATTCTCAATAGACGTTAATTTCTCATTATTTTTATTTCTTGTAAAAGCACGCACATGCCAACCATCTTCTAACAATTGTTTCACAACAGCATTACCTTGTTTACCAGTTGCTCCAATTACTAAAATACTTTTTGTCATTTTATCTCTCTCCTATTGTAAAAACCAATAATCTTCTTTTTCACCTTTTAAATAAGTATATTCTTCAGGCGTATCTCCATTTTCTTTAATATTCAAATTGATTACATCACGAATATCCCAAACGAGATGAATAAATCTTTGAAGTTGATTACCAAAGAATCCATTTGGTGCATTCATGTTCAATACCTTTTCCACTTCTTCTACTGAAATACTCATTTTATTTGCAATATCTTCCATACTTAACGTTGATTGATTGAAATGTTTTTGTAATTCTATAGCAGTGATACGTCTTTGTTCTTTATTTAATGACATGAGTCAATCACTCACTTTCATATAATTTCATTGTTATATAGTCTCTTATTTGATTTCGTATTTAGCATGACTTATAATAAACGGAGTATTATCCGTTTGTAAATAATTATTAATTAAGAAGGTGAATGTATTGCGAAAAGATGCTTTAGAAAATCGTCAACGCATAGAAGAAAAAGCCATTGAGTTATTTAAAGAACATGGTGTTGATACCGTCAGCATGAATAGGATTTCTAAAGAACTAGGAATTGGTATGGGTACACTTTATCGTCATTTTAAAGATAAAAGCGATTTGTGCTATCACATTATCGAACATGATTTTGATGAAATTATCCATCAAATGAAGCGTGTAGCCTCGACTTCTCATTCTAAAGAAGAGATTATGAAACAATCCCTAGATGTTTTTCTTAAATTTAAATTTGAAAATAGTGATTTATTAAATTGTATTGAGGAAAGTAATACTAAGACTCAATTTCATCATAGCCAATTTTTCTCTGACTTATTCGATTTCTATTATGATTTATTTCATGACGGTCATGATGAAAGATGGGTTACATTCAAAACGGATATGCTATTAAAGTCTTTATCTACAAATGCTTATGAAATTCAAAGAAGTAAAAGACAACTTTCAAATAACGAAATTAGAGATAACTTAATTAGACTATATTTAAATTAATCGAGGTGTTTGAAATGGATAGAGTAACGTTAATTACTGGTGGAAATAAAGGTTTAGGATATGAGGCAGCTAAAGAATTAAAAGCGAAAGGCTATAAAGTTTATATTGGATCAAAAAATGAAGAACGTGGTCAAAAAGCTTCTAAAGAATTAGGTGTTGATTACGTACAACTTGATGTTAGCGATGATGAGTCAGTTCAACAAGCTTTCAAAACCCTTTCCGAAAAAGAAGGACGTGTCGATGTACTTATTAATAATGCTGGTATTTCAGGCGGATTTGCCAAAGTAGCCGACATAACTATAGAAGATGTTGAAAAAGTTTATAACACAAATGTCTTCGGTATCGTTCGAATGATGAATTCATTTATCCCATTACTAGAGCAATCACAACAGCCTGTAGTCGTTAACGTAAGTAGTGGTTTAGGTTCATTCGGTATGGTGACAAATCCTGATAAAGCTGAATCAAAAGTGAATTCCCTCGCTTATTGTTCTTCAAAATCAGCGGTGACAATGTTGACTTTACAATATTCTAAAGGTCTTCCACACATGCAAATTAATGCTGCAGACCCAGGTTCAACTAACACTGATTTGGTTGGAGACTTCAGCAACAACTCTAAACCAGCATCAGAAGGCGTCAAACCAATTGTTGAACTCGCCACAATCAATGCTGATGGCCCAACTGGCACGTTTATCGACGGTGACGGCCCAATGCCTTGGTAATTTTGTACGTGTTTGCTTTTATCTTTAATGGGAAAAACGTAGTGCATTAAAAGTAAATCGCACATAATAAACACAAAAAATTAGTTTTATCAATCTCTGGAGGGATTTCAAGTGAAAAGTATTAATTTTGAAGAACATTACGTCGTTGATGACATTCAGAAAGAAACAATGAAGTCCATGTCTTCAGACCCTAACGGTGTTCCAATGCAAACCATGCTAAAAGGTCTAGAACAAAAATCAGGCTTTACGAATGCAGATGACATTACGAAACATGATGAGCGTATCAAATTCATGGATGAGCATGATGTTGAAATGCAAGTATTGTCATATGGTAATGGTGCACCTTCCAATTTAGAAGGCGAGCGTGCCATCGAACTATGTCAACAAGCCAATGATACATTAGCAAAATATGTTAACGAACATCCAGATAGATTTGTGGGATTTGCAACATTACCTATCAACGAACCTCAAGCAGCAGTTGAAGAATTCAAACGTTGCATTAAAGAATTAGGTTTTAAAGGTGCATTAATTATGGGACATCCTAAAAATGGCTTCCTAGATCAAGATTAATACGATGATTTATTTGCAACAGCTGAAGCATTAAATGTACCTATTTACTTACATCCTTCTCCAGTTCAAAGCGATGTCTACCAAGCTTATTATAAAGGTAATTATTCAGATGTAACTGCAGCTACATTCGCTTGTTTTGGTTACGGTTGGCATGTAGATGTAGGTATTCATGCTATACACCTCGTATTATCTGGTGTCTTTGACCGTCATCCTAACTTAAATATGATTATTGGACATTGGGGAGAATTTGTTCCATTCTTCCTTGAACGTATGGATGACATCTTATTTGCTGACCATTTAGAACACCCTATTAGTTATTATTTCAAAAATAATTTCTATATTACGCCAAGCGGAATGTTAACTAAACCACAATTTGATTTAGTCAAAGCAGAAGTCGGTGTCGATCGAATTTTATATTCAGCAGATTACCCTTACGTTGAACCTGATAAATTAGGCACATTCCTAGACGAATTAGATTTGACAGAAGAAGAAAAAGAAAAAATTAGCTATAAAAATGGTGCTAAATTATTAGGCTTAGAAAAATAAATAGACTCAAATGGAGGTTTTTCAAATGGAAACTTTAGAATTACAAGGTGCTAAATTACGTTATCACAAAATTGGTAAAGGTCCTGTACTTATTTTAATTCCCGGCGCAAATGGAACTGGTGACATTTACATGCCACTAGCTAAACAAATCCAAGATCATTTCACAGTGGTTGCAGTAGATCGTCGCGGATATGGTCAAAGCGAATTAACTGAACCGTTACCAGAAGAAGTGTCAAACCCTGACAGTCGCTATCGCGTTAAACGTGATGCTCAAGACATCGCTGAATTAGCGAAATCATTAAGTGATGAACCTGTATACGTGTTAGGTTCAAGTTCAGGTGCCATTGTAGCTATGCACGTTTTAAAAGAACATCCAGATGTTGTGAAACGCATTGCTTTCCATGAACCACCTATCAATACTTTCTTACCAAATGCTAAGTATTGGCAAGATAAAAATGAAGAAATCATAGATATTGCAGTTAATGAAGGCATGCCTCAAGCAATGAAACTTTTCGGTGAAACATTAAAAACAAGTCAACTTGACCAACAATATATGTCTAAACCTGCACAATCTGAAGATGACGCGGAAAGTAAAAAACGCTTTGAAGAAATGCTAGGTTGGTTCAAATATGAAATACGACAATACACTGAATCTGATATTTCTATTGAGGATTTAAATCAACATAAAGATATAATTACGCTATTAAATGGTACAGACTCTAAAGGTTCTTTCCCTCAAGAAGTAAACTTCTTCATTAAAGATGAAACTGGAATTGAAATTGTTGATATTCCTGGCGGTCACTTAGGTTATATTCAGAAACCTGAAGGCTTTGCTGAAGTTTTATTAAACATTTGGAATTAATCCGTTTTAGAAGTTTAAAAAGGAGTTTGATTCAATGCTATTTGAACGAAATAAACCTTATACCAACGAAACTTTATTGGATAAGGAAAATATTTTAGAGTTAATTCAATTTGAACGTTTCTGTAGAGACAATGCTTTATGGGATAGTATGAGAAGCTGCTTTGCAGAAGATTCTCGTGTAAATATTTCATGGTTTGATGGTACAGGTGAAGAATTTGTCACATCTTCTGAAGAAATGAATCGCTATGCTCCACATCAAATTTATAATACGCAAATGTGGATAAATGACAATCGTGCTATCGCTATGATGCAAGCTACAATACAATTTCGAGTTGATATCAAAAACGTTGAAATGCAATTAGATTCTGACGCTAAAATTATTTATAGTCTCGAAAAAAATGAAGAAGGTATTTGGTTAATTAAAGGTTTAGGTTCCATTTATGAAAAAGATAAATTAACACCTGTGATACCAACTACTATTAATTTACCTAACTCAGACTTTGAAGGATATCGTAAAAGTTATGCTTGTTTATCTTATGCACTCAATGAACTCGGTTATGACGTTAATCATGACTTACCAGGTATTGATCGACCAGAGGCAGTTAATAAATATTACGAACAGCTCGATCATTGGTTAACTCAAAATGAAGAATAAGCAATAAGACAGAAATATCATTTAGAAAAATTATTTTCACTATCCCAATCGTAGAAACTACAAAGTTAAATGTAATAATTAAAAAGGCATCCGCCTCCTTACGGTATAGAACGAGTGCCAAGATCTTGGCTCCTCGTCTCGTTCCCGTAAGAAAGCGTGATGACTGAAACTTAAAAGGAAGTATATAGAATGAAAAAGATAGATTTACATGCACATTATATTTCTCCTGGCTTTAGTCAATTTCTTGATGATTACTTTGATGGCAAAGGTGATGGCGTGAAGACGCCCCCATTTTCACCAGAATCATATATCAATTTAATGAAAGAACAGGATATTGAATATGGTGTCTTATCCATTTCAAGTCCACACATCAGTGCTGCACCAGATGACAAAATGTTAGAACTTGCAGAGGAAGTTAACACATACGCAGCCGACATCACTCAACAATACAGCGATCAAATTGGATTCTTCGCTACTTTACCGTTACCGCTCGCAGAAGAAAGCGTCAATACAATAGACAAAGCGCTAGATGACCAACAAGCTTTAGGCTTTACATTGCCTACCAATGCACGTGGCGTCTATTTAGGTGATGAACGCTTAGACCCAGTTCTTGAAAAGTTAAATGAACGTCAAGCTACAGTTGCTATTCATCCTAACGAACCAAAACCTGCGATTAAAGCAATGAGCGAGGAAGTTCCGCCACCATTAATGGAATTTATCTTTGATACGACACGTACAATTATTTATATGAGTCAGAAGAATGTCTTTAGTAAATATCCTAATATTAAATGGATTGTCCCTCATTGCGGTGCATTACTACCTGTCATCGCTCAACGTGTGGCTATGGGTAATAAGATGTTTGGCTCTGAAAAACACCCCGACGATTTAGAACAAGTGATGAAGAACCTCTACTTCGATTTAGCTGGAAAGGTTTTACCTTATCAATTGCCTACATTATTAGAAATGGTTGATCCAGATAAGATTGTCTATGGTTCTGATGCACCTTATACGACGAATCAAGTCGTCTCAATGTTAGCCAATGAAATAGAATCAACAGATTTAATTACAATTGACTCTAAAATTCATATGTTATATGACAACGGCGAAGCGTTATTAGATAAAATGAAATCTTAATTTTCTACAATAACTATCCCCACACAATAGCGAACGGTTTTACCAACGCATCTGTGTGGGGTTGTTTAATATTATTCTAAAATTGTGTCCATAGAGCGATTAACACTGGCCGCATACATGCCACCAAATTTAAGTAAGTGCACCATGAGTAAGTATAATCTATAAAATTCTAATCTCTTTTGAGCACCCTTCGCTAATGGAAAATGCTTTTCATATTCATCATAAAATTCTTCCGTAAAACCACCGAAAACTGTAGTAATTCCTAAGTCAAACTCTCTATCACCATAAAGTGGTGCCGGATCAAATAAAGCTGGACTTCCATCTGTAAGAAACATATAGTTGCCGCCCCATAAATCGCCATGCAATAAAGAAGATTTACTTTCATGGTTATCCAATTCATTCACCATTACAGTTCTCACTTGTTCATAAACGTTGTTGTCCTCTTCATTCCATAAACCCTTTCGCATGAGTTCATCTCTTAAATGGTCCATTCTTCTATCAATAAAAATTTCTTTCCATGTATCCGTCCATGTATTATCAAATGAAATATCTCCACCTTCATGTGGTAAACTAAAACCAAATTTACCATCGGGTTGCTGTTGACTATGCATTTTCGCAACAAGTTGCCCAAGTTCACGTTGACTTCCACGTCCACCTTCTTCAAGATAACTTAAAATAAGATAGGCATCACCATTGATTTCGCCACTAGCAATCACACGTGGCGCCGTGACTCCAGCATTTTCAAATTCATTCAACCCAGCAATTTCAGCTGCATAGAATGACTCAGGTCTATGACGCTGAACAAGTAAAAAGAAAATGCCATCTTCAGTTGTAGTCACTTTAAACGCTTCATTAACATCTCCACCACTTACAGGCGAGATATCCTTTATTCCTTCTAAAGGTAGTTCTTCTTTCCATTCTGCTTTCATGCTTTCACCTTCCTAAGAAGTTTATCGTTATTCCTTATTATATTTCCTATTCTGTAGATGATTAATCTCAACTTCAACTTTATACTTTGTAATTAAGTCAATTTTTTAACTTTCACTAATTTAACTATGAAAATATTTATTAAAATGCTAGTCTATTAAAAGAATGGATTTCAAATATATTAAGTTGGGGATAGTAAGCCTCAAATATAATGAAATAGGAGCGTTATCATGTATAAATTAGTTAAACCTTTCTTATTTAAACTAGATCCTGAGCGTGCACATGGAATGACCATTGATGCCCTCAAAACAGTGCAAAAATTTCCAATCATGTATTCAATCATGGATAAACTTTTCAATTATAGTAATCCTATACTTGCTCAAACAATCCATGGCATCAAATTCAATAATCCTATAGGACTTGCTGCTGGATTTGATAAATCTTGCGAAGTACCTAAGGCCTTAGAACATGTTGGTTTTGGCGCAATTGAATTAGGTGGTATTACACCTAAGCCTCAACCAGGTAATCCAAAGCCACGTATGTATCGTTTAGTTGAAGATAATGCATTAATTAATCGTATGGGTTTCAATAATATTGGTATGAACAAAGCGCTTAGTAACATACGACGTCATGCCTACACTATTCCAGTTGGTATAAATGTGGGCGTGAATAAGAAGACGTCATACGAAAACCGCTATCAAGACTATATTAAAGTAATTGACACATTTAAGAATGACGTCACTTTCTTTACTGTAAATATTAGCTCTCCAAATACTGAGAATTTACAGAATTTCCATGACAAAGATGAATTTTCAATGCTTTGTGAAGCTTTAACTCATTTTAAATCTAAAAATGAAATCAATGTACCTATATTCTTAAAATTAACTTCAGACATGGAATTAGAAGGTTTCAAAAACATCTTACCGTCAATTACGAAAACGTTTGACGGTGTTATCCTTGCCAATACAACGCGTCAACGTGATGGATTAACTTCAGACAATAAAACTGAAGAAGGCGGATTAAGTGGTAAGCCTTTATTTGAACGCAACTTAAAACTTGTTAAATATGCATATCAAGAGACGCAAGGTAAATTCTTAATTATTGGTACTGGAGGCATCTTTAGTTCAGAAGATGCGATTAAAATGTTAAGAAACGGTGCATCATTATTACAAATTTATTCTTCTTTAGTCATTGAAGGTCCAGGTTTAACTAAGAAAATAAATAAAGAAATTGCACAGTATCTAACTGAAAATAATTATCATAATGTAAGTGATATTATTGGTTTAGATGCATAATTTAATAATCTGTTAGTCGTAAATTCATATTAATTATATTTAACCTTTAAAAAATTCTTTACATATATTTAAAACGTTTTATACTGTAATAAAAATATGTGTTTCATGAATTTAGGAGGCATAAAGATGAGTGACGAGAACAAAGATAAAAATGAACAAGTGAAGCAAGAGACATCGACTGAAATGCCTAAGCAACATGAGGATAATGAAGATGAACGACAAGGTTTAAACGGTTATCGAAAAACAGATTTAGACTTAGAAATTGAACGCGAATTACGTGAAATGATGGAAACAGGCGAATTAGAGAAACAAACTGAGAGCAAAAAGTTTAAGATATTCTCACTTTTATCAATGATTGTTATCGCAGGTTTAGCCATATTTAGATTTATTCATAAAATGATGTAATGCTATAGAAAATCCCAAACGTAGAGAAGTAGCCTATACTAAAAAGCTCATTTCCTTCTACTTTTGGGATTTTTATCGTTAAAACTGTTGTAAAAATGCATTTGCTTCTTTATTAATTTGTTTAAAATCAATGCCTTGTTTCATGGCTGCAAAGACACAACCACAATAACACTGTCTAAATATATTGTAGTCTTTACATATTTCAATAGAGCGTTCATACCCTTTATTCTTTTTGAAGTCACTCGGCAGATATTTAATATTATAAATATTTTGAACATCCATACCCAACTCGTTAATGAGTTGCGCGTTCTTTTTAGGAGAGAGCGTGATGGCACTTCCGAAATAATCGTAACCATATTTGACTGCCGCTTGCGCTACAATTTCTAAGCGCATTTCAAAGCATGCTGTACATCGTAGCCCTCCCTCAGGTTCTTCAGTAAGCCCCTTTTCTTTGGCCATTTTCATAAATTCATGTGGTTTATATTCCGCTTCAATGTATTCCACATTGGCGCCTGTTTTTTCATTAAAATCTTTTACAAATTGTTCTTGAACTTTAGCACGTCTCAAATACTCACTCTTAGGATGAATATTAGGGTTAGCAAAGTAAATCGCAATATCTGCATATTGTGTAAGAAATTCCAAAGTATAAGTACTACAAGGTGCACAACAACTATGTAATAAAATTCGTGGACGCTCCTCTTCACGTTCCCACTGAGATATCATTTTCCTCAAAACTCTATCGTAATTGATTTTCTGATTTTTCATTTTTGCCAATATTTGATTCGCTTCGATCATGACAAAACCTCCCTTTAATACATCCGGTAAATATAGTTTGACTTTATTATATATTATCAGATGTATAAAGAGAGGCTATTTTAATATTTATTTTTTAAAATACTTAAAAATGAAATTTTCCTTTTAAACATTCATACGCTAGTACTTTATTTTAATCATTCAGTATTCCTTTTTCAGCTTAATAATATACACACAAAACATGAATGCACCAAAAAAGAATCCTGAAATCAATCCATGTAGTATATTATTGGTCCATCTAATAGGATCGTTCCAAAAATAATCTAACATTACCGAAAAGAATGCCATGCAACAACCAAAATAAACCATAAATATAATACTCAATATTGTGTATCGCTTTACTAATTTCTTATATTCTTTTGGTGAATACGCCGCTTCCTCAAAATATCGGTTCTTACTAAAGTTAAATACGATTATCAAATTAAATATAAAGAACGTCGCAAATAAAATTATCGTTTGTATCGAAATAGTGTGATGATACATATCTATACCTGTAAACACTGCAATTAATATTGCAGTAATTATATAGTATATCCCGAACATGTTTGCTAATTTTTGATTGAGCTCCGATTTTTCTCTTTCATCTTTTTTCGTAGAGGTACTTGTGACCCAATTAAGCATTAAATCATTGAATTTACTCATCTCGTTTCACTCCTCAATATCTTTTCTCAATGTCAAATATATACGACAAGTTCAGGTGTGTCAAATATAGCCGACATTTTTAATAGTTTTAATTTGAGGACACTCATTTATATTTATAGTATGATCGCTTTAGAAAGAAATTTTGTAAATAAAGGGGTTATAAAAATATGACACAATTACATCCTTATTTATCATTTGAAAAAGCTAAAGATGCTATTGAATACTATGAAGATGTGTTTGGCGCAACAAATGTGAATAGATTAGCAGTTGGAGAAGAGCAAGCTGAGAACTTTGGTTTAACAAAAGATCAAGCTGATGAAGCGACAATGCATGCTGAATTTGAAATATTAGGTGTTAAAATCTTATGTTCTGATTCTTTTGGTCGCGTGGAAAACATTAATAATGGAATATCATTATTAATTGATTATGA
This sequence comes from Staphylococcus sp. HMSC62A08, assembly GCF_001839105.1. Lineage (NCBI taxonomy): Bacteria > Bacillati > Bacillota > Bacilli > Caryophanales > Staphylococcaceae > Staphylococcus > Staphylococcus sp. HMSC62A08. The sequence continues at coordinate 145,259 of NZ_KV840027.1, read as the reverse complement.
TGTTAATGATAAAGACGATGCTGAAAGAGTTGAAAATTTCTACGATAGAATTAAAGATCATGAATCTTTAAATATTGAAATGCCTCTTGCTGAACAATTTTGGGGCGGAACAATGGGAGCATTTACGGACAAATATGGTGTACGTTGGATGCTTAACGGCCAAGATTATTCGAAAATGAATAAATAATAAGTTATTCGGAAAAATAACTCCTAAAATGAAGCACTTGAGACTTCTTTTTAGGAGTTTATTTAATTTGTTACGTCAGTTTTACGTGGTTGCGTTTCCCTAGCAGTCAACTTCCCTCTCAGTATTTTCAACTTCTTTTTTCTCTTCTTATAATCGTTGCAGGACCATAATTCACGATTTCATAAAAATGTTGAATCAATGCTTCTTGTGAAATTCTATTTTCATCTTCAACCCAATGACGTATCAATGATAAACCTGCTCCTGAAACATAACTCATAAAATATGGGAATGGAATATCGCCGATTTTGTCATCGTCGTTTACAACATTATTAAGGTGGCCTGTTAATAATTCATATAGTTTCTCATGCAAATTAGAGTCTTTTCCAATATTAAACATCAGTTTATAAAATTCTAGATGCTTTCCTATACTACTAATTACAAATTCCATTGTTTCTCGTAGCTGATTTTCAGAAAAAGTTTCATTATCAAAATGAGTATTTCCTTTTATAAAACTTCGTATCTCATCAATCTTTTCATTTTCCATTTGATCTAATAAATCATATTTATCTAAATAATGTGTATAGAATGTACTTCTGTTAACATCTGCCATATCTGAAATTTCTTGAATTGTAATATCACCAAAGCTTTTCTTGTTGAGCAATGAAATGAGCGCGTCTTTAATAGCTGTTTGTGTTTTTCTTACTCTTCTATCTTGAGACATCATGTCACCTTCTATTAATTTCTTTCCACAATTATAAGCAATGTGTTGGATTTTAGACAAACTTAAAGAAATGAGGATTGTTATCTATATTCCCTCTTTGTATGATGAAGATGTATTGAAAATGATTCTCAACAAAGGAAGGGGTAAGCTATGAAACAATTATTAGGAAATCCAAATTTAGAAGTGACTCATGTTAACGATGTAAAATCAGGCACTAACCATATTGTTGTAGACAGCGTACAATATGGTAACCAAGAAATGATCATGGAAAAAGATGTCAAAGTTATTATGAAAGATGGCGAAGCATTATATTTAAATATTTTCAGACCTAACAAAGAAGGACGCTTTCCAGTCGTTATGTCAGCGGACACATATGGGAAAGATAATAAACCTAAAATCACTAATATGGGAGCAAAATGGCCTACTTTAGGAAATATAGCGACTTCAAGTTTCACACCAGAAGAGTCTCCAGATCCTGGATTTTGGGTGCCTAATGATTATGTCGTAGTTAAAGTAGCACTGAGAGGTAGCTCTGGTTCAAATGGTGTGTTATCACCTTGGTCAGAACGAGAAGCTAAAGATTATTACGAAGTGATTGAATGGGCTTCACAACAAGAATGGAGCAATGGAAGTGTTGGTACAAATGGTGTTTCTTATCTAGCTGTTACTCAATGGTGGGTAGCCTCTCTAAATCCACCTCATTTGAAAGCTATGATTCCTTGGGAAGGTTTAAATGATATGTATCGTGAAATCGCATTCCACGGTGGTATTCCAGATACAGGTTTTTATCGCTTTTGGATTCAAGGTATTTTCGCAAGATGGCCAAAAAATCCTAATATAGAAGACTTAATTAAAGCACAAAGTGCGCATCCACTTTTCGATGATTATTGGAAAGCACGCCAAGTTCCTCTATCAAATATACGTATTCCTTTATTAACTTGTGCAAGTTGGTCTACGCAAGGATTACACAATCGTGGCTCTTTCGAAGGCTTCAAACAAGCAAGCTCAGTTGATAAATGGTTATATATACATGGACGTAAGGAATGGAAAGTTACTATGCACGTGAAAATCTAGAAAAACAAAAGTCATTCTTCGATTATTATTTAAAAAAAGAAGACAATGATTGGAAAGATACACCTCATGTGACTTATGAAGTTAGAAATCAATTCTATCAAGGTCATTATCGGAAAGCTTCTAATTTTCCTATTCCAAATACACAATATACTTCTCTATATTTAGAAGGAGAAGACATGTCATTAACTCATGAAGTACCAAATCAAACTCACGTTACAAGTTATCATTCTGAAAAAGATACTGACGAATTACGATTTACTCATACCTTTTCAGAAGATACAGAAATCACAGGTAATATGAACTTAAAATTGTGGGTTTCAACTGAAGAAACTGACGATATGGATATCTTTGCAGGAATCAAAAAACTCAATAAACAGGGTGAAGAAGTTCATTTCCCTGACTTTAACCACATTGAAAATGGACAAGTAGCTACAGGTTGGTTAAGAGTTTCACACCGAGAACTAGATAAAGACAAATCAACCATTGCACAACCTTGGCACAAACATGAACAAGAATTAAAAATTAAAAATGGTGAAATTGTACCTATTGAAATTGAGATATTACCTTCAAGCACATATTTCAAAAAAGGAGAATCTATTGTAGTTGTGATTAAAGGAAAGGAAATCATTAAAGGCAATAGCTCTCCAGGTTTAAGCACACGTTATGAACATCATGAAACTGTCAATCAAGGTATCCATCATGTTCATACCGGTGGAAACTATGACTCTCAATTGATTATTCCAATCATACCTCAATAATAAAAAGCACTAACTAAGTCATGCTAAGCCAATTTTGAATTACTCAAATTCTAATTGACTTAGTTGCTTATGTTAGTGCTTTTCTTCTAACTATTAGTAACCTGAACCAACTTCTTCGCCATCTTTATCATATTTGGTAACAAGACCATCTTCTGAATCTACAGTATATGATCCAGCTAAATCACCGTTTTTATCAGTAAATGAGAAGCCCCAATCACCATCATCTGTTTTTTCAGGTTCTTTATAAGTATATTTACTTGTATCTAAATTGTGACCTTCGTATGATTCAACTTTATCGATTACATTATCACGTGTCACTTCTTCAGAATCATCATTAGAGTCTGATTCTGAGTCACTCTCTATATCTTCATCTACATATTTGTCGATTTCATCTTCATCAAATTTCAAATCTACATCTGTTACTCCACCATCATCTTCACTTGCGCTAGCGACATTTACAGAATTAGATTTAAATGTTTTGCCTTCGTATGAACCTTCAGCATGTACTACAACATCTTCATCAGGATCATAAGGACCATACGTTTCTGATGATGATTCATCACCTATTTGTTTGCCGTTTGCATATATTTTCACATTATCCAACATATAACCACCATCTACAAAGACATTGAAGCGTTTTTGTTTGAATGATTCATATGCATTCGACGTATCATCGCTCATATTTATCACGATTGCGCCGTTAAATTTCTTACCATCCATATTTTTAGTTGCTTTTAAATTATAATTACCAATTGGAAATGTTCCTAACTTTTTCTCTTCATTTTCATTAACTGTAATTGTATGTTTCTCATCATTAAATTGATAAGTCACTTTTCCGCTATTACTTGCTAAAAGATTGATAGAATGTTGAGGAACGTCAAATTGATAATTGTCAAAGAATAAATATTTTTTCCCATCTTTAGAAATATTTAAAATATTATTTCCATTTGCATCTACTGAGGAATTTTTATAATAATTATCTTTAACTTCTTTTGTAGTTTGTTCAATGCTGTTGCCTACATGAGTTAAATCATCTTCCTCTTTAATATAATTAAGGTATGCACGAGCTTCTTCTTCACTCAAGTGACTATTACCAGATGTCACTTCTTTAGATAAAGCTTTCGCATCATCTTGTTTAATTGCATGCGCAATTTGAGACGCTTGCTTTTCTGGTGACAATTGACTTTTCAAAATTAAAAACAGTGCAATCAAAGCTATAATGATTACTGCAACAATAGAAATAATTATCCATGTCTTCTTATTTCCATTATGTGTTGGAGCATGATGATGATTTGAAGTTTGGCGATACTGAGGATGAGAATGACTTTGATGATGTTGATTGACTGGCGTACCACAATTCGTACAAACTTTCACACTTTCACGTAAAGGTTGACCACAATTACTACAATACTTCATTAGTAATTCATACCTCCTTCAAAAATATCACCTAAACGATCAATTAAGTTTCCGAATATCTGATTAAAGAATGATTCTCCAAAAATACTTATAAATAAGAAAACCACAACGCTAAATATAATTATTCCGTAAAAGCTAGATAGTCGTGTGTCATGATTGGCACTATATTTGGCAATCAAGTACACACCAGAAACTACTAATAATAAGATTGATAATATAAATACTGTTGACGCAAAACGATAAGAATGCGCAAAAAACAATATAATAGAAATAAGTAATACTGCAACGGTCACGCTGTTGATAAGAACATAATCTGAGAGTACTTTTTTAAAGGTAATAGGTTGTCTTACAACTAAACGTGTCACACCATATGTTGCTCCTATGATTACTGCTAAAAAGAGAACAATCCCTAAAAGTATAGATATTACTATGGATCCTTTTGAAGTGCCTATATAAGCGACTTCAGATGGAATCATTGCCCCAATTAAAAGTGCTATCAAAATCAAACCTATGATAAGAAGAGAAAATAATAATTTAAAACTAAACGTATGTTGGCTTTTAATGATTTGATCTGGTGAAACAAATGCGCTTTTAAAGAAACCTTTACTTTCCTCTGTTACTTCTTTAGCTTGTTCACTAAATTGGTTAGGCTGATTAGCTTGTTGTTGTTGTTTATCTTGATAAGAATGATATGACTGTGGATGTGTGTGTTGCTCATATGTAGAAGTATTGTGATGATGAGGTCTTTGTTGCTCATGAGATAATTGTTGCTGACCTTTATGTTGTGTAGTTGAATGTTGCTCGTTCATGCTTTCAGCGTCGTACATAGACTTGTTATTTCCTGTTGAATCTTGATGTGGTGCTTCGGATTCTGTATGTTCTGCATTTGAAATATCCCTTTCAGCAGAATGCACAGCTTTTGAACGTTTTTCGATTTTATGCCCGCATTCCCCACAGAATAAATCGTCTGGTTCAATTGGATTTCCACATTTTGGACAATGCATAAATGTCCCTCCCATTTTAATTTTTTGAAATCTTTAAAATTATACCATTACATTTATATTGTTATCTACAGTAATTTAAATATTTTTATTGATTCACGTTATTTTAATTTAAAATTTAGTGGTATAGCAACATAAAAAGCCCCTAAGACTATTTTGCTAATGAAAATAATCTTAGAGGCATGATAAAGAATCAACTCATTATCGATTTATAATAAGTTAATGATAGTAACCACTATTTATATGATCCCCATCTATATTACCTTTAGAAATAAATTTTTCTTTAGTAGAAATATAATATATGTAAATTGTTCTTCCTGATTTATCTTTAACATCTATAACAGAGTCGCCCCATTTCATATAAGGATGTAACACATAAGAGTGGTTAGAATCAGAGGGAGCACTTTCATCAAATTGTTTTATTATATCTTTTGCTTCCGAAAGTGTTAAATCTGTTTTCTTCTTTTCTTGATTGTCATTTTCTTTATCATCAGATTTTTCCTTATGTTCTTTATCTTCTTTTTTATCTTTGTTTGAGTCATCTGAATCAGTGTCATCATCATCAAACTTATTTATTTCTTCCGGATCGAATGAGAGCGTGATTGTTTTGTATTCTTCAGTTCCTTCAGGTAATTTTACTTGCTCACGATTTGTTTTAATAAGATGCTTACCAACTTTGCCTTCAAGGTGTACAACCACCTTTTCATCTGAAGTATATGGGCCATACGTTTTATATTCTTCTAATTTACCTTTATCTTTATCGTTAATAAATAATCGTATATCTTTCACTTTATAAGTATTATCTGCTTTGATCATAAACCGTTTTTCTTTAAAATTTTCTTTAACGATTGAGCGAGCGGGTGTCATTAATATCGTTAAATTTCCCTTGAATGTTTTATTACCAACTTGCTTTTTAGCTTCAAGCTGGTAATTTCCAAGTGGAAATGTGCCTACATGAGCAGTTTCGCTTTTCTTCAAATGAATCGTATGCTTTTTACCGTTATATTCATAATTAATTTTTCCATCATCTTGTGCATACATATCAATTGAATATTTAGGAATATTAAACTCGTAATGATTAAACAAGCCATAACGCTTACCTTTTTTAACAACTTGAATAATTGCTAAATTATTAATACTCACAGTGTGTGTTTTCGTCTTCGATGTATTCATTTTATCAAGACTATCTTTCAAATCTTGCGTTAGTTCACTTAATTTGCCTTCATTTTTCAAAAAACGAAGATACGCTTGTGCTTCACTATCGTCGAGCTTCTTGCCGTCAGAAGTTAATAATTTAGAAAGATGACGAGCGTCTTCTTTTTTAAGTGCATCTGATATTTGATCAACAGTTTGTTCAGGAGAAAGCTGATGTTTCAGAAAAAAAGAAGAGTGCAATCAGTGTTATCGTGATCATAGCGACGAGAATTGAAATAACAATTAACGGTTTATTCGGCTTCTTAAATTGATACCCATCATGATAACGACCCGGAGGATATGGCTGATGAACTTCATGTTTAGGTGCTGTTTGTGTTATATGACCTATTGGCCTGCCACATCTCGTACAAACTTTATGACTAGGGTTTAAAGGATTTCCACAGTGTTTACAAAACTTCACTTAAATCACTCTTCCAAATAATTTACTAAAGTTTTGCATTAGTGTACCTTCAATGATATTTTGACCAAAAACTAAAATGATAATTGAAAGTACAAATAATAGAATCAAAATTCCATACAAACTTGAAATTCTTGTATTGTATATTGAACTATATTTCGCAAGCATGAATGCTGGTGATATTGTTAAAAATAAATACATGATGATAATAATCAGCGAAGCAAATTTGTAAGAACTTAACGCAAATAAAAACGCTGAAAGAATTAATAAAGCAACTGTGAATGTATTGATTAATATATAGTCTGAAAATACTTTATTGAACTTAACTTCTGGAAGTATCGTTAATCTGACAACTAAATAAGTGATGCCGATGTGAACGGCTAAGATAATAGCTAAACTCACTATAAATTTAAATACGATACTAGATTTTGACACTTCAAAAAAACCTACTTGGTCTGGAATTAATGCATTAAATAACAAGGCAACTACAGCTAATCCAGCAATGATGAGTATTAAAAGTAATTTAGTACTAAATGTTTGCTCCGTTTTTAAAACTTGATCTGGATGTGTAAATGCACTTATAAAAAATTGCTTCATTTCATAGAATGTATCTTTATTATTACTTTGTGTACCTTGTTCTAACGGCGTTTCAATATGTTCATGCGTATCATTTTGATTGACTACTGACTGATTGATGTTTTGGTGCTGATGGAATGCTTGTTCCTTTGAATTTGTAGTTACTTCTTCAATTTCCTTTGTTACTTGTGTTTGGATTACACTTTGTTCACCTTGTGCCTCTTTATTTGCAGTTTCTGATGTTGTCTTTGTAGTTTCTGCTACGCTCTCAGGGAGCTTTGTGCCACAGTTGCCACAAAAGACGTCTTCTTGTTGATAGTTCTGACCACATTTAGGACAATTCATAGATGTTTGGACCTCCAATATTAAGATAATTTAGATTATATACTATATTTATATTGACATCTATATAATTTTATATTTATATAATATTTCTAGAGTAATCCACACTTTTTAACATAAAAAAGAGATTATGAAAAAAGTATTGTACTTAAAGGACAAACGAAGTATTGATGGCGACACGCCTGCA
>NZ_KV840027.1:105725-137285 GCF_001839105.1 Staphylococcus sp. HMSC62A08 | reverse complement strand
GAAGTATTAAATATAGAAGTAGCAGTAAGAAGATTCCTAATTGAAATCATCTTACTGCTATTACTTTGAGAAATTTTATTCTAGTCTACTAAGAAAAGTCTATAAATTTTATAAAACTATCGTGTTTTCTTTTTCATGAATCATCTCAACGATGTCATTATTTTCATTTAAAACAGCTACTTTAGGTGCATGCGTTTTAATCTCTTCTTCGTTTAATTGTGCATATGTCATAATAATCACAACGTCTCCAACTTCAACTAATCTTGAAGCTGCTCCGTTTAAACAAATCTTGCCGCTTCCTCTTTCACCTGCAATGACATATGTTTCAAATCTAGCGCCATTATTATTGTTTACTATTGCTACCTTTTCATTAGGTAGAATATCCACTGCCTCTAAAATGTCAGTATCTATCGTAATACTTCCTACATAATTTAAATTCGACTCCGTAACTCTTGCTCTATGAATTTTAGAATTCATCATCGTTCTAATCAATGCTTTTCATCTCCAATTATTATATTATCTATTAAGCGCGCTTTTGAAAATTTCACCGCTAATGAAATAAATATTTGCTCATTAATCCATTCCCGTTGGATTAATTCAGGGTAACTATAAATAGCTACTTCGTCTACATGTCCACTCGTATGATCATTTAAATAAGAAATGATACTTTGAATGATGACGTCACTTTGTCGTTCGCCTTTATCGTACAATTCACGTGCAAGTTGCAAACTTTTACTCAAATGTACAGCTTCACTACGTTCCTCATTTGTTAAATAAACGTTTCGTGAACTTTTAGCTAAACCATCGTCTTCTCTTACAATATCCACACCTACAATTTCAATAGAATGGTTGAAATCTTTAACCATCTTTTCAATAATTGCAAGTTGTTGGGCATCTTTTTTCCCAAAATAAGCAAAGTCAGGACGTACAATATTAAATAATTTATTTACAACTGTAACCACGCCTTCGAAATGACCTGGGCGTTGCGCCCCTTCAAGCACTTCAGCCAAACGGCCTACTTTCAAAGTGATATCTAATTGATCTGGATACATCTCTTCAACACTCGGATAAAAAACATAATCAACATCTATCGCTTCTACAGCCGCAACATCTTGATCAATTTGACGTGGATAAGCATCAAAGTCCTCATTGGGTCCAAATTGTAATGGGTTAACAAAGACGCTAATCACTGTCACATCGTTATCTTCTACTGACATACGCATCATTTTCAAATGGCCTTCATGTAATGCTCCCATTGTTGGCACAAATCCTATTGTCTGTCCTTGTTGATGATATGACTTAACGATGTTTTGCATTTCTTTAATAGTAGTAACGACTTTAGTCATTGGTTTCAACCTCGTCCATAATCTTTTTCTTGTATGTGTGTTGTTCTGATGGGAATGTTCCATTTTTAACTTCATCATTATATTGTTTCAAACCTTCAATACCTATTGAAAAGTCAGCAAACTGTTTAACAAATTTAGCTTGGCGATCCACACCATAATTCAACATATCGTGATATACCAATACTTGTCCGTCTGTGTCTTTACCGGCACCAATACCAATCACTGGTATAGTAAGTTTCTCACTAATCACTTGAGCTAAGTCACTTGGAATTGCCTCTAAAACGAGTAATACTGCGCCTGCTTCTTCCATTGCCTTGGCATCTTCAATTAACTGAATAGCTGCTTCTTTCGTGCCACCTTGTAATTTGTAGCCCATCACACCGACACTTTGAGGAGTTAGTCCTAAATGAGAAACGATTGGAATACCCATATGTGTCGCCTTTTGAATGAAAGAAACAAGATGTGCGCCTTCCACTTTTAGTGCATTCGCTTGCGTTTCTTGGTACAAACGTAAAGCATGCTTTAAGTCGTCTTCATCACTTAAACCTACAGTCCCAATAGGCATGTCAACAACTACAAATGTGTCAGGTGCGCCTCGTCTCACGGCCTTACCGTGATGAATCATATCTTCAATTGTGACTTGAACTGTACTTTCATAACCTAAAACGGTCATGCCAAGTGAATCTCCAACTAATATCATATCGATGTCAGCTTGCTGTGCTTGCTTTGCACTCGGAAAATCATAAGCTGTAACCATAGATAATTTCATTTGCTCGTGTTTCATCTTCATTAATTGACTTAATGTTTTCAATTCATTTCATCCTTTATTTCCTTTATTATTAGCAATAGTATAATGAATTGTACCAAGAAAGGAAAGAATTATCTCATGACAATTGCTATCATAGGTCCTGGCGCTGTTGGAACAACGATTGCTGCCGAATTAAAAGCGATTTTGCCTGAAACGAAACTCATTGGTCGTCGAAAGCAATCGATGACTTATTACCCGGAAAATACTTCTAAAGCGATAACCATTGATGTTAGTTCTTACGATAACATGAATCAAACATTCGATGTCATTATCATTGCTGTTAAAACACATCAACTCGGCGCTGTAATTAATCAATTAAAAGCACTCGCACATCCAAATACTTTAATTATTTTAGCGCAAAATGGATACGGACAAGTGCAACGTATTCCATACCAACATGTTCATCAAGCAGTCGTCTACATTAGTGGTCAAAAAGTAGCAAATCAGGTTACACATTTTCGAGATTATCGTCTTCACGTCCAAGATACGCCAAAAACACGGGAATTAAAAACACTACTTTCTTCTACTAAAATTGAACTTATTTTAGAAAATAATATCGAACATAAAATTTGGTATAAATTACTAGTTAATCTAGGTATTAATTCAATCACTGCGATTGGTCATCAAACTGCTAAAATTTTACAATTGCCAGAAATGAGTCAACTTTGTCGCAACATTCTTGAAGATGGTCTTAAAGTTGCTCAGTCTGAGGGTATTCATTTTCCAAAGCAAACGGTTGATGACATCATGGCAATTTATAAAGGTTATCCAGACGAGATGGGAACAAGCATGTATTATGACGTCATGAATCAACAACCTTTGGAAGTCGAGGCGATTCAAGGATATATTTATGAACGTGCCCGTTATCATCAACTAGAAACACCCTATCTCGACTCAGTTTATATATTCTTAAAGTCCTATCATCGTCAATTCACACAACCAGAAAGTGAATAAATAGTTATCAAAGCATAAAAAAATCCCAAAGGCGTTATTGATACGTCTTTGGGAATCGAAATATTATTCAGCTTCTCTGATTTCATCTGCAACATCTTTATAGTCGATATGCGCTTCTGTAAATGATTTCGCATTCACAGGGAAATGTTGTTCAAATGTTTCAAAGTTTTGGATTTCGACTTTAACATCGTCTACTTCAAAGTCTAGTACATGACCACCATAGTCACGTTCATCACTCGCAAAGTGAATATGGAAACCTGCGGAACCCACACCATGGAATAATTCAGGGGTAAAGAAGCCTACAATTGCACCTTTAATGTCTTCTCTCGTTTCTTCAGGTTGTCTACGTGCTGAGTCAATTAAACGCGTATACGGAGGTTCTTGTGCAGGCATCATACGTACGTGCATTTTCTTAAATTTTCCTGAGATTTTCACTGCAGAAAACATATTTTCGCTTACCATTTGTTCTTTAATTTCCTCAAATATCGCATCTTGGTCTTTATTCGAAGATTGGAATTGGTTATCCGCTTTAAACTGTGTCACAGTGGCATATGGTGTCATTTCATCTCCATTTAACTCAATAAATTCCTTATGTTCATTTGCATGATACGCTTTACCATCTATAAAGATGACCTCACCATTTGAACCAGTAAGCGTGCCAATACCTAAATCTCCATGTTCTAGTAACTCATTGACAGAGGCTGTTCCCTCTAATAAACCTGCCATTAATGTGCCTAACGTGCCGTGTTGATATAATACATTAGTCATTATTCATTTCACTCCTATTAATATTCACTCGTTCTTACACTTTAAGAAACGCAATCTAAAGATTTAAACTTTCTCTTTAGAATGCGTTCTTTTATTTTTGAAAATGATAGTACTATCACATACGTTGTCGAATTAATTTAAAGCATTCGGTAACATGTTTGTAGATAATTTCATATTATCTTCATAGTTCACTGGAATATCGATGACTACGGGACCATCTGTTTCATAACCTTCTTTAATCGCCGCTTCTAATTCTTCTTGATTATAAACACGTAATCCTTTAGCTCCAAATGCTTCAGCATATTTAACGTAATCAACTGGACCAAACTCTACGCCTGAAGAACGTTTATATTTCATTTCTTCTTGGAACTCAACCATGTTGTAGCGTCCATCATTCCAAATTAATTGAATGATATTTAAGTTTTTACGTACCGCTGTTTCTAAATCTTGGGCTGAGAACAAGAAACCACCGTCACCAGCTACTGAAACGACTTGTGTATTTGGACGAACAAGCGCTGCTGAAATAGCCCAAGGAAGTGCAACACCTAATGTTTGCATACCATTACTAAATAATAAATGTCTTGGATTATAGCTTCTAAATTTACGTGCCATCCAAATGTAATGACTTCCTACGTCAACAGTCACTGTTGTATCATCGCTTAATACCTTTTGCATCGTTTCAATAATTTCAATTGGATGCATCACACCATCTTTGTGTGTAGCTTTAATACCCGTTGCTTCAATGATTTCAGCTCTTAATTTTTCAAGTTCATCTAAATGGTCTTGATTGATGAATGGTTCATCTACATGATTAGAGATTAATTCAATTGTTCCAGCAATATTTCCAATTAATTCTTTAACTGGTTGCATATAATTAGTAATTTCTGCTTGTGCTTCATCGATATTAATAATCTTAGTGTCTAATTCTTTGTTCCAATTACTTGCTTCATATTCGATTGGATCATAACCAATTGTAACGACTAAATCACTTTTTCTTAATAATTCGTCACCAACTTGGTTTCTGAAAAGACCTACACGTCCGAAGAAATGATTTTCTAATTCTCGACTAATGACACCTGCACCTTGGAATGTTTCAACGACAGGGAGATTTGTTTTTTCAACTAAAAGACGTATAGCTTCCGTTTCTGCTTGGCTTGAACTTCTCATTCCAGCTAAAAGAACTGGGAATTTTGCATTTTTGATTTTATCAATGACTATTTGAACATCTTTTTCAGTTGGTACACCGAGTTGAGGTTGCTGACAAAGCGAAATTGCTTGCGCTTCAACTGGTGCAGAGATAACGTCTTGCGGAATACTAATAAAACTTGCTCCATTTTTGCCTGACGTTGCTGTGCGCATGGCATTTGTCATAACTTCTGATAATGATTCTGGGTCTTGAACTTCTGCGCTGTATTTCGTAGTTGATCTTAATAATGATGCATTATCAATACTTTGGTGAGTTAAGCGTAATAAATCATTACGTTTAACTTGACCACCAATTGCTAACACTGGATCACCTTCAGATGTAGCAGTGAGTAAACCAGTTGTTAAATTACTAACTCCAGGGCCACTTGTTACAAGTGTTACTCCCGGTTTACCTGTTAAGCGTCCGATACCTTGTGCCATCATTGCTGCGTTTTGTTCATGACGTGTAACAATCAATTCTGGACCATCATCTTCTAATGCGTCAAATAAGTAATCTATTTTAGCTCCCGGAATACCGAATACGTATTCAACTCCATTATTTTTTAAAGTATCAATTACCATATCTGCTGCTGAATATTGTTTGTCAGCCATTTATTTTCATATCCTTTCAAAAATTTAATTTCCTAGCTATCCTCTTTTAATTTTAAAACCTTTACACTAAATGCTTAATTGATTCATATGTTTCTTCTAATGTGCTCACTGATTGATCGAATAATTGTTTTTCATCATCACTTAAAGGTGTTTCATATACTTTAATTGCCCCATTTTGATTAATAAGTGTTGGAACTCCTAAATAAACCCCTTTATGTCCATATTCCCCATTTAATTGACTTGACACAGTTAAAACACTATTTTCATTATTTAATAATGCTTTAGAGATTCGTAAAAGTGCTAAAGCAATACCGTAATAAGTAGAGCCTTTAGCTTGGATAATGTCGTAAGCTGCATCTCTTGTATTAACGTATAATTCTTCAGCTTTTGCTTCACTGCCTGTTTGTTCTTTTAAAGTATCAAATACTGAAATACCTGCAACATTAGCTTGTGACCATACAGCTAATTCAGAATCACCATGTTCACCAATAATGCTTGCATGAACGCTAGAAGGTACAACATTTAACTCTTGGCTAATAAGATATCTAAATCTAGCACTATCTAATACTGTTCCTGAACCAATGACGCGTTCTGCTGGTAAACCAGTCACTTCTTTAACATAACGTGTTAAGATATCTACAGGATTCGCTGCGATTAAGAAGAAGCCATCGAAACCACTATCCATCACGCTTGAAACGATACTTTTCATGATTTTTGTATTTTTTTCGACGAGTTGTAAGCGTGTTTCCCCTGGCTTTTGTGGCGCACCAGCTGTAATAACAACTAAATCTGCATCTTTACAATCGCTGTATTCTCCCGCTTTGACTGTAACAGGTGATGCACTATAAAGCGCGCCGTGATTTAAATCTTTCACGTCAGCTTCCACTTTATCTTTCGCAATATCAATGATGACAAATTCATCTGCTATACCTTGTGTGACCATTGCAAACGCATAGCTAGAACCTACTGATCCATCACCAATTAATACTACTTTTTTACTAAATTTTTTCATTTTAACGAACTCCTTCGAAATAAAGTTACACAATGATGTGCTTAGTTTTATTTTTATAATATTTTCATTAAAATAACTAGAATTTTAATTCTACTTCTTTATATATTCGTCATTTCAGTGACAAATTTGTTACAATTTATACAAAATATAGTATTTAGTGACCAACTTCATTACATTTACAATTATAGTACACAACGAAGTATTAATAAAATACATAATAACGATTATTACTATTCTTAAAAGGAATGGTTCATCTATAGAAAAACGTAATCAGTCATATTACATTACGTGTTTAAACAGTGAGGTAACAACATAAAATAAGCTCCTAAAACGAAGTATTCATTCACTACATTTTAGGAGCTTTGTATTTTGGAATTTATTATCCAGTTTATATTAAGTCTATGATTAATAACTCAAACAGATTAAACGTATTCTATTTAATAGGCTCAAGTTGTGATATAAAATCAATCCATTGGCGCGTAACAAAATTCAGGTATGCATCCTTTCTCCAAATCGCACCTAGATGCCAAGAGAGCTCTACATTTTCTAACTGTATAGACGTAACATTATCCCCCATTAAATGTACTAAACTTTCTGGTACGATACTGATACCTATACCTTGTTGAATCATATTGGCAATAAAACTGATTTGTGAGATGTTTGCCACCGTTTTAGGGTAAAAGCCTATGCGTTTACAATTTTCGATAATCTGGTCTTTTAAATAATAATCATCATGGAAGAGTACGAATTCTTCATCTTTCAGTTCAGCTAAGTCGACCTTTTTCAAATGTGCAAGGTGATGATCATTACTTACCACAAGTAGTAATTCCTCATTGTATAAAGGAATTGAATGGAATAGCGTGTGATCTACTGGTAAAGTAGTGATTCCGATATCTACTTCGTCATTGGCAGTTAAATTCTCAACTATTTTACCTCCGCCTTCAATCACTTCATACGTCACATTCGGATATAACTTATGAAACTGGTTGAGGGCATTCGTAAACATTTGCACATTCATCATAGGTGACAGACCTATTTTAATGTGACCTTTTTGAACATTCACCACATCATTCATTTCTAATGAAAGCTTTTCAAATAATGCTAAAAATTCTAAACTGTTATCATAAAATGTTTGCCCAATGTCAGTGAGTTTAATTTGTTTCTGAGAACGGTCGAATAAAGTAATATCGTATTCATTTTCAATGTTCTTGATCGCTTTACTTATCGTTGATTGAGCAATATATAAATGTTCAGATGCTTGTGTCATTCCACCTTGGCGAACAACTTCTACGAAATATTTTATTTGTTTAATTTCCATTTATTCTCATCCTTATGCAAATTAATATTACTGTATATTACGTTCTCTGCGATAAATGAGGAAGCTATAAAATATTAAGACACCCAGTAAAATGATTGCAGCAATTAATTATGGTATAGATTCCCATAAATTTTTGAAGTAACGCAGATACAATTGCCCCCACAACAAAACTTATTACTATTCTAATGTAAAGTAACGATTTACTCAATTGTACTTTATCTTTATTTATCATATATTCACTTAATGCGACAACGCCTTTTTTTAAATTACCAGTTGAAAAGGTATTTGCATAACCTTCGCCTTCGATTTTACTGAAAGCGGTAGTTAGCATGGCCATACTAAATGCGAGTGGCGGAATAATAAATAAATTAGATACTGTACTCGGAGTGAAACCAACAACGATACTACTAATTGTGATTGGTAGTAACGCGATTAAACGCCAATATCTTGTCGCAATCTTAGCATGTATCAATGAAACAAACATGACGCCAATCATAAAGGAGAGTACTGAAATAATTTTTAAAAGACCACCATTAAGGTTATGATGTGACACTTCAGAAGCTAAAAAGATGATATTACCTGTTTGTCCAGCCGCTAAAGTTCCACCTCGTTCTAAAAAGGTATAGGCATCTACATATCCACCAACAAACGTCAATGCAATTGCTATTTCTTTAAATTGATAAATGTTTTGAGTGAGATATTTATCTAGTGAAATGTCTACCCACCTCTTTTCAATTTTCTTCAAAATTATCATACACCTTTTAAATGCTAATTGTTAATTTATTAGTTTTACACTGTTTAAATGTAATTTGTAAAATATTGGTAAAAATTCCTTTTAAAAAGCTATTCTTATTTTTCAGATATCTGATATAATCAAGTTTATCATTTCGCGATAAGCTTAAGTTTGATTTATTCATCAAATAGACATAAAAAGCTTTAATTTTTCAGAATTTTTAGATAAAAACACATTATTCTGTGCTATGATATAAATTATTAGAAATAGCTCATCATTCATATTGTTAATAAAGCGTTTTTCAAGAATATTAAACAATTTAAATAGCTGTTCGAAATAGATTACTTTTTAATCAGTGGAGGTTCATTATGGCAAGTTTCTTTAACCGGATTACTCGAAAAGAGAATCCAACAATTTATCAAAACAAAGATGGACACCTTAAACGTACGTTGCGTGTGCGTGATTTCCTTGCATTAGGTGTAGGTACCATCGTTTCAACATCAATTTTCACCTTACCTGGGGTGGTAGCTGCAGAGCATGCAGGACCATCCTTTTTATTAGCAGCTATCGTGGCAGGACTTGTAGCATTCACATATGCTGAAATGGCATCAACTATGCCTTTCGCAGGTTCAGCTTATTCTTGGATTAACGTATTATTTGGCGAACTCTTCGGATGGGTTGCTGGATGGGCTCTCTTAGCAGAATACTTTATTGCAGTTGCTTTCGTAGCGTCAGGTTTTTCAGCTAACTTAAGAGGACTTATTGCACCACTTGGAATTAGCTTACCTAAAGCTTTATCGAATCCATTTGGTAGTGATGGTGGCGTCATTGATATTATTGCAGCGGTGGTTATTATCTTGACTGCTTTATTACTTTCTCGTGGTATGAGTGAAGCTGCACGTCTTGAAAATATTCTAGTTATACTTAAAGTGTTAGCGATTATCCTTTTCGTGATTGTTGGTTTAACAGCAATTCATTTCAGTAATTACGTACCATTTATTCCTGAGCATAAAGTCACTGCTTCAGGCAGTCACTTCGGTGGATGGCAAGGTGTATACGCTGGTGTCTCAATGATATTCCTAGCATATATCGGATTTGACTCAATTGCGGCTAACTCTGCAGAGGCAATTAATCCTCAAAAAACGATGCCTAGAGGTATTTTAGGATCTTTAGTTGTCGCAATTGTACTATTTGTAGCTGTAGCCTTAGTATTAGTTGGTATGTTCCACTATTCTAAATATGCTGGTAACGCTGAACCTGTAGGTTGGGCATTACGTCAAAGTGGTCACGGTATCATCGCAGCAGTTGTTCAAGCTATCTCGGTGATCGGTATGTTTACGGCTTTAATAGGTATGATGTTAGCCGGATCTCGTCTATTATATTCATTTGGTCGTGATGGCTTACTCCCTGCATGGTTGAGTCATTTAAATCATAAACATTTACCTAATAGAGCATTAGTGATTTTAACAATTATTGGTGTATTAATTGGGTCAATGTTCCCATTCACTTTCTTAGCGCAATTGATTTCTGCAGGTACATTAGTTGCATTTATGTTTGTATCACTTGCAATGTATCGTCTAAGAAAACGTGAAGGTAAAGATTTACCTAAACCAGCTTTTAAATTACCATTATATCCCGTTTTACCTGCGATTACATTTGTGCTCGTATTACTTGTATTCTGGGGTTTAAGTCATGAAGCTAAATTATATACTTTAATTTGGTTCTTTATAGGTATTGTGATTTATTTACTCTATGGCCTAAAACATTCTAAGAAAAATGAAGAAGAAGAGTATCACGTACCAAAATAATTCATATTATAGAGCTTGGGACATAATTTCCAAAAATAATAGCAGTAAGACGATTTCAGCTAGAATCTTCTTACTGCTACTTTTATATTCAATACTACGTATTTACACGTCATTTTTCATCAATATATAATAAGATGTTTCGATTTCACATACCTCACAATACACTTTTATACTTTTCTATAACGTTTTAATCCAATAATATTTAAAGCGATAAACACAATTATAAATAATGTGAGTATAAGTAAATCGAACCAAATATGAGTCCATCCTTGTCCTTTTATCATTACGTTTATTAAACCATTACCAGCATATCGCAATGGGAATAAATATCCTATATTGCTAAGCCAATGGGGCATATTTTCTAAAGGAAATATACCTGAAAAGAATACTTGTGGCACAGCAAATAGTGGAATAAATTGAATCATTTGAAATTCTGAATTAGCAAATGTAGAAATGAAAATCCCCATTGATAATGCGGTAATGGCTAATAATATATTAATTAAAATTACATATACTAAACTACCCGCTAAATGAATACTAAGAAGATAAATTGAAAATAACACTATAATCAGTGTTTGAATGATAGCGAAAATTCCGTAGCCTATAAGATAACCTGAAACAATTTCCGTACGACGAATAGAAGTAGATAAAACACGTTCTAATGTTCCTGTAGTGCGTTCTCTTAATAATGTAATGCCCGAAATTAAAAATACAAATAAGAATACAAAGAATCCCATTAAAATAGGAAACATTTTATCAAAATAGTTGCTATTAGAATCACCATATAAATAATGATTAGATATATCAATATCTTGCTTATTCTTCATTTGCATTGACTTTGGCATTTTTTCAGAAACTTTCTTTACACTACTAAGTCTATCTTTCTGAATTGCTTGGCCAATCATTTGTTTAATCTGATTAGATTTACTAGGATCTTCATTTGTATAAGTCACATGAAGTGTATGACTTTTTTGATATATAAACCCATCTAAATTGTCGTCTTCTATTTTAGATTTAATATCTTTTTGTGTTTTATATTTTTTAATATCTAAATTTGAAGAAGGAAGGTGGTTTGTAATATTAGATGACACTGAATGATCTATACCAATTTTCAAGTCTTCTTCATTACCATTAAAGACGAAATACATCAATGTCAATATCAGCATGGGAGCTAAAAACATAAGTGCAAGCGTACGTTTATCACGAAGTAATTCCTTCATAACACGTTTGACTATTGCGAAAAGTTTCAAGATGAACTCACCTCCTCGGCTTTTATAAATACTTCTTCAATCGTATCAGCGTTAAATTTCTTTTTTAGATTTATAGGAGTATCTAAGGCAAACAATCTACCTTCTATAATTAAGCCAACCTTATCACAACGCTCAGCTTCATCCATAACATGAGTGGTTACTACCACACTTTTTCCTTTATCGACTATATTTTTTAATTGTGTCCAAATCTGATTACGTAACTTAGGGTCGATTCCTACTGTCGGCTCATCTAATATGATTAAATCGGGTTGACCAAGCAAAGCCATTGCTAAAGATAGTCGGCGTTTCATTCCCCCTGAAAATTGATTAACCTTTTTGTTTAATGTGTTTTCTAAATCAACTAAAGACATATTTTTCTTAATGTTGTCTTCCAATTCTTTACCTTTTAATTCTGAAAGGTGACCAAAGAAGTCTAAGTTTTCATAAGCAGTTAAATTTTCATAAAGTGCATCTGTTTGCCCCATATAACCGATTTTATTTAAAACTTGACGATTAGGTATTTTTTGTTTGAAAATTTCAGCTGAACCAGAATCGAAATTTTCCATACCAAGTAAACATTTTATCGTTGTCGTCTTACCTGAACCACTAGGTCCAATTAAACCAAGAAGTTCTCCTCTATTAATTTCTAAAGTAATACGATTTAACACTTTATGTGTTCCATATGATTTTACCACTTCGTACAAGCTAGCAATGCTTCGATCCATACAAATTGCCTCCTTTGTTGACATGACTTACAGTTTATATATATTTAATGTTAAGAGTTTTATGTAATTATAGTGATAAAAATTATTAAAAAGCGAACACATTTACATTAATTGTTCACTAAAAGGTGGATCATAATGAGAGAAAGAGATATTAGGGATATCCGTGTAACCAAAACTCAAAATCGTATTCGTAATGGAATGATGAGACTTTTAAAAATAAAAACATATGAGACCATAACTGTGAAAGACATTTGTAAAGAAAGTCAAATCAGTAGAACAACATTTTATTCACACTATAATGATAAAGAACATTTTATTTATTCTCATCTAAATGAACTATTAAAAAAAGGAAAAAGAGAATTATTAAAAGAAGAATTTTCCTCACAAACTTATTTTTTTGAAAATGCTATTAAGTTCTGGTCAACAAGTGGGTCTCTTATATTAATATTATTAGGTGATAACAGTGCACATAAGTTGCATCAAGAAATCAAAAAAGTATTACAAAGAAATATAGAAATCAATATCGTACCCATCTTAAATACAAAGTTGTTAACGACAAAAGAAAAGTATTTCTTATTAATTTTTATCAGTAATGCCATTTTCGGAGTAATACAAGATTGGGTTAATAGAGGATGTATAGAGAAACCTAATGAATTAGCAACTATTATGAATAAAATCATTACTAGTGCATTCAAATAAATTGATAACATGATAAAACACAATTACTTATTATCAAGTATTTCTTTAATATCCAATTGTTATAGATTCAATATACTAAAGCCTCGCTATGACCATTAAATGATGCATAGCGAGGCATATTACATATTTATTGTTGCTAATTTAACTTATTTTTCTTTACTTGTGCTACAATTTCATGATTTGATGATTACCATCCTTGACCTGTAATTTCATATTGATCTAGTTTACCTTGTTGCAAAGCTTGAAGGGCATTTTCAATGGTGTCGAGCGCTTGATCAAGTTGTTCATAAGTAATCACTAGTGGAGGTTGGAATCGTAAAACATTGCCGGCTACAGCAATAATCACAACGCCATGTTTAAAGCAATCATTACATATCTTTAAAGCCGCTTCTGGATCACGTGTCTTTTCTTTTTTATCAGACACAATATCAATACCTATTGATAATCCTACACCTCGCACGTCTCCTACACTTTCATATTGTTTAACCCATTGATTCATACGCTGACGTACGTAGTTCCCCTTTTCAGTGGAAGCCGTTAATAAATCTTCTTCTTCGATCATTTCAATTGTGGCCAAAGCTGCTTCACAACTTACTGGATTCGCTCCAGTTGTAAATAAATGTGCCGGTGCTTCAAGACATTCCATGATATCTTTACGGCCTACAATCGCTGACATTGGCAATCCACCTGCTAAGGACTTTCCAAATGTGATGAGGTCTGGCGTAAAATTGTAATGCGATACAGAACTCCATGTGCCAGTACGACCAAGTCCTTGTTGGATATCATCAACAGCGATTAAAATACCATGTTGGTGGCATAAGTTTTGTAATGCTTCAAAATAACCCGGCACTGGCTCTAACAACCCACCGTCACCTTGAATCGTCTCAACCACGATGCATGCAACTTCCTCAGCTGGCACATACTTTGCAAACATCTCTTTAAGAGGAGCCAAATATTCTTCAACTGTATTAGGTTGTGATTGCTCGAACATCCCTCTATATTTATCAGGAAATGGAATATGATAGAAACCGTTGAGTAATGGTCCGTAATGTTTACGCATGTTTAAACTAATGGCTGACATCGATAATGCACCGAATGTTGAACCATGATAAGCATTCGTAAAACTGATAATATACGGCCGTCCAGTATAAGCACGTGCAAATTTGATAATGCCATCATTAGCATCTGATCCTGTTAAACCAAATGCCACTCTTTTCTCATCATCGCCTGGCGCAATGTCGCATAACTTTTTAGATAGACGAACTAGCGGCTCATGATACATATAAGCTGGCGTATAGTGCACAAATTTTTCTGCTTGTCTTTTAATCGCGTCGGTCACTTTCTTAGGTGCATGTCCAATATTTTGTGAACTGGCACTTGATAAGAGATCAATATATTCTTTTCCGTCTACATCAACTAATGTGGCACCAAAGCCATGATCAATAGCTAAAGGATAATATTTGATTCGTCCTGATTTCGCGAAATATTCTCCATCTTCATTTATTAGTTTTTCTGCTTTACTCATGATAAATTCACCTTCCCTATGAATTATCATTCATTCTTCATACTGTTTTTAGTCCATCTAAACACTCTCTTTTTATATTTCTATCAGTCTCAAAATGAATTCTTGATATTATGGTAGTAATCAATATACTAATAATTTTCTGATTTGTAAATATTTTCAGAATAATTAAAAAATTAAACTTCTTCATTAATTTAAATATGAAATTAACTTGATAAGCAATGATGTATAAACATAATGGATACGGGAATTAAAATAAGTAATACAATGATTGGAGGAAATGATATGTGGTTAAGATACGGTTATCACTTACTATGTGCATTCATCATAAGTGCACTTCTATTAATCACTACGATGGTGATGGATGTCCTTTTACAATCAACACATTTAACACAGTTATTGCTTAATATTGATTTTCTTGTAGATCCCAAAAACGTACCTATCATTGTCGAAGGTCTGATTCATCTATGTATTGGGTTTACGATTTATGTCATATTTTTAATCATTTATCAATATTCAAAGTCACTTTACTATTTAGCATACTTTCCTTTAATAATTATTTTTATTATTATGTACCCTTTTTTAATCGCTATAGCACAACGTTCATTCTTTACATTTAGCTGGCCTGAATACTTCTGGTGGATGGTTGCTCATATTATTTTCATGGTATTGATGGCGATTTGTATTCCTACGATTTCAAATAAACATTTATGAGTTTATATTAACTTTTTTAACTTACCTTAAAGTTTCGATGTGGTTTCATTTAAAGCGGTATGATTATTCGATTCAGGTGGTACACTAAAAGCGTAGAAAACATTCTATCAAATTCTAAATTCTCTAATTCGAAAAGGGGTTATCATTGTGAACAAGATTGTTCTTCTTGCATCAACTGTTTTAACAAGTGCAGTATTATTTTCCACTGTAAATATTTCTGAAGCAAAAGCGGATGAAGTAACTGCAAATAATGCAAAACATGTAGCACAACAAGCTATGAAAAACAGCGGTGGCAATCCCTACTTACAGAATTTCAAAACTGTCAAAGATAAAGGAGATTACTACAAAATCGACATTAGTAATAAATCTGGTGCAGGTGTAGGCACATATAAAGTCTACAAAAATGGAGAAGTTCAATATAAAAGTGGAAACTATGGTGAGTATAGTACTTTAAATAATAAAGATTGTTATACAGGACAAGGTATTACAACTAAAACTTATAAAGAAACACATCATGCGACAAACACTGACACATCAGTAGATTCTGCTAGAGAACTTAACGCGTTCTACGTTGGAAATGTGCAGTCTTCTGATCTACCGGAGCAATCTAAACAGACACTTCCAGAAAGTGGTAATCATGACAGTAATCGAGGCACAGAAGTCGCAGCAACTACCTCACTACTCGCAGGCGGATTATTGATCGCTAGACGTAAGTCTTTACTCAAAACTTCATAATCGAACAACCTTAATTACTTTTATAACTGGTCGAAAGATAGTGCCAAATCACTATTGTTTCGGCCTTTTTTTATGACGATTTTTTGAAAAATAACTTTGAAACAAGTAACAAATGAATAAACAAGGCTTTAAAGGGAAAATAAAGTATTGTAAACACTAAATTAATCTTATGCATATTAATTGTAAATAGATATACATTCTTTAAGGAGGAGTTAGATTATGAAATATGTAGTTGTTGGTACGTCACATGCAGGTTATGAAGCCATTGAAACCCTTTTAAAAGAAGATTCAAGTGCTGAAATCGAAGTATTTGAAAGTGGCGATAAACCTTCATTCCTATCTTGTGGAATTCAAAGTTATTTAGAAAATGTTTCTCCTTCACTTGATACATTACACTATGCTTCAACATCTTCTTATGAAGAACAAGGTGTGAACATTCATACTAATAGTACTGTGACTGACTTAGACACTGATAAAAAAGTGATTACCGTAGAACAAAACGGTCAATCTAACGAAGTGTCCTATGATAAATTGTTCTTAAGTCCAGGTGGCAAACCTGTCACACCCCCTGTTGATGGTATAGATCAATATAATAACGTCTTATTTATGCGAGGTCGTGAATGGGCAGATCAAATTAAACAACGTATGCCACAAGCTAAAAAAGCAGTTGTTGTAGGCGGTGGCTACATTGGTATTGAAGCTGCTGAAGCCTTTGCTAAAGCAGGTATTGAAACAACAATTGTTGATATTGCAGATAGAATTTTAAACACTTACCTTGATAAAGAATTCACTGATATTTTAGAAGAAAATTCTAAACAACACGGTCTTTATTTCAAGGGTGGCGAAACCGTTCAATCACTTTCAGGTGACAACGATGGTAATGTGACAAAAGTTGTGACAGATAAAGCTGAATACGAAGCAGATACCGTATTATTCGCAGTGGGTGTTGAACCTGCTACAGAATGGTTAGATGGCAAAATTGATTTAGGTAAAAAAGGTATTATCAATATCGATCATCAACAACAAACATCTGCTAAAGATGTATACGCAGGTGGTGACGCAACGCTTGTACCATTTGCACCAGTTAATGAGGATCGTTATATCGCGCTCGCAACCAATTCTCGTCGTCAAGGCGTTGTTGCAGCGAAAAACATGACTGGTAACGATATGACAATGCCTAGAGTATCTGGTACATCCGGATTACAATTATTTGATTATAAATTCGGACAAACAGGTGTCCATGGTACTGAAGCGGATAGTTATGATGGTAATCTAGGTCAGAAATATGTAGAAGAACTTATTCATCCTAAATTTATGCAAGATGATACAAAAGTTCATATGAAAATCATTTACGATGAAGATAGTCATAAAATTTTAGGTGGACAAGTGATGTCTACTGAAGATGTAACAGCTTCTATCAATACAATTTCTATTGCGATATCAGCTGGTTTCACTTTAGAACAATTTGCTGTACAAGATTTCTTCTTCCAACCTGATTATGACCGTCCTTGGAACTATCTCAACGTATTAGCGCAACAAGCATTGGGCGATACGTTCGGAAGCGACAAAATGTTATTCTAATTCATTTGAATAAGTAATAAATGCTCAGTAAGGCGTACGCTATCGTAGTCTTACTGAGTTTTTTAATGCAAAAATCATCTTAGCGCCCAATATGAAATGGCACTAAGATGATTGAAATATATACTAATTACTTTGATTTTGTTTATCTTCTTTTGAGTCTTTATGCTTATGCTTTTTTTCACCTTTGTCTTTAATTTTTTCTTTTTTAGGGTGATAATTAGGTCCATTTGTATAGTCATTAGCTGCATTCCAAATTAAGAACTCATTGATACCATTGTCTTTAAGCGCTTGAACTTGATCTGAAATGGCTTGTGCATCATATTCCTTATACTTACCTTCACCTAAATAAGAGGCAGTAAAATCTTGGATCCACGGTCTTGATTTCGGTTTATCGTTACCTAATTTATTTAAAATACTATTTTCACGTTGAATGTAACGATTCACTGTTTTATAAGGTTCTGTATCTGGTGCTTTTAACCCAAAGTCTCCCGGACTCCAATGAGATGGATAAATCATCGAAGATATCGCATCTACATTTTTAGAGATTTTAGGGAAACTTTGTCCAATACCTGGCGCATTTTTAACTAATGCTGAATATCCGAAGACATCTGCAGAAATTTTAACATGATATGGTTTCAATTCTTTATGTGCATATTCTAAGTATTTAGTTACAGTATCTACACGTTGGTCTCCAGAACTTAACTTACTATTTTGATAGTCGCCTCTATCATAATCTAAATTGCTTGCTTCATTTTCAAAGCCTTCAGGGAATCGAACATAGTCGTATTGAATGTCACGGAACCCAGCCTTTGCTGCAGCTTTAGAAATTGCAACATTATATTTCCAAACATCTTTTACAAACGGATTAACAAAGCTATCGCCTTTACCATTCTCCCAAACTGACCCATCTTTATCTTTAAATGACCATTCAGGATGTTCCTTAGCCAATTTAGTATCTTTGAAGGTAACAATACGTGCGATTGGATAAATATTGTTTTTCTTCAATTTCTTTAAAAGTGGCTTTGCTTCAGCAAGATCCATTTCGTTTTTGTCTATGAGTTTATTTCCAGTGTGGAACTTCATTGTGATGTTACCAGCATCATCTTTAACGTCTATAACCATTGAATTCAGTTTAGAATCTTTAATGTATTGAATCAGTTCATCCATTTTCTCATCTTTAGTAGAACCACTCGCCACATAAATGCCTTTTACACCATCTTTTGGATATTGAACCGCATTGTCACTTTGTTTCTTACTAGATTGTTTAGTTGATTGTTTATCCCCTTTATCTTCATCGTTCGTTTTATTCTCTTGTCCTTCATCATGACTGCAAGCTGATAATAGTAATGCACTTGTAGCAAAAACAGCTAGAACTTTCTTTTTATTCATACCCTGTCGCCTCCCAAACACACAAAATATAAATTTAAATTTATTACTATTAAATTTCATAAAGTACATAATTAAGTAATATATTTATATTATTACTAATTATTTATAAACATAGAATAACATACTATTTTGAAAATTGAATTAAAACGTGTGTACGGCTCTCAATTAATTTATGTCCATCTTTTTACATTGCCATCAATATAATTCTAATTTTCGTCAAATTTATGACTTCATACACGATTCAAGACAGTTTCACATAAATTTCGAGTTGAAAAACTTGAGATAAAATATAATTTTTATCATACTGTAAGTGAAAGTTATGTTAAGGAGTGGAAAGTATGAATAAAGAACAATTAGAAAAAATGACTAATGGTAAAGGGTTTATCGCTGCGTTAGACCAAAGTGGCGGTAGTACACCTAAAGCGCTTAAAGAATATGGCGTTAATGAAGACCAATATAGCAATGAAGATGAGATGTTCCAACTTGTTCACGATATGCGTACGCGCGTGGTGACTTCACCTTCATTTTCACCTGATAAAATCTTAGGTGCCATTCTCTTCGAACAAACAATGGATCGCGAAGTTGAAGGGAAATACACTGGTGACTACTTAGCAGACAAAGGCATTGTTCCTTTCTTAAAAGTTGATAAAGGTCTTGCTGAACAACAAAACGGTGTTCAATTAATGAAACCAATCAATGACTTAGACGAAACATTAGACCGTGCCAACGAACGTCATATCTTCGGTACTAAAATGCGTTCTAACATCTTAGAATTAAACGAACAAGGTATCAAAGATGTTGTTGAACAACAATTTGAATTCGCTAAAAAAATCATTGCTAAAGGTTTAGTACCAATCATTGAACCAGAAGTTAACATTAATGCTAAAGATAAAGCTGAAATTGAAAAGGTATTAAAAGCTGAAATCAAAAAAGGCTTAGATTCATTGAATGATGATCAACTTGTAATGTTAAAATTAACTATTCCTACTGAACCTAACTTATATAAAGAATTAGCTGAACATCAAAACGTTGTACGTGTAGTTGTATTATCTGGTGGTTACAGCAGAGATGAAGCTAACAAATTATTAAAAGAAAACGATGAATTAATCGCAAGCTTCTCACGTGCATTAGCTAGTGACTTACGTGCTAGCCAATCACAAGAAGAATTCGATAAAGCATTAGGTGACGCTGTAGACTCAATCTACGACGCATCAGTAAATAAAAATTAAGGTGCAAAGAAAAGCGCTTAGGTTTTGAGTATTTCTGCCGAAAAACCTGCTTTTCGTAGCCCGTCTATCTTTCCGGCGAAGTTAAATTATTTCCTCGTTCGGAAGTACATGAAATGCCGACTGGTTCAAGACAACCAGCCGGCATTTTTTAAATATCTATTTATTTATGTGATTGATGTTCTTCAAATAACTCACCTATTTGATTAAAGAAATCTCCAAATTTTTGTGCAGCATTGTCACCAAACATTTCTTCCAAGTTAGCTTGAGACTCACGCGCACTTTGTTCTGATGCTTCATACATATTGTCTTCGTATTCTTTTAAAGCCATCTGTAACTCGTCATTTTCTTTAAGCGCTTCAGCTAATAAATACGCATCGTAAAATGCCATATTCACGCCTTCGCCCGCAAATGGACTCATAAGATGTGCTGCATCTCCAATTAAAGTAACATTAGGTTGATTTTCCCATTTAAAACCAATAGGTAATTTATATATGCGACGTAATAATATATCATCGCCTGCATATTCAATATATTTTTTTAATTCTGGATGCCAATCTTCGAAATCGCTCAATAACTGTTCTTTAATTTCTGACTTGTTCATCCCTTTAAATTTATCAAATTCGTCATAATCCATTTGATATGACATATATACTTTAATTCTGCCATCGCCATTCACTTGGCCGAGTATCGCTTTGTGGTCACCAAATGCCATCATTTTACCGTGTTTATTAAACTCAGCCAAATCAGGATATTGGGTATACACATCCTCTACATTCAGTTCCACCATTGAAATACCATTATACTCAACGTCCACATTTGCTAAATAAGGTCTCACTTTTGAAAATGCCCCATCAGCACCTACCACGAAATCAAACGTAGCTGTGTCTCCTTCAACGAATGAAACTTTAACTTGTCCATCATCTAATCGAGTAAGCGATTCAAACGTTTTGCCATATACGACAGTGCCCTCTTTTAATTGTTCACTAATGATATCGCAAAGTTCACCACGATCAATCTCTGGACGACCACCTTCAACTTCTGGGTCAGCAGTTTCTTCATAATACACTTTCCCATCTTTATCTAATACGCGTGTATCTTCGCCTTCAAAACGTGCAAGTTCTCTAAATCGATGAATCATACCCGCTTCTTTCAATGGTAACTGTCCACTTACTTCGTGTATATCTAATGATCCACCACGGTCTCTATTAATATCTAACCCAGCTTTTTCAAATATAGAAACCTCGAACCCTTGTTGTTGTAATAGAAGACCTAACATCAATCCTCCAGGTCCTCCACCAATAATACCTACCTTTTTAACATCTTTTATATTCATTCCAAAACCCTCCATTATCTATTTCTATTCGGAAAATTTTTTCAAACGTTCTTTTGTTTCTTCTACAAATTGATCAAACTCTTTTTTCAATTCTTCATCTTGTAAAGCGCGTTGACTTGCTTTCATAAAACCTTGAAATACTTCATGTAATTGTTCACGAGAAGCTTTCAATTGTTCAAAATCAATATTTTGGAATTGTTCCATTCTTTGAGTAAATGCATCATTATCAATATTTTCATCCAAGAATTTTTCGCCTTCTTCAGTTATTGAATAAACTTTCTTTTTCCCGTCTTTAGAAATAGAAACAAATTCTCTATCCTCTAACATTTGTAAAATGGGATAAACTGAACCAGGACTCGGTGCATAAAATCCTTTGAAACGTTCTTCTAAATCTTTAATAATTTGATAACCATGTCTAGATTCTTCTTTCAACATTTTAAGAATGACAAATTGTAAATTTCCTTTTTTGAAAAAGCGATCTCGACCGCCACCTCTTGGACCACCAAAGCCAGCAGCGCCTCTTCCAAAATCAAATCCTTCAAATTTTTCAATATGTTGTCTCATCATTTCTGGTCTTCTTCTGAACATAAATATCACCCTTCTTTAATTATCATTTCGATATATCATTATATTAAGCGATATATCGAAATGTGTCAACGATATATCGGAATAAATTATAAAAAAAAGAAATACTGTTCACATAAATGTTGTCAGAACAGTATTCCGATTCACTCTATATATTTTTAAATTTTAAAGATGTATTAATACCTTCCCAAATTTACCACCTGTCGTTAATGGGACGTTATCTCCATATTTATCTTGTAAGTATTGTTCAATACTTTCCATTTGTTGATGATCTATTTCAATTTCTACTTCTTTTAACCATGATGGTAATTGTTGCATGACTTCTTCAACACTTTTTTCAGTATGCTGAGTGTGATGTTCAATTAATGTGTC
The DNA here is from genome assembly GCF_001839105.1 of Staphylococcus sp. HMSC62A08. NCBI lineage: Bacteria > Bacillati > Bacillota > Bacilli > Caryophanales > Staphylococcaceae > Staphylococcus > Staphylococcus sp. HMSC62A08. Next base: position 114,607 of record NZ_KV840027.1, on the reverse strand, counting down.
ATAGGTATAATTATTACAATACAGTAGTTGCATTAAATAATACATATCGGCTGTCATGGGTGAGGGTTTCATTTCTAAAAATGCAGTCACCTCATCTACAATTGAGTTTTCTTTAGACCCTGCTATTAAACTCACATAAACAAACTGATTTGCGATATCAATGGCTTTTTGAACCGCTTCCCAAGTTGTTACTGCTGGACACATAGATGCAAAGACAAAATCTACATTATTTAAATCTGAAGCTGATACTGATTCAAATGACTGATTTATCGTCTCAATTGAAGCATCATAATGCTGTGCATTATCTTTTAACATCTCATGTAATACAGTTGATGGTTCGAGACTCGTAACTTTAGCTCCCTCTTTTGCGAAAGGAATACTAAATAAACCTGAAGCAGCACCTACATCTAATATACTTAAGTTTTTAAATGCGCCCGTTTGGTTCTCAATCCATGACATAATACGCTTTGTGCGTTTCTGACTTTCTTCTGTAAACGAATTTTTATTGAAGTTCTCAGCCCATTTTTCAAATCCTGGTGCATCAGGATTTCCTAAACCTGCACGTTTCATCCTTTTATCTTGAGTATTAGGATCATTATCCCAAGCGTCTTTCCAAAATTGTTGATCAAAGATATTCATATCCACCATCATTACAAACTCCTTCGAATAAATTTTGTCCTCATTGTATCGTCAGTCACCAGTTATTAAAAATAATTAAACTTCACTTAAATATGGTTAAATTTATACTTAACACAATATAACTTTTCTAATCTTAAAAAAATCACTCAACATACTCAAGGTTAAGTTATAATAATATTATATTTAAACATTTTATCTTTTATAATATATTACTAATTATATATAAAGCGACTCATGGTAGAGGAGATATTAAGTTATGAAAAAACTTATTACCATAGTATTATGTACATCAATTATTTTAGGAGGTTGTTCCTTCATGGATAAAGATCGAACAAAAGATATTCCTAAAACAGTAAGTGTTAAAAGCTATGACGGTAAGTACATTGGTGAGCATAAAAAACGTAACGAGGAATTTAAGGAAAAATATAAAGATGAAGCCAAGAAGCAGTATAAAAAGTATGTAAAAGACACATTCGGATTGGATTGTAAAATTAATTTGGTCGATGCTTATACCAACTCTTCTGGTTTCAGTGAAAAAAGTAAAACTGATGGTCTACTGGTAGTTGGAACTATTAAGTATGATATCCCTTTCCAACTAAAATTAATTTTTGTCGAGTCTGATAATGGATTAACTATCACCACCTTCACACCTGGTCATGACAATGAAACCTCTGCTGCGGTTGCCGCAATGATGTATAAACGTTATGAAAATGAAATTGAACAAGCACGCAACAAGTTTAAACATGAAGTTGAAAAAAATGGTTATTATGCCATGAATGAAAAACTTCAAAAAAAGCAAGAATTTAATGGTGTTACAAAACAATACTTAAACTTTAACGCACCTGGTATTGAAGGATTGGACAAGTTTAAGAAAGAATTTAAACCAATAATGAAGTTGAACGGTCAAGAATTTAATCAACAATTTGATAGCTTACTAGCGAAACATCCTGAAATAAAAAAACAAGCAGAGTCTGATTTTATTGCATATTATAAAAATAGTAAAAATAAAGAAAAAGTTGTAGATTATGTTTGGAACTTACAAAAACCTACCAATGAAGTAATGAAATTATATCCAGGCAATAAAAATATGAAATTTTATAAAGATAGTGTATCTTCTTCTCAACTAGATGAAAATGGACGATTAGAACCTGAAGGCGAAGAAATCTCCATTGATGGAGGCAGATATGATGAACGAAAATAAACATGCGACCGATTTAGATATCATTGAATTAAGTAGTGGATGAAATTCATATTAATAACAAAACTGCTAACTAAATATGCCACTCTCTCTATGTCTTAATAGACGTTAGAAAGAGTGGCTATTTGTTTAAATTACCTCTAAATATATAAGCAAAGATTAAATCTTAAAACTGATAAAGCTCCTGACAGCTAAATTATTTTTAATTTATCAGCATACTCTAATTATCGCTCATATATTTTTCTTCTTCTTCTGCTACTTTTTTAAATACTTCAAGTTGATATGTTGAAAAGTCTGCTTGTGCACTCATAAATGGAGCTGAACTTACATTTAGTACTTTATGGTTTTTACCATCTAACTCTACTGGTGAGAATAAGTAATAAGCTAAACAGCATCTGCAACATCTTTATCTGAGTCAGAACCATTACCTAACACTGAAAAATCAGTATAAGGCTTACCTTTATATTTCACTTGAACGATACTGTACGAAATTGCCTTAGGATTCTTTAACTTTGTGATATCTTTTAATTCTTTAACTTTAATTAAATCTTTTTTAGCAATTTGGTCCTTGGGACTCATATGAAACAATCCAGGTTGATTTGATAGAGCAATCAATTTATCTTTTTTGAACGTAGCCATGATTTGAGAATAATTTTCTGGTTCATCTGTATTCCCAATTTTCTTACCATGTCGATCAATATATAAATAATCAATATGTTTAACATCTTTATCAGGGTCTTTCATTACTTTTCGTTTGATACCCTTTTTATCTTTAAAAAATTTATCTACTTCTTCAAGTGATGAACCTTCAGATTCCTCTGTGTATTTTAAATCAGCTAATGTGACCTTATCCGATAATTTCTTATAATCTTTCCAACCTTGCATCCCCGTCTTATTAGTAAAAGTCTTTTCAGTCATCAAAGGATCTAATTTATCTAAAATAGGAACTTGCTTTAATCCTTTAACCTCTTTTTCTAGCTTCTTATATTGATCTTTTTTACTATCTTCTTCTGAATACTTCGTCGCAACATCCGTTTTATTCTCTGATTTCTTAGAAGAGGATTTGTTAGAATCAGAATCATGTGAACAACCTGCCACCCCAATAATAATCATAATTAATAAAATCCCTAAAAATTTTCTCATTTTTCTCTCCTTTTTAGTTCTTATACGTAATGATATGTATTTAATATAAACATGTTGATAAAATAAATGTTTATATTTCTATTCTACAGTAATAACTGAGTATTTTATATAGTATTCTATATATTTTAATAAATATTTTTGAATTAAATAAAGTAGTTGGTTACTTATGTTTTAAATATTTTTTAGAATCATAAGACAAACAAAAAAACGTGCAAGATGTTTTATCATCTCACACGTCTCTCACGAGTTAACTTTAATTATTTAGCTTTATCGTAGTAACCTAATTCAAGATCTTTTGAAGTTTGTTTACGTATTTTTCTCATTAATTGTTCATCGTGAATTAATGATTCACCATAAGAAGGAATCATTTCTTTAATTTTTGGTTCCCAATCTGAAGTATATTCAGGGAAATTACGTTCTAAAACTTCTAAAGCTACAGAAACAGAAGTAGATGCCCCTGGTGATTCACCTAATAAAGCAATCACTGAGTGATCTTCTGAATTTACAACTTCAGTACCAAATTGGATGAAACCTTTACCGTTTTCTTCAGTATCTTTAATCACTTGTACACGTTTACCAGCTGTGTATAATTGCCAATCTTCGTCACGTGCTTCAGGGTAGAACGTACGTAAATGATTCATACAACCTTCTTTAGTCATAATGACTTGGTCAATTGAGTATTTAATCAATGGCACGTTTTTAATAGCTGCAGCTAATAATGTTGTAATATTGTATGGTTTAACAGATCTGAATAAATCTAAATTAGAACCAAATTTAAGGAATTTAGGTCCAATATTCGCAAATGGTCCGAATAATAATGTTCTTTCACCATCAATATAACGTGTATCTAAGTGAGGTACAGTCATTGGAGGTGTACCAGGTGGTTCTTTACCATATACTTTGGCGTCATGTTGTCCAATAACTTGAGGGTTAGTACAAGCAATGAACTGTCCACTAATTGGGAAACCACCTAAGTGTTTACTTTCAGGGATACCTGTTTTTTGTAATAGTGGGATTGCGCCACCACCAGCACCGATGAACACGTAATCTGTTTGATGTTCGAATACATCGCCAGTGTTACGGTTTTTAATTTTAACTAACCATTTACCATTAGATAAACGTTCAAAATCTACAACTTCATGATTGTATTGCACTTCCACATTTGGTGAGTCATGAAGGTTCTTAGCCATTTTACGAGTTAATGCCCCGTAGTTCACATCTGTACCTTCATCGATTTTACTAGCCGCCATAACACCGCTGTTATTTTCGCGACCTTTCATCATTAGTGGAATCCATTTTTTCATTTCTTCAATATCCTCAGTATATTCGATGTTATCGAACATAGGGAAATTCTTCATGGCTTCATAACGATCTTTTAAGAACTTCACATTATTTTTACCGCGTACAAAACTAATATGAGGTAATGGATTAATGAATTCTCTAGGGTTTTCAATTTGACCACTTTTAACTAAGTGACCCCAGAATTGTTTAGAAATCTCAAATTGTTCGTTAATTTCTTTTGCTTTTTCGATATCAATTGAACCATCTGGTTGTTGAACTGTATAGTTCAATTCGCATAACGCAGCGTGTCCAGTACCAGCATTATTACGTTCGTTTGAACTTTCAATACCTGGACGGTCTAGACGTTCATATAAGTGGATGTCCCATTCAGGCTCGATGCTTTTTAACATTGAACCGAATGTTGTACTAAGTACGCCGGCACCAATTAACACAACGTCTTTTTTCTCAGACTTTGCCATGTTGTTCACCTCTCCAAAAAATTGTATAAAAATGCTTACCAGTTCATTAGAGTTGTTCTTTTCAATCAAGTATTCCCTGCTTACAACTCCATGAATGAAAGAGTTTTCTCTACCCTTTACTAGTTATTACACTTATATGTTAAAACAATGCAAAGGAAATGTAAATTATTATAGCTAAGACAATTCATTTTTGTAATAATAACTTTTTTATAATAGAAATATGAATTACAAAATAAATTTTCACTTTCAAATGAGTGATTTCATACCTTTCATATTCCCTCCTTTTCATTCAAATTAAAAGCACATATCCGCTGACAAATGAAATTCATCATCGAATATGTGCGATAACTTTATATTTTCTATTTCTGCATCAAGAACTTTTCAATATAAAACGCTGATTCTTCAATTGATTTATATTCAGTATTGATCACAGTCGCATTTAATTTCTTAAAAACTTCTTCTGCATAAGACAATTCTTTCTTAATACGTTCCAAACTATTATAGGTAGACTCAGCCGATAAACCTAGCGTTTCAGCCCGATTACGACGAATGTTAGCAATATAATTTGGACTTGCAGTTAACCCAAATACTTTCAAACCCTTCTGTTGATACACATTATCAGGAATTGAGACTTCAGGAACGAGTGGGATATTCGCAATCTTATATCCTTTATTCGCTAAGTACATACTTAAAGGTGTCTTTGATGTTCTTGAAACGCCAACGATGAGTGCATCCGCTTCTCCGATATCTGTAAAATGCTTGCCATCATCATATTTAACTGAATACTCGATCGCTTCAATTCGTTTGAAATATTCATCATTGAGTTTACGTAATGCTCCGCTCTCCATTAACGGCTCGGCGTGTGTATGATTTTCAATAATACGAATTAACTCTGACATATAATCTACATATGGAATATCGTGTTCTTTGGCAAATTGATGACCTAAAGCATTAAAAGATTCACTCACTAATGTTGTTGCAACAATTGCATGTTGTTCTTGAGCAAGTTGGAGAACATTGAGAAATTCCTGTTCATCCTTGATATAGGGAAATTTCTTAATTTCTACCTGTGTTAAATCTGGAAATTGGGTTAATGTTGCATGAATCATACGTTGCGCTGTTTCTCCAATTGAATCAGAAACTATAAATAACTTTAAAACTTGATCATTATTCTCTTTCACCTTATCGCTCGCTTTCCTCCGCCTGACTTTGAGCTGTAGCTAATATGGCACCAGGTACTCTGAACGGTGAACATGAAACGTAGTCGATATTCCAGTTGTTGAATTGGTAAATTGATTTCGCGTCACCACCAAGTTCACCACATACACCAATCTTAATCTCTGGTTTAACCTGTTTAGCTTGTTCAACTGCTAATTGAATCAATTGCCCTACACCGTCTGTATCTAATGTTTGGAATGGGTCAAGCTGTAAAATATTACTTTCAGTATACACATTTATAAACTTCCCTGCATCATCTCTAGAGAAACCATAAGTTAACTGTGTTAAGTCATTCGTTCCAAAGCTAAAGAAATCACAATGTTTGGCAAGATGTTGCGCAATAAGACAAGCTCTTGGTGTTTCTATCATTGTACCAATAAGGTAATTGACCTTCGTATTTGCGTCATTTTCCAATTGAGTAATCGTTGCAGCTAAACGTTCTTTCAATGTTGTAAACTCTTCAACCGTTGATACAAGCGGAATCATAATTTCAGGCTGGCATTTAATGTCCTCTTGTTGAAGCTTCAATACACTTTCAATAATTGCTTCCACTTGCATCTCATATAATTCAGGGTAAGTGACTGCTAAACGACATCCACGGTGTCCTAACATTGGGTTAACTTCATTTAATTCAGCCATACGTTTGCGTAATATATCTGTAGATATATCTAGCTGTTGTGCTACGTTTTGAATATCTTCATCCGAACTTGGTAAAAATTCATGCAATGGTGGATCAAGTAAACGGACAATTGTTGGTCGGTCTTGAGATAATCTAAATATTTCTTCAAAGTCCTTCACTTGATACGTTTTAATCTTCTCAAGTGCTTCGACACGTTCATCGTGATTTGATGCTAATATAAATCGACGCATTTCCACCAGACGTTCTGGTCCAAAGAACATATGCTCAGTTCTTACGAGTCCGATTCCTTTCGCACCAAAGTTATATCCTGCTTGGATATCTTGAGGCGTTTCTGCATTCATTCTAACTTGTAAACGTGCAGTATCTTCTGACCACTCCATAAATTGTTCAAACGCATCACTATGCTCAGCATTTACAGTTTCAATCTCGCCTAAATAGATGTCACCTGTAGAACCATCAACGGACACAATGTCTCCTTCATGCAATTCACCATCAGGATAATAGACAGTTTTATTCACTGTATCAATTTCAACATCTGAGCATCCAGTGACACAACATTTCCCCATTCCTCTCGCAACAACTGCTGCATGGGATGTCATTCCGCCATGTGTAGTAACAATTGCTTCACTTGCAACCATACCTTCAATATCTTCTGGAGATGTTTCTGGACGCATTAATACAACTTTCTTTCCTTCATCCGCTTGTTCTTTCACTTCCTCTGCAGAGAATACGATACTTCCTGTTGCCGCTCCCGGACTTGCTGGTAATCCTAACTTCGATATAACAGTCGCTTGCTCTAAGGCCTCTTCCTTAAAATTAGGATGCAATAACTGATCGATAGATTTTACATCAACTTTCGTTACAGCCTCTTCACGTGAAATTAAACCTTCGTTAACTAAATCAACAGCAATTTGAATTGCAGCTCTTGCCGTACGTTTACCATTACGTGTTTGAAGTAAATATAGTTTACCGTTTTCAATCGTAAATTCAATATCTTGCATATCTTTATAATGTGTTTCCAATTGTTTCGTCACATCTACAAATTCTTGATGAACATCTGGCATTTGTGATTTCAATGTATCGATGTCTTGAGGCGTACGGATTCCCGCAACAACATCTTCACCTTGCGCATTTAATAAATATTCACCAAATAATTTGTTCTCCCCAGTGACAGGGTCTCTCGTAAATGCTACCCCCGTGCCACTTTGTTCACCACTATTTCCAAATACCATTTCTTGAACGTTGACTGCAGTACCAATATCATGCGGTATATCATTTAAATCTCGATATACACGTGCACGATCATTATCCCATGATTTGAATACCGCTTCGATTGCTTCTTCTAATTGTTTTAATGGTTCTTGTGGAAAAGGTTTATACACTTCTTCTCTATAAATTTCTTTAAATCTTTCACAAATTGTTTGTAACCCTTCAGCAGATATATCCGCATCGTTCTCGTAATTGTGTTGATTTTTAAAATCGTCAAAATATGTATCAAATGCAAGCATTGGAATACCATATACAACTTCACCGAACATTTGTAATAAACGACGATAACAATCATAAGCAAAACGTGCATCATTTGTTTTCTCGGCGAGTTTCTTAACATTGTCATCGTTCAAACCTAAATTAAGAATGGTGTCCATCATACCTGGCATAGAAATCTTCGCACCACTACGTACTGAAACTAATAATAAATCATCATCTGATGAGAAGGATTTCCCTGTTCTTTCTGAAAATGATGTTAAGTGATGAATCAATTGTGTTTTAACTTCAGAAGGTAATTGTTCATTTTGCTTTAAATAATCAATACAAGCCTCGGTTGTAATCGTAAAGCCATCAGGAACTGGTAAGCCAAGACGTTTCATTTCTGATAAATTGGCCCCTTTACCTCCTAATAAATCTTTCATAGAAATGCGTCCTTCATCAAATGCATAAATATATTGTGTCATTATAGACCACCTCTTCATTTAATATGTCATACTAATCATTTTAGAGTATGTCATATTAGAAAAAGAATTACAACTATTTACATGAAAAGGATTTCATATTTATTACGATTTAGTGAATAACACATATTGAGCCAACAAAATCCCGGGTTAAAAAATTCGACGAAACGTTTGAATTCTCAATAGATATAAGATGCATATTGATAAAAATGCTCTAAGATAATTCTATTCCTGTGCGGATTCCTATATATAACCAAGAAAATAAAATCCAAAAATAATAGCAGTAAGAAGGTTCAATTAGAAACCTTCTTACTGCTACTTTTATATTCAATACT
>NZ_KV840027.1:88220-105625 GCF_001839105.1 Staphylococcus sp. HMSC62A08 | reverse complement strand
TATTCCTGCAGGCGTGTCGCCATCAATACTACGTTTATCCATTGAGGATTAAGTTTTTGGCCCTGCCTCACCATATAAAGTTAGATTTTTTTGTCCAACTTTTGAGGTGTACTTCATAAATAGAAATCATCTTAGAGCTCTATTTTAGGATTAATATGACATCCTAACTTATATTGTTTTAATTTTTGTTATGATACTTTGCAATTTCTGCGTCGCGTAATTCAACACGTCTGATTTTTCCTGAATTTGTCTTAGGTAAGTCGTCAACAAATTCAATCGCTCTTGGATATTTGTATGGCGCAACTTCATTTTTACAGAATGTTTGAAGTTCTTTAATAAGTTCTTCACTACCGTTATAGTCATTTTGTAAAATAACAAATGCTTTAACGATGTTACCTCGAATTTCATGAGGACTTGCGACAACCGCACATTCTTTTACTGCAGGATGATTCGTTAACGCATCTTCAACTTCAAAAGGTCCGATTGTATAACCAGAACTAATAATAATGTCATCACGTCGACCTTCGAACCAGAAATAGCCATCTTCATCTTTATGAGCTAAGTCTCCAGTGACATAATACTCACCGGCTGAAGCTGCTTTCGTACGTTCTTCATCTTTATAATAACCTTTAAATAGTGCAGGTAAGTCTAAAGGTACCGCTATATTTCCCTTTGTATGAGGAGGCTCTTCATTACCATCATCATCAATAATAGTGACAAAACTACCTGGAATACCTTTCCCCATTGAACCAGGACGAGGTTCAGTATCTTTTAAGAAACCAATAAGTAACGTACTTTCAGTCTGACCATATCCATCTCTTACTGTTAAATTAAAGTTTCTTTTAAATTGTTCTACAACTTCACGATTAAGAGGCTCTCCTGCTGATACTGCACTGTGTAAGTGTTCCAAATTATAATCTTGCAAGTTATTTAATTTGGCCATCATACGATACTCAGTTGGCGTACAACAAAGCACATTGATTTGATAATCTTGTAGTAATTCAAGATATGTTTCTGGTTGGAAACGCCCATTATAGACAAACGCTGTTGCCCCTGTACCTAGAATAGATAAGAATGGACTCCACACCCATTTTTGCCAACCCGGAGCGGCTGTTGCCCAAACAAGATCATCTTCTTCAATGCATAACCAATGTTTAGGTGCCATTTGTAAATGTGCATAACCCCATCCATGAGAATGTGTAACAGCTTTAGGGTTCCCTGTAGTTCCTGAAGTATATGATAGAATCGCTAAATCATCACGTGAAGTGTCAGCAGTCTCTAACATATCACTTGCCTCAGCCTTTTCATCATCAATAGAAATCCAGCCTTGCTGATGACCTGCGACAATAAATTTAGTTAATTGTTCGTATTCTTTTACACCTTCGAATTCTTTAGTGAGTGAGTGCATCGCAATAACTGCATCAATCTCACCATGTGTAATTCTGTATTGAAGATCTTTCGTACGTAGCATTTCAGAACTCGGTATAATGGCGATGCCTAATTTTAACGCTGCAATGTATAATTCGTATGTTGCAATGGCACGTGGCATGATGATAAGTACTTTATCGCCTTTTTTAAGTCCATGATTTAAAAAGACATTACCCACTTTATTCGCATTATGCATAAGTTCTTCATAACTGACTGAGATATTGTCATGTTCATTATCTTTATAAATAATCGCTTTCTTAGAAGTGTTTGAAGCGTATTTTTCTATTTCAGAAATAATATTGTATTTCTCTGGTGCGAGTAAATCTGATTTATTCATAATTTTACTTCCTTTCAATTCACATTCATACTCATACTATCAAAACTTGATATCCTATCAAACGGATTCCCCTTGCATTATAATAATTTTCTGAATTTTCGTTATGTTAAAACTTGGTGTACTCATAAAAAATAAGAAGTCCTACCCTCTAAATCACTAAAGGGTAAGACTTTATTTAAAAGACGTTTTCAAAGTCTATGTGTTCATTTAATTTTTCTAACTCTACTCTTACATTATATGACAAGTCTCGGTTAACAATCTGATGGTCGACACCTTTTGTTGTACCACGTTTTTTATGTGTCTCTGCGTATTCTCTAGAATTTTGCCAATCATAAAATGCCTGACGACTTTCCCATAATGTAACGATGATATAATGTCTACCATATGTTTTAGGTCTAAGAAATCTTAATGCTTTAAAGCCTGGTACATCTTGCAAATGTTTATCTCTTTGTAAGAACTTATCCTCAAACATCTCTTCATGTCCCTCATTCACAAAAAGATGATTAAGCACACAAAATGTATCATTAGATAGCTGATTAATAGTTTCTAAGACTTCATAATATTGTTTATCATTATTCTTCTCAATCATAAAACAATCATCAGTTTCTTCTATAATATATGTTTTATAAGCGTCATTGATTAACATGTATGATTCCTTCATTTCAATTCAATTTGTAAGTATTAAATTTTGCTTTGTTCGTATAGTGATAGTGACCGTTTAACAACTTCTATGAGTTCGTGATCAAAATTTTTAATTTGATTAAAATAGTGAATAATATTGTCAGCTACTGTCTCTTCTACAGGAAAATGTGCGTCTTGATTAACCCACTCAGCTAATTCACCTAAAGGCGTTTGATCACCAACAAAGTTTTGTATAAATTCATAGAAACTCACACGATCACCTCTTTTTCGTAATATAAATTCATACTATCACGAATTTACAAATAAAACATCATACCAAACTATATCATTTAAATTTTATTTGCATTTATAAAAAAGAAAATACCATAAAAAGGTTGCCATTTTTAAAAGAAACAATGGTACTTTCTATAATTATTTTGTCTTTTGGTGAGGAAGTGTTAACCAAACAATAAAATATGCAGTAAACGCCATCATTGTATTAAACCATAGTCCTATCATCGCACCAAGTTTAGGGTCGAATAATGTGGAAAATATGCTATAAATTGCACCAGATATTGCTACACCAAAGGCACCACCTATAGAGGAAGCCATTTTATAGATACCTGAGGCTACGCCTACCTTTTCTTCGGGTGAATTTGAAATAGCTGTATCAGTAGATGGTGTCGCAAATAATCCTAAACCTAATCCAAACAGCAAGTAACCGAATATACATGAAACGATATACAGTGGAACAGGAAAAAATGTAATCGACATTAAAAAGATTCCAATCGTAGTCGACATTGTACCAATAAGCATAGGTTTCCTTGGTCCAAATTCTTGTAAGATTTTCTCCCCAACTCTTATCATTGCGAGGACCGCTATCAAATAAGTCACTGATAATAACCCTGTTTCAAAGGAACTTAAGCCTATACCTTGTTGTACAAATGTGTTAGTAACAAGGAGCGTACCAGCTACTGTATTGATTAAAAAATTTGCAAGCGTCGCACTGGTGTAGTATCGATTCTTAAATAATGAAAAATCGGTGAGTGGATTGATTTTCCTACTTTCAAAAATAAAAAACAGAATGGCTGAGAGTACAAATGCAACGGCTAACGATACAATCGCTACTGAAAAGAGACCTAATTGTGCAGATTGAGTAATGATAACATTGAGACTGAGCATCATAATAACAAGTAAATGAGCCCAACAATATCAAATTTTCTTGCCGAAGTATTGTGATTCTTAGATTCTGGTGTCCCTTTAATTAATATTAAGGAAATAACGGAGACCACTATCGAAAAAATAAATATCCATTTCCAACCTAAGAATGTAGCAATGATACCTCCAAATAGTGAGGCAAAACCAGAGCCTCCCCAAGAGCCAATGGACCAATAACTTAATGCTCTTCTACGATGGTTTCCATGATAATACGCTTTAATTAATGATAATGTCGCTGGCATGATTGCTGCAGCAGATAATCCTTGGATGGCCCGACCTACTAATAATAGTGGCGTAAAGTCAGTAACGATAATTAATAAAGAGCCGATAATATTAAGCCAAAGCCCTATTATAGTAAGGCGTACGCGACCAAAATTATCGGCTAAACTACCCGCTCCTACTACAAACATGCCACTAAATAAAGCGGTTAGACTAACCGCGATACTGATTGTACTTAAATAACTTCCGAATGAAGTTTGTAAAGTTGGAATGACATTAATTAGCGAGTTAGCAAACAGCCAAAATGTGATGACTGCAAGAACGATACCCGCTAAAAGTTGTCGTGTCCCATTATATTCTTGTTGCTGATTCATTGATGTTTCATTCTCCTTTTAACTTAAATAATCTAAAACAACAGTACCCACAGCTTCTGCAGCTACAAGCATTGATGATTCACTAATATTAAATTTTGGATGATGATGAGGGTAGATCTCTCCATCTTCTGGCGCTGCTCCCGAATAAATAAATGTACTAGGCAGTTCAGCAGCATAAAACGCAAAATCTTCTGATGGTGGTTGCGGTTCACAGATTTCTACACCTTTAATATCTTCTATTTTCGCATTTTTAATCGTTTCTGCAACATATGATGTAAAATCTGGATCATTATATAAGGCTGGATAATCCTTTTTAAATTCAAACTCACACGTCACGCCAAAGGTTTCTTCCAAACCATTAACAAGTCGTGTTAATTCGTCTTGAATGGTGTCCCTCGTAGCATCCGTGAGTGCACGTACGTCTCCTTCTATTTCAATTTGGTCTTTAATGACATTGAATTGGCCTTTACCATCAAAGGAACCGATTGTCACGACGCCTGTTTCAAATGGACTCAGTCGTCTAGAAACTACGGTTTGAGCAGTTGTTACAAAGTTCGCTCCAGCAACAATTGCATCATTTGCCATATGAGGTGATGACCCGTGTCCACCCTTACCTTGTACCACTAATTTAAAATAAGCACGTCCGGTTTGAACAAATCCTTCTCGATAAAAGACTTTCCCTGCTTCCATCGTACTCATTACGTGTGCACCTAACACATGATCCACACCATCAAGCACGCCATCATTAATCATGCCTTGGGCACCACCTGGTGGCATTTCTTCAGCTGGCTGATGAATAATCACAATTTTACCTTTGAATTGATCCTTCATTTCTATTAGTGTTTCTCCAAGAATGAGCATATAAGCTGTATGTGCATCATGCCCACATGCATGCATCACACCTTTATTTTTGGAGGCAAATGAAAGTCCGGTTTGTTCTTCAATTGGTAGTGCATCAAAGTCTGCACGTATCGCAAGCGTCTTCCCAGGCTTACCGCTATCAACCGTCACTTTGACACCATTAGGTCCTACATTTGTTTCAACATCACAATCTTTATCTTTGTAGAAGTCTGCAATGTATTGAGGTGTCTCTGTTTCATGAAATGAAAGTTCTGGATGTTCGTGAAGATAACGTCTCATCTCTATCATTTTACTTTCTTTTTCACGTAAACGTTTAATTAATTCTTGATTCATTGAAATCCTCTCCTCAATACAATTATAAAACTTAATTGCGAAAGAATGTTGTGCAGTGTCTTTTTACTATATATTTAAAAAATGTTAAACACAATTATCGTTGGTATCTTTTCCACATAAAAAAGCACACCTCAATTAATGATAATTGAAGTGTGCGCGCAGTCTTATTTATGAATTAATGTTGATAAAATGGATCGTCTTCCATAGCGCCAGCTTTTTCGTCATGAACACCATGTTTATAATAATCTACATATTGTGGTTCAAGTGGTTGTCTGCCTCGAATAATGTCGGCTGCTTTTTCAGCTAACATTAATACTGGTGCGTGAATATTACCATTTGTTGTACGTGGCATTGCTGAAGCATCTACGACACGTAAGTTTTCCATGCCATGCACTTTCATTGTTAATGGGTCTACAACTGCCATTGGGTCAGAAGAAGGTCCCATTTTCGCACTACAAGATGGGTGTAATGCCGTTTCACCATCTTTACGAACCCAATCTAAAATTTCTTCATCAGTTTGTACTTCAGGTCCTGGTGAAATTTCTCCTCCATTGTATGGATCCATTGCTTTTTGTTTAAGAATATTTCTAGCAACTCGGATTGCTTCTACCCATTCGCGCTCGTCTTCTTTCGTTGATAAGTAGTTAAACACGATGCTTGGTTTTTCAAATGGATCTTTAGATTTAATCTTCAAGCTACCTCTTGAATTTGAATACATTGGACCCACGTGTACTTGGTAACCATGTGCGACAGGGGCTTTCTGACCGTCATAACGTACCGCAATTGGTAAGAAGTGGAACATTAAGTTAGGATAATCTACCTCATCATTTGATCTTACGAATGCACCACCTTCAAAGTGGTTAGACGCTGCCGCACCTTTACGTGCGAAAATCCATTGCAATCCGATGAAAGGCATACGTTTAACATCAAGGCTTGGTTGTAATGATACAGGTTCTTTACATTTATGTTGAATGTAAACTTCCAAGTGGTCTTCAAAGTTTTCACCTACACCTGGTAAATGCATACGTGGTTCAATTCCTTTAGATTTTAGGAATTCTGAGTCACCGATACCAGACAATTGTAGTAATTGAGGTGTATTAAATGCACCTCCAGATAAAATGACTTCGTTTGCTTTGACTGTTTGTTCTTTACCATTTTTCTTAAATGTTACACCCGTTACTTTTTTACTATTATTCTCATCAAAGTTTAACTTAGTAACGAAGGCACGTGTCTCAACATCTAAATTTCTACGTCTCATAGCTGGACGTAAATAAGCTCTAGATGCTGACATACGACGACCATGGTGGACTTGACTATCAAATGGTCCGAATCCTTCTTGTCTAAAACCATTCACATCTGGCGTTTTGTGATAGCCTGCTTCAACACCTGCATTAAAAAAGGATTTAAATAAAGGATTTGTTGCTGGTCCACGTTTTAATTTAACTGGTCCATTATGTCCGCGAACTTTATCATATGGTGACGCACCGTATGTAGTTTCTAACTTTTTAAAATAAGGTAAGCAGTGCGCAAAGTCCCATGTTTCCATGCCTTTAGGTTCTGCCCAACCTTCGTAATCCATTGGGTTACCTCTTTGATAAATCATTCCGTTGATTGAACTTGAACCGCCAAGTACTTTCCCTCTGGCATGATCGACTTTACGTCCCATATGTGGTTCTTCTTCAGTTTGATATCTCCAATCATAGAATGGGTTACCTGAAGGGAACATAAGCGCTGCTGGCATTTGAATAAATAAATCCCAGAAATAGTCACTACGTCCTGCTTCTAATACTAAAACATTTTTATCTTTATCTTCAGAAAGACGGGCTCCTAGTACTGAACCTGCACTACCGCCACCGATAATGATGTAATCATATGAATCGTGTTTTCTTCTCATCGAATTCGACCTCCAAAATTGATTTGTTTTCTTTGTTTCTCAACATCTCTTTCTTAAAAGGTTTCACATATTGAAGTGAGCGCTCTTGTTCGAATTTAGCGCTCACTCGCAATTGTTTTTTATTAATAATAATAAATTATGAACTTATGACTTATTTACTAAACCAATTAACTGGTTCTGGATTAGTATTCGTTAAGATATGCTTTGTAATTAAGTACTCTTCAAGACCTTCTTTACCAAGTTCTCTACCGATACCTGATTGTTTATAACCACCCCATGGTGCTTGAGCGAAATAAGGATGGAAATCATTAATCCAAACTGTGCCAAGTTTTAATTTATTCGCAACGCGTTGTGCCTTACCCATATCTTTAGAAAATACAGCACCCGCTAAACCATAAATAGAATCATTAGCTAAACGGATTGCTTCTTCTTCGTCTTCAAAGCCTTCCACAGTAACAACTGGACCGAAGACTTCTTCTTGTACAATACGCATTGAAGTATCACAATCAGTGATTACAGTAGGTTCGAAGAATAAACCATCTTGTAAGTCTTCACGCTCTGGACGCTTACCACCGATAGCAATTGTGGCACCTTCTTGTTTTGCAATTTCCATGTAATTTTCAATTTTCTCACGATGTGCAGTTGAAATCACTGGTCCCATTTCAGTATCTTCATCAAAGCCGTTACCTACTTTTATCTTACTTACACGATCGATAAGTGCCTTTTCAAATTGATCTTTAATACTATTGTGAACTAAAATTCTTGAACCTGCGGAGCACACTTGACCTGCGTGGAAATAGCCACCATTTAAAGCTTGGTCTACTGCTAATTCGAAGTCTGCATCATCAAAGATGATATTTGGATTCTTACCGCCAAGTTCTAATGCCACTTCTGTTACGTTATCTGCCGCTTGTTTCATAATATGT
Organism: Staphylococcus sp. HMSC62A08; assembly: GCF_001839105.1. Taxonomy (NCBI): domain Bacteria; kingdom Bacillati; phylum Bacillota; class Bacilli; order Caryophanales; family Staphylococcaceae; genus Staphylococcus; species Staphylococcus sp. HMSC62A08. The sequence goes on along the minus strand of NZ_KV840027.1, from coordinate 97,414 downwards.
TTACCAGTTTCGATACCGCCTGTGAATGATACTAAGTCAACTTCTTTATGACCTGACATCACGTCACCAACTTCTGAGCCAGCACCTAATACTAAGTTAATTGTACCTTTAGGGAAACCAACTTCTTCCATTAGCTCAAATACGCGAATCGTAGTTAAAGGCGTAATTTCACTAGGTTTCATCACTAGAGAGCAACCTGTCGCAAGTGCAGGCGCAATCTTCCAAGATGCTTGTAATAAAGGATAATTCCATGGTGTAATTTGTGTTACAACACCGATTGGTTCTTTGACAACCTTGCTTTCAGAATTTGGAATTGGCGTGTTGATAATCTCGCCACCATCTTTATCCGCTAATCCTGCGAAATACATGAACACATTATGAATATCATCCATATCAGCATATGATTCTTCTAATGTTTTACCTGTATCTAACGTTTCAAGTTTTGCGAGCTCTTCACGATTTTCTTTAATTTTATCTGCAACAACTCTTACTTTTTTACCTCTAACTTCAGCTGTTTCAAGTGACCATTCGCCCTCTTCAAATGATCTTCTTGCTGCTAGAATAGCTCTTTCAACATCTTCTTTTGTACCTTCAGCTACAGTAAAGATGACTTCTTGATTGTAAGGATTTATGATATCTCTAGTATTTTTATTTGAACTTTCAACCCACTCACCATCAATATATTGGCGATTTGATAATTTATCTACAAGTTCCATCAAAACAACCTCCGTTAAGTTTGTTAAATTTTTATTTAACGAATTTTACAAATTTATGTTAGCATAGGTATTGAAAACGTGTCAATTTCTTAAAAAATATTTGTAAAACGCATGTTATAAAGTCAAAGTAAGTTACAATAACAACTATGACAAAACAAATTAATAAAGTGATTTTCATTTTTGAAAAAAGGTTTTATAATAGTTTGGCATATTTAAAATTTTAAAAATTACGTTACATAGCTTAATTAACGTGGTAAAATGCAATATTAGAAATTGGAGGTGCAGTGATGACACGTTCAAATAGCGACGCGCACCAAGTTGAACAAGCCAAAGATTTAGTGATTAACTCAATTGGTGAAACGATGGATTTATACGGTATCAACCGTAGTGTCGGAAATTTATACGGCATTATGGTATTTGAAGGTAGTATGACTCTAGATGAAATGCGTCAACAACTTCAAATGAGTAAACCAAGTATGAGTTCAGGTGTTAAGAAGCTTCAAGAATTTGATATTGTTAAACAGCAATTCACACGTGGAAGTCGTAAGCAACATTTTATTGCTGAGAAAGACTTCTTTAATTTTTTCCGTAATTTCTTCACTCGAAAATGGGAACGAGAGATTGATACGAATATGGAGGCAATTAAAGATGCAGAAAAGATTATCAATCCACTTTTAAATAAAGATCATTTAGATGAAGCAGACAAAGAAGACGCGTTAAATGTTAAAGCACAATTAGATCATTCAAAAGTTTACTATGAATGGTTAGCGCAACTTTGCGAGGCATTAGAAACTGGCGAAATATTTAAATACTTCCCAATTCCTGAACATAAAAATGAAGAAAATTAAGTTACAAAACATTAAAAAGCCAAGAGATTGCGACGTCAAAACGTCACTTTTCTCTTGGCTTTTCTTTATAGTTATAGATTATCGTCTTCTGGTTTTTCTTTCACTTGAACAATTCTAAGCGAACGACGTTCAACCTCTTTCAGTTTATCTGCACGCTTTTCAAGTTTAATCCTATCTCGACCCAATATGATTAAGAAGGATATCATCATAAAGGCGAAGATAACGATTAATGGAACACTTGCTAAAATTGAAGCAGTTTTCAGTACTTGAAGTGCTCTTTCGCCACCCACTAACATGAGTGAGAATGGTAATAAACATAATGCGAATGCCCAAAATAGACGATTTGCTCTTAAAGGTTCACCGATAACTTTTTTCTGAGATGCAGCTGCTAAGATGTATGAACCAGAATCAAAGGTAGTTGCTAAGAATAAGAATGCTGAAATTAAGAATAAAATAATTGTAATTGTTGGGAATGGTAGTTGATGCATTACTTCGATAATCGTCGCTTCAGTACCATGACTGTTTAAGTAATTAATAACATTAAACTGTTCAGTAATTTGTAGGTAAACTGCATAGTTACCAAAGATACCGAAGAATAATACACATCCTAACGTACCATAACAGATTGTACCAAGAACGACTTCTTTCAGGGTACGACCTTTAGATATACGTGCGATGAATAAACCAATAAATGGCGCATATACTAACCACCAAGACCAATAGAAAATTGTCCAATCTTGTGGGAAGTGTGTCTCTTTACGTCCGTGAATACCTCCAAATGGTTCCATCCATGTCGCCATATGGAAGAAATCTCTTAGCATATTACCAAAGCCTGTCACAGTTGTTTCCATAATAAACACTGTTGGCCCTACGATAAATACAAAGGCTAAAAGTACAAATGAAAGCCACACGTTGACGTCACTTAATTTTTGAATACCTTTTTTCAATCCAGTATAAGAACTAATTGCGAAAATAACTGTAATTGTTAAAAGAATGATTGAACGTAAAACCATGTTTGTTCCATCTAAACCAGTTAACTTTTCGACACCTGCTGAAATCATAGGAACACCTAGTGCTAATGATGTAGCGGCACCACCAAGTAAACCGAAGATGAATAAAATATCTACTAATTTACCAACAAATTTATCTGTTTGACCTTTTAAGATAGGTCGACAAGCTTGGCTGATCTTATAGATTGGTTGTTTCTTAACGAATACAAGATAGCCAATAGGTAATGCAGGAAGAACATAAATTGCCCATGCGATAGGGCCCCAATGGAACATACCGTATTGCGTAGCATATTGTAGTGCTTCGTCAGACATTGATTTCGCGCCGTTTGGTGGCACTTGATAATAGAATGCCCACTCTATGACACCCCAATATAAAATATCTGAACCGATACCAGCACAAAATAGCATTGCAGCCCATGTGAAATTATTAAATTCTGGTTTGTCACTTGCCTTCCCTAACGTGACATTACCGTACTTACCAAATGCTATGTATAGAACGAAGCAGAATATTGCAAGCCCCATAAATAAATACACAGAACCAATTGAATTTGAAATGGCACTATTGATATCTGTGATGATAGTTTCACTTGCTTTTGGAAAGGCCATCATAGGTATAACAGCAAAAAGTAATACGACAACTACACCTATAAAGGTCGGCCAGTCCATAACTTTTTCCTTTTTCAATTGTGATCCCCCTAATATTATTTTATGAATCGTGTTGTTCAATTACGCTCAATTTTTATTGATTCACAAAAAAGACAATAACGAAGTTTTAATAATAATGCAAATTCCATACAAATATTTTAGATGACTTGATTGAATATTTATATAGTTTTAAACATTTTGATGTTCATACAAAATGACTATGACAACAGTGTTAAATTAAAATTTAACAAAATGAACGAACTTTACAGAATGTTCTCTTTGGATTTTTATGCACTTTTATTGAATAATTATTTATTTTCAAAAATGTATTTCTTCATCAAAGTATTTCAATTTTTTCAAATAAAAACTACTTCCCCATTTGATTGGAAAAGTAGTTTGAATTTCATCTCAATTTTTAATATCCCAATAATGTTTTAATTAGGAATCCTGTAATGATAGATACAGTAATAACGAAAAATCCTGGTACGATGAAGCTTGTTGGTCTCGTTCGTCCCGTTTCGTCCAGTTCAACAGCAAAAAGTAATGTAGGTTGTGCGGGTATAACAAAGTTAACATTTAATGTTTGGACCATTGCGACAAAATAAATAGGTGGTATACCTATACTCATTACAATTGGCACCATTATTGAAGCTGTCGCAGTTTGTGAAATGACAATCATTGCAACCACAGATACTAAGATAATGACTAACCAAGGAACCTGACTGACAGTTTGACCAATGTCATTTTTTAATATCTTTAAGTTTTGAGGTGCATTAAAGATTGTAGCTCCTAACCATCCTGGTCCTAATACTGCAAACAATGCTCCCATCGCTGACTGTGTAATATGTGATGAAAGAATCTCAGACGTATTAATTTTAATTAATAGTAAGTTGATTGCTGCGCTTAAGTACATAAAGGATTGTACAATCTCTGTCATTTCAACTTTTACTATCTTTCCATTTACATTAAATTCTGGCATCAGATGTGGAAATATACCAAAGGTTAAAATTCCCATAACACAAATTAGAAAGGCTAGCACGCCTATTTTTACTTTTCCTGAAAATTCACTTTCAAGTTCAACCTCTGGAATTTGAACTAAACGCTCTGAATTATCACGTACCTTCTCTTTACGTCCGACAAACGTACAGAACACACTCAGTAATAGCATACTAATGATTGCTGTTGGTAATACAATACTCAAATATTTCCCCATTGAGATATGATAACCCGCTAAAACTGAAATAATGTACGCAGTTGCTGAAGCAGCCGGACTACAAAGTAATGCCAAATTGGCAGTCAATACTGAAGCAGTCAATGCACGTTTAGGTTGAATGTGTGCTTTCTGAGCAGTCTTTGCAATAATCGGTTCTAAAGATAAAGCGATATTCGCTGTTCCGATCCCAAACACGAATAGGAACACAATCATTGGCGCTATAAAAATAATAGATTTGGGAAAACGTTCAATCACACGTGATGCAATATAAACTAAGTAGTCGATACCGCCAGTAGCTTGAAGTGTCCCACCTGCGATGCCGATAGAAAGAATAATTAAAACTGCTGTAACAGGGGCTGAACCTGGAGGTAATTGAAATACAAATATCATAATCAGCTGTGCAACAATGGCAAAGATACCACAACCAAGCGCACCGGCTGTTCTAAGTCCTAATAGTATCGCTAGAATCATTATGATGATTTCTATGATAAACAATAACATGGAAGGATCTCCTTACTCTTGATGAACGAATTTAGTCATTATCTATATTTTATCATTTAAAGATGTAATAAGTATATATATATCAAGAATATTATTATTCTTCGCTTTAACAACGTTTAATCATTATCACTTTTCATCATTATCGTCGTTTCATTTATTTGAAATTTCATGTTAGATATAAAAAAGGATAGTCTGATACATAATAATCTAAAAATAAAAGCAGTAAGATGATTTCAATAAGGATTCATCTCACTGCTACATTTATATTCAATACTTCGTATTGCTTAGGCTCCCTTGCCGCGGGCATGGCTTGAGCCTGTAGTCTCAAGACGCATGCTATTCCTGCAGGCGTGTCGCCATCAATACTTCGTATATTTTTCAAAATTAGACTTTCACCCGCTTCTTCAAGACACATATTCAATAATGACGTCATGTTGTAACGAATCATGAACGTTAATGACACGCTGATTTAACGATCCTTTATAAGGCAAATTAGGTTTATAAAGTTGGTACATAAAAAGCCCATCTACTAATACATCAGTAAGTTCTAGTAATTCTCGACGTTCATCTGTTTGATGTTTTAAATATTCAAAAAGAAACCCAGTCCATATCCAAATTGTTTTACTATGTCCGAACCGTTGTCTAAAAGCACGGGCAATGCGTAACGTAATATTTAAGTTACAAAATGGTTCTCCACCTAAAATACTTAATCCTGAAATATAGGAAGGCTCACAATTCTCCAATATTTCCTCTAAAATATCTTCTGAAAATGTTTCACCATATTTAAAATTTTGTGCCTTCTCGTTATAGCATTTTTTACATTGGAAAGGACAACCAGAAACATACACACTACAACGGACGCCTTCACCATCAACAAAACTGTGACTTTCAATTTTCGCGATATGATTCTGTCCAGTTTTAATGTCTAATAGACTCATGAGCGCGGTTCCTTCATATGTTTGACTCTTGCGCAAATTTCTTTCTGACGTCCTTCGATGACAGGTCTTTGAACGGGGTTGCCTAAATAGCCACATGTTCGTTTAACCACATCGACAGTTTTAGGGTCGCTATTGCCACAATGTGGACATTTATAACCATTTTCAGTCGTTTCAAAATCCCCGTCATAATCACATTTATAACAATGATCAATTGGTATATTTGTTCCTAAATAGCCAACTTTATCGTATGAATAGTCCCATACTGCTTCTAAAGCTTTAAGATTATGGTTCAATTTAGGATATTCACAATAGTGTATGAAACCTCCACTAGCGTAGTAAGGGTAATCCTTTTCAAAATCTAACTTCTCAAAAGGTGTGACATCTTTACGTACGTCGTAATGGAATGAATTCTGATAGTAACCTTTGTCAGTGATATCAGGTATGTCACCAAAACGTTCTCTATCTAATCGACAGAATCGGTCTGTTAATGACTCACTTGGCGTGCTATAAATACTGAACCAAATATCATATTTCTCTGTCCATTCGTTCTGATAATGTTTCATCTCTCTGAGGATATCTAATGTAAACGTCTTAGCTTCTTGATTACTTTCCCAATCTGGTCCGTAAAACATTGTAGCTGCTTCATATAAGCCTATGTAACCCATTGAAATCGTAGCACGTTGTTGCTTAAATAGTGCGTCTACGTCTTCTGACGCTTTCAATTTGTATTTAAATGCACCACTTTTGTATAAGATAGGCGCATTATTAGGTATCGCATCTTTTAAACGTTCAATTCTATACACTAACGCATCATGCATGAGTTCCATTCTTTTTTCGAAAATATCCCAAAACATATTCATGTCACCATTAGACTCAATAGCAATTCTTGGAACATTCAATGTAACGACGCCAAGGTTACAGCGTCCATTATTTTCAAAATGACCCTCAGCATCTTTCCAACTAGGTAAGAATGATCGACAACCCATCGGCGCTTTGAAATCACCTAATAACTCAATAAGTTTATCGTAATTGAGAATATCAGGGTACATACGTTTCGTAGAACATTCTAGTGCGAGTTGTTTAATGTCATAGTTTGGGTCAGTAGGATTAAAGTTAACACCTTTCTTTATTGAAAATACTAGTTTAGGGAAAATGGCAGTCATACGATCTTTACCAAGTCCTTTAATTCTTGTACGCAAAATAGCCTGTTGAATTTTACGGCTTAATTCATCTGTCCCAAGTCCAAATCCTAATGTTACAAACGGTGTTTGTCCATTTGAAGTATAAAGTGTATTGATTTCATACTCTAAACTTTCAATCGCGTCTCCAATGTCTTTTGTAACTTGTTTATCTACGTAGGCCTCTAATTTATCCGGTTGAACAAATTCTTGAGCTACTTTACGGTGATGTTGTGCGTTAAGTTGAGCATATGTACTTAATAATTCGTCTACACGGTCAACTGTACAGCCACCATACTGACTACTAGACACATTTGCGATGATTTGAACAAGTTGTGCTGAGGCAGTTTGTATTGATTTAGGAGAAGTGACATGTGCGTTGCCTATTTCAAATCCATTTTCCAACATATCTTTCGCATCAATTAAGCAGCAATTCGTTAGTGGTTGAAAAGGATGATAATCTAAATCATGGAAATGTATATCTCCTGACAAATGTGCTTCGGCAACTTGTTTAGGAAGTAAATGTTCGAGTGCATAGGACTTTGACACAGTACCTGCTGTTAAATCTCTCATCGTTGAGAATGTATTACTATCTTTATTTGCATTTTCATTTAATATAGTAGGATCTTTAGTAATTAATCGAGTTAACGATTGCTCTAATGTCGTCATTTTTATCACCTTTCTCTATATATAGTATCTATTTTTAAAATATAACACTATATATAGTATTACAATGAATAACCTAGTCGTTCACAGAAACGTCACAAAGAGTTTAACTTTTAGTGAACTATATGTATGACGAATAGATTGTTGCAGACAATTAAAAAATGTCCTAACAAATGACAATTAATTCAAGTGTTAGGACATTCATATTTATTTAAATTATTTATTTTTATCTTCTATATTATGATTATGAGCAAATTTATCTTTAGCCTTATCAGCTTCATGATGTGTTTTGTCTTTAGTTTGATTTTCTAATGTCTCTGTTTCATCACCTGTATGCCCTTTTGCCATTTCAAGATTCTTCTCCGTATTCTTACGTTTTTCGGCTTTTGAACGTTTATCATAAGCACGTTCTTCATATACTGAACCTACCGTTAATATGAGTATGACAGCAATAGTAACAATAATAATTACTGCTAATATTATCCACATCCAAATATTAAATTCCATGCGATTTCACCATCCTCAACACTTTTTAGTTAGTTTAATGCTATTCTTAGTTGTGTTTTTCCCTTAAATAACGTGTTCAATCACATAAGACTATGTATTGTTGATGGCTATTCCACTTTTCGAAAATAAATGCAAAAAAAGCCACGAACCTCTACCGATTCGTGACTTCAATATTAAATATATTTGTGGATACAAAATTATGAAATATAGTTATAAGCGCTTGCTTGGCTAGCTGAAATTGTACGTGTAGATACAACACCAGGTCCGCCGTTATAGTTCATTTCAGATACTTTTACAGAACCGTCGTTGTTTACGTTTTCAACATATGCAACATGACCGAAAGCACCTTGTGATGTTTGCATTACCGCACCTTGTTTAGGTTTGTTATTTACTGTGTAGCCGTCTTGTGCAGCTGCGTTAGCCCAGTTATTAGCGTTGCCCCATGTAGAACCGATTTTACCGCCTACTTTGTCAAATACATAATAAGTACATTGACCTGAAGTGTAAAGGTTTGAACCTGAAGATGTTTGACCTGAGAATGCAGCTGATGAATGGTTTGAAGATTGTTGTGTTGGTGCAGATTGTGTAGTAACTTTAACGTTTCTATCTGAAGTTGAATAGCTTGCACCTAAACCTCCGCCATTATTGTTTGATTGATATGATTGAGTTTGGTTGTTATTTGAACCATTGTAATTGTAGCTATAATAATTATTTGAATTATAGTTTTGAGTACCTTGGTTAGCATTTGAGTAGTTAGCGTTATTTCCTTGTTGAGCTTGATTAGGGCTCCAGTTACCTTGCCAATTGTAGTGATAATTACCTTGTTGATCAATTGTATAAGTGTAGCTGTATGAATAAGGATCATTAGGGTTATATCCGTTATTGTTATTTTCCGCTGCATCTGCATCATGTTGCATGAAACCGAATGTTGCAATACCTGCTGTTGCGATTGTAGCTGTAGCGATTTTTTTC
>NZ_KV840027.1:64497-88120 GCF_001839105.1 Staphylococcus sp. HMSC62A08 | reverse complement strand
GCGATTGTAGCTGTAGCGATTTTTTTCATTTTTAATATCCTCCTAAATTTTGTATATCTTTAACTATCTCGTGGCTACCTTCAATTTTCTATTTGCAATATCAATTTAATTTTTTCTTCGTTAATTAACGACAAGACACACTCTAACAGACACACAACCATTTGTGGGCGATGTTATTGCTTTGTAAATGAATCATAATAATGTAACGCTTTCTTGTAAAAATGATGTTTGATTTTTACAGAATTAAATTTACTTTCATGACAGTATTTATAGCATTTTATTCAACAATGTTGCACGAACTGTTGTAATTTATCTGATAATTTTACAACCTTATTTTTTCATAAAAAAGAGGTGAAACTTACGTTCCACCTCTTAAGAGTTAATCATCTTTTTACTATACGTATGACTATAATACATTGCCTTCATGATTGTTCTTATTTACTTTTATCTTCTAGATATTTCACAAACACATCTTTATAAAGATCAATATAGTTAAGATATGTATCTTTTTCTAAATATTCATCTACTTGATGTGCTTCAAGTGGTACACCAGGTCCGAAAATTGCAAAATCAACATCATCTTCGCGATCTTTTAATAAATTAGAACCGTCTGTTGTACCGATTAATGCGCTGACAATCATTTTATCATCAACATAATCAGGACCAATGTTAGCGATACATTTGACTAACGCGTTGTCTTTATCACTTTTTACCAAACTATTATCGCTTGGCACTTCGAAAGTTAATCTATCCTCATCTACTTCTTTGATGACATCTTTAAATAACTTCTTCACAAATTCGTTATCATATTCCGGTACAGTTCTAACATTATATTCTATGTAGGCATGTCCAGGAACTGAATTAAACTGACTTCCACCATTAATAATGGAACCAACCATTGAAAATCCTGATACAATATTTTCTTGTTCCTCAGTTAACGGATCATCAAGAAGGCTATTAAACATTGGCGCTACATCTAATTCATGTTTTGTATCTTCTTTTTTAATATCTTGATACTTGTTTTTCATTTGATTCACGAAATCAACAAGCGTATCTATCGCACTATCACCTAAGAATGGCACTGAACTATGCGTTGTTTTACCTTTCGCAGAAACTTTACAATCCATTGAACCTTTGTGTGCGTAAAATATCATACTTTTTGTAGGCTCGGCGATGATGAGCCCATCTACATCGTCCATGTACCCTTCTTTAGCAAATAATTTGGCACCTTCTTGCTCTTTTTCTTCTCCTGTAGTAGCTAATAAGCGTATTGTACCATCTTTTAAAGCATCTTCTTCTTTAAGCTCAATAAGTGAAATGACAAGTGCTGCAAGGCCACCTTTCATATCACTCGTTCCTCTACCATACAATTTCCCATCTTTTTCAGTGAGTTCGAACGGTGGATACGTCCATTCATTTTCATCTCCACTTGTCACAACATCCATATGACCACTTATTGCTAATACTGGAGAACCACTTCCAATCTCAGCTACGATATTTGCTCTTTTATCGTTTACTTTTAAAATATTTGAATCAATGTCGTGCTTTGATAATAACTTTTGTAGATACTGGCACACTTCGATTTCATTATCATTTTCTGTTCGAATCTCTACCATATCTGCCAATATTTGTAGTTTTTCTTCTTCACTAAATGTACTCATTTCATCACTACCTTTTTTGTTCTTCATTTATTTCTTAACAAAATACAGCAATGTTAAACATTATATAATATGATGAAAAAGTAGTATTAGTTTTAATAGATCACTAGTGTATGCATGGCAATGTTTTCACTGGAAATCGATTCAAATCGATCATGCTAACTGAATGTTTTAACCTTTTAAAGATATCGATGTGCTTTAAGATAATGGATGACGCGATCTACAGATTCTTCAATTGTTTCATTTTCCGTATCTAGAATAATTTCTGGATGTTCTGGAGCTTCGTAAGGTGCGCTAATTCCTGTAAATTCAGGTATTTCTCCAGCACGTGCTTTCTTATATAATCCCTTAGGGTCACGTTTCTCACATTCTTCAACGCTACATTGTGTATAGACCTCAATAAACTCATCGTCTTCAAGAATTGCACGAACGTTATCTCGATCTTCTTTATAAGGAGAAATAAATGCCGTAACAGTCAATGAACCGGCATCTACCATTAATTTGGCTACTTCTCCAATACGACGGATATTTTCAGTACGGTCTTCAGGGCTAAAACCTAAATTTTTATTTAAACCATGACGTACATTATCCCCATCTAAACGGTATGTTTGTTTCCCTTCATTGAATAATGCTTTTTCAAGAGCGACGGATACGGTTGATTTACCAGACCCAGACAATCCAGTGAACCATATCACTGCGCTTTTATGGCCATTACGATTTTGTCTTTCTTCTTTCGTTACTTCTGAATCATGCCAAGTAATATGATTAGATTCACTCATGTTATCTTTCCCCTCTATTTATTATTTTTGTTGTAATCCTTTAATAAGCACTTCAGCAACTTCTGGTCTAGAGAATTCAGGAGGTAGTGATTCACCATTACGTAACTTTTCTCTTACCTTTGTACCACTTAGATGCAAATGTTGCGATGCATCATGAGGGCATGTTTTAGCGGTTGCCATATTGCCACACGTTTCGCAATAAAACGCATGTTCAAATTTTAATATTTGAATATCTAGTTCATCTTCAAATTGAGAAATGAGTTCTTGTGCCTCGTATGTGCCGTAATAATCACCTACACCCGCATGATCACGTCCTACAATGAAATGTGTACATCCATAATTTTTACGTACTGTCGCATGAAGTATTGCTTCACGTGGCCCAGCATAACGCATAGCTGCTGGATAAATCACTAAACGCGCTCTATTTTCTGGGAAATAATTCTTAAGAATAGCTTGGTAACTTTCCATACGTACATCAGCTGGGATGTCATCAGACTTTGTTTCCCCAACTAGAGGATTTAATAATAGACCATCCACGATTTCTAACGCTGATTTTTGAATATATTCATGGGCACGGTGAACAGGATTTCTTGTTTGGAAGCCAACGACTGTTTTCCATCCTAAGTCATGAAATAACTGTCTTGTCTCAGATGGATCTAAATGATAATCGGAAAATTCATCATGTTTAGGACGATTCAATAATTGTATAGGACCTGCTAAATAAACATTTCCTTTTTCATATACCTTTTTCACACCTGGATGTGCTTCTTCAGTTGTTCCGTATACTAACTTCGCTTCTTTTTCTTTATCATATTTGTACTTTTCTTCTAATTTTAAAGTACCGTATAATTCTCCATCTTCACCATATAAGGCAACATGCTCTCCAATTTCTAGCTGATCCGCTTCATCTTCAGTTACTGGAAGTGTGATAGGAATACTCCAAACTAATCCATTTTCTAAATGTGTGTCTTCAACCACTGCCGTGTAATCCGCTTTGTTCATAAACCCTGTTAAAGGACTAAATCCGCCTATACCGATTAATTCTAAATCTGATATACTCCATGGATTTAACGTGATTGACTTATAGGATGAAGCTTCTTTGATTAAATGTTCTCTTTCTTCACCTTCGAGTACTCGATTAATTAATTCTCCACCATGTGGTTTGATTGTATAATTGATTACTTCTTCATTATTAGACATAGTTTCATAACCCCTTTATCCAATTAATTATATTTGTTTACTCGGCTTTTCTTGTAAGAAAAAGACAATAACTTGTTTCGAACCATCTGAACAATGAGTAGAACAATGATTGACGCAAGAATAATAAATCTAACTGTATTTGAAATTGTTGCATCTTTAACGAAATAACTTAATAATGCATTACTATTTGTGAATATAATTAAACCACCAACACAAATAGCTAAAATATTTATAGGTAAAATTTTAACTAGATAAGCAGAAATCGGAGCTGCAATCATTCCACCAACACTAAGCGCAATGACAGCGAACCAATTAATTTGCGTTAAACCTAAAAATATAATAAAGCTTAATGCAGCAGAAGATGTGACAAAAAATTCACTCGCTGAGACTGTACCAATCGCATAACGTGGTTGAATCTTCTTACTTGAAAGTAAAAGTGGCGTATTGACTGGTCCCCAGCCGCCACCACCTATAGCATCTAAAAACCCAGCGATCGCACCTTGTGGAATAACTTTGAAACTACTTAAATCTCCAACATGTGTATGATGTTCATGTGTTCTTTTAAATAGGAACTGATATAAAATATAGAACCCCATACTTAATAAAAATAATGCGATGAACGGTTTAATATAATCACCATGAATAAATGTTAAAACACCCGCTCCAATAAATGCGGAAATAGAACCAGGTATCGCAAGCTTTAACATCGTTGGCTTATGAACATTTTCGAATTTCCAGTGAGATGTTCCTGAAGCTGCAGTAGTTGCAATTTCTGAAAAATGAACCGTAGCAGAAACAACTGCTGGTGCGATGCCGTAAGTTAGTAGTATAGATGACGACGATGCACCGAATCCCATGCCGAGTGACCCATCTACAAGTTGAGCTAAGAAGCCTGCAATTGCGAATATTAACACTTTGCGCATATATTATACGCCCCCATTCTTCATTTGACTTGTGATTTAAGCCATCGGATGAATTCATGTTGCTTAGTCTCATCTAAATATTTTTCTGATAAAATTTGTTCAAGTAACGCTTGTTTATCAGATGGCTCTATTCTGAGTGCTTTAATGTATTGTCTACTTTCATATAAAAATTGAACGTAATCCGCGTAATCTTCGGTGTATGTATGTTCTAAATTTTTGATAATACGTTGGCCTAATTTCGGGCTTGCCCCTTCAGTAGAAACGCCAATCGTTAATCGGTTTCTTTTAAAGATATTCGGAAACGTTACATTACCTAATTCGGCTTGTCCCGCATGATTAAATAATGCATGTCGAGGTAATGCGTGCATCACCTCTTCATTTATCTTCTGATCATTAGTGGCTGCTATCACAAAGTCTGCATCATCAATATCTTGTGGTTCAAAGCACTTATTCGAATATGTGATACATTTTGTTTTAACCAGTTGTTCAATGGTCTCAGTTAAGGTTGGACTTACCACGTGAATCAATGTCGTATAATCTAATAATGTTTGAACGCGTCTCGTGGCGATTTTACCCCCGCCCACAATTACGACTTTCTTATCTGTTAAATCCAACATTAATGGCATATTCACGTTAAAGCCCTCCTGAAAGTTTATAGTATTCATCTTACTATTTTTCTTCATTTTCTGAAAATTAATATTAAAACAACGAAGGATTGATTCAAATCAGCATACGATTCAGATGTTACTTTGTCGATAAACTCAGTGACATTTCAGCTTGATCTGCTTGTTCTCTAAACCAATTAATCTTCTCTCTCATATGAACAACATCGCCAGCTATAATGATAGCTGGATTTTTAATTTGGTGTGACTTCTCTACAATAGTACTTAATGTACCTGTAACTGTTCTTTGTTGTTCTGATGTTCCCATATGAACAAGTGCTACAGGTGTATCAATTGAACGACCGTGTTTAATCAATAATTGACAGATTTCAGGAAGTCGTTTCACTCCCATATACACACATAAAGTTTCAGGTCCATTAGCTAGGTGTTCCCAATATTGTTCTTTAGTCATTCCTGTTTTATTCACTGCAGTTACGAACGCCACTGACGAACTAAAGTCACGATGCGTAACAGGAATGCCTGCATATGCAGGTGCTGCAATGCCAGAGGTAATGCCTGGCACAACTTCGAAAGGAATATTGTGATTTGCTAGCTCTTCTGCTTCCTCGCCACCTCTGCCAAAGACAAAAGGATCGCCACCTTTTAAGCGTGTAACTGTATGCCCTTTTTTAGCTAAAGCGACCATCATTTTATTCGTTTCCTCTTGAGGTAAAGCATACCTATTAGGGTCCTTACCACAGTAGAAGAATTTGGTCGAGGGTGATGCAAATTCTAAAATTTTCTTATTAACAAGACGATCGTAAAGTATAACGTCAGCCTCTTTGATGGCTTTTAACCCTTTAATCGTTAATAAATCAGGATCACCAGGACCTGCGCCAACTAGAAATACCTTGCCCATATCAATCACTTCCCTTTAGATTAGCTATGGAAGTCTCGACCATCGTGAACTTTCGCTACGACACCTGAACGGATAACGAAGTCACCAAAGTGTTCGCCGTCTAAGCGCTCTTTTCCGTAACTTATCAATAATGGACGTAAACTATTTAGAATTTCATTTTCATCAATATTTTCTTTATACAATTTATTAAGACGTTCGCCTTTGAAGCCACCGCCTAAATACATATTATATTTGCCTGGGGCTTTTCCGATAAATGCAACTTCCGCAAGCGCTGGACGCGCACAACCGTTTGGACAACCTGTCATACGGATTGTGATTTCATCGTCTTGTACACCCGCTTCGTCTAATAGGTCTTCTATCTTAGAAATAAGTGATGGTAAATATCTTTCAGATTCTGCCATCGCTAACCCACAAGTGGGGAAGGCTACACATGCCATAGAATTCCTACGTAATCCAGTATAGTTCTTGCCATCAGTCAAGCTATATTTATCAATAATGGCTTGAATTTCATCTTTTTTCTCTGGTGTTACATTGGCGATGACTAAGTTTTGGTTAGGTGATAGTCTGAAGTCTCCTGTATGAATTTCAGCTATTTCTCTTAATGCTGTTTTCAATTGATAATCTTCAGTATCTTTGACACGGCCGTTTTGGATAAATAAAGTAAAATTCCAATTACCATCCCCTTCAATCCAACCTAAACGGTCACCGTTATGTTCAAATTCAAAATCACGTGCCTCTTCAATCTCCCATCCTAAACGACGATTCAATTCTTCTTTAACCCACTGTTCTCCTAGTCGATCAACAGTATATTTAAAACGTGCGTTTTTACGATTTTCACGATTACCATAATCACGTTGAATCGTAAGTAATTTTTCGCAGACCTCTACAGCACTCTCTTTAGGAATGAAACCGATAAGTCGACCAAGTTGAGGGTATGTGTTTGTATTACCATGCGTCATACCCATGCCTCCACCAATAGTGACATTAAATCCAACTAATTCGCCGTTATCCACGATAGCGATTAATCCAATATCTTGAGAATACACGTCGATATCATTTGAAGGTGGTACCGCAATACCGATTTTGAATTTACGTGGTAGATAAGTACTGCCGTATATCGGTTCCTTTTCCACACTAGAATCTAAAACTTTCTCACCGTCTAGCCAAATTTCATGATACGCGCCCGTACGAGGTAAGAGATGATTACTTATATGAGTGGCGTAATCATTCACTTCCTTATGCACTTGAGATTGATAGGGATTCGGATTACACATAGTATTACGATTCACATCTCCACATGCAGCGATAGAATCTAGCACAGCGTTATTAATTTCTTTCATTGATTGTTTTAAATTACGTTTGAGAATGCCGTGGAATTGGAATGCCTGTCTCGTCGTTAATTTAATCGTATGATTGGCATGGTTGTTTGAAATTTCATCCATGGCTATCCATTGATCTGGTGTCGCTTTACCCCCGGGAACGCGCACACGAATCATAAAACTATATGCGGGTTCTAATTTTTGTTTACGTCGTTCATCTCTTAAGTCTCTATCATCTTGCATGTAACTTCCGTGGAACTTTAATAGTTTTGCATCATCCTGTGAAATTGCGCCCGTAATAGGATTAGCAAGACCTTGTTCAATTGTGCCACGTAGAAAGTCACTATCGGCTTTTAAATATTCCATTTCATCAAGATTGTTACCAAGTTCTTCTGAAATTTGCTTATTTGTTTTAGCCATGTATCCCCCATCCTTTCAATTAATACACGTCTCGTTGATATCTCTTATCTCGTTTCAATTGTTTTAAATATTCTTCTGCATCGTCTTCAGATAAGTTTTGTTCTTTCATTAATACTTCTCTAATTGCTAAGTGAACATCTTTAGCCATTTTACTTTCATCACCACAAACGTAGATTGCACCGCCATTCTCAATCCATTGATTAAATTGTTCACTATTTTCAGCAATCTTATGTTGCACATACACTTTTTGGTCTGTATCTCTTGAAAATGCCACATCCAACTTAGATAGTGTTCCATCGTTTAACCATTCTTGCCATTCTGTTTGGTACAAGAAATCAGTTGTAAAGTGTTGTTCACCGAAGAATAACCATGTATTACCTTTAAATCCTAGTTCTTCACGTTCTTGCATGTAAGATCTAAAAGGTGCTACGCCTGTACCAGGACCAATCATAATAACTGGGGTTTCTTCATTTTGAGGGAATTTAAAGTTCGGATTACGTTTCAAGTAGATTGGCACCGTATCTCCTTCTTGAATTCTCTCAGCAAATTGGACTGAGCATACCCCTGTACGATCTCGACCATGCGCATTGTATCTGACAGCTCCTACAGTAATGTGCACTTCATCAGGCGTTGCTTTATAACTACTAGATATTGAATATTCTCTAGGTGGTAACTTTCGCAATAATTGATACATATTTTCCGGCTGTAAATCCGTTGTAGCAAAGTCATTTAATAAATCGATTAAGTCGCGTCCTTCGATATAATTTTGAATCCACGCTTTATCTTGAACTTTCTCCGATAGTTCTTCATTGTCGAAGAAAGTGGCCGCATTCTCTATTAACGGTTTCGTTAATTTCGTAATTTCAAAGTGTGATGTTAATGCTTCCTCAAGATTAAGTGTGTCTCCATCATCATTGATTAATACTTGAGTATCTGGACTCCAACCTAATGTACTGATTAATAAATCAACAAGTGCTGGGTCGTTCTGAGGTAAGACCATCAGACAGTCGCCCGGTTCGTATTCTTCACCAAAATTATCAAGTAGTAATTCAACATGTCTTGTTTCTTTATTCGAACCTCGACCGTTTAAATTAATATTCGTCAAAACTTCAGCATCATAAGGATTGGACTTAGAGTATTTCTTCTCCTTTGCGGACTTTATTGATTCACTCACCACTTGTTCACTATCTGTATCAGCTGGCGTAGAATCTATGGCATTGATGACATTGGCCATCCACTTTTCAGCGTCTTCATCATAATCCACATCACAGTCGACGCGGTCATAAATTCTTTCCGCACCAAGTTCTGCAAGGCGATTATCGAAATCCTTACCTGTTTGACAGAAGAATTCATATGTCTGGTCACCTAAAGCTAACACTGAGAATCGCACACCATCTAATTTAGGCGCTTTACGACCATGAATATATTCATGTAGTTCAACTGCGTTATCTGGTGGATCACCTTCACCATGCGTTGCTGTAACGATAAATAGGTCTTCAACTTTTTTAAGATCTTTCGGTTTGAAATCATCCATAGACTTGAGCGTGACTTCGTTTCCAATATCTGATAAACGTTCTTCAAATATTTCTGCTAATCCTTGTGCATTACCTGTTTCAGATCCATAAAGAATGGTAATCGAACGTTTCTGTGGTATAACTTCAGGCTCTTTCTCTTGCAACATCTCTTCTGTTTTCTGTTCTACGGATGGTGTTGAAGAAGTTGTACCATTAAGAGAGGTTTCTCCATTTGCAACATTCGATTGTTGATTTGCTATAAGGTAGCCACTCAACCATACTTTTTGGTCTGGTGTTAGGGTTTGGAGTAATTCATTAATCTGTGATGCTTGCCCTTCAGTAAAGGGACTATTAGTGACACTTAAGTTCAATCATATACACCTCTTATCTATAATATCCCGATATTTTGTTTACTCTATATTTGAAAATGAATTTGCAATATCGTCAATTCTAGTATGTACCAAATATTCTCTACAGTAAAACAAAGAAAATAAAGCATTGTGTCGGACAATGAGTATACATGAGCCACCGATAATGTTCTTCGTTTATCATTTCAAACATCATACTCACATAGTCAAAATGCAACCTATTCTTTATACCTTATCGGAATACTAGGTTTTAATTGTAAAAAATTTTATTTACCTTTATGGTTTGTCAGCAACATGTAATCCGCATTCTGTTTTCTCGAAGTTAGACCATCTTCCAGCACGTGAATCATTCGAGTCAAATACAGGCGCAGTGCATGGAATACAGCCGATACTAGGATAATGCTGATCATGTAATTCATTGTAAGGTAAGTCATTACTCTTGATGTAGTCCCAAACCTCGTCTACTGTCCAATAAATTAACGGACATACTTTAACTGATTTAAAACGTTCATCTTTATTAATAAAATCTGTGTTAGCACGTGTTGGTGATTGAGCACGTCTTAATCCAGAAACCCAAGCTACAGCTCCAGATAATACCTCTTCAAGTGGCTTTATCTTTCTGATATAACAGCACTGGTTTGGATTGTTCTTCCATAAGGCCGGATTATATTTTTCAGCCTGCTCTTCTAATGTAAGTTCTGGTTTCTTCATTTTAATACGAAGTTGTGGATATTTGTCTCTCACTCTATCGATTAAATCATAAGTTTCTTGAAAATGTAGATCAGTATCTAGAAAAACGATTTGAGCATCTGGTTTAATTTGAGAAATTAAATCGATGAGTACCATACTCTCTGCACCGAAACTACAAGAATAAACAATGTCGTCACCATATGTTTTGTACGCCCAATTTAATATTTGATAAGCGCCCTTTGTTTCATCGTCAGTATTGATAGCGTTAATAAATGGATCGCCCGTAAAACTTTGATAAGTAATCTTATCGACTGAAATCAATTTATGGTACCCCCTTGTTCATAAATTTATTCAATTATGTTAATTCCTATCTGAATTGTCAGAATAATTATGTTTTATACTTTAACTACTTTTATATTGAAAGTCAAGATGAGAGTGTAAATATTCATGATTAATTTTTAGAAAATAAATAAAAAAATTTCCTTCAAAGCGTCATTCAATTCAGAACGACTTTGAAGGAAACTTATCGTTAATCTTTGTATTCATTTAATAATTCTTTGATGTGTGCTTCCATTTCTTCTGGCTTATCAAATGGTAAATATTTTCCTACAACTTTACCATTTCTATCAATGATAAATTTAGTGAAATTCCATTTGATTGGTGAACCAAATAATCCTGGTTTTTCACGTTTCAATAAAGTATATAAAGGATGTTCATTTTCTCCATTCACATCAGTCTTTGAATGAATTGGAAATGTGATACCAAACTGTTGTCGATACGTGTCGTATATTTCCTCTATCGACCCCGGTTCTTGGTTGTCAAAGTTGTTGCATGGAAAGCTTAGAATGACTAAGCCCTCTTCTTTATAATGTTGATATAACGTTTCTAGTCCTTCAAATTGATCACTTAATGCGCAATTAGTTGCGGTATTTACAATAATTAGAACTTTTCCTTTATATTTTTCTAAAAAGTAGGTAGAGCCATCATAATTTTCAACTTCTATATCATAAACATCCTTACTCATTGAGATACACCTCTACATCATTGCGAATTTTAATAAATCAATAGCGCCACTAGATGCTCCAGGGAAAGCAAAAATATTTTGATTTAATTCTTGAGCAGTCATTTGTTTATTAATAATAAATACTAATAGATTGACTAAATCATTTGCATCATTACCATAAATTTCTGCACCGACTAATCGTTGATGACGATCTAATACTATAGACATTTCTGCTTCAGTTTCATTTTTATATTCAAACACCATCTGTTTACCAAACGGAATATCTTTAACAGTATAGTCATCACTCTTTTGAGCCTCACTTACTGTGACACCAATTTGAGACAATCTTGGCAATGAATATAATACTGAAGGAATTGCTGAATATTGAATTGCATTCTGATCTAATCCAAGAATATGCGCAGCGATATAATTAGATTCAAATGTTGCAGTTGGAGTTAGTTTAGGAATCGTCTTGTCAATTACATCGCCACTTGCATATATGTTTTTCACATTTGTTCTTAAATAATCATCGACTTTTATACCTTTATCGCTAAATTCAATGTTTACATTTTCTAAACCAATCTCTTGCACGTTTGGTTTTCTTCCTGTCGCATCTAGTACGTACTCTGTTTCAATAGATAACCCAGATTCAGTCGTCACAACAAAATGTTGTCCGTCTTTTTTAACTGATTGAGTATTTTCATTGAAATAAAATTGTACGCCTTCTGATTTTAGTTTTTCAATTAATTTATTTACATGAGATGTGTTAAAGCCTTTTAAAGGTTCATTTGAATGATGAATCACATTAACTTCAACACCTGATTTAATCATGATAGATGCGAATTCTATACTTATGATACCCGCTCCAATAAAAGTTATACTTTGGGGTAGAGATTCCATTGATAAGAAATCACGACTATCATACGTGAGTTCTTTCCCATCAATATCTAATTTATTACTGTGCTGACCTGTAGCAACCACTATGAAATCTGCTTGGATTTGATTACCTTCTACATCGATGGTATATTCATCCACAATTTTACCTTTTCCCATAATGACATCAATGCCTTGTTGTTCAAACATTGATTTAAGGCTGCCTGACATCGGGTGAATCACTTCTTTTTTATAATCCATTAAATTTTGCCAATTCACGGCGAGGTTTTGAGTGTTAATGATATTTGAATATTGCTCCGCTTCTTCTAAGACTTCGTATGGCCCTTCAAGTAAAATTTTGGCATTACAGCCATAGTTAGTGCATGTTCCAGCAATTGTATCTTTCTCAACAATCGCAACAGATTTACCAAATTGTTTTAAAGTTAATGCGGCATGCCATGCTGCGTGTCCACTTCCTAGAAATACAACGTCATATTTTTTCATTTTCCTCATCCTTTACTTATTTTTGTATGAGTGCTTTGAGTGTGTGTTCTAGTTCGTCGAATACTCGTTTGGTTTCATCATATTCATCTATATTAAACTCTTTTGGTAAACAACGAGATATGGCTGCGAATACAGCATCTTGTTGTTGATGACCTTTGTGAGTAAGCGAGACAATTAATTGTCTTTTATCCTCTTGCGCGCGTTCTCTTTTAACCCATCCTGCTTGTTCGAGTCTTTTTAATAGTGGTGTCAACGTGTTACTAGATAAATCTAATTGTTGCCCAATGACATTCAGTGGTTGTTCATCATTTTCCCATAAAACTAATAACACGAGATATTGTGAATAGGTTAAACCGAACTGTTTAAGTTCTTTCTCGTAAAATTGTGCAAATAAGCGACTTACATTATATGCGGAAAAACATAGTTGATTCGCAAGTCCTCTGTATTGTTGATTCACACATTCACCTCTTTTCAATCGTACACGATTGATTGCATTCTGTTACATTGTGTAATGCAAATCAAAAATTCTGCATAATTGTATGCCAAATAAAAAAAGAGTTGCTTTCGCAACTCTTTGCAACTTTTACTCTTCGAATGATACTGCTCCTCTCAGCCATCGCATCAATACTGATTAAAAGTTATATTTGATCAACATTTTCGATAACAGAGACTTTCCCATCTTTAGTGTTAACTAATACTGAGAAATCATTATCTTTATTACTGTCATAAATTAATTGGTTGGTTTTTCTTTCATCTGGTTCGTTGTATGTTTGGATAAATTGATCTTCCGACACATTACTTGGTGCTATACCAACTTGAACAACTTCATCATTTTCATAAGCCACTGCCAAGTTGCCATATGTTTCATAATTATAATTTGAACCCTCTACATTTCCATTAGATTTACCAAATTTATCTTCTACTTCTTTACGTGTCATACCTTTGTATATACCGTGATATCCACGTGTCGAAGCAGATTTCATATAATTTTTATCAAAATCGCTACTAAAGATATCAATGCGAGGACCTTTGGAAGTTGAATCACTTTTACTTTGCGAATCATTCGAATCCGTTTGAGTCGTTTGTGTTGATTCTGCTTCTGTATCATCATTCTTAACATAATGATTATAGGCGTAATACCCACCATACAGAACTGCGGCAATTAATAAAACAAAGATGATAGATAACAACACAATCCACACTGTGGGTTTCTTCTCTTCTTTCTGTTGATATAGTTGATAATTTCGATGATTACCATTCGATTGAGGTGAATGATTTTGATTCGATTGTTTAATATGCGTTCCACATTTATTACAGAATGATTGTCCCTCTTTCAATTGATTTCCGCAATTTGGACAATATTTCATTACGCTTCACTCTTTTCCGTTAAAAAATACGCTTCCCTAAGTTTATTTACTTGAGTTAAACCTGATTTCATTAAAATAAATACGAGTAACCAAGCAATAATAATTAATAAGATCATTTTAAGATTCATGCTTCCTAAAATGGTAATATCTGTATCCCAAATACAATGTAAAATTACTGAGGCAAAAAAGAAGAACAAGAAACGTTTATCTAATATATTGCTCCACTCAAATTGACGTTCTCCTTTAGCTATAACAACTGCAGCACCAACGATAGCAGCCCACACTAAGTGTCCCCCTAAAGATGACCATCCTCTTAAGACAATGACATCAGTCATCGCACTTAAACTATCTACAGATTGCAACCCTGAATTAAGTATGTAACCAGCTGTCTCAAACACTGCAAATCCCGCTCCTATAGAAGCGCCTACTAATAAACCATTTAAAATTTTATTTGTTTTTAAATAATTGATAAATAAAATTACTATAATAGCTTTCCCAATTTCTTCAATTAAACCAACTAAAAATGCGTCTCTAATCGTCATGATGCCATAAAATTGAAATTCGTCACTAAACGTAACAAAATTATACAATATAATTGTACTGATTAAAGAAAAGACTCCACCAATAAAGAACATTTTCATAACATCAAAAATGCTGATATTTTTAAATGCATTAGATTCAAAAAAGAAAATCAAACCGGAAATAGGAACTGTTAAAGCACCTATAAATATCATCCCTGGAATACTGTTCTCATTTCCAAGAACATTAGTTAACACCCATAACACACCGAAAGTAATAGCCAAAGCTATAAACACTCTAGAAAATACCCATGGCTTACTCCATTCTTCCGAAACTTCACTTATATGAGGCGTTGTGTTTCGTGTACCTGCAATGAATACTTCGTCTGAATCATGTTTATTGTGATGTTTAAAAACTTCAGAGAACATGTCTCTCAAGTTTAATTTTAAGCTTTCATCATTTCCAGCTAATTTCCCTATAGATTTCGTTGTACTATTAAATAAATTTTTAGCTTCCTCAGTAAAATTAATACTCTCGGTTGCTTCTTTCTCAATGTGATTATTTGTGTTTGAATAATTTGTTGCAACTATACTCGAATTTATTTGTGTTTCTGACTTTTCAATCGGACTACCACAATTCATGCAAAATTGATCATTCTCCCCGACAACTTCAGAACATGCTGGACACTTTCTTTCTAAATTATTTTCAGAATGATTCTCCCCATGCCCCTCAGTTTTACTTCCACAATGGGCACAAAATTTATCATCCTTTTGAATGACTCCTCCACAATTTGAACATTGCATAACCAACCCTACTTTCATTTTCTCTTTAAAATAAGTTGTTACACAATATTTTAAATTATTTTTTATAGAAAATCTATACTCTTAATAGTTTAAATTACTCTTATTTACCTTACTTCTCCTATTTAAATGTAAAAGTTATACTTCAATATCAGTCATTAAAATATTTATACATATAAAAATAACCACTCCAAACTTTTTTGGAGTGGTTATTTTTTCAAATTACTTCGTATTGTTTGATCATTACCGTGTCGTCTCAGCCAACATTTGTACCTCATCATTCGCATTCAGACCCTTTCTATCATACTTCAAATACGTATGAAATTTTTTCTATTTATTTTTCATCATAATTATCTTCATAGCGAGTGCGTTGTCGATAGCCATAGGTACTTTCTTTGATTAATTGGTCATTTAAAAGACCTGCACCAATGGCACCTGCAACTGTTGAAATGGAAGCTGCAAACCAAGGAATACTTAGATAAAGGTCTGGACCAGCGGGACCTTTGAGACTTACTTGTTGACCGAGGAAATCAGCTGGTAGTAATACAAGTTCGGCAATTAAGAATAATAAGTAAAGAATAATATAGTAGATAATAATTGCGATGACTAGAGTCATGACTGTTGTTGCATTATATAGCCAAGTAATGCGTTTATTGTTGCTCTCTTTGACAGATTCCCATAAATTGTGTGACATCATTATCCAAATAAGCATGCCAATAACCGCTATAATTGAAATACCAAATAAACGCCACATTGAGAAACTATTTGCCATTTGCCACATTGTCGTAAACACTAAACCAAATGCGCCAGTTGTAAAGGCAATTGCTACGATATTACTTAAACTTGCCATCATGTTTAATGGATTGTTCGCGAAAGTCATCCCACTGACAAGTCTAAACATACCTCTAGAACGTGAATCAGATAAATATCTTAAATGGTAAGAGTCTGTCTCTTCTAAATATACTTTTGTTTTACTAATTTTCGAGAGAGGAAATTGTCTACTAACAGAAGTTTCAATATTGTTATTATCATCATAATTACGATCTACATTTTCCGCTTCGTGTAATTCTTGAATGATGCTTACTATTGCTTGTTTAAATCTTTTCTTAACAGGTCGCCATCCAAATGCAGGATATGAAAAGATAGCAGCGCCGTTGTACATATTAATATCCAATGCCATCACTTGATGTTCAGCAAACATCGGCAAATCTGTGATGGAAATAACGTAATCCCATTGACGTTTATCATGATAATCTGCAACTTTCTTGAAAATTTCATCTACAGATTCTGCGAAACCAGTTAATGGATCAGTGACTAAATCAACCGTCCATTCCTTCTTATTGTTGTACTGTTCGGAAAGTACGTCTGGTAGTTCTTGGATTAAACTTTCACCTAACCGTTCTGTGACACCAGGTGCTACAACAAGACCAATTGTTATTTTTTCTGTTTCTGTCATGACTCATCCTCCTCTCTGTGTCCTTGTTTTTTGCCTTCATATTGCTCATCTTTATTTTCATTACTAGATGCTTGTTGTTCCACTTTTTGATGAGAAACATCTTGAGATTCCTCTTGTTGCTCTTGTTCTTGTTCTGCTTCTTTATAACGATGATATTGTCGATAAGAGTACGTAATACGACGTATTTTTTCTTCATTTTCAACTGTGGAACCCATAGCACCTGCTAATAAACCTAATGATGCGACAAACCAAATCAATCGCAGATAATTCGTAAATGTGAACTGCGCTTTAGCGCTTGTCCAACTATTGAATAAATCGACGGGTACAAATAATGTAATACTAATCGCTAGTAAGATATATAAAATGAAATAATTGATAAGTGTAATCATACTTAAAGTGACGAGTGTCGTTGAATTATAAATATAACGGTACACACGTTGCGACTTTGCAGTCTTTCTCTCCAATAGCTGATGCGCATAGAAGAGCCAGCCCGCCATTCCTACTATGGCAATGACCATCAATAATATTAATCTGAATGGTGAATAGATGACACTTAACTCCCATGGCATGGAGAAGATAGAAATATAAGTTCCTGTTGCAAAGGCTACGGAAATAATCTTCTTAAAGTTAAATATATTCTTCCACGGTTGATTTGCACGTGTCAGACCCGCAACGAGCTGTATCCAACTCATAATAAACAACGTATTAATATAGCGCTCTTTAGATGATTCATCTTCTTCAGGTTCAACTGCTTTCATACGTACAAACGGATGAGGCGCATTTTTACTTTTTGGTTTTTCATAATAAAGTTGTTCAATCAAAGAAGTTACCGTTTTGATCAATTTACGTTTTAAATCAATAACGCCAAGTGATGGCAAAGATAACATTGCCACTTGTTTCTCACTATTATAATCACTGATAACGACTTTATTATCAGAAATACTTGGTAAATCTGTTAAACAAATGACATAATCCCATTGATGTTGCTCTTTGAGTTTTGCAGCTTTATCAACACTCTCATGCACATCCTCCGCTGAACCAATCATCAAGTCTACTTTAATATCAAAGTTCCAGTGATTGTCCCCGTCAATACGTTCAGTGAGTAGTTTCTTTACTCTTGGTATTATTTTCTTCGCATGTTCATGCGCAACACCGGGTGAAGGTATGATGCCTACTGTATGCATGTGTTAGTGAACCTCCTTTCGTTTTCATTTTCAGGAAAATTAAATTTAATATAACTAAAGTGTACGTCTACGCCGATTGATACGGGTTTCAACGCACACTTGTGTTCATTCATTTATCAAATTCCAATTGTAACATTTATTTCGCTAGTACGAGTGGTGAAAAGATAACATAACTTAATACAACGAGTAAAAGAATGATAGTACCTGCAATATAACGATATTTCATGGTGTTGTATCAACAACTGCTTTACGTGACTTCAAGTCGTACTCACTTGACGGTTTAATCTTATTGAAAATTAATACAATAGCTAAATCTACAAAGAATAATACGCTAAACGTATATAGATAGTTGATTTGCGTAAATACGAGACTGATAATTGCGTATAGCACAATGTGTGTTGCAAGTGCCACTTTAGCACCTAATTTCGAAGTTTGTTTAGAGAAAAAGGCTACTAAAATAAGTACTAAAACTGGCATACTATATACACCATTAAATTGTTGTACAACTGCGTATAATCCACTTGGGAATAATGAAATGACTGGCGCAAGTCCTACTACAATTGCCCCAATGACAACGGTAGCAATATGACCTACACGTGCGATGTGTTTGTCGGATTTATTTTTCCCGAAAATAGGTTTATAGAAATCTAACGTCAATAACGTTGTTGTACTATTTAGAGAACCTACAAATGAACTTAAAATCGCACCGAAAATCACCGCACCAAATAAGCCGAACGCCCAATCTGGTAGAACGGAACTGACAAGTGCAGGATACGCGTTATCTGAAGTTTTGATACTACCATTGAAATAGTTATACGCTACCACACCTGGTAACACGGTAAATAAAGGACCGAATACCTTGAATAAACTTAAGTAAATTGCACCTTTTTGTGATTCTTTTAAGTTTTTAGCGGCAAGTGCTTTTTGTACAATCATTTGGTTAGCGCACCAAAAGAATAAGTTATTGAAGAACATACCAAAGAAAAGCGTTGGCCATGGCACGATATCGGAATCGATCTTACCGAAACCGTTCAATTTCTCAGGTGTGTTTTGGACCATTTTATCGAAACCGTGTAAGAAACTACCATCACCTAGGTGGCCTAATCCAAGAATTGTAATCGCAAGACCGCCAACAATGAGCGCCATTCCATAAATTGAATCACTAAATGCACTCAATGATAAACCGCCAACGAAGAGATAGAGAATCCCTACGATACCGATAACTGAAGAAATAATAATGACAGCAGTAGTACTGCTCACACCTAAATATTTGTCGACGTTAAACATTTTGTTGAAAACGAGTGACCCTGAGTAAAGTACTACAGGTAAAAAGGAAACTACATACGTGAAGATAAATAAGATGGATACAAATCGTTTAGTGAATGTATCATATCTCAGTTCTAGGAATTCTGAAATTGTGCTTACACCATATTGTAGATATTTAGGTAGAAACACCCATGCAAGTAATACAACTGCGACAGCTGCAGTGACCTCCCAAGCCATTACTTCCATGCCTTGTGCGTAACTTTGACCATTTTGTCCTACAATTTGTTCTGTAGATAAATTGGTCATAATAATCGTAGAAGCGACTGTAAATCCTGTTAGACTGTTACCTCCCATAAAGTAACCGTCCGAACTATCTGTTTTAACCTTTCTTGATTGCAGATAGGCATATAATGATATACCCCCTACAACTAGAATGAATAAGACTATCGATATCCAATTCATTCTTTAAACAACCTCCCTCAAATTTTAAGTTGAACTTTGCACGCAAGATATATATAGACGTAAATATTATTTTTAAAACTTCATTTTCATATACGCATTGAATTGTGCGCATTGAAGAATTCTAGACTAATTCATTAATATTTTCAATAGTTGTATGTAAATTTCATTTTCATAAACAAATCAGTTTGGAAATTTATATTATATAATAGGAAGAAACTCGTTCGTAATGCATCTGATTTGCGTAAAAAATCGACCCAACTTGCGTGTCAGGTCGATATTGGACATTAATATTAAACTAGTATTTATAGCTGTTTAATATTTAAAAGGATCTTCTTCTTTTTTATCTTTGCGAAGTTGTTCTTCTTTATCAATAAAATCGTTATCTTTATGCGTATTAGCGTTTAAGTCTTGATGGTTGGCATGATTGTCTCTATTCTCATTAACGTTTTGAGTGTCATTGTGGCTATCATTTGAATAGTGTTCTTTAATGTCTTGTTGTTCATTTTTCTTGTCTTCTTCAGATAAAATAAATAAATTGTTTTTTTCGTTTACTTGTTGATCGCCGTTTTCATAGCGTTCATGATTGTTGTTACTTTGATATTCGTTATTTGCATAGGCACCATTATGGTTATTGTTGTCATAATTATCATAGTTATCATCTTTAGGTTTACGTGCTAATAACATGATACCTGCAATAAGCCATAGAATTCCTGCGATAAAGCTTGTAAATATACCTATTATACCTGCAATGATGAGTAAAATACCTGCAACTTTAGGTTTTTTACTAATTAAAATCGTACCTATAATTGCAAGAATCAATAATGCAATTAAAAATATAATAAAACCTGTTCCCATACTTGATAACATACCATAAGATTGGTTAAGTTGATCAGATGATACGTTTGGATTTGAACTTTGACTACTGTTAATCATTTCATCTTTAAAATCTTTATTGCCCATCATGGAAACCATTAAAACAATAAAACCTAAGTATAAAAGATGGAGAATATTTCCAATCCAGGATAGAACTTTTTCACCAGTACGTTTAATCATGTTTATTATTCCTCCTTTTTAAGTTATTTATTTTATACCCTCACATATGAGATTTATTCCTGATAAATAAAAAATGGATACTAACTTTTTGATAATATCCATTTTAATTATAGATATTTAATTTGAAGTATTAAACAATTTAGCGTCTACTATTAACAATCATGTAATAAATACGCGAAGTAATCCAGTACATGAGAGAGTATATAGCAATAAATACTACAATTACTCCTAAGTAACTTGTCGCAAACATTCCAATGTCTTTAACTGTTACGAATCCAAGAAGATTAAAAATTATTTTAGATGCAACCAAGGTGTGAATCATTGCTACAATTACAGGTATTGAGAATATCCAGATGATTTGTTTGTTTATAATTTGTTTAATCAAACTTTGTTCTAATCCAATTTTCTTCATGACTTCGTATTCGTGTCGATCATCGTACCCCTCAGAAATTTGTTTATAATACATCATCAAGAATATCGCAATGAGTAAGACAAATGATACAACTGTGCCGACAAATATTAACCCTCCATTAACTCCTATCCACTGCCTCTTAAACGTTGGTTTATCCTCTATGAATCCTTTAATCTTTTTATTAATTTTATTCATTTGAACATGTGTCAGAGGTTTATCTTCCATATTATTAAACTCTATATGAGAACTTGAAGGATAAATTTTTTCACGATTATCTTTATTTAAATAATTAAATATCTTTGTCTTTGTTTGATTATTCTTCGTTACGATATAGGCACCATCCATGACGTTATCTAAAGTATTGATATTCATTTTTTTGATATGCTTCACCTTATATACAGTTCCATTAATTTCTATTTTATTAGCCTTGCTTAATAAACTATTATCCGTGTTAATGGCAATTTCATTACTTTTAAGATTAAGATGGGAATGGTAATGATTATAATCGGCAAGTGGCATAAAAGTTATTGTAAAATAGTGAGGTACTTGTTTAGATAAATAGAATAATCTACCATCAAATTGATTTGAGCTCGGATTCAATGTTGAACCATTTTTGTTCACTTCTAATTCAGTATTAATTGTATCTAAGGTATATCTTTTAAACGTATCAGTTTTGACATGTTTTTTAATATAATCTTCTGTTTTTGTCATATCTTTTTTTACTTTTTTATCTTTATGAAAGTCGCCACTCATATTGACTTTATATTGATTCGCCCATATATTATCTAATCTTTCATTGAAACCTCTGTATGTTTGAATTGTCATACCTAAAGTGACTATAAGAAAAGTAGATAATAACGAAATGGTAGCCAAACTTACCGCATTGGATTTCAAACGACTTCTTAGGTTAGATACGGTAAAAAAGTTATTGGTCTTATAGTAGAATTTTGGTATTTTTTTCAAACAATCTAGTACTACAACGCTCAAAGATATAAAAAGAAAGTACGTGCCTAGAAATACGCAGAACATCGCCACAAATATAGACGCTAATGAACCCATTGCCGAATTATCTTGTAAGGCAATGCTATACCCAGTGCCTGTCGCAAGGATGCCCAATACCAATACAATATAGGTGAAAAGTTTAGACGTTTTCCCTGACTTTTTTACGTTTTGATCGACTAGTTTAAGCGGACTTTGGAAAGTTACTTTTATAATATTAATCATATTGAGAACGCTTAAAACTACAATCAGCATCGTTAAAGTAATTAACATGGACTTAAAGTCAAATGGGTAATCAACTAAACTCGCATTTTTGCCTATCCATACCTTACTTATAAGCATAAAAAATAAAGAACCGAATAAATATCCACCAATCATACTAATACAACTTATAATTATGAAATTAATAAAAGATTCAATAATAAGTACAATTTTAAGATGTTTCTTCTCCATCCCTAAAATCATATATACTGCGAATTCTCGTTGCCTTCTCTTAATCACAAAGTTATTTGCATAAACAACAAAAATCAATGTCAACATAGACATTAGTACATTACCGAGTATGGCAAATAGTGGCAAAAAGCTATTATGCTTTTGAGTATAGGTGTTTTGTGTAATCGAGATTAATATGTACTCTATAGCAAACATAATACTTACAGCAATAATAAATGGGATGATAATATGACGTTGTGTAACGTAACTTCGTTTAACCATTTGCCAAAGCATCTTGAATGTCACACTAATCACCTCTCCCATTTAAGATGGCTAAACTGTCGGCAATACGTTTCTGATATTCATCTCGAGATTCTTCACCACGATAAATTTCGTGATATAATCTACCATCTTTGATAAAAATCACACGTTCGGCATAGGAGGCATCAATATTGGAGTGTGTGACCATTAATATCGTTTGATTATTTTGGTTAATTTCTCTAAAGAGTTTCATAAGGTTTTTAGAAGTTTTAGAATCAAGCGCGCCTGTTGGTTCATCGGCGAGAAGTAATTTAGGTTGAGCGATCAGTGCACGGGCTATGGCAACACGTTGCTTTTGACCACCTGAAATTTCGTATGGATATTTATCTAGTAGATCATGAATCCCTAATTGAGTACTTATCGATTTAAGACGTTCGTCCATCGTTTTAGGGCGTTCATTCGCAAGGACAAGTGGCATCAAAATATTATCATTGTTGGACATAGTATTAAGTACGTTGAAGTCTTGAAAGACAAACCCTAATGTTTCCCTGCGAAAACGGGCAATTTCTTTATTTCGCAATTTATTAATCGCTGTACCATTCAACGTAATAAAGCCTTCAGTTAATTTATCGAAAGTTGC
>NZ_KV840027.1:51339-64397 GCF_001839105.1 Staphylococcus sp. HMSC62A08 | reverse complement strand
AAGCCTTCAGTTAATTTATCGAAAGTTGCTATGAGATTGAGTAATGTAGACTTACCGGAACCAGACTCCCCCATAATAGCTACAAATTCGCCTTCTTCTATTTCTAAGTTCATATTATTTAACGCAGTCGTTGAGTTAAGCCCTCTGCCATATACTTTTTTTACACTTTTCACTTCTAATAACATCATGAATGCCCCTTTCTCATTTCACTTATTATCATAAAATAAAAAAGCGCCAACAACATTCATAATTTCTTACAAATATCGTTGGCAAACTTACAGTTTTGAAAGTTTAGCTAATCTTCTCTCGGAAAATGGATTTTAAATGTTGTACCTTCATTAAGTTTTGAATCTACATCGACCTCATGATTCAGGTGATTAGAAATATGTTTAACAATAAATAAACCTATTCCACTTGATTCTTCATTGAGTCTGCCATTATAACCTGAATAGCCTTTATCAAATATTTTGGGAATATCTGCTTTACTGATACCTACGCCATTATCTTTGATTATAAGTGATTGTTCTGATGCATCGAATTCAATCCATATATCTTTTCCACGTGCATATTTCAAAGCATTGTTGAGAATTTGTTCAATCATTATTGAAGCCCATTGCGCATCAGTTAAAACTTTATCTTCACATTTTTCATAATGAATTCGCGTATGTTGTTCAATAAACTGAATTCTATATTTCATAATAAGTGGGCGAATCAGTTCGTTCATTTCAACTTCTGAAATTGTCATATCGGATTCTTCGTTGAGTAATTTCAAATAACTCAACGCTAAGCTTGTATAGTTATCGATTTGTACGATTTCTTGTCTGACACGATTTACGACATTTTCTTCATTACGTTCAAGTAATAATTGAGAAGCTGTTATAGGCGTTTTAATTTGATGCACCCATGTTAGAAAATAACTTTCTACATCATTACGATATTCCACTTGTTGATTTTTCACTTCTGTTAATTCATTTTCCAAATTATCAATTGTCTCTTTAAGACGCTCATCCTTCTTAAATCCAAGATATTTAATCCACCAATGAATGGATATGACGAGTAAAACGATACCTAGCGCAAGACCGAAAGCACTGAATGGCAATGTAAACAGGAAGAAAATAAGTGCAAATAATATAAATATACATACTACGATTGAGATTTCATTACGAATTGATTTAATAAATGATAGTAACATAATTTTTAAACCCTATATCCGACATTTTTCTTTGTTTCTATAAAATGATCCACACCGATAGATGATAATTTTTTACGTAATCGTGTCATATTTACTGCTAATGTGTTGTCATCGATAAAGTTTTCAGATTCCCAACATTTTTCAATTAAAGTTGTACGACTTACATATTTACCTTCATTTTGGAACAGCATTTTCAGAATTTGAAGTTCTGTTAGTGATAATTGAACCGCTTCGCCTTCCTTAATTAGTTTTGCTTCATCAAGGATAAGTTTACAGCCTTTCACATCCAATTCGTCATTAGACACTGATAGGTCGTATGTTCGTCGTAGCAAGGCTTGGATCTTTGCGATGGTTAACGATAAGTTGAACGGCTTCTCAATAAAGTCGTCACCACCCATTTGAATTGCCATAATTTGATCCATATTATCCGTACGCGAACTTATAAACATAATAGGGACGTTGGATACTTTACGCATTTCTTGACACCAATGAAAGCCATTAAGCGTGGGTAAATTAATGTCTAATAAGACAAGCTGTGGATCCATTTCATGAAAATCTTCCATGATTTTGTCAAAATTCTCAACCACTTTTACGTCGTAGTTCCATTTTGACAATTCATTCGCCAAACTTTCAGCAATCACTAAGTCGTCTTCTACAATGAGAATCTTCATACCTGTTCACCTTTCAACCACATTGTGTAATTTATTTATCCTCTTCTGAATCATAAACTTTATTTTTATCTTTTTCAATTTGGTCTTTTTGTTCTTGAGCCTTTTTACTTCTTCGTCTTTCTTCAAATATACCTAAAGCAATAAATCCAATGATTAAAATTGGAGATAACATAACAAGTATCATCATTTCACCTACTTCAAAGAGTTAGTATTCCTATTATTAATTAAGATTCTGTTTATCCTCATTTTACATGTTTATGACTTAAAAAGACATTTTTAAATAAGTTATTCTATCACGATATTTTGACACTCAATGGCTGTTGGGGTTCGTAAGAAATGTAATTTTTGATTCACTTACTCATGTGTTGAATTTAATTTTAAACAATTTATATTTAAATTCTTTTTAGAATTATATCCATTTACAATTCATTTACTTAAAAATTACTTTTAGTCAAAATTCATATTCTATACTGAAATTGCAATACATAACTATACTTATTTAGGGGGTACCTTAATGATGAATTTTATAAATAAATTGAGTAAAACTACGATAGCAAGTTCAATTGTGGCTGCTTCAGTTTTAGGTGTTTCAAATATTTCACATGCATCTGGAAGTGGCGCAGGGCCAGGAGAAAATGCACAAGGTCAACAAGGGCAAGATGATGCCATCGCGTTTGGTAATACTAAGAATCCTAAAAATGTTATCTTCATGGTTGGTGACGGCATGGGGCCATCTTTCAACACAGCTTACCGTTATTATAAAAATCAACCTGGCGCTAAAAAAATGAACCCTACTGCGTTCGATAAATATTTAAAAGGCACAAATCGTACATATCCTAATGATCCTAAAGAAAATGTAACAGACTCAGCTGCTGGCGGGACTGCTTTCGCCACAGGACATAAAACATACAACGGCGCAATTAGCGTTGATAACAACAAAAAACCTTTAAAATCTGTATTAGAACAAGCTAAAGAACAAGGTAAATCGACAGGTTTAGTAACGACTGCTGAACTTACAGACGCAACACCTGCTGTTTATGCCGCTCATGTTGATTCTCGTGATAAAAAAGACGAAATTGCTCAACAATTTTATAATGATAAAATCAATGGCCAACACAAAGTAGACGTACTGCTAGGTGGAGGTTCTAAATACTTCGGTAAAGAAAATGGTCACCTTGATAAGAAATTCAAAAAAGATGGTTACGATTTAGTTAACAATAAAACACAACTTCTAAATTCTCAAAGTGATAAAGTTTTAGGGACATTTTCTGAAAAAGATATGCCACTTCAAATCGATGCACCATCAAAAAATCCTTTACTCGTTGATATGGAACAAAGTGCATTAAGTAAGTTAGATAAAAATAAAAAAGGATTCTTCCTAATGGTAGAAGGCGCTTCAATCGATAAGGCGGCTCACCCTAACGATGTTACTGGTGTCATGTCTGAAATGAGTGGTTTCGAAAAAGCATTCCAAAATTCAATCGATTATGCTAAAACAAATAAAGATACTTTAGTGATTGCAACAGCCGACCATTCTACAGGTGGTATGACTATCGCTAAAGGTAAAGATTATAAGTGGGATCCAGAAGCCATTCATAAAATGAAACACTCTGGTATGTATATGACTAAAGAGATTGCTTCAGGAAAAGATCCAGAAAAAGTGATTAACGAAGGTTATGGTATTAACTTCCCAAGTAAACAAATGGATAAAGTAAAACAAACTGCGAAAGATTTACGCAAACTTCAAAAAGAAGGTAAAGACGAAAAAGATCCAAAAGTAGCTGCTGCTACAACTAAGTTACAAAATGCAATTCAAAAACCGATCAATGATGCATCACATACTGGTTGGACTACAAACGGACATACCGGTGAAGACGTGAATACTTACGCTTATGGTCCAGGATCAAGTAATTTCAAAGGTAACATGGAAAATACTCAAAGCGCTAAAAACATCTTTGACTTCTTTAAAAATGATGTAGCATCTAACCAAAATCAACAATAATAATAGTAGAGCGTTGTGAGGATATCGGCGTTTAGCCAAGTAACCCTTATATATTACAAAACCCAGTTAGAACCTTTCATCGTTCTAACTGGGTTTTAATTTATAAATCTAAATTGTCTTTATATTTTTTCATTACCTTGTTTAGATTGTTTTCATCTGGATAGAAGTACCACAAGTTGTCGTTCCCAATTTTATTCTCACCTTGGATTGTATCACGTTCAACGTTATCTTGGGCATCATTGTAATTTTGACGCATTTTATTTAACTGACCTAAACTTAAGTCTGTTTTAACATTATCTTCAGCTGCTTTAAAGATTCCATCAATTTTAGTTATTGATCCGATTTGTAAACCTTCTTTAGCCACTGCTTCTATGACTTGTTGTTGACGTAATTGACGGCCACTATCGCCACCAGCGCCCTCTTGTTCACGGCTTCTCATATAAGTTAAAGCTTTATCGCCATTCATATGGTATTTTTGACCTTTATTAAATTGATATCCATGGAATTTAAATGTAGCGTTACTTGTTACATCAACACCACCTAATTGGTCTACAACTGTTTTAACACCATCCATGTTAATTGCAGCATAATGGTCCACTGGCACGTTAGTTAATTTTTCTAAAGACTTTACTGCCATGGTTGGTCCACCATAAGCATAGGCATGATTGATTTTTTCAGTCGTTCCTCTTCCCACAATTTTAGCTCTTGTATCACGTGGAATACTTACCATTACTGTTTTGTGATCTTTAGGATTAATAGACATCATGATTATAGAATCTGTTCTTTGACCTAAATTTTGTTGTTTACGTTCTGAATCTTCATCTATACCATAGATTACAATTGACACTGGATCTCCATCACCCACAGCCTTGTTTCTTAATTCAGATTTATCCCTATCTAATGGATTATGAATTGCGTTACTTAATGAATTTACTTTTGAAAAAATATAAATACCAAATACTATTGCTAATAGTATAAAGACTATTAAAATGGTTACTAGAATTTTAAAGACTAAAGATTTCTTTTTCTTTTCTCTGGCCATGAGTTACCCCCTATTATGCATTTCCTTAATAATATTAATAACATGCTTTAATTGTTCATCAGTCATATCTGATCCTGAAGGTAAGCATACACCATTTTCGAATAAAAATGCACTATTATCTTTATCTTCTTTAAAAAATTCATAACCTTCATACAATGGTTGTAAATGCATAGGTTTCCAAACAGGTCTTGCTTCAATATTATGTTCTTGAAGTTTTTCAATAAGCTCTGTTGCAGTAAAACCTGTCTTCTCACAATCAATTGTTAAAGCAGTTAACCAACGATTGGCTTTTGAATCAGGAAGTTCTGGTTGGAAATTAAAACCACCCAATGGTGACAATTCTTTCTCATACGTACTAAATATCTCACGTCTACGATCGATGTGTTCATCTAATACTTCCATTTGACCTCTGCCTATACCTGCTGATATATTACTTAATCTGTAGTTAAAACCTAATTCACTGTGTTGATAATGTAGAGCCTTATCTCGTGCTTGAGTAGATAAAAACAATGCGTGTGCAATTGCTTTTTTATCATTTGAAATCAACATACCACCGCCACTAGTAGTGATGATTTTATTACCATTGAATGAGAAGATACCAAAATGGCCAAATGTTCCACTTTTCTGACCTTTATATATTGCTCCTAAAGATTCAGCCGCATCTTCAACTAATACAACATTGTACTCATCACAAATTTGTTTAATTTCATCTATTTTAGAAGATTGACCATAAAGGTTAACGGCTATTACTGCTTTAGGTTTAACTCCCTCTCTCTCAAATTTTTCAAATGCTTTACGTAATGCAACTGGTGACATATTCCATGAATCATTTTCAGAATCGATGAATACTGGTTTAGCTCCTTGATACATAATTGGGTTTGCAGATGCACAGAAAGTTAGAGAACTACAGAATACAATGTCATCTCTTTCTACGCCAGCTTCAATAAGCGCTAAATGTATAGCCGAAGTACCGCTACCAACAGCTAATGCTGCTTCACTACCTGTATAAGCCTTAACGCTATTTTCAAATTCTGTAACATTTTCTCCCAACGGGGCAATCCAGTTTTTCTCAAAAGCATCTTGAATATATTTTTGTTCACTTCCACCCATGTGAGGGCGTGATAAGTAAATTCTTTCTTCTTTCAATTTTTCACTCCTTGTATTTTGCTGGCGTACCAATGACTGTTGATTCTGATTTAACATTTTTTATTACTGTGGCTCCTGCACCCACTACACAATGACTTCCAATTTCAACTAATGGCAATACTGTAGCATTAAGAGCTATATGAGATAAATTCCCTACTTTTACTCCTCCAGCTAATACTGCACTTGGGGAAATATGAACATAATCTCCAATTTGATTATCATGTTCAACAATCGCATTAGTATTAATAATGGTATGAATTCCGATTTTACTATCTGCATTTATAACAGCTTTAGGCATAACAACGGTACCATAACCAATTTTAGCACTTGGACTAATTATTGATGACGGGTGAATAAAAACTGGGAAACGTTCAATCGGAATATCATTTTTATTAAATATTTTTTCTCTCACTGTATTATTACCGATTGCTAAAACAAAATAATATTGTGATTTCAATCGATTGATGTCTTTTAGATTATCGTAAATTAATCCATCTTCTTCATAATAATCATTAATGACATCATCTAAGTAACCAGCTAAATGGTAATCAGTGCTACTTTCAATAATATCTCTCACTACTTTTGAATGACCGCCCATACCTATTAATAAAACTGGTTTGCTCATACGTGATTCCCCTTAAACTTTTCAGCTGTAACGTGATTCGGCGCGTTAATATCTTTTTTTGTAATGTATTAACAATCGTTTTATAGATAATATACATATCTAATTTAAATGATTGATTTTCCACATACCACACATCTAGTTTAAACTTAGCATCCCATGAAATTGCATTTCTACCATTTATTTGTGCCCATCCTGTAATTCCTGGTTTAACATTATGACGCTTTTTCTGTTCTTGATTATAGAGTGGTAAATATTCCATCAACAAAGGCCTAGGACCAACTAAACTAATATCTCCCTTTAACACATTGATAAGTTGAGGTAGTTCATCAATACTTGAATTTCTAATAAATCGACCTACAGGTGTCATACGCTGTTCATCTGGTAATAGTTCACCATTTTCATCTTTTGCATCAGTCATTGTACGAAATTTATAAATTTGAAATGGCTTACCATATTGACCTGGTCTTGTTTGTTTAAACAAAACGGGTTTCCCTAACTTTTTAGCTATTAATATCGATGCGCCTAAAATGATGGGGGATGATAAGATTAATCCGGAAGAACTCACTGCAACATCAAAAGCACGTTTAAGCATAGTCAACACACTCTCTTATAAATTTTTATTTCGGTAAATTGTTTCTAGATGTTTCCATATAATTTTACTATCAAATTTATCGATAACTCGTTTTCTAGCGTTACGACCTAATTCGTATCTTAAAGTTTCATCAATGATTAAAGTTTCAGTTTTCTCAGCAATTTTTATATAATCACCTATTTCAACTATATATCCTGTATGCTTATCTTCAACTGTATCTTTAGCACCTGTAGCGTTACTAGTAATTACTGGGATCTCAAGTGCTTGCGCTTCAATACTCACATTGCCAAATCCTTCTCTATACGTAGGGAATAGTAATACATCCATATGATTATAGTAATTTACAGGTTGATCAACATGCCCCGTTAACACAATGTCTTTGTTGTTTGAAATAAAGTTATAGTATTCTTCACCTATTGAATCATCTTTTTCTAATGCGCCCACGATTAAGAGTTTTACTTTGTATCCTTTATCTTTAAGGATTTTAAAACTTTCTATTACTTCACGAATACCTTTATCTTTTACTATTCTTCCCACATAACCTAATACGAAGTGATTTTCTAATTGGTTTTCAATTGAAACTGGTATGTCGTTATACGATTTAGAGAATTTCTCCAAGTTAATTCCATTACTACTTCCGTAACCTAAAACTTGAATATTTCCTTGTTTTTCTAATCTTAAAGATACGATTTTATCTTTTAAACTTTCGGATATAGCTATAACATCCGTGGCACAAAACATTGCTAGTTTTTCCATAGTGTATAGTATTTTATATTTGAAACCATGCACTGTTTCTAGACGTAAACCTCTAACAGTGTAAATTCGCACTGGTCGTCGAGTGATAAATGCTGCTAATGTTCCGATTAGACCAGCTTTGGGTGTACCTGAATTAACAATGAGTGGTTTCTCTTTAAGAAATAATTTTGTCATTTTAAATAATGATATTAAATCTTGTTTTATAGAAATTTCTCTTTCCATGTTAATTGCATGTACAATATCTTTTGGATATGCGTTTTGTTCTTTACCAGCTGAGGATACGATGTGGACATCGAATCCTTTATTTCTTAAATACTCAATTTGGCCGTTCATTAAAGGAATACTTTTTGAAACTGTAACTAAATGAAATATTTTTTTCTTATCCAATCTTTTCCACCTACAGATCAATCATTATTATAAGCGCCATAATCCTTGTTTTGAGCTTACATCGTTATCGTCAATAACACCTTTTATATCAAAAACAATGCCATTTTCTTTAACTAAATTGATATACTCTTTTTTATTTTGAACATAATCTTTATGAGCTACTGCAAATACGACTGCATCTGCCTCTGGTAATTGATCCTTACTTTTTAAATCGATATTGTAAAATTTCTTTGCTTCATCTTTATCTGCTTCTACATCACTAACATGAACATCTAAACCATAGTCTATTAATTCTTCAATAATATGGATTACTTTTGTATTTCTTAAATCTGGGCAATTTTCCTTGAAAGTTAACCCTAGAACATTTACTGTAGCACCTTGTACTTCTAAACCTTGTTTTAATAAACCTTTTACAACGTTAGATGCTATGAATTTTGACATGTCATCATTAATTCGACGCCCTGCTAATATCACTTCTGGATGATGGCCTACTTCTTGAGCTTTATGAGTTAAATAGTATGGATCTACACCAATACAGTGTCCACCCACCAAGCCCGGTTTAAAGTTAAGGAAGTTCCATTTTGTGCCTGAAGCTTTTAACACTTCATTTGTGTCTATATTTAATTTATCAAAAATGAGTGCTAGTTCATTCATCAATGCAATATTCACGTCACGTTGCGTGTTCTCAATAACTTTAGCCGCTTCGGCAACTTTAATTGAAGATGCTTTATGAACGCCAGCTGTTACAACTGAACCATATACTTCTGCTACAATATCTAATACTTCAGATGTTTGTCCTGAAACTACTTTAGTAATTGTTTCAAATGTATGAACTTTATCTCCTGGGTTAATTCTCTCTGGAGAATAACCAACGAAGAAATCATCGCCACATTTAAGACCGGATTCTTTTTCTAAAATTGGTACACAATCCTCTTCAGTTGCACCTGGATAAACTGTTGATTCATAAACCACAATTGTATCTTTAGTTAACTCTTTACCTACTGTCTCACTTGCTTTTAGCAATGGTGTTAAGTCAGGTTTATTATTTTTATCAATTGGTGTAGGTACAGCTACAATGATAAAGTCGGCTGCTTTTAGATCTTCTGATTTCGAAGTGAAATTAATATTTGTCTCTTTTAAATCCTCTGTAGTTACTTCATTTGTTCTGTCATAATTTTCTTTTAACTCATTGATACGACGATCATTAATATCGAAACCAATGACTTCATGTTTTTTCCCAAAAGTAACTGCTACCGGTAAACCTACATATCCTAATCCAACTACTGCAATTTTTCTATTCATTCAATCATTTCCCCTTTATTTGTAATATTCTAAATACCAATCAATAAATTTGTTTACTCCATCTTGAATAGAGGTCTGTGGTTTGAAATTAATATCTCTATATAAATCATCTACGTTTGCATAAGTTTCAGGAACATCACCTGGCTGTAAATCCAAATAATTCTTTTTAGCTTTTTTATTCAATTTATTTTCAATGGCTTCGACAAATTCCATTAATCTCACCGGACTATTATTACCGATATTGTAAATTTTATACGGTGCATATGAAGAACTTGGATCAGGATTTGATCCAGACCAATTCGGATTAGGTTGGGCAGGTTTATTAATTAAGCGACTTATTGCTTCAACAATATCGTCTACATATGTGAAGTCTCGCATCATATTACCATGATTATAAACATCTATAGACTCATCATTTACAACTGCTTTTGTAAATTTAAATAGTGCCATATCTGGTCTTCCCCATGGCCCATACACAGTGAAGAATCTAAGTCCTGTCGTTGGTAAGTCATATAAATCACTATAAGTATGTGCCATTAATTCGTTAGACTTTTTAGTTGCTGCGTATAAACTTAATGGATGGTCAATATTATCTGAAGTTTTGAATGGTTTATTTGTGTTTGCTCCATAAACTGAACTTGATGACGCATAGATTAGATTCCCTACTTTATGGTGTCTACATCCCTCCAAAATATTTAAGAAACCTACTACATTTGAATCTATATATGCCCTAGGATTATCTATACTGTAGCGTACACCTGCTTGTGCAGCTAAGTTAACTACAACTTCAGGTTTCTCCTTGTCGAAAATTTGATCGATAGTTTCATTGTCTTCTAAATCTGTTTTGTAAAAAGTGAAATTTTCATTACCTATTGATTTCAATCTATCCTCTTTTAATTGAACTGAATAGTAATCATTTATGTTATCAATACCAACTACTTCGTATCCTTGATTGATAAGTTTCTTTGATAAATGAGAACCTATAAAACCTGCCACACCAGTAATTAATACCTTCATATTTAGACCTCCTTCATTCTTTTAGCGGGTATACCAACGTATAAACTATTTGGTTCAGTATTTTTAGTCAAAACTGCACCAGCTCCAATAATATTTCTTTCTCTAATGATATTACCTCCTAAAATTCTCACCCCTGAAGCTATCCATACATCCTTTTCAATAATGATTTTCTTAGGACAGATTGCGTTAAATTTAATAGGCATATTTCGATCATCCCATGTGTGTTCAGAGGAAATTAACGTACAATGATTGGCTATGGAAACATTATCCCCGATGAAAATTTCTCCATAAGCATCAATGTAGCTAAATGAATGGATGCTAACGTTTTTACCGATTGTTAACCTATCAATATTTTTTAAACAAACAAATTTACCGACATAAATATTTCTATCAATAAAACTGGCGTATTTCTTTAAATACATATATCTAGAAGTTACTGCTATTTTAGAATCACTTACTGTAAAAACATTCCATATCATATCGCTCAGAGCCTTAGGTAGTTTATTATATGGAATTTGCATTAAATCAATTAATCTATGGGTGAGTTTCATATCAATTTAACCACCCTTTCTTGGTAAATTTCCTCTTATAGTACAAATAGAGTATTAATGATGGTGGTAATACTATAATAGATTGAATTAACAATTCTAAATTTTTAAATCTATACTTAGGATTCAACTTAGTGTCTATCCAAGATACATCAAATAACATTAAGTTGATTATTTTATCTTTTAAATATGGCAATTGTTTATGAGCTAACTTTCGGTACTCACAATAATTTTCAGCTGATTTAAAATAATTCGATTTAACTTTACTACTAATCCCATCCTCTTGATATTCAACATACTTGGTGTTTTTATTAGCAAGGTAACAATCATATAACTCACTAAATTCAAACCATTGATAAGATGGTGGCATATGTCTGGACTTACCATATTGAGGAAACGTCATATTTCGAATAGCATTCGTTTTAAATACGTAACACTTGTCATGCCTTACTTTATATTTATAACGTAAGTCTACCCAATTCACTTTTGTTAGAGGAGGTAGTTTTTCACCAATCACTGTCCCATCTTCGTATGTGTCTAAAGTAATAAGTGCTTTCATACTTTTAAATTTATTAAATTGAGTATTAAAAAACTCTACAGCATCAGGATAAAACCAATCATCACTATCCAGAACAGTAAATAAATCGCCCTGTGCTGATTTCAAGCCAACATTTGTAGCGATATGTTTACCCCCGTTTTCTTGTTTAATATAGCGAATTTTAAAGTGCTCTTCGCTAAATGTTTTAACAATTTCTTCTGTGTCATCTTTTGATCCATCGTCTACAATTAACCATTCAAAGTTATGATCTGTTTGTTTGAGTAA
Source organism: Staphylococcus sp. HMSC62A08 (assembly GCF_001839105.1). Lineage (NCBI taxonomy): Bacteria > Bacillati > Bacillota > Bacilli > Caryophanales > Staphylococcaceae > Staphylococcus > Staphylococcus sp. HMSC62A08. Next base: position 52,294 of record NZ_KV840027.1, on the reverse strand, counting down.
CGATTCATATAGTCTTGGTAGCGTATGTGCACGATTAAATGTAGGTGTAAAAATAGTTAACATTTAATTCCCCACCTTTTTAATAATATTCAAGAACTCTTGACCTTTATGCATTTGAATATCTGTACTCTGACTTAAATTCTGTTTAATACTATCTAATAAATTTTTATCATTGTTTAGAAGCTCAATTTTCGAAGCTATTTCTATTGGTTCCATTTCTACAATGAAACCATTTTTACCATCTTGAATTTGCTCAAAAACTGTTTCAAAATTTGTTGCGACAACAGGTGTTGTATAATATAAAGCTTCATCTATAGTGTTAGATTTCCCTTCAAATCTTGAAGGATGCACTAAAATATCAACTTTCTTCACTATACTCCCAGTATTAAACTTGAATCCTAAAGGTATGACTTCATTAGTTAAGTTGTTGTCTTTTATTGCATCATTCAACCATTTTTTTAATTTTCCAGTTCCAACCACGTACCATTTAAATTTAATGTTTCGTTTTTTAAGAATTTTAGCGGCATCGATCAACAAATCAAGACCCTTACCATTATCTAACCGACAAATCGTGGCAAGATTTAAAAAACTCTTATTAATTTCAAGATTTTCATCCGGAATATTTTCATAGAGTTTTATCGGTAAACTATTATAAAAAACATAAGGTTTAATATTAAAAATATTCTCAAAAATATCAGCACACATTTTAGAAACTGCTAACATTCCCGATATTCGACTAAAATATTTTTGATCTATATCGTGATCTCTTTTTAATACTCTATAATCAGTGCGAATCCATCCTATCTTTTTATCGGCACTAATATAATCATGAATGAAATACACAGAATGGCCACCTGACACACCGATAGCGTAATCATAGTGGTTTTCATTGTATTGTGTTTCCCATTTATTTTTAATCCAAAATTTTTGTTTTGCTTTTGTATTATCTTGAAGG
>NZ_KV840027.1:31698-51239 GCF_001839105.1 Staphylococcus sp. HMSC62A08 | reverse complement strand
TTTGTTTTGCTTTTGTATTATCTTGAAGGTTTAATTTACTGCGAAGGACAAATAAGAAAACTTTCATTACTAACTTCGGACTTTTCCAATTTTTAAAAGCTGAAGATACTAGATTACTTTTATTGAGCATTAGCAATGAAAATTTACTTGGTACTTTCTTTACATGAACATATTTAGGTAAATACTGAACTAATGCGTCTTGTTGATTTAATATCATTAAATCAACCTCTATCTTCGAATCCTCTAATTCATATAACAAATTTAATAAACTTTTTTGTGGCCCACCAAAGTTGAAATTATTTACAACAAATAAAACTTTCATAATTTACCCCCTGTGCAAACACTTACTAATTTGCTTGGAATTCTTTTCTATCATTTTTAATATCTTTAATTACATACACGATCCAATACCAATTATTGAAAGCTAATTGAATCAATAATAACGGTAGAATGAGCCAGATCAATTTTGAATTTAAAAATTGAAGAAGTATAACTTGTACAATAACAGTTACGATTGCCGACAATAAAAAGGATTTATGATGTGGTATGAGGTTCTTAGTTGATAAGAAATTCGTAAACAACATCTGATTATTATATAGAAATCTATAAAGCATGATAATAATCATAGGTACTAAACTAAATAAGTGATAATCTGCTCCTAATATATCTAATACTAAGTTGCCCAAAACTAAAAATAATATGAAAGCAACAATAGTAAAGAAACAACTCGTCACTATTGCTTTTCTAAATAAATTAATTAATTCATTAAATCTATTTTTTACTCTAAGATAGTTGAATTTTGATAAGTATGTATTGTAATAAGAGTTAGAAAGCATAATAATTAATGTCACAATTTGATTTATAAATCCAAATTGACCTGAAACCTTTAATGACAAGTAATATGAGCTTAAGATAATCGGAAAATTGATAATCAAATAATTTGATAAAGAAAGCGAGCCTGTTCTTAATGTATTAGGTAAGATAGCCTGGAAAATTTCTTTATCGTATTTAACTTTAATATTATGTTTTGTTTTTTTTCGTTTCATGAGAATAATTATAATAACTGAATGATTGTAACAGGCGATTTACTATCACTGAAATGAAATAAGCTACTGAAACACCTATTAAACCATAGCCTAGAAAAAGCAACACAACTGAAATGATAAGTTGAGTTAGTTTAGTTACTACTAAGATTTGATTATATGTTTTAATTGCTCCAATACCCTTTAAAATCGAATTCCAATAAGAAAAGCTAATATTAAGAACAATCGAAAACATATAAAAAATCCATGCTATTAACATCGTTTTAATATCTATTTGACCACTATTGATATTAAACATGTACCACGTCCCAAAAATGCTAAATAGAATAAATATAATTATTCCCATTGAAGTATAAATAAATTTCACTGTTGATAATACTTTTGAAAAATACGGTATGTTTAATGTTGAATTTTTACTTGTTGCTAGTTCAAACCCTTCACTTTTTACACTGTTAGCGCCTGACCATAAATAGCTTACATTACGAGATATGATGGTTTGAAAGCCAAAATCAATTAGCATTGCCAAACCATATAATGAAGTAAATGTATACCATAACCCTAGCTCAACCGTATTTAAGTAACGAATGATTACTGGAAGAAGGATAATATTTATACCTTGAACCATTAGTAAACTTAAATAGCTCCATGCAACATCTTTTCTCCCGATATTCATAAATTACTCCTTTTTATAACTTATTTTACTATTTAAATAAGCTATTAATAATAAAATCAATATAAAGTTCGTAAAGAATGATGTAAGTATTGTAGCGTTAGACATGAATAGCATTGAGAATTTCAGACAGAAATATGACAAGATATATAACGTAAATACTGACTTAGTTCGAAATACCATCTTATCTAAAAACATTACTACAATAAGTCCAATAACCGAAAAAATAGGAGCTAAGATTGTCCCAAAGTAAAGATAACCTTGGCCTAAGATGGGCACGATTTGGTCAGCAACACCTGTCGTTTTATAAAACATGTCATTAAATGCTATTAATGCACTTTGACTTTGATGGAAAAAATTGTTTATAAAGACAACTGAATGAGTTAAATCACTCATAATTAAATTAAAATCAAATGGTCTTATGACACTACTTGTTTCAATTGAGTGTCCCACATTGATTAAGCCAGAAAAATATAATTGAATATCAGTGTTAAATTCTCTAAAGGACCTGCTGAGTGATAAAGCGATCTCGATCCTATAGTTACATTTGTTTGTTGCTTTAACAATGTAGATACCGAAATAACTAATAAGCTAAGTATCAAAGACGATCCTATAATTAATTTTCTGTACTTATTATAAAGAACTAACAAAGCAAATAATCCTGTTACTAAAGGAATGATTATACTCGATCTACTAGTCCCAGTTATAAATGAGGCAGAAGCTACAATAACTATAAATGATAAAAATAAGTAAATAATGCTATTTTTCTTTTCATAATATTTGTGAATAATATTAAGTATACTTACAGTGAAAACAATTTGAGCTAGCTGAATCAGTAATGCAAATAAAGTGACATTCTCATTAGCAGTATCAGTCTTTAATTTACTAGCCGACCAAATAAATGAATAATTTCCTAAAACTGAAGGTTGACTAATTATAATTAACAACGCAAAAGCTATGAATATCCATCCAAATATATTAGATTGAGATTTAACATTTCTAATTTTTGAATTGTTAGAGTAAAAGTACTTGTGTAATAACGCAAAAATTAGAAACATAGCAATCATTTCATATACCATAAGTAAAACCGCTTTGCTTTGAATATCGATGGATACAGTTGAACCCATTTGGATATCTGAACCATATAAAGCCATTAAAAAAGGTGAAACAACATATCTTAATAGCATAGTAAAGTTAATAATTGTAATTCCTAAGTTATTAAAAATATATCTACTAAATGAAGGAAACACTACAAATAAAAGTACGAATACAAATGGTAAAAGTACTAAATTATTTTGTATATGCTGTGTAGTGACCATATCTAATATGATTGTAATAATAGATGAAATAATTACGAATAATCTATAAAAAAGTGTCATTTTAAAACTTCCTGTTAGCTAATTTTAATAAAATATCTCTTATCTTTTCTTTATTAACAACTAATTCCTTAATTGTAGAATCTAACTCTTCTTTCGAAGCTACTGAAGTTTTACCGCGGTAAATTTTTTCATATACCTGTTCTGGATGAACTTCATTTTCATTCAATAATTCTTCATATAACTTTTCTCCAGGTCTTATACCAGAGAATTTAATTTCAATTTCATCTTCGCTTTTACCACTTAATCTAATTAAGTTACGTGCCAAATCAACAATTTTGACTGGTTCTCCCATATCTAATACGAATACTTCTCCACCTTGGGCTAAAGCTCCGGCTTGTAGAACTAACCTAGATGCTTCAGGAATAGTCATAAAGTACCTTGTCATATCTGGATGTGTAACTGTCACTGGTCCGCCTACTTCGATTTGTTTTTTAAATAAAGGAATAACAGAACCTCTAGAACCTAAAACATTACCGAATCTTACAGCAACAAAATCTGTATATCCGTTTTTATCATTTAAACTTTGAATAATCATTTCTGCTACACGTTTTGAGGCGCCCATTACATTAGGTGGATTAACAGCTTTATCAGTAGAAATCATTACGAATTTTCTTACTCGTGCTTTTTTTGCCGCCACTGCTACATTACGTGTACCTATTACATTGTTGTTAAATGCCTCTTCAGGGTTATACTCCATTAAAGGCACGTGTTTATGTGCAGCAGCATGGTATATTGCGTATGGTTTATAAACATTTACAATTTGCTCAATACGTTCTTTGTTTTGAACATCTGCTATAACTGGTACAATTTCGATACTATCTCCATATGTGTTAGTAAGTTCTTGGTTAATTAGATAGATACTATTCTCACCGTGTCCTAATAGAATGATTCTCTCAGGTTGGAATTTACAAACTTGTCGACAAATTTCTGATCCTATTGATCCCCCAGCCCCAGTTACTAAAATTGTTTGATGTGTCAATTCCTTAGATATCATGGCCATATCTAGCTCTACTGGGTCTCGCCCTAACAAGTCTTCAACTTCAACTTTTTTTAGTTGATTAACTTCCAATTCCCCAGATAATACATCTTCTATGCTCGGCATTTTAAATAATTCAATTCCCGTACTTGTACAAATATCATTAATTTCTTTATATCTTGAAGCGCTGAGTGTAGGTATAGCAATGATAATTCGCTTTATTTTGAATTTATTAGTTAAATAAGGTATATCTTCAATCGTACCTTGTACCTTTACACTATCAGCAATAGTTAATTTACGTTTATCAGGGTCGTCATCTACTGCTAAAATAGGTTCAAGATCCATATCACTTCTTAGCATTTGTCTAATTAAAAGTGATCCGCCACGTCCCGCTCCTACTATTAAAGTAGGTTTTTTCTTAGGCTTATTCCCACCAGTTACATATTTTCTACTTACTCTCCAAAAGATTCTGGACCCACCAATAAGAATTAAATGCATCATCCATGTAATTAAATATAATCTTAAAAATGGTGGATGACCTGAAAAGATTGGCACAATTAAAATAGTAGTAAGTATGGAACATGTTACTGATTCAACTATAAGAGACAGCTCGTTGACACTCGCGTATTCCCAGGCTCTATGATATAAATTAAATAAGTATGCAAAAACATGATGAGAAAGTAGTAATACTATTGCAGATATAATCAAAATATCTGGTGAATAATTTTTAAAATAAGGTTCTAATATTTCATAACAAACAAATATTGAAAAGAAAACTATCAAAGAATCTATAATTAATAAAATAATCAGACGCTTTCTTGCATTTAATTTATCCACGTCTATATCTCCCTCCCATTCTCAAAAACACTAAAATAGACCGAAAAACTTTTTATTTTTGTAATTCTGAGTTGGTTGCTTCTTAGATACATCTAAGTTCTTAACTACAGATTCTGAATTCTTCATAAAATCTTCTAAATCTATTCCTAAGTCTTTTAATTTTTTATTTTCAAAAATACTTTTCATTTTAAAAGGTCGTACAGTTTCATGATGTGCATCTGAAGCAATAAAATGTGTTAAATGATTCTCTATCATTTGTATAGAAATCTTCTGTAATTTTTTACCATTACCCCCGGATAAAGAAGATGAAGTTAATTGACTTAATGCGCCTGCTTTAACAAGTTGATAAAGTTTGTCTAAATCTTGTGCAATCCCTTTATTTCTCTCAGGATGGGCAATAATTGGCACGTACCCTTCAGATAACAATTCATAAAATAATCTTTCAGTGTAATGAGGAACACCATTCGAGGGAAGTTCAATCAATAAATACTTAGAATGATTTAAGCTCAAGATATTCCCTTTTTCTATTTCTGCCAGAATTTGATCAGTTATTCTAATTTCTTGTCCAGGATAGATTTTGATTCCTAATTGTTGTACCTCTTCCATGGATCTAAGTTCCTCAATTTTATTTAAAACTTTTTTACGCTCATTATTAAAAACCGGACTTAAGTGATGCGGTGTGGCAATGATCTCGTTCACACCTTCCGACTTTGCTTGTTTTAATAATTGAATTGCATCTTCTCTGTTCTTAGGTCCATCATCCACATCGATTAAAATATGATTGTGTATATCTATCATTGTTATTCCTCTTCTCCATAGTAAGAATAATAACTTGATGATTTGTCTCTTGGAGTTTTATTTAAAACTGCACCGATAATTTTTCCATCTGCTTTCTCAATAAGTGATTTAGCCTTTTTCACTTCATATTTATTGTTTTTTTCCGCATCAATAACAATAATTGCATCTTTAACATATTGTAAAAACACTTGCGCATCTGTCACTGTATTAACAGGTGGTGTATCAATTAATACAAAATCGTATCTTCTTAATAATTCATTGTAAATTTCATAGAATCTGTCAGAATCTATCAATTCTGAAGGATTAGGTGGTATCGGTCCTGATGTAAGTAAATCTAAATTTGGAACCCTAGTTGATCTGATAGCTTTGTCGTAATCCGATTTACCAATAATCAAATTTGATAATCCGTCATAATTTGCTTCTTCGAAAATATAATTTTGAGTTGGTTTACGCATATCACCATCAATAATTAAAGTCCTATACCCAGCTTGAGCATAAGTCGTTGCGATATTAGCTGAGACAATACTCTTACCCGCTGCCGGTTTTTCAGAGGTAACGATGATACTTACAATTTCATCTTTAGCTCTAGAAAACATAATATTAGAACGAATACCTCTAAATTTTTCACTAATAATTGATTTGGGTTTATCATTAACAAAAAGTGGTTGTTCAAGTTTTTTTCTTTTTTCAGCCATCATTATTCTCCTTATTTAATTTTTTGGATAGAACCTAGTACAGGAACACCAAGTTCTTTTTCAACATCTTCTTCAGTTCTAATACGCTTATCAAAGATTTCTCTTAAGGCTGCTATAATAATTGCTAAAACTAAACCTAAAATAAGTCCTGCAAATAAGTTCATTATTGTTCTAGGTGAAACTTTCTCTGCGGTACCATTAGCTTTAGAAAGTATAGAAACATTATCTACACTCATGATATCTGGCACATCTTTACTAAACACTTTAGCCACATCATTTGCAATTTTTTCAGATTCTTTTTCACTTTTGCTTCTAACTCCAACATTAAGTATTTGAGAGTCCGCTTCAGTATTGACGTCAATCATTTTAGATAACTTATCCGCTGAGTAGTCTTTATTTTCTTTGGCAACATCATCTAATATTCGTGGACTTTTAATAATTTCTGCATATGTATTAACTAACTGAATGTTACTTTGTACTTCTTGAGCCATCATTTTAGATTCTTTTTCTTTTTGGCTCACTAAAATTTGAGTAGATGCTTCATATTTAGGTTTAGCTAAAAAGAATGTAAAAATGGCACTTAAAATTAAAAAAATCAAAGGAATAATCACTAAAAGTTTCCAATTTTTCTTAATAATCTCCCAAACTCTCATTAAATCTAAAGTATTTTCCATATTAACCTCCAAACAATTTCCTTTTAAATGTTTGTTTAATTAAACCGCTATTCTGAAAATTTGGGATTTAATTAAACTAGCAATTACAAATGTAAGTTATTATCTTTATAAAAATGTTTTATTCTCGTAATCACCTTATTTCATTAATACTATACTTAAATTTCAAAGGAACTTTTAATTAATTGTAAATTTCATGTAAATTACATAATAAAACATGGCACCATACTTAAATTTAAGTTATAGATAAAAAAATGCCCAATTAATCCATTTTTGATTAATTGGGCTTATAGGTTACATTATATATTAATTAGTTAAGTTTTTGTATATTGCTATACACATTTATTTAATATTTTTAAACACTAAGAATAAAGTGGTTTTATACTATTTCTATAATTCTGCATTAGACATACTATGTTTCTCAATTTGATTGCGCTTAATCAGTTTAAAACCTGCAAATCCTCCAACTACTAGTGCGACTACTACTGAAACGCCAATAATAATATTTCTAGTCATGACTTATTCACCTAATCCTTTCTTAAATTCTGTCAATTTTGTAAAGCTATATTTCAGCTTTAATATATACATATATTTACCCTAAAATAAAAAAATGAGACAAATCTTGTTGGATTTTGCCTCATCTCTTAAATATTGTTATTAACTTTAAGGTTTAATTTTAGTATTCGATGTTTGGTGCTTGGTTTACGTGATTTTGATATTTTTTGAAACCGTAGTATGCTACGCCAGCTAATGCTAAAATGACTGCTAATTTTTTCATTAATAACACTCCTTTCTTAGTTGCATAGTATGAACATGTAAGCTGTTCAAGTCTTTAGTACTATTATACACATTTTAAAGTTAATTTTAAAAATTTCAAATTCATATGATATTAATTCTATGAGAATATATTTCATAGCCAACTCCATTTGAGTCAATAACAACTTTCTTATAGTCCATTAGGATGATTTTTCATCTACTATATTGTGTAATTATCTGAACTGAGTATAATAATTATATCAAACAAACAACATTTTAAGGAGAAGCAAAAAATGGCAAAATTATTATACATTACAGCTCATCCGTTAGATGAACTTGTATCAAACTCAATGGCAGCAGGTAAAGCTTTCATCGAATCTTATCAAGACAATCACTCAGATGATGAAGTTAAACATATCGACTTATTCACTGAAGATATCCCTTATATTGATAAAGATGTATTAACAGGTTGGGGTAAAGCAGCTAAAGGCGAAGAACTTACTTCAGAAGAAAGTAAAAAGGTAACTCGTCTTGGAGCAATTCTTGACGAATTCTTAGAAGCAGATAAATACGTTTTCGTAAGCCCAATGTGGAATTTATCCTTCCCTCCTGTTTTAAAAGCATACATCGATGCTATTGCAGTAGCAGGTAAAACGTTTAAATACACTGCTGAAGGCCCTCAAGGTCTATTAACTGATAAAAAAGTACTTCATATTCAATCTAGAGGCGGCTATTATAGTGAAGGCCCAACCGCAGAAGTTGAATCTGGAGATCGTTATTTAAGAAATATTATGACATTCTTAGGCGTTCCTTCTTATGAAACAGTGATTATTGAAGGTCATAACGCTGAACCTGAAAAAGCTGAAGAAATCAAATTAGCTGGTGTTGAAGAAGCTAAGGACTTAGGTAAAACATTCTAATATATTCATTAAAAAATTCTCAGGTGCGCACATGCGTATCTGAGAATTTTTTACTTTTAGCAACATCACTATTCATTACCTATCTTCACCGGAGTCATCGACTTGTTGCACTGCTTTATCAATCGCATCTGAAAAGCGATACATGACAGGTGACCAGTTACTTCTTTTATTTCTAGAATTTGGCGAAAGTTTCTCGTTCACAAATAAGGATTTTCTTAAAGCCGTTGTTAATTCGAGCTGAACACCTTTACCCTTTATATTCTCATTAACAAAATTCTCTTTTAAATCGCCACCTAAATAGGATGGGGCAATTTTTACGACAAAATGATGTTTAACTAATTGCTTTTTAATGGCTTCTTTTAAAGGTGTATCTAATCCGCCTAAATAAATGACAGGTTGATTTCCCTTAGCACCATGAATCGACACAGTAAAGTCTTTAGATTTCACCATATTTAATAATGTTGGATCGTTGTAATGTGCCGATGTGACGTGTAAATCTTCTGCATGTTTCTTTCTTAAAACTGTAAATGAGTAATAATCATAGTGATTATCATTAGCGATTAACTTGGTTAATTCTGTAGTTCCCGCTTCTATATTTCCACCATGAGGCGCTATAACAAGAACGTTACTCCCCACTTTTCTAACTTCTTTCTTCCAATCCACACCTTTTTTCGTATGTTTAAATAATTGCGTCATAGAATGAAAATGATCTTTATGATGTACATCTTCTTGAGCTGGCTCAGAAGGTTCTAAATTTACTACTGACTCTCTTCCTTTTTCATCATCATGACCAGCAATCAGTGGTATGTGATGTAGTTTAGAATGATGTAATGTTGAATGATTGGATTCTTGTTTATTAGTGCATGCATATGCTAATCCTAAAACTAGAATAACTGTGCTAATAAGTATTAATATTTTCTTTTTGCTTAAGGTACTCAGTGATGTTCTCTTTTTCAAAATCAAATATTTCCCTTCATATATTTATAAATCTAAAAGTTTAAATTCTTGATATTAGAATATTACGCTTCTTCCATTTATAAATATAAAAAATAATAGAGCTAACGAAATCATCCTTTAGCCCTATTATGACAATACTGTTATATGATTGTTATGTTAAAATTTTAAAAATGAATTTATTCAAACTAAATTTATTTTTCCGGATAAATATTGTGAATACTTGTATATAATGCATCAACAAATGACTGCATCAACGGCGTCCAATTGTTCTCATTAGTACGATTCTTAGTATTTGTATCTCCATTATTGAAGAAAGCCTTTCTTAAAGCAGTCGTCAATTCTAATTGAACACCTGTAGTTCCATCTTGTCTATTAATAAAGTTTTTATCATTTTGACCACCAAGATACGCAGGTGGTACTAAAACTTTGAACCCGCGACTTTTTAATTGAGCTTCAATCTCATCTCTTAATGCGGAATCTGGTCCTCCTAGATATACAATCTGTTCAGTACCAGCTGCACCGTGAATTGAAATAGTGGCAGTACGGTTTTCTATCATTTGGTTGAGCGTTGCATCATCATAATGCGTAGAAGTCACATGTAAATCAGAATTATTTTTAGATCTCATCGCTTCAAATGAGAAATAGTCATAATCTCCTTTATTAGCCAATGCCTTCGTTACCTCAGTCGTACCCTGTTCTATATTTCCACCATGTGGTGCTACAATCAGTACTTTCGTTCCATTATCTCTTGTTTCTTTTTTCCAATCTACCCCTTCAACTGTCTGATTTTCAAGTTCCGTCATAGATTGATATTTATCTTTTTTACGTTCAACCGGTGCTGTACCAATTTCATCTTGTTTACTATCTATTGGAACTGTGGTTGTCGGCGGTGTCGTTGGTTTAGTATTTGTAGTAGATGGTGTATGAGTTGTAGATGTCTTAGGTTGTGTTGATGTTGACGTAGTTTTTGTTGTAGATTTTGTCGTCGTTGTTAATGTTGTGGGTTTGGTTGTTGAAGACTTAGTTGATGCTGATGTAGATGGCTTTGTTGTCGATGTGGTTGGCTTTTTAGTTGTACTCGTACCGGTTGTACTTGGATGTGTTGTAGTTGATTTACTAGGTACTTTTGTATGGCTTGTTGTTCCGCTCTTACTACTTGAAGTTGACTTAGATGTACTTTTCTTTGCAGTTGACGTCGTCGTAGGTTTCTTCGTCGTTGTTGAAGTTGATTTCTTAGTTGTAGAAGTTGATGCTTTTGTTGGTGTTGTAGTTTTAGCTTTTGATGTTGTAGACGAAGTTTTTGATGATTTCGTAGTAGTAGAACGTTTGGTTGTCGTAGATGTTTGAGTATGTGTGCCTGACTTAGAGGATTTCGTTTTGCTTGTAGAAGTCGTCGGTGCTTTAGTAGCAGTTGTATTCACTCTTTGGCTTGTAGATTGCTTTGTAGATGCTTTCGTTACAACTGGTTTAACATTTTTAGTGGTTTGTTTGGTAGGTGTAACTTTCTTTGTAGTTTGAACTTTACTTGTATATTGAACAGGTTTAACTACTTTTGGTGTTAATTTTGTAGTTTTAGTTGTCGTACTTTTCCCACTTGTCGATGTACGATTTGGTTGTGAATAGCTCGAATGCGTACTTGCGTGTGCTTGAGTTCCCATTGCTCCAAACGCGCCTAATCCAAATAATGCAGTAACTGCCCCTAGTGATAGTTTTTTTATTGAAAAGGCACGTGTAAGTCCTATTATTTTCATTTACATTTCCCCTTTAATATTGATTAACATAAAACAATAATATACTAATTTTTTATAAAAGCAACAATTTTTATTTGGTTGCACTCAGCATTTAAAACATTCTATAAAATACTTTATTCTTCACATTAATCAACTTTCCTTACATTATTGAAAGATATCTCTAAAGGAATTGAATCCCTTCTATTATTTATATAACCTAGATACAGATGAGTAAACGAGGAGGGAATTAAATATGGGTATAGGCGTTTTAAGCTGTATTTTATTACTTATACTTTTAATACCAGTCGGTTTTGTTGCATTAGTCATTCATCTTGTAAGAAAGCATATTCATTAATACCCATTTATATATTAAATGATTATAAAAGAAGCTGAGACGCTTCATTAATATGCTCTCTTAAATGTCTACTTTGTAGAGAGCACATCACACATTTAGTCTCAGCTTTCCTAGTCTTCTTTTAAATGTTCAATTGTTTTGAAACCTTCACGATAATTCGCTAATTCTTCCATAATTGCGTACCAATCATTTCCTACTTTCTGCTTTGTACGATGGAACAAGTCGTCTTGAGCTTTATTTAATTTACGAATCAATGCATCGCCCTTGTCCGTAGAATATAATTTCTTCACTCGTCGATCGATTTCAGACGTTTCTTCAATAATTAATCCTTCTTCTTTCAATTTACGTAGCGTACCATGCGATCCTTGTTTAGATATTTCTAGTGTGATCAATAATTCTTTAATGGTAATTCCGGGTAACTTATTTATGAAGAATAAAAAACGATGGTGTTGACGACTCATACCATATTCTTCAATAATTTCATCTGCTGTGGTGATAAAAGTTTTGTACGCAAAATAAAATAGCATGTGTTCATAATCATTTTTATTCATCGTCATCTTTACTCTTTCCCTTCCGTCCGTTACCGTTATTATAATAAATTTTGGATATTACGTCATCATTTATAAAAGGAGTTAATTTGAAATATAGGTCAAGTTAGTTGACGTTATTTTAGAAAAGGTTTATCGTTTAAGTGGAATAAAAATACAATACAAAGGTGGAATTGAATATGAAACAACGCGTAGGACAATATTTAATGGACGCAGTTTACGCAGCCGGAGTTGACAAAGTCTTTGGTGTGCCGGGAGATTTCAACCTAGCCTTTTTAGACGATATCATTTCTCATGATCATATAGAATGGATTGGTAATACAAATGAATTGAATGCAAGTTACGCAACAGATGGTTATGCACGTATAAACGGATTAGGTGCAATGGTAACAACATTTGGAGTTGGTGAACTTAGTGCAGTTAACGGCATTGCAGGTTCATACGCAGAACGTGTACCAGTCATTGCCATTACTGGAGCACCTACTCGCGCAGTAGAAGAAGCAGGTAAATTTGTCCACCATTCACTTGGTGAAGGTACATTTGATGATTATCGTAAAATGTTTGAACCTATTACAACTGCACAAGGTTATATCACACCTGAGAATGCTACTACTGAAATTCCAAGATTAATCAATGCTGCAATACAAGAACGTCGCCCAGTACATTTACACTTACCTATCGATGTAGCATTAGCTGAAATTGAAGTTTCAGAAACTTTTCAACCTGAAGCATTACCACAACAAGATGTTCAAAAATATGTAAACATGATTGAAGATAAACTCAAATCAGCATCACAACCACTTATTATTGCAGGTCATGAAATTAATAGTTTCAACTTGTATGAAGAGTTAGAAGAAATTGTAGATCGTACGAATATACCTGTTGTTCAATTATCATTAGGTAAAGGCGCATTTAATGAAGAAAACCCTCATTATATAGGAATATTCGATGGCGAAATTGCTGAAGATAAGATTAAAGAATATGTAAACAATAGTGATGCTATTTTAAATATTGGTGCTAAATTAACAGACTCAGCCACAGCTGGTTTCTCTTATCAATTCGATATTGATGACGTCGTAATGATCAATCACAAGAACTTCAAGATGAATGACACTGTTGCAAATGATGTCACATTACCTAGCTTAGTACATGCATTGAAGGGTCTTAATTTTAAAAATGAAAACGACTACCCTCAATACGAAAGACCACAAGCACACAATTATGAACTTAATAATCAACCATTAACTCAAGAAACGTACTTCAACATGATGCAAGATTTCATACAACTGGATGATGTCTTAATTGCAGAACAAGGTACCTCATTCTTTGGTGCATATGATTTAGCATTGTATAAAGACAATACGTTCATCGGACAACCATTATGGGGTTCAATTGGTTATACATTACCTGCTACATTAGGTACACAAATTGCTAATCCACATCGTAGAAACGTCTTACTCATTGGTGATGGTTCTCTACAATTAACAGTACAATCACTATCTACAATGATTCGCCAAGACTTGAAACCAATTATCTTTGTCATCAACAATGATGGTTATACTGTTGAAAGAATGATACACGGTATGAAAGAACCATACAATGACATTAAGATGTGGGATTATAAAGCATTACCTGCTGTATTCGGTGGAGACAATGTGGCAGTCCATGATGTAAACAATTCAGAAGAATTAATGCAAGCATTTGAAGATATTAAAGCGCGTAATGATCGTATGCATTATGTAGAAGTGAAAATGGCTGTTGAAGATGCGCCTACTAAACTTAGCGAAATTGCCAAAGCGTTTGCATCTCAAAATAAATAACTCGTGCGAAAATTAAAACCTATAGAATGATTGCAAAATCAATGCCCTCCTATCAGTTCTTTGATAAGAGGGCATTTTATCTATATGATTTATTAAATTGTTAAACTACTGAATTACTCAGTAAATTGTGTGATATCTTCTAAGATTTGTTCTGCAGCGATTAATCCACGATGTTTAGCCCATGTTTCACGGTTAACTTCATGAACTCTATTGTTTTTAACTGCATCTAATTGATTCCATGCATCAGACTCTTTAAAGTTGTTGAAATCTTTTTGATTATCTTCATCTACCATAACAATGAGTCGTTCTGGGTTTACATCTGCAACTTTGCTAATTGGTAATTTATGATAATCTGCACCCATATATTCAGGTAAGTCATTTTCATTTTCTTTAGAAATGCCAGCTTTGAAACCAACATCTTCTAGTAATTGACCTACATATGATTTAGAAGCATGAATTACTAAGTCTTGATCTGTAACGACTGCTGCAATTGTAGCAACATCTTTATCTACACGTACTTTAGAACTTAAATCTTTAATTTCTTTTTCGTGGTTATCGATGATCGTTTTACCTTCATCTTGTTTAGAAACGACTTTAGCAATATAATCGAAAGCTTCCTTACTTTCTTTATAATCTGCATCGAAACTTTTCACTAAAACTGTAGGAGCAATTGCATTTAAATCTTCGAAAATGGATTCATGTCTATCCACATCTGCAAAAATGACTTGTGGTTCAGCTTTTTTAATATCATCTACGCTTGGCGTTTGACGATGTCCTACTGATTGATAGTTACCTACATTTTTACGTGTTTCTTCATCTAAATTGTCTTTATTATTATCGTCTGCAATACCAGTTACATTAACATCTAATTTCACTAATGCTTCGGCAAATGAATATTCTAAAGCTACTGCAGATTCAACTTTATCAGGGACTTGTACTGTACCAACATTTTGTTTAATTTCTTTAGCCATGCTTAACATTCCTCCCAAAAATTAATGATAAATTCTATAATGTCTAGTAAATAAGGTTACATATTTTTTATGTCCGTTTTAGACGTATTTAAACATTAAAAATTTTAAAGACGAAAAAAAATTGATGACAACGCAAATGGTTTATTGTACAATTTATTGTACAATAATAGTGGTGAAGGAGGATGAGGACATGCCATCCATAAATTATTCCAATGCACGTCAAAATTTTAAAAAACTGATTTCTAAAGTAAACGAAGACAGTGTAACTTACACAATTACAACGAAAGAAGATAAGAATGCTGTCATTCTGGCTGAAAAAGATTACAATGCAATTCTAGAAACAATGTATCTTCAGTCTAATCCGGCTAATGTGTCTCACCTGAACAAATCTATTCAAGAATTAAACCAAAACGATACGATTACAGTTGAGATTGATGAAAATGAATAAACTTAATGTGACTTTTACAACTCGAGCATTTAAAGATTATCAATTTTGGCAACTACATAATCTAGGAAATTTTAAAAAAATTAATACTTTACTTAAAAGTATCGCGCGAGATGGTTGCATCGGGGGTATAGGGAAACCGGAAGCGCTAAAAGGCAATTATGAGGGTTATTATAGTAGGAGAATCACGATTGAACATCGGTTAGTATACAAAATAAAGAATGATTCTATTTTTATAGTGTCTTGTAGATTTCATTACCTATAATTGCAATCGTTTCGCGTGAAACAGTCAGCTATTGATATTCAAATTTATAAATATTAATGAAGCATGAGTGCTATATAGTCATTTACTTTAATAATTAAAATGTTTATATTTAAAGTAAATAAAAATAAAGGGGCTATAATACATATGAATTTGATTAATCAATCTAAAAATCCTTATGCATTTAAAGAAGTTTCTGATAATGAAACGACCATCGCTATGGTGATTTGGTTATTATCATTTTTCACTTCTTTTCTTGGACCGCTCATTATTTGGGCAATAAAAAGAGAAGATTCTGCATTTATTGATCAACAAGGTAAAAATTATCTTAATTTCTTAATTAGTTATCTCATATATACAGTGATTGCAGCTATTTTAGTTTTTCTACTCATTGGCGTCTTATTATTATTCATCCTTAGTATAGTTATAGTTGTCTATTCAATTATTGCAATCGTCTTTGTCTTAAAAGGACAAGATTATGTTGTCCCTTTCACAATAGAAATCATTAAATAAATCAAAATCACGCTTGAACGTAAGAACGTTCTAGCGTGATTCTCTATTATCTATAAACTTTTATCATCTAAGAACTCTTTATCAATGACGTCTTTAGTTATTTCTTGCAATCTTTCTTTAGTCATATTTGCCCCATTGACATAGTGTAATCCATGTTTTTCGGCTAATTGATTTGTGTAATCATGTAAAGGATATACTTTGAAATCTCTCTTAGAGTTCTTGTCATATAAATTGGCTAATTCATAATGATTCACCATACTTCTCCATTTTACGTTTTCCACTTTAACGCCTTTAGGATTTTTCACTAATTTAAAATTGAGACGACCTAATAAATCATTACTTTCATTTCCTGTAGCTTGACCATTTAAGAAATTTCCCAGGGAATAAGCGACAAGTGTTTTATTTCCATCTTTACCTTCAACCCATTTAACTGGCTCTATCACATGTGGATGCATGCCTAACACAACATCTACACCAGCATCAGCGAAGACTTTAGCATATTTTTCCTGCGTTTTGTTTTGTTTATGTTGTCCTTCATTACCCCAGTGCGCAGATACAATCACTGCATCACTATGTTTTTTAGCCTCTTTAACATCCTTTTTAATTTGTTCCTCATCAAATGTTTTGATTGTATACGGATGTGGAGGTTTAATACCATTTGTACCAAACGTATAACTTAACATTGAAACTTTTATTCCATTAACTGTCTTCGTCGGAATGTTATCATGTGCCTCTTGAGAGTTAAAAATGCCAGTAAATAATACTTTATCTTTAAATTTCTCCCAAGTATGTATATTATTATTTACGCCCGATTCTCCTTGATCAATGGCATGGTTGTTAGAGCCATTTACAAAGTTAAAACCTGTATCGACTAAATCTTTAGCGATACTACTAGGCGTATTAAAACGTTTAAAACCATGATATGGCCGATCGTCCCCACCTAAAGGGGATTCTTGATTTACATATGCTATATCTGCATCTTGAATATCTTTTTTTACAGGTTCATACATAGGTTTAAAGTTAAAACTATCTTGCCCTGTTTTAGCATCATTATAGACTTCGGGATGTATTAAGTTATCTCCTACCGCTACGACAGATGCCTCGGTATCTAAATCAGTCGCAAGTGCTAATCCACTTACGAATAAAAATGCCAAAAAGAATATAATTGTAGATATATAATATTTCAACAATAGTTATCGCTCCTATTGAAAAGATTTTATACTTAAAATTTATGAACTTAGCACTTTTATTTTATACTTTGCTAGATTTGAAAACAATATAATCTAGTGTATTTTAACTTTTCTATCTATTTTTACATTAAATTAATATATCGAAAAACATAAAACGCTTTATTTGATAAAATAGTTATAGATTAAATTAACTTAAAAGGAGTGATTAAAATAGTTCTACTTTTCAAAAGCATAATCATGTTAGCAGTGACCTATTTATTCAAATTAACTCCCCCGACACAACGTAACAAAACGTATGGATTTCGAACTAGAAAAGCTTTACGTAATGATGAAAATTGGGCAAAAGCTCAAAAATTATTCACCCTATATAGTTTCCAAATTTATAAGAAAGTGATACTCATTGCGTTACCTTGGACCATTCTTGATATTTACTTAATTATCAATTTAAGTCAATTAGAATATTGGCTGATTATTTCAATCATTGTAGAAACCATTGTTGTTTCAATTCTGTTGTATTGGTTAGTTTTCAAGGTGAATAGAAATATCTAAATTTAAACCCCCGTGTCATTCATTCAAAGACATGGGGGTATTGAATATATTTTAGATGCTTCCTTTAGGTTTAAACTTCCACTAATTTACGAACCACTCTATCGCTGTTTTAATCGCTTTGTCCCAATATGCGTAATTATGTTCGCCAGGACTTTCTTCAAATGTATATGGGATTCCCTTTTCATCTAAATAATGAATAAACTCTAAATTATCCTGATATAAGAAATCTTCAGTTCCACACATAACAAGCAATTCAGGAATA
Source organism: Staphylococcus sp. HMSC62A08 (assembly GCF_001839105.1). Classification (NCBI taxonomy): domain Bacteria; kingdom Bacillati; phylum Bacillota; class Bacilli; order Caryophanales; family Staphylococcaceae; genus Staphylococcus; species Staphylococcus sp. HMSC62A08. Next base: position 32,892 of record NZ_KV840027.1, on the reverse strand, counting down.
TCAGCATTCGACGCTATAGCTCGATTAAGGAGGTAATATGTATCTAATTCTGTTCCCGTAATATCGGTATTCTCTCCTGTGATAGATTTGGCGGAAAAGTCTATCCAATCTATATCAATAAGATGTTGTGCTTGAAATACTGCAGATAATGGTGCTGCTTTGGAAAACTTATGGGGTTGAGTCAGCGCAAACTTAATTGTACCGTACCCTCCCATAGAATGACCTGCAATAAAGTTATCTTCACGTTTCTTTGAAAGTGGTAAAATCTGATGCACGTAATCGTATATTTCTAAAATATAATCATAATAACTATGGCCGTATGCCATATTAGCGTATGCACTGTGATCTACATTCGGCATAATAATAGCGAGTTGATGTTCATTGGCATATCGTTCAATACTCGTATATCTAATATACGTCGTTTCATCACTCGACAAACCATGTAAAAGTAAAAGTGTTTTAAGTTGTTTAGGAGAATTGGAGCTATCAAAGTATGTTGTGTCCTCCGGTAAGATGACTGTTAAATTTTGATGCATTCCTATTGTCGGTGAACTATAATTTAATGTCATTAAAGCCATATGCTTCACTCCTTAATTCATATTCTTCTTTATTTTACCTTACTTTTCTTTATTTCACAGAAAAACCCGAGCACTAAGGCCCGGGTCTAAATCAAATATTTAGTGTTCATCTTTTCTATTTCTACGTTTGTTTCCGAATAAGAATAAAGAACCTAATAAGGCTAACAATCCTCCAAATAATGTACCGTTATGTGTACTATCATCATTACCAGTATCTGGTAAACCTTTCTCTTTAGCATGATGGCTGTGATGATTTGTTTCATGATGTGTTGGTGTTGAGTAATCTTGATGAGATGGTGTACCTGGTGTCTCATGGTGAGAGTCGGAATCACTGTCTGAATCGGAATCGCTGTCTGAGTCCGAGTCGCTGTCTGAGTCCGAGTCGCTATCTGAATCGGAATCGCTGTCTGAATCTGAATCACAATCTGAGTCTGAGCCACAATCTGAGTCTGAACCACAATCTGAGTCTGAGTCACAATCTGAGTCTGAACCACAGTCGGAATCTGAATCACAGTCTGAGTCTGAGCCACAGTCTGAGTCTGAGCCACTATCCGAATCGGAGTCGCTATCTGAGTCGGAGTCGCTATCTGAATCCGAGTCACTGTCTGAATCTGAG
>NZ_KV840027.1:13382-31598 GCF_001839105.1 Staphylococcus sp. HMSC62A08 | reverse complement strand
TGAATCCGAGTCACTGTCTGAATCTGAGTCACTATCAGAGTCGGAGTCACTGTCTGAGTCAGAATCGCTGTCTGAATCGGAATCACTATCTGAATCCGAGTCACTGTCTGAATCAGAGTCGCTGTCTGAATCCGAGTCGCTGTCTGAATCTGAGTCGCTATCTGAATCTGAGTCGCTATCTGAGTCTGAGTCGCTATCTGAATCGGAATCGCTATCAGAGTCTGAGTCGCTGTCTGAATCGGAATCGCTATCTGAATCTGAGTCACTATCAGAGTCTGAGTCGCTGTCTGAATCGGAATCGCTATCCGAATCTGAGTCACTATCAGAGTCTGAGTCACTGTCTGAATCGGAATCGCTATCTGAGTCGGAATCACTGCCGACTACTAAATCTCCATCAGCCGAACCATCTGTTGGTTTAACTATATTTTCGTTATCCCAGTAAAACTGTCTTCTCACGCCACTTGCGGTATCATTCGTTTCTGAAACTCTAGTCTTAACATTTTGGCCACTCTTACTATCATATTTACCTTCAACTTCGATAATATAAGCGCCATCAATATGACCAAATTGAATGTTAACAGAGTTATCACTATTGTAAGTAATCCATCCATTAAAATTATTTGTGACATCTACTAAGTTTGAACTATTAGTATCGTTATAATAACTCTCACTCAATTGACTTGCGTCTTTCACTTGGTAAATTTTGAATTTTGTATTTTTATCAATAATTGTACTTGATTTACTTTGATCAGTTTGATAACCCTGAATACGCACATTTGAATTATATAATGTATTTTCCATAGGATTAACATAAATCTTTTGCTTAAAGTCTTCACTGCCTGAATGCAAATCGATATCTGTTATAAACGAACTAATATTTGGTCCATAAGCGTCTTTTATACCTTGGTACGGTGAATCGTAACTAATATTCAAAGTCTCAGTGTAATTCTTATCAGCTATATTAAATGTACTGCTGTAGTTACCACTATGAGGCGTATTCTTTCTATCTGTGAAAATTGGCAACTTGAAGTTCCCTTTAATATTATTTCTGTCATTAACGAAATTCGTAAAAGTATATTTTACCGTCTTACTATTTACATCATAAATACCATTAGCTACCACTTCTCCATTGGCATTTGTTAATGGCTTAACCTTCATTTGATTATTAAGCTTCTCATAATTTACGTCACCATTAACAGTAACACGTTGTGGATATTTAACAGTAAAATAATCGCCTTCTTTAATCTTGCCATTCACGCTAAATGATGCATTTAAATCTGAATAGCCACTATGGTTAGGGTCAAAAGACTTTTTCGACACATTAAAACTATCCACATTTATTTTATCGTTAACGTTAGAACCTTGTTGTTCTGAATTCGCTTCATTTGTTGCAGCTCTACTTACAGGCTGTGCAAATCTTGAAACTGTTCTAGGTGTAGCTTGAACTTGTATTGCATTCTTTTCATTCGCTTGATCATCTATCGGTGAGTTGGATAACGAATGATGTCGAGTATTAGAATTGTTTAATCCATTAACTTTATTAACTGACTTTTGAGTTGATTGGTTACGAGTTGAAGCACTATCTTGAGGGCTATAAGTTTCTGTAACCTGTTCTTGAGGTGAAACACGTTTTGAAGTTTGCGATGTTTGTGACTGTGAATTTTGTTTTGCTGATGCTTGCAGTTCAGGGTTTTGGGCTTTAGTTGTTTGAACTGTTTGCTCAGTTTCTTTCACGTTATGATTTGTTGATTGTTTATTCGCTTGTTCTACATCTTCATCTCGAGAAACTTTATGAGTATTTTTTGGTGTTTGATTGTTTGTTGTTAATGTTTCTTGATTTGAATTATTATTTTTTACTTCTTGTTGCTTTTCTGTTGTGTTATCAGTTGATTGGGCGTCACCTGATAAATCTTTAGCATTGCGTGTGTGATTTTGCATTACTTCTTTAGACGTTTCAGTCGAAGTTTTCTCTGCTGATTGGACATCATTGTTTTGGGCTTTTAATGATGTGCCAACTTCATCTGACTGATTATCTAGTTGTTGGACGTTATGGTTGTTTTGTGTGGTATGAGTCTTTTTTTGAGTATCTCCTAGCTGTCCAACTGAGCTACTATTCGAAGCTTCCTCATTGTTTGAAGTGAGTGAAGCAGTGTCGGTAGAATGCTCAGCCGCTTTTGCTTCATGATCAACTCCAAAAATTATTGTTGCACCCACTAAAATTGATGCCGTTCCTACTGTAAATCTTCTAATGGAATACTTGTTATGCCTGTTAGGCACGAAATCCATCCTTTTTCTCAAAATACATCACTTCCTAAAAAAATTTGTGATTTTAATTTAATCACAAGATAAAGAATACTACATTTCTCGATTATATAAAAGAGTTAATTTAAAAATTAATGATAATCTTTATATGAAATTCAATTGTTTTTGGTTGTATGTTTTAATATTTAATTATAATTTAATTTATGTAGTGTATACATATATTATTAAATCGGCATTAATTTCTTTTAAAATATAAAAGCACTAGTCAGAATTATTTTGCTAGAAAGTAATTCAACTAATGCTTTAATAGAATATATATTTAATTTAGAGTGTGTTTTAACTAGAATGGCAAAATGATAATTTCTTCAAATCGAAATTTCAAATCGAAATTTCAAATTTAAAATTCGTCTTTATAATTCTTTGCTGATCAACCAATTTTTATTACTTTTAAATAGAACTTTATCTTCTCGAAGCTCATTAATAATATGTCCTGTTGTTTCTCGAGATATGCCTGCCATATCACTTAACAGTTGTATTGTCATAAATTGTTTTATTTCGTAGAATTCTTCATTATCGTATCCGACAGTGTGGCATAGATAACGTAAAATCTTAGTCACGCGTTCTTTCGCAAGCTTGCTGGTTAACGCCATATTATATTCAATGTGCTGACATTGCGTTTCACTCAGTAATTCAAATAATCTTACGAAGATATCTTCATGCGTTTTGCAAAGGTATTCAATTAAATCACGAGGAATGCCTATGACTTCACAATCCGTCAAAGCCGTACACATTTCATTTGGCACCTTATCTTGAAATAAATTATTCAACGGGAACAGTACTTTTTCTCTATTTAAATAACGATACATGTCGCCATTTAAATTAAAATTCTCTCTCATGATATTTCCTTGTAATAATAAATAAACGTGTGTCGTTTCGTCTGATGAAAAGTAAATCACTTGTCCCTTACTATAATGCCTAACAAAACACTGGCTTTTAAACGGAAGTAAAACGCCAACAGGTATATGAATATAAGACGCAAGTTGTTTGAAACTTTCATCAAGTTCATTTTCTCTACAAAAAATTTGATTTCCAGCCATAACATAAACTCCTTACTACCTAAAGCTATTGAAAGGGAGAACGCTATACATCTTTCAAATATGAAGTTGGCGTTAAAGTGTCAAAGAAACGCCACTTCATAGATGTTTATTGATTAAGGGGAGGGGGCCATCGTTCTTATGGTTCCAATAGCTTGATTATTCAACATTTATTTGTGAATATGTGTACCCGCTTGCTTGTCGAACGCATGATAAGCATTTTCTAAATTAGTGATAATTGCTTCTTTATCATTTCCACTTTCAACAAATTCAATTGCCGCTTCAATCTTCGGCAACATCGAACCTTCAGCGAACTTACCTTCATTCGCATAACGTTTTAACGTTTCAATATCAATGTCTGTTAACTTTTCTTCATTTGGTTCTTTAAAATTAATATACACGTGTTCTACATTTGTTAGTATCATCAACGTATCTGCGTCAATGAGAGCTGCTAATTTTTCACTAGCAAAGTCTTTATCAATAACCGCTTCGACACCTTCATATGTGTGTTCACTCTTCACAACTGGCACACCCCCACCGCCACAAGCGATGATAATATTTTTCTGTTCGACAAGTGTGCTAATTAATTGGTGTTCTAGAATAGAAATTGGCAATGGTGAGGCAACAACCTTTCTATATCCTCGACCTGCAGAATCTGCTTTATAAATCGCTTCAGGTTGTGCTTCTTTTAAAGCGTGCATTTCTTCCTCAGTATAAAACGGACCAATCGGTTTTGTTGGGCGGTTGAATCGAGGATCATCTTTATCAACCTCTACACGAGTAATAATTGTTCCAACTGCTCGATCGCTACCAATTTCTGATAATGCTCGATTAATTTCGGTCTCTAACCAATAGCCTATCATACCTTGCGTCATAGACCCACACACATCGAGTGGCATAGCAGGAGTCTGTGCGCTATCTGATTTAGATTGTTGAATGAGTAAATTGCCTATTTGAGGGCCATTACCATGTGAAATCACGATATCATTATTTGATTGAAATAAAGGTTTAAGTGATTGCATAGTCATGTGAATCGCCCGTCGTTGTGCTTCTGCTGAACCTTCAGATGTCTGAATCGCATTACCACCTAATGCGATGACAATTTTTTTATTCATAACTCATCGCTCCTTTATCTAGAATACATTAATCGCGCCGCTACATAGTCGAACTAGTCCCACAATTGCTAGAACTATGATGATAGCGAAGAAGATATAATCTACGCGTGTTAAACGTCTTCGGTTGTTTTTCTGAACGATTGAATAAACGATAAGCCCTGGAATATAAAGCAACATCGTTAATAATAAATAATCAAATCCTGCTGCATAGACTAACCATATTGCGTAAACAGATGCGAGTATACCAATTGTCCATTGTTTTGGTGTCGCATGTTGTTTATGTTCAATTGTATATTTAACTTGATAAAATGCGCTAAACATGTACGGGTAAAGAATGGCACTTGATGCTAGTGAAAATGCGAATTGGTACGCGCTATCAGTGAACAACATACTAATTAAGAAGATTTGAACTAATATGTTCGTGATTAATAACGCATTCACAGGTGCGCCGTTTTCATTTTCCTTAGCAAACCATTTAGGGAATAATCCATCTTTCGCAACGATAAATGGCAATTCACCAGCGAGTAATGTCCAACCCAACCAGGCACCTAATACTGAGATAATTAGGCCAATGTTAACAAGTGTTGAACCCCAGTCGCCGACAATGTATGAAAGTACGTGTGCCATTGACGGTGCTTCCAATTTAGAGATATGGTTCTGAATGATAACGCCTTGGGCAAGTACAGTTAATAAGAAATATATGAGTAATACTGAAATTAATCCTATCACTGTAGCAGTACCTACATCTTTCTTACGTTTAGCACGACTTGAGAAGACGACAGCACCTTCTATTCCGATGAATACCCATACAGTTACAAGCATTGTACTTTTCACTTGAGACATTGTATCTCCAAAGCTAAATGGTAACGCACCGTGTGCATTCATGCCGAAAAATCCTTCTTTGAAAGTATCAAAATTAAAGGCAACTAACATACAAATGACAACGAGTAGAATAGGTATTAACTTCGCAACGGTTACAATACTATTAATAAATGCCGCAGTTTCTACACCTTTTAATATAAGGAAGTGAACACCCCATAATAAAATTGAGGCAACAAGTATACTTGGGAATGTGTTACCACCTTTGAAAATTGGGAAGAAGTTCCCTACTGAAGACATCAATAGTGTTGCGTAAGCGACGTTGCCTAAAAATGCAGAGAACCAATATCCCCATGCACTGGCAAAACCTATAAAGTCCCCAAATCCAGCTTGTGCATAACTATAAATACCACCATCGAGATCAGGACGTTCATTCGTTAGATTTTGAAATACAAAAGCTAATGAAATCATGCCTATAGCTGTAATAATCCATCCGATAATAATTGCAAGACCACCGGCTTGGCCACCCATATCAGACATGAGGTTGAATGCACCGCCACCAATCATTGATCCAATAACGAGACCTATCAATGATGATTGACTTAACTTATTTTCTCCTGATTCGCTCATATTCATTTCTCCTTTAGAAGTAGGGACACATAGATGTACGCTATTTAATTCATCGTTTCGTTGGGAGTGGTTTGGGAAATTAGCGTATATCTATCGTCCCTGTTATAGTAATTTGATTTAACCTAGCCTAATGTCGCAGCCATCACAGCTTTAATCGTATGCATACGATTCTCAGCTTGGTCAAATACTTTAGAGTGCTCACTTCTAAAGATTTCGTCTGTAACTTCCATTTCACTTAGTCCATATTTCTCATATATATCTTGACCGTATTGAGTTTGTGTATCATGGAATGCTGGTAAACAATGTAGGAAAATGGTATCGTCCTTACCAGTTAAATCGAACATAGCTTTGTTGACCTGATAGTCCTTCAACAAGTTAATACGTTCTTCAAATTCACTTTCTTCGCCCATTGAAACCCAGACATCTGTATATATAACATCTGCGCCTTTAACCGCTTCATCAATTTTGTCAGTAACGAGAACAGAACCACCATACTTAGAAGCTCGGTCTTTGGCAATGTCGACATATGCTTCTTTAGGGCTTAAAGCTTTAGGTGTACAGATTCTCACGTTAACGCCAAGCATTGCGCCTGCCACCATTAATGAATGTGCCATATTATTACGTCCATCTCCAACGTAAGTTAAATTAATACCTTCAAGATGTCCGAAATTTTCTTTAATCGTCATAAAGTCTGCCAACATTTGAGTTGGGTGCCATTCATCAGTTAATCCGTTCCAAACTGGTACACCAGAGAATTCAGCAAGTTGTTCTACTGTCTCTTGTGAGAATCCTCTAAACTCTATACCATCAAACATTCTACCTAGCACTTTCGCAGTATCTTCTACGGATTCTTTTTTACCTAATTGAATATCATTTTTACCTAAAAATTCAGGATGTGCACCTAAATCGATAGATGCGACTGTGAATGCAGCACGCGTACGAGTTGACGTTTTCTCGAATAGTAATGCGATGTTTTTACCTTCTAAATAATGATGCTTTGTGCCTTGTTGTTTATACGTTTTTAACGTCATGGCAAAATCGATTAAACCTTCAAATTCTTCCTTGGTAAAATCACTTTCCTTAAGTAGTGATCTACCTTTTAAATCGAATGGTTTCCGGATTTTCTCCATAATATACGCTCCTTTCATTTAATGAGTCGCTATAAAATTGATCATCGTCTTCAATAGGTGCAATGATATGTTTATTTATGCGCTTTCGAAAACGTTTCCAATTACAATATAACTATACTATAAATCTTCTCTAAATAGTGGTTGGCTCATACATCTTGGGCCCCCACGTCCGCGAACAAGCTCGCTTCCAGGTATTTCAATTACTTTGATGCCGTGTTTTCTTAACAATTCATTAGATACATAGTTACGATCATATGTGACTACAACTCCAGGACGGATACACAATGTGTTAGAACCGTCATTCCATTGTTCACGCGCGCCATCAATGACATCGCCATTACCTGTAGGGATTAATTCGATATTGTCGACACCAAGCACCTCTTCTAACGTTTGTTTAAGATGACTTGAGTGTGAAATTTTGATATCATTTTCAGATTCATCGTATTCAATAACGAAAATATTCATATTACCTTCCGCTTTAAGAATCGCTGAATGCGTTGTGAACTTATCATAGTCAATCATAGTACATACTGTATCTAAATGCATGAATGTACGACTTGTTGGAATTTCTATCGCTACGACTTTTTTGAAAGTTGATAATGGATCTTGGAAAATACGTCGTGCCAAACGTTCGATGGCTTGAGCTGACGTACGTTCTGAAATTCCGATTGCAAGGACATCTTTAGAAAGTACGAGTTCGTCTCCCCCTTCTATATTGAAAGGACAGTCACGGTCTAACCATACAGGTACATCTGCATCTTTAAAGCGAGGATGATATTTTAAAATATATGAAATGAAGATGGATTCTCGACGTCTTGCTCTCCAAAACATACGATTCACTGTCATGCCTCGTCCTACTGATGCTTGTGGGTCACGTGTGAAGTATAAGTTTGGCATTGGGTCTAAGTAGAATGGATATTTGTCATCCATGTACTCAACTAAGTGTGTAGATTCTAATTTAATTTCTTCTTTTCGCACACCAGCCATGACTTTGTTAATTAATTCTTGGTTTGATAATGTAGAGAATAATTTTTTGATTTCTTTTTCATGACCAAGAATTGTTTTACGAGATTCTGCTAGAACATCATTGATAAATTGTTCTCTAATATTTGAATCTTCAATGCTCTCTGCAGCTAATTGCTCTAAGTAAAGTACTTCTACTCCTTCATCTTGTAACACTTTGGCGAACCGGTCATGCTCTTGTTGCGCCACCTTTAAATAAGGAATATCGTCAAACAATAGTCCATCTAAATAGTCAGGAACTAAATTTTCCAACTCTTTACCAGGACGTTTAAGCAAAACGGTTTTAAGTTTACCAATTTCACTGTTTACTTGAATGGGTCCATTTGCCATATTCATTTCCTCCTTTTCTATAACTACAGCTTGAGTGTATAGCGAATTTGCGATTGTTTATGTGATTATATTCACAAGTTCGATGTGGAAAGTTTTGTACAATTTGGTTATTCAATACACTTATGTGTTTGAATATACATTTTTATACTGTTATTCCGTATGGAAAATGAATATTCAATTAATATGAAATAATGAATGTTTCGATAAAAAGTTTTTTATTCACTTAAATGAATAGTTAGTCATTATGTGAAGTCAATCTTTTTGTAAAACAAAAAACCTAGCAAACGTAATTAAAGCGTTTACCAGGTTTAAGCTATAAATTATTTAATTATGAAGTTTTATGAATAATTATGATTAAATATTTTGTAATACACGTACTCTGCCAGTGCCTTAGAATGTGTAAGTATCATAATTGTATCATTACCACTGATGGTACCGATGATTTCTTTAAGTTGTAATTGATCAATGTAATAATTGATGCTTTGTGCAAATCCTGGTGACGTCTTAATTAGTATATATGATTCTTTAATCACAGTGTTAATGATTTCTGTTTCGAGATAATCATCTAGTTTTATTTTGGCGTCAATTTGTGATTGATTATTAAGGATTTTGTATTCAAATTGTTTTGCATCGGCTGGGAGGCGGAAGATATTGAGTTCTCTAAGGTCTCTGGCGATGGTCGTCATGCTGTAGCGTATGCCGAAGTGATCATCGATATAATCGACGATATCTGCTTTTTTATAGATGTGATTTTGTTTAACAATCATGGTCACTAAATCTTGTCGTTTGCTTTTTTTCATTAATGATAAACTCCTCTTTACATCTAATTTAAATTGAGTTATATATTAAAAATTCTTTTTATTTAATAATAATTTATCATTCTATTGTTAAAAGATTATGAGAAAGTATGTAAAATTTTGTGACAAATTAGAAAAAATGAGCGTAAGAGATAATGTTAAGAGTATGATGATTAAAATATAACCTAAATGAGTGAGTTTCATTTAGGGATTTGCTTAATTTGTTCCATTTTTCTTTATAAACTATGAATCATCTCGTTTACGTTTCTTATTATTTGTTCTAATTAAACTAATAAATACAATAATCGTAAAAATAGTAGCTACTTTATTTGCATGTTTTAAAGGTAACTCTATAATGTCGAATGTTATTAAAAAACATGCAATAGCAATAAGTATATATATGATACTTAGTAAAATATCTTTTATTGATAATTTAGAATGAAATTTTTTCAAAAGCTCACTCCTAATTAATCGGATCTTCTATTGATTAACACCTTAAGCATCATTTCTGTTAATTTCTTTATAACATGTTCGTCTTAAGATAAAAAGTTGTAAAGGACACAATATATGAACGTGATTAAACCAACTTTCTAAGAGGGTAGGGTCACTACAGTCAGACAACCCGCAGTCTCCCCTCTAGAAATTAAAAAGCCCCCTGCTCTAATCAAGAGCAAGGAGCCAGTGAGGTCAACAATGTCTATATTGAGGCGAGTAGCATTGTAAGTGTTTAACATTAATTCTTGTTTATTAAGGCGTTTGATTTTCGTTCCGTTAATATGTCATATACTTCTTGTTTAAGTTAAAACATTTGAAATTCTAATTGATTATACACCAACGTCTTCCCATGCTTTTTCAATTTCATTAGCTGTTTCTTCGTCATATAAGTCTAATGCGGATTGATGTAAGGCATCTTTGGCATCTTGGAAGTCTGAGTTAGAAGATAAGTAATCTGTAAGCGCTCTGTAGTAAATTTGTTGCGCTTTATCTTTACCAATACTGCGGATAGTGTTGTAAGCTGCTTTATTTGGAATACCTGAGTTAGTGTGGACACCACCATTATCTGAACTTGTATTTACATAGTCGTCCATGTGAGATGGTTGACCGTATTCTTCTGGATCAGACATACTTCTTAATGCATCTCCGTCACGGTCTGGTGTGTAAACATCTTCACCCATTAAGAAATCGTCATTATCTACAAAATAACCGAAAACATCTGAGAAACTTTCATTTAATGCTCCTGATTGATCACGGTAAACTAGACCAGCAGTTTCTTGAGTCACACCATGAGTGATTTCGTGAGCGACGATATCATTAGCACCTGAGAGTGGGATAAATGTACGTCCATCTCCATCACCATATATCATTTTATCGCCAATCCATGCGGCGTTATTTCTATTATCTGAACCTTGGAAATTGTTAACATGTGCTAATGAAACAATTGGGCTTCCTTTATCATCATATGATTCACGACCGAAAGTATCTTTATAATAATCGTATACTTCTTTAGCGTGATAATTGGCATCGACGCCAGCGCGTTGATTATCATCCGTGAAATTCTTGTCTCTGTCTTTTATTAAACTGTATTGACCGCTACCATCGCTATAATTATAAGCAGAAAGTTGTCCTTTATGTGTTAAATCCTGTAATGCAAAGCCACCATCGATACTGTTAATATTGATTTCCTTCGTGTCTCCAAGAACACCTTTACCCGTACCAGTTGTGGCCGCTTCATGAATCATATTCATTTTATCAACAACTTTTCCTGTTTGCGCATCTACTTTTACATTCCAATGCGCAATTTTAGGCGATGTAGTAATAAGTTCGACGTTGTACACGTATTTATTCGTTTTGCCGTCGATTTCAACTTTGTTTTGTTTTACCACATCGTTTTTCATATTTTTCGCTTTGTCACGGTTGATGTTCGTTGCTTCAAAAGCTTTACTTAAGGCTTGTTCTTTGTTGATAGAGACTTTGTTTGTTGGTTTCACTTTTTTCGCATCAGTGTCACCATTAATTAATACGACTTTCCCTTTTGAGTTAGCATGAACTTTTACCTCTTTATCAGGGGCATAAGTATGACCAACTTTAGGATGTAAGGTATAATGGGTAAAACCTTTGTTGTCTTTTTGGGTATCAGTAACAGCGTAATCTTTATAATGATTTTTGACATTTTGCGAATCTGGCAACGCTTTTAATGCTTTAGGTGCATCGGTTTGTTGCGTTACTTCCGCATTGATTTTCTGTGTCGCTGATCCCTTTTTCGCATTGGCATCCGTATTGACTAAGGGGCTTGCTACTGTAAGTGCTGCGATACTTGTAAGTGCAAATTTCGAAAAATTCTTCATCTCGTAACCTCCTTAAAAATTTTAAAAGCAACTTACAGTGTCATCGTAATTATATTTTTTTGAAAAGTAAATGAAATTTTCATTTATTTCACACAGTCTTCACTTATAAATTATTTGTATAAATAATTTGTTCATTATTCTCAACACTTATGTTAAAATTTTAACTTTGATGGATTAATATAAGTTATTTTTATTAATTAAGATGTAATAAAATTAATAATTAAATTATACTTGATATAGTTTAGCGTCAGACGATTGCGTTTAATCCATTGGGAATAAAGGTTTTTAAAAGCACAAAAAATCACCTAATCATTTATTAAGTGATTCTTTTATGCTATTTTTTTAAAATTTCCCCTTTAATTGGTTGTGTTGCATTTTCGAATTTAATTTTTAATGATTGTCCCTTTTCCAAATCTGGAGCATTAATAACTTGGAAATGTAAATGTGGTTCTGACGAATTTCCTGAATTCCCGCATTGTCCTACGACCTCTTGAGAATAAATAATATCTCCCTCACGTACATTAATTGAATTTCTCTTTAGATGCGCTAAAACACTATATTCGTGGCGATCATGCTTAATCATAACGTAATTTCCGAAAGGCTCATTTTCATTAGTATTACCTGGTGTATTATCGTTAACATGATTGACTACCCTGACAACTTCTCCATAAATCGGCGCGACTACATCTGCTCCAAAACTATAATAATTAGCGCAGAATTGTCCCCCATCAAACATCGTCTTTCCATTTACAAGTTTCACTAAATCATATGCATAACGTTGCGTTTCATAATTATAGTGGTAATTAAATAATTCATTGTCTCCACCCCAATATACCAGCCACTCATCTTTAATTGGCAAGTTATATGTAAGTTGAGTCCACTTATCTTTAAAATAATATAGAGGTTTTAATATAAGACTATGAATGACGTCATCCTCTATAAGCACAAAAACCCCATAATTTTGATATTCATCTAACCAAATCTTTTCACCACTAGAGGCATTACCAATATCTACATACAATTTATGCTTTTTAGCAAATTTCATATAAAGGTCTAATGTCTCTTTTAACATCCGCTTACTAACAGATTTTTTCATACTCTTAGAGAATAGTTTGTAAATCTCATTATGCTTTTTATTCTCAATGAGATTGATAAGTCTATTCAAGTTCATTATAATCCCCTCCAGATGCCACATATTCATTAAATATATTCCCTAAATTTTATGGTTATCACACTTTTTAACCTCTTGAAAATAGAAAAATAGACCCTCACTGTTGAGAGCCTATCATAAAAACTTATTTTTTAATTACTTTTTTGACTGTGCTCGTTTTTTCAAAACCAATAACTATGCGATCGATTTTACCTTTAGTAGCATCAAACCAAATCGTTGCGCCATTTTTACCTGGTTTAGCATAATAAATACCAGTCATATTATTTTTTCCATTACTTACTTTTTTAAGGTTCTTACCATAAGCAGCTTGAACATCTTTTAAAGATAATTTATTTTTTAAGGAAATATCTACAATTGAAGCAGTTTTATCTTTTTTAGAATATTCGCGGAATAATTGATCGTATTTAGTCGCAGTTTTTGAAGATTTAGTAGGTGCCAATTTAATGCCATTAAACGTCACTTTACCTTTATTAAGTGCTGTGCGGAATTGTTTGTCTAGTACAAATTTAGCATTGTAACCAGCATTACCGTTATAAGTATAATATGCAGTTTGTGTAGTTGCATTTGTAGTTTGGTGAGTTTGAGTTGCAGCATGTGCTTGAGTCGGTGTCGTAGTTGCACCAATACCAAGTAATGTACCGAAGGCTAAAGTGGAAGCAATTATTTTCTTTGTCTTTGTATTCATGGGAATAACCTCTCTTTCTAAAAACGCCGGCATGTCGCACGGTCTTATAGATTATACCCCTTATTCAGATGGCGTACAATTAATTTATATATACAAAAGAGAGTGCTTTTTTAGTTATTTAAAAATATTTGAGGAAAATTCATACCATAATAGTTTAATCGTATCGAATTTAGTTTGATAGAGGAAAAGGCTAGTTTTATTATCAATACCCAAATGTCATCGTCTCCTCATCTACATCTTCGAATTCATCAATAAACATGTCACAAATAGGGTCATATAATCTTAATTGAGCTATATTATTCTTTTCGTCTTTTACTAGTTTTGGTATAGCTTCACTAATATTTTGACTATATACTGTGTTATCTACTAAGTTTATTGCTAGTTTTTCTAAATACCAAGAGGAAAATTGAGCATAATTTTTTATGATATTGACTATTGTCGACTTCAATCGACTATCTAAATCTATTTCATTTTTCGTCATATTTTGTCTTTGTATAATTTCGATATAATTGCATAATTTATCCTGTTCAATTAAATTTTTTGCTTCATTATTACTGTTTATGGCATTAAGTAATCTTACCAATGCCCCTAACTTATCCTGATCTTTAAATAATGATGTACCTGTATATTCTTCGTATTCTATTAGCAAAAATGCTAGTGCGGATAGCTTATTGATGTTAATCACCTCGATAGTCAATTATTTACAACATCATAGCTCGATTCACAAAATCAAACAACTCACTTTTACTCATAAATATAAATTTAATATTATACCTAATTGATTTATACTCACACATAAAATGAAAATCACCTCACTGATTTTAGCGAGGTGATTGTTAAATCTCTTCTATATTTAAAATAACATTAAACTTCTTCAACGAATGAAGTTAAGAAGTCTACATAATAATCCACGAAATCTAAGTAGTTTTGTTTATCTACACATTCGTCTACTTGATGAGGACCTGTACCAGGCCCAAACATTAAGAATGGGAAGTTTTCATCTTTACCACGTAATAGATTTGAAGCATCTGTAACCGCAACTGTTGGAGTAATAATGAGACCTTCTTCATTTGGGAAATGTTCTCTTGCTTTCTCATGGCCTAATTCTACTAAACGGTTTTTACCAGTTGTTACAACAGGTGCTAAATCAAGATAAATTTCTTGAGATAAACTTGAACCATTGTCATTGGCTTGCTTTAAATATTTATTAAATAATTCTTTAACTTTGTCATTATTATATTCTGGAATGGTACGTACGTTAAATTCTGCAGTAGCACTGTCAGGTACCGAGTTAACTTGTGAGCCACCATTAAAGATACTATTTGTCATTACTAGGCCTTCAATTAAATCTTTAGCTTGTTCTTTAGTAACATTTTCAGGTAACTGATCTGCTAACTTATTTACCATATTACTATAATCTAAAGACTCGCCTTTAATGGATTTTGTTAATTCTTCATATTCTTTATCTATATTTTGGATAAATTCAAGAAGTGGTTTGATTGCATTTTCCCCTAAGAAAGGCATAGAACTGTGTGACGATCTACCTTTAGAGGTAATACGGAAGTCCATTGAACCTTTATGCGCGTATACTAAGCTAGGATAAGAAGGTTCAGCAATAAGTAACGCATCTAAATCGTCGGCATAGCCTTTCTCATATAATTGAGCAGAACCAGCTTGTTCCATCTCCTCACCGACTGTTGCCATAAATTTAATTGTGCCTTTGTTTAACTGATCACTTTCTTTAATTTCGATTAATGCAATCGCTAATGCCGCTAATCCTGATTTCATATCGGCAGCGCCACGACCATATAAGTTGCCATTATCTTCAGTTAATTGGAACGGGTCATATGTCCAATCGTCATGGTTCCCTTCAGCGACCACATCCATGTGACCTGAGATGCCAATCACTGGTTTGCCTGAACCAATTGTAGCGATGAGGTTGGCACGTCCTTCTGATACTTCGTCTAATTCAGATTCAATACCATATTTGTCGAACCATGTTTGTAAATATTTCGCTACTTCCAATTCATTATCGTTTACCGTTTTAATTGCGACAATATCTGATAGAATTTTAATTCTTTCTTCATTTGATAATGCACTCATCAATGAATACCACCTTTCCAAGACTCTATACCCTTTCTTTTTTAAAATTAATTTCCCCGTAGTGCAAATACTTTATCACAACGTTATTAATTACTCTCTCAACTGATTTGAGATAGATAGAAAGTTACGAAATGTACGAGTCTATGTTAACCTTAAAGCATATACTGGCAAGGAGTCATTCTATATGTTCAAACCTCAACCCAAATTAATTATAGCAATTTTCAGCCTATTATTATTGAAAATATTCATAGTTATACCTATTTCGGAATTCTGCCATATTGAATGGCTATATTCTAATGGAATCGGTTGTAAAGTATTAGATTTACTAAGTTTAATTTTAATGGTCACTTGCATCGTGCGAGCTGTCAGAGGCCTTGAATAAAAAATGCCCACCATTAAAATGACGGACACCTTAAAATATTACTATTTACTTGTTGTAAGTGGTACGTGACCAATAGACGCCTCGACAACATGGTTGTTATCTACAACAAACCATACTTCTAAACTTTTTTTAGTAGGCTTGTAATAGAATATGCCTCCATCTTTTTGCGTGCAATGTGATTTTTCTTTTAAATCTTTACCATAGGCTTTTTTAATTTGAGCAAATGATAAATTTCCTTTGACTATAATTTGCATTTGATTAGCACTATGACCTGTTTTAGTTACACCTTTAAACGTTTGGTCATAAAGATTAACTTTCTTAGTCCCAGAGGTCTTTGCTAATTTAATCCCATTAAATTTCACATTATCAGCCTTCACAGCGTTGATAAATTGTTGATTCAATAAAAATGATGCATCGCGTCCAACATAACCGTTGTAAGTATAATAATGTGACGTTGCTGCGTGAGCTGATCCATTTACTGGTGAGTCTGTAGTAACGCTTGCTCCCATTAATGCTCCCAAAGTAATAGTAGAAGCTAATAATAATTTAGTTGCTTTCTTCATGATAAGTTATCTCTTTTCTATAGTTTATATTTTTATTTTAACTCAATAATTACATATTAACCTATAATTATTTTCTCATTAGATGATTTCCCAATTATCCTAATGTTCCAATGGTAATATGTGTGACTTTGTTATTTTTAGTTGTAAATGCAATACCGTAATGTTTATTATTCGGGCTATAAGCATACATTTTAGTTCCATTGTTCGTACTAGGTAATTTTCTTAAACTTTTACCATAAGCTTGTTTTAACTGCTTCACAGATACATAACTTGAAACATTAAAGTCTACTTTACCTGCTCTCGTTTTCTTAGTATTTACACCGCTAAAACTTTGATCATACTTCTTAACCGTACCTTTATACTTATTCACACTTGTCTTTCCAGTTGTGTACGGAATTTTAATTCCATTCATTGTAAAATTGTCATACTTAAGCGAAGTAATAAATTGTTGATTTAAAACAAATGAGGCGTTATTTCCAGCATAACCTTGATATGTGTAATAAGGCGTAACTGCTGCGTGAGCTTCTTTGACTTGTGGCATTTCTGCTGAAACTCCAATTCCAAATACTGTTCCGGCTGCTAAGATTGACGACACGATTACTTTGGTAGTTCTGTTCATAAATGGATCTCTCCTCTTTTTTTATTTAGAATCGCTTATTTATGTAGAACAAAGAAGGAATGTTACGATTCGATTACAATATTACAATATTATTACAGAAAGTGCAAATTTTTATTTAAACTTTTTATTTACACCTTAAAGTTTTTTGATATATTAAATAAATGAGTTTATGCTTTGAGTCAGTTTTTATCACAAAATAGTTCTACTTACGCCTAAAAAATGATTATAATAGAATACAGAAATATTTAATTTGAACGGAGGACAATCTTTTGAAAAAGATATTAGCAAGCATCGTGGTAATCCTTCTTGTTATTGCGTTAAGCTTTTCAATATATGCAGCAGTTAACCATAAAGGCAACTCTTCCCACTCTGATAAAGATAGTCAAAAAACAGAAGAAAAACATAAAAAGAAAAACAAATCGAATGACAATGATCAACAAAATAATGAAAATAGCAATATGACTAATAGTCAAGAAAATGCACAATCAGAACCTGCAAATTCTGGAAATTATAACGGAAATCAATCAACAAACAGTTCTAATAACACTACGAAACAGCCTAACAACAACCAATATCAGAACAATAATCATCAAGCCAATACAAATAACAATGCATCATCTAATCAAAGTGGCCAAGGTTCAGCACCAAGCAATCAAAATAATAACCATTCACAACAAAATACGACACGCCCATCAACTTCTGAGAAACCAAACAACCAACAATCGAGCCCGCAAAACTCAGGAAGTCAGAGCAATAATCAACAAAACAATAACGCACAAAACAAACATAATTAATACATTGAGACAGAAAATAAGCGACGAATTGAATTCGTCGCTTATTTCTTAATGGGGGGATACTGAAGGTATTAATTCGTGGGTTTAAAACTAATGCTATCTGTAAATTTTACAACGCTATTTTTATCCCTTAAAAACAGATACTCAATATCCTTATTCCCAGTAGAACTTCCACTTAGTTCACCTGTACCATTTAGAGTTAATTTTGGAGCCTTATTGGTAGGGATATTATATGTTTTTCTTAATTTCTTTACATTTACGTCTTTATTACTTAATTGATATTCAGCTGAATAGCTAGGTACTTCTGGGTTGTAAGAAATATTGCCATTTTTATATGAATCAATATCTTTAAAA
>NZ_KV840027.1:12326-13282 GCF_001839105.1 Staphylococcus sp. HMSC62A08 | reverse complement strand
ATTTTTATATGAATCAATATCTTTAAAATTGCCGTATTGAGAGAAAAATTTAAAGGTTTTTATTTTATTTTTTAAATTTTTATCTTTAACTTTTTTTGTTAAATATATTTTATTATCTTTCATTTCAACCGGATATCTTGATTCTTTTACTCCATCATCATATTTATCTATATCGTCACTATATTTATTTATATAATAAAAACCTTTTGCTTCTCTTGTGTTACGGTTTAATTTCAACACCATACCTTCGCCAATCAGATCACCGCCATTTTCTTGAATAGCCATTTCAGAATCTAAAACCCATTTCCCTTTATCATCTTTATCAAAGTTATCATCTCTAAATCCTTCTTTGTCGTATAAATCATCTAGATTTTTAATTGGATACATATTCAATGTCTTTGAGAAGCTATTTTTAACCTCTTTTTCTTTATTTAGCTTTAAACCATACCATCCGCCTACTACGGTAACTACAATTGTTAATGGGATAGCTATTACTAATATCCACATTTTTGATATATTCACTATTTCACATCATTTCTATTCTAAGTAATCATTCATAACGCAACTTTAATATAAATTCCTATGTTTTTCATTTTAAGTTTTAATAATTTTCTTCAATTCTCTCATAAAACATTGAATTAATCGTATTAATCAAATCCTCTTTTATCTTCTCTAGTTTATTAATTTTTTGTAAATAAATAAGACTTAAATATTTAAATCACTCTATTTATGCAATATATTTATAAAAACTATTTATATAATTTAATAATTAAGTTAGAATGATACTAACTAATATATTTTTGAGGTGCGCCATGAAAAAAATAGTCTGCTCCATTTTAGTTTCATCATTATTATTAGGAGGATGTTCAACGATGAGTAATGATTCAAATAAAGAGTCACAGTCAGTGCCCGAAGAAATGCCGGCTAGTAAATATGTAGGACAAGGTTTTCAGCCA
>NZ_KV840027.1:8946-12226 GCF_001839105.1 Staphylococcus sp. HMSC62A08 | reverse complement strand
ACAATTCTTTAAAGATAACTTTAGTTTAAATGTCAAAGCGACCAACGTTGTTGGCAGTGGCGATGGTGTCGAAGTATTCGTGCATTGTGATGACCACGATATAGTATTCAACGCAAGTATCCCTTTCGATAAAGAATCCATTCATGAAAAAGGATCCATGCGAAGTCATGATAATGGTGATGACATGAGTAACATGGTAGGAACCGTATTAAGTGGATTTGAATATAGAGCAAACAAAGAAAAGTTAGACAATCTTACTTCGTTCTTTAGAGAAAATGAAGACAATTATTCATATACTGGCTTTACTAAACAAGCAGTCACAAAAACTCAAGTAGGCGGTTTTAAAAATCAATATTATTATATCTCAGCTGTTCCATACTCCATTAGTGAATATCGTAAGCATTTCGAACCATTAATTAATAAAAATGATTCCGAATTTGTAAGTGGTATGAAAAAAGCGAAAAAGGAATTGAATGATGAATCAAAACCTTATTTAACAACAACTTTCTTTAGTACAAAAAAGAATTTTTCTAAAGATAATTCTACTGATGACATATTGAATTTAGCAGATAAGTTAAAAAGAAATCATTCAATCCCTCATAATTTTAATATGCAGATTCAACTTTCGGACTCTAAAATTAATTCTTCCAATCCTAGTTATAGTAAAAAAGATACTATAAAATATGGAGTGTTTAATCATGAATAAAATAAACGATAGGGATTTAACAGAATTAGGTGGATATTGGGTTTATCAAGACATAGATGATAACGACATTTTTAAAGTAAATGGCAAGAAGTTCAGAGTGGTTGATTCATTTGATGATAGTAAAGAAAGCTCAAACTCAAATGGTGGAACAGATATAAAAACAGTAGAATTATTAGATGATAAAAATCATGGAACTGGTCAGCAAACAATTATTTTCCAAGGAACAGATAATAATGAAAGTATTAATCCTAATAATCCTTTAAAAGGGAAAGTTGCGGATGATTGGCTTCAAAATATTAAATTAATGAATAATAGAAATAAAAAAACAGAACTGATAGAACAAAACCACAATTATGTGAAAAATTATCAACAAAAAATTTATGATGCTAAGCATTTAAAAAATGTTGAATTTTTCAAAAAATATGGTCTAGACTCTAGTAAGTATAAAAATAAAACAATAATAAACTCAGGCGGTAATTCTCAAGGAGCAGTTGGCGCGAAATATGAAGGGGTTAAAAATCCTAATTTAAAAGTAGCAACTACAGACCCTGCTACTCTTCCTGAAGCATCATGGAGAGGTACTAAACCAGGAAACCATAACAATATTATCAATTTCCATAGTACTTATGATATTTTATCTTGGGCACAAGATTCAGTATTTAAAAATAACCCCGGTAAAAGAGTCGATATTGAAAATGGGGTACCTACACTAGAAGCTTTAGCTGATAGTCATTTAGGTTATAAACGTAAATTCAACAAAAAAGATAACACGTATAAAGATATACCCGTTCGTAAAATTAAATCAGTAAAAGATACTGTTACTAAAGATGGTAAAAAAGTGTCTAAAACAATAAATATAAAATTAGATATGGATGGACGTATTCCGATTAACGTGTGGACTGGTGAGTCTATAGCAAGGTCTGGTTCTGGTAAACTGATTAAACTAGATATTGAAAAATTAGGTAACCTTGAACAGCTAGTCACTGGAGAAACTAGTAGAATGTTGTCTGAATGCGTAACTTTCTTAAATGAAAGCTTTAATATATCGCAAAAAGAAAATAGTAACTTTGGAGAACGTAAGCATAAACTCAAGAGAGATTTCATAGATAAAATTCGTCTTGAAACACTAGAAAATTTTTGTAACAAAATTAAGTCTGAAAGAAAATATCTAGAAAGCATTATAGATAAAGTTTTACTTATCCTTTCTCCACTCATGGGCGCTCTCCCCTCATTAGACTTAAAACTTTTAGAAGAAAGAATATCTAGCATCGTTAAGAATTTAGAACGTGGAATTGAAGCTATTCATGACACTGCTGATAATGTATTATCAGACCTATTTAAAAACCTAGATCATGATTTTGCGGATGGTGTATCCGAAGAAATGATGAAACATCTTGAGATAGTCTCTAAAAATATCACTCAAGTTAAAAACCAAAATGATATTTATGGACGGCAAATTGGAGATATAAAAAGTATCATGTCGCAACAAGACGCGACTATAATGGATGGCAATACTAACATTAATTATAGTGGTGAAAATATGGTTTCTGGAACAATCCAGCCATCTAATTATTTGACCCGCAAAATGACAATTTTAAGAGCCCATATTGATAACGCTATTAAAAAGTTATCTGAAAATATTCAAGATATATATAATGAATATTTTAAACCTATTATAGATGATATAGATTTCACAATAAGTGCAATCTATTCTATTAAATATGGAATAGATTCTATATTATCAGCCTTAGATACAGCTCATATTAAAACACTAGTGAAACTCTTACCCACACCAGCTAGTGTATTAACTTCCTATTTAGAAGTATTAAAACATTATTTACTAGATAAGTGGGTACCACTATTAACTGATTTACAAGCAGCTTCGCCGATTCTTGAAAATCATTTGGGTGAAATTATTACGAATACAAAGCCTATGATTGTAAATATGATTTTCGAGCCTAGCCACTATGATGATATGTTTATACTCAATAAAGCAGCTCAAGGACGTTTAGATCAAATGTCTCAACAGTTTGAAGTTGTTTGTAATGGACTTAATGAGAATGAGGGACAAGCGATTAAGACAATGGATGATTCTGCATCGCTAATACGCTCTAATATGAATAAAGTAAAAAATCAATTAGAAAAAATAGCTGTTTATTAATTGATAACCTTAACTATCAAAGACGTTTATAAAAGTTCTCACTTTATAAGCGTCTTATTTAATAATGAATAATTCTCAAATTGAGGTGCTTGATGAAAAAGATATATTGTGCCATTTTAACTTTATCTTTGTTACTTTTTGGTTGTTCGACGATAGATCATCATTTAAACAAAACTGCACAATCAATACCCGAAGAAATGCCAGCCAGTAAATATGTTGGACAAGGATTTCAGCCTAAAGCTGAAAAAAGCGCGGTTGAATATGCGAAGAATCACCGAAAAGAATACGAAAAACTCGGAGAACAATTCTTTAAAGATAACTTTAGTTTAAACGTTAAAACGACCAATGTTGTCGGCAGTGGCGATGGTGTGGAAGTTTACGTCCATTGCGACGACCACGATATTGTATTCAAC
>NZ_KV840027.1:0-8846 GCF_001839105.1 Staphylococcus sp. HMSC62A08 | reverse complement strand
TATCGAGCTCAAAAAGAGAAATATGACCGTCTTTATAAATTTTTTGACGATAACAAAGACAAATATCAATATACTGGATTTACTAAAGAAGCAATTAATAAAACACAAAATGTCGGTTATCAAAATGAGTATTTCTACATTACTTATCTTTCAAGAAATCTTAAAGAATATCGTAAATATTATGAACCTTTGATTAATAAAAGTGATGCAGATTTTAAAGAAGGTATGAAGCAAGCAAGAAAAGAACTACATTATGAAGCAAATTCCAATGTGGTTACGACACTATTTAGTACAAAGAAAGGATTCACTAAAGATAATTCAGTTGATGATGTAATTAATTTAAGCGATAAACTAAGTAAATTAGATAACAAACCTAAACAATCCACTATAACTATAATGTTAGGCAAAGGAGAAATTAACACTAAAAAGCCTTTCTACGATGACAATAAACCAATTAAGTATGGTGTTTATAGAAAGTAAACCAATGACAATTAACTTGTTAATCATATACAAAGCAATTACATTTACCTAAATATTTGCCAAAACTTGATTTGAGATTGAGGTGCACGATGAAAAAATTAATAAATTTTGCGCTAATTAGTCCCCTTTTATTATTCGGATGTTCGACGATAGATCATCATTTAAACAAAACGTCACAATCAGTCCCCGAAGAAATGCCAGCCAGTAAATATGTAGGACAAGGTTTTCAGCCAAAAGCTGAAAAAAGCGCTATTGAATATGCGAAGAAACACCGAAAAGAATACGAAAAACTCGGAGAACAATTCTTTAAAGATAACTTTAGTTTAAACGTCAAAGCGACCAACGTTGTCGGCAGTGGCGACGGTGTTGAAGTATTTGTGCATTGCGACGACCACGATATTGTATTCAACGCAAGTATCCCTTTCGATAAAGAATCGATTTATGAAAAAGGTTCTATGAGAAGTCATGACAATGGTGATGACATGAATAATATGGTTGGCACCGTATTAAGTGGTTTTGAATATCGAGCTCAAAAAGAGAAATATGATTACCTTTATAAGTTCTTTGACGATAATAAAGAGAAATATCAATATACTGGTTTTACTAAAGAAGCGATTAATAAAACACAAAATGTAGGATATCAAAATAAATATTTTTATATTACTTATCTTTCAAGAAATCTTAAAGAATATCGTAAATATTATGAACCTTTGATTAATAAAAGTGATGCAGAATTTAAAGAAGGCATGAAACGGGCAAGGAAACAATTAAACTATACAGCTAATTCTGACGTAGTAGCTACCTTATTTTCTACAAAAAAAGATATTACTAGAAAAGAAAAAATTCATAATGTCTATAAACTTTCAAAATCTATTGAAAAAGAAAATCAAATGCCAGAAAAAGTTACTATTACCAATCTATTTGGCGACATGAATATACCAACAAAAAAACCTCGCTATGAAGATATCGATTACGTTGAATTTGGAGCTTTCGAAGATGAATAAAATTAACGGTAGAGACCTTGCAAAATTGGGTGATTATTGAATCTAAAACTTCTGTATCCATTTTGTAACCAACCAAGTAATCATTAATATCTATTTTAATGATCGCTTGGTTGATATGTTAGGCTGTCCGTATAATAAATATCACTTTTTTTATTTTCTTCAAATGTATATTCAATAGTTTTGTCTCCAACTGAAGATCCTTTTATATTTCCTTTGCCTTTTAATAAAAGTTTAGGCGAATTATTTGTAGGAATATCGTATCGCTTCCTCAATTCTTTTACATTTTCATCTGTGGTAGTTAATTCATATTCCGCAGAATAACTTGGTACTTCGGGATTATAAGTAATATCTCCATTTTTATATTGCGACAAGTTATTAAACTTTGCATATTACGAGAAAAATTTAAATCTTTCTATTTCACTCTTCAGCCTTTTATCTTTCAAATTTTTAGTAACAATTATTTTCTTATTTTCAAGCTTAACTGGTATTCTTTTTTCATGATCATCTTCTGGTCCTCTATCATAAAATGTATTTATATAATAAAATCCCTTAGATTTTTTATTATTTCTATTCATAAATAAGACCATACCTTTAGAAACCAACTTATCACTATTCTTCCTAATAGACATTTCAGAACTTAAAACCCATGTTCCTTTATCATTTTTATCAAAATTTTCATCTCTGTATCCTTCTTTGTCATATAAATCTTCCAAATTTTTAATTGGATACATATCTAATGTCTTTGCGAAACTATCTTTAACCTCTTTTTCTTTATTTAGCTTTAAACCATACCAGCCACCAACGATGATAATTACAATTGCTAATGGTATAGTTATGACTTATATCCACTTTTTTGATAGATTCATTCGTCCACTTCTTTCTCCTAGTATTAATGTGTAGGCTTAAATTCAATACTATCCTTCAAGCTAATACTATCTTTTTTATTTCTTACAAATATAAACTCTATATCTTTAGTGCCTACTGAGCTTCCCTTTAAATCACCATCACCTTTTAAAACGAGTTTAGGTGCTTTCTTAGTAGGTAAATCATATCTTTCTCTAATCTGTTTCACATTAAAATTACTGTTATTCAGTTGATACTTAGCAGAGTAACTTGGTACTTCAGGGTTATATGTAATATCACCATTTTTATATGAATCAATATCTTTAAAATTTCCGTATTGAGAGAAAAATTTAAAGTTTTTTATTTCCTCTTCTATTTTCTTATTTTTAACCTTTTTAGTTAAATAAATTTTATTGTTCTTCATTTCAACAGGGTATCTTGTTTCTTTTACTCCATCATCATATTTATCTATATCATCACTATATATAGTTTCATAATAATAACCTGTAGCCTCTCGCTTATTTCTATTTATATTTAATAACATCCCTTTAGATTTTAAATCACCGCCTGATTTTTCTATTCCCATATCAGAATTTAAAATCCATTTCCCTTTATCATTTTTATCAAAATTTTCATCTCTAAATCCTTCTTTGTCGTATAAATCTTCTAGATTTTTAATTGGATACATATTTAATGTCTTTGAGAAACTATCTTTAATCTCTTTTTCTTTATTTAGCTTTAAACCATACCATCCACCAACGACAATAACTACAATTGTTAAAGGTACAGCTATGACTAATATCCACATTTTTGATATATTCATCGATTCACATCTTTCTATTAAAATTAATAGCTTACAACTTCATTTTAATGTAAAAGACTATACTTTTCATTTGAAAATTAATAAATATTAAAAATATATTAGAACACCTTATTTAACATTATATATATACATTCTTCATTCAGTTACTTCATTTATATAATTAAATGACTAAGTTAAAATAATAGAAAAAACGAGATAAATTATGTTAGCTAACAAAATATAAAAAGGAGAATTTTTAGTGGAACTTAACGAAGAAAATTTTAATTTACTTATTCATTCCGTTAGTGAATTGGCTGAAGTATTAGGAGAAAATCAATTCGAAACTAAATCAATAAGTCTATTATTCTTACAAATGAATTTTGGGGAAAACGCTTTCGAAAAGATTCTAACCGCATTCTCAAGATATGTTTCTAATAAAACGTCAGAGGAAATCCAATATAAAGATTTAAAAACCATTATAGATAAACATATACCTAAAGATAAATCAATAACACCTATAGTTAAGTATCAAATCATTAGTGGCTTCGCTAATAATTACTTACCAGAACTTATACCGTTAGTTGAAGAAATGAAAAGTGATATCGGGTTTATGATTAATGAAAAATTAGATAATTGATTCATATCTATATGCTATTAAATTTACTCATAAAAAAACGTTTATGCAGTCAGGATAGTGCATAAACGTTTTTCTCATATATTCTTTTTAATGGAATCTCATTCCACCGTCAACAATGATAGTTTGGCCTGTAATATAATCTGAATCACTGCTAGCTAAGAAACTTACTACGTTAGCCACGTCTTCTGGTTTTGATAATCGTTTTAAAGTGATTTGATCAGTAAATTGTTTCCATCCCCACTCCTCAGGTTTGTTGTTCTCTTTCGCTAATTTAATTGCGATACCTTCCATCATAGGAGTTTCAACGATGCCAGGAGCGTATGCGTTAACGGTAATACCCTTTCAGCTAAATCTCGAGCAGCTACTTGAGTTAAACCTCTCACAGCAAATTTAGTACTACTATATAAAGACAATCCCGCATTACCTTCTACACCTGCTTGAGAAGTTGCATTGATTATTTTACCGCCATGGCCTAGCTTATCAAATTGCTCTAATGCAGCTTGAATGCCCCAGAATACGCCACCAATATTTACGCCAATCACTTGGTCGAATTGTTCAGGCGTAACTGTATCAATAGGTGTCATAGGTCCTAATCCTGCATTATTCACTAGTACATTTAACTCTCCAAAATGCTCAACAACTTTTCTTAATACTGAAAAGACTTCATCACGATTTGAAACATCAGCTTTAAAGGCAATGACCTCTTGTTCTTTTGATGTAAGCTTTTCAGCAGCCTGTTTAGCGCCTTCTTCATTATAATCAACTATTGCTAAATGATAGCCATCTTTAAATAAACGTTCAGCTATTTTTAAACCAATACCTTGAGCCGCTCCAGTAACAACTGCTACTTTTTTAGAATTACTCATTTATATCACTCCAGTCGATAATATATTCAATTATTATCTTATCACCAGAGCATAATAATACTATGTATAGTTTGTGAATTATTAATCAAACTTTATATCTTAATATCTAACCTCATTTAAAAAGACAGCAACTCTTAATAAAAGCTACTGTCCATAAATTTACCTTATCAACTATTAATTTAAATATGTTCCTAGTTTTCTTGTTATGAAATATATTATTTACTTAAGATCATATGATTCTTTAAAATGCTTTGGCTTTTTCTCGTATTGATCTTTTAAAACAGCCTCTCCCGTCACTCTATTACCTTCGTCAAGAGAATAAGTATATGTGTTATAAGGTTCATCTTTAAACGTGACCTCTAAATCGTTATATCCAGTATTAAATGTGAAAATATTTCTTTCTGTTTTAACCTTATTCTCCCAACCTTTTTGCTTGAAGACATGGTGAACTTTATGTCTGAGCTTAGCTTCTTCGTGTTTTTCATGCTTATGCATTCCTCTAACAACTAATGCAATAACAATCGCTACAATAATTGCGATAACTCCTATAACTCCTAAAATTTTAACTAATTTGTCCATTTCAAAGCTCCTCAATAAATTGTCGATTCATACATTTTCTTTTTTAGCACCTTATTGAAAAAATTATCTGATATAGTAAACCTATACACTTATAAGTTATCATAATTTAATAATAATTTTAAAAAGGTGATTATTTATGAAAAAAGTGTTTTATATCATCGCAATCATCATTGTCATAACGATTATTTATACTATAGTAAACTTTTTATTCTTTGATAAATGGGCTTTTTACTCAAGTGAAAAACAGTTAAATACTTATATTAAAAATGAAGATACTAAGAAACTAAGTCAAATATCAAAAAATAATAAAACTTATCAATTTTTAAGGAAACAAGATAAAATTTCAATTGAGGGAAAAGCTGATAATCAAGGCAGTGGACATGTAGGATACTATCCTATTGATGTTAATGGAAAATCAGCGACATTAACTATTTAAATTAAACATGGATTCCTCCCAGAAAAACCAAACATAAAATCAATAGAACTGGATAAATAGAGACAAAAATTAAGTTAACAATTTTTAATCCTTATATTTTATTCATTAAAAAGCGTTTAATATACATTGTACTGAGGCCAAAAAGTTGTACTTTGATTTAGTATACTATTTAATCCTATATAGTATAGGAGACACGCCTATAGTTTTGCTTTAATCATTGAATCATTAAAAACAATATGTATTTGTTAGTATTATTTCTTTATTGACGCATTGGCTACGTAATCGCGACTATAACCACACCTTTAGAAAATCACCTCACTACGGCAATAGTGAGGTGATTGATACTTTCATGCTAGATTTCCTTGTTACATAAATTATATCACTAGAATGCGTAGAAATATAAAGCTTATACATTTTTTGTTAACACAATGATGTATTATGAGTAGTTAGTTTGTATATGATATGCATTTAATACCTTAACCTTTTCTAACCTCTTTTATAAACCCGAACAGCTTTTGACTTGATATATCGGTTGAGAGAATATGGATAAATAATAAATTGAGGTTGAGAGAGTAGGTGAACTGAGGATGGTCCGGCGCCATAATAATAAGATTGCCAAACTAATTTAGAACAATACGTTGGGCTTTTAGAATAAATATTAGGCGTTATGTTATAAGGCACATGACTAAAATGAGATGCTGCATATCTTCCAGCTTTGCCTCTATATTTTTTAGGCGCTCGATATACACCGATATAACGGTGTTTAGGGTGTCCTTTTTTCTTTTTTAAAGTCGCCTTTTTCCATTCATAAAAACGTTTTACTTTTACTGGTCTTTTAAATCCAGGTGCTTCCTTAATTTTTCCATTTCCTAAATAAATTGCAGCGTGGCCTGTGAAACCTTTTGAATCTGTCCCATTCGTGATAAAAAAGTCACCTTTTTTCAAATGAAACTTCTTTTTTCTTTTACGATTTTCTCGATCTATTTGATCTTGCTTTTGTTGTTTCCACCATTGTGCCTCAACTTCTTTTTCAAATTTTGCTTCTTCTGCTCGGTTTTCGGCTTGAATTTGTTTCCACTGTTCTTCAGTAATGGATTTAGACACAACGCCTTCATCTTGAAGTTCTTTCAACGAATTAGAGTTAGTTGAGCTGTCAGCTTGCGCATTTACACTTCCTGTAGTCAGAACTGTGCCACATATTGTGGTACATAATAAACTAGTTATTAACTTTTTCATTGCTTTCCTCCTATGACTTGACTGTGTTTCATTAAAAACATATCATAAAATTGTATTATTTTATTAAATTTCACAAAATATTAATAAAATAATAACACTTATTTAAGGAGCTTAATATGAAAAAAACATATAAAATAATAGGAATTATTGTTATCATTTTAATTATTATTTCTGTACTAATTCTTCTTACAGTGTCCCATTACTCTAATTATAAAAAAAAGGAAGAAGCTAAAACCAAAACAAAAGTTCACCGTGTGCTTAAGCAAAAAGGATGGGAAAACAAAATTAAAACAGAAGAACCCATTTTCACGTTTAATACTGGAGATAACTATTTAGAAGTCACTTATAAAGAGGAGCCATATAATACATATCAATATTATTATGATCTTGATGATGATGGTAAAGTAACTGGAGAAGCTGTTTTAAAAGAGAAATATCAAAGATACGATCTTAATAAAAATAAATATAAAGAATATAGAAAGCGACATCACTTTGAGGAAAAATATGATTTAAAATAAGAAAGAATTGAAGACTGTGTCGGTAGTTTAAGAGAGTTTGGGAATTATGTCCCAAACTCTCTATTTTGAGTTAATATCATAGGTTTTTATCAGAATTATACAAACATCTTTTGGAGTAGTCCTTGTTTTCGTTGTTGTAATGTTTCAACTTTCAAGGTCTGTTTTTCAATTAGATAATCTAATTTCTCTAAAAAATTTCCTATTTTCACTTGTTCTTTAATTGATGGCACATTGATTATAAAATTTGAAAGTACTGTTTTAGTAATTGTTTTAATAGTACCTCCAGGGGCCTTTTCTTTTTCCTTTAAAAATAGTAAATAGAGAGCATATTTAAAATAGTTCTTATTGATATCTATTTTAAAAGAGTTAATTAGTAACAACGTCCTATCAATATATGCGTCATATTGTAAAATAGCTACACGCCCTATACTTCCTTGTAAAGTGACTACAATATCACCTTTATATCCTTTAACACTCTTCGATTTAGCTAAGTCACTAATTCTTTGTTTCGTTTGTTCATGTAATTGCATATTTTTATCCACATCAACGACTTGAACAAATGGTTCGCCATTTAATTCATCATACCACTCTTTATTTCCATAAGGTTGTGGGAATGAACCTCTTCTATAATTAGCTATCTTATCTAATTTCTTCATTTCCCAATTGGAATAATCGCATCCATTATCATCTTTAAATCTTAACTCTTGTGAGAAAATCTTTTGCATATAACCTTTTTTCTGTTGTTCGAAGAGTGCAAGTTTCTCTTCTTCTAACTTAATCTGGCGGTCGAGTTTGCTAAAGAAATTACTTAGTTTATATTGCTCTTCACTTGAGGGCAAACTCATTAAATATTTAGATAGATTCTTTTTTGATATGCCCAGTACAGAAATGCCTGTACCCTGTTTACGAATAAACTTTAAATAATTATTAGTCTTAGTGTTATACAGTAAAAATCTAGAATCAATAAAATTTTTAGGTCGAAATAGATGAGTATGTAATCCAGCAATAATTTTCGAATCGTTGAAATCCGCTAAAATTGTTTTTCCCAAATCTTTATAGTCTTCAGATGCATCTGCAAATATTAAATCTCCTTTTTCAATCTCTTCAAAATCTTTAATTTCAGTAATAGTAGGAATTATATTAGCAAACTTGAGTATTGAAGGAAATCTAGAATGTATATCTCCATAGTGAATATATCTATAATCACCATTCCCTTCATATGATCTTGATAGAGAATAACTTTTTTTGAAATCACCTAATTGATCGAGAAAAGACTGTGTCCATTCGTCTTTAAATTCTGGAAATCTCAATTCTGGGGTGTTTGATTGTTCAGTCATTGTTCAACACTCCTAGTTCTTTGAGGTATTCGTTAATTTCAGATTCTACGTTGGCGATGTCTTTATCAATGTCTTTAAGTTGTTGGACTTGGTCTAAATCGATCGGTT
>NZ_KV840026.1:85387-162029 GCF_001839105.1 Staphylococcus sp. HMSC62A08 | reverse complement strand
ATATTGTCATTCAGTTTTCAATGTTCATTTTTCTTACCGACAAAAATTAATTATACTCTTTTGCAAAGTTGAAGTCAACAACTTTTTATAATTAATTTTAATGTCTGTTTAAGATTTCAGTTGATTTGTTTCGCTCAACAAATAAATACTATACAGGCTTTAGAGCTTTTTAACAACGGTAAAATTTACACTAGCTTAACAATTCTGAAACATCCAAACTCCAATATCCGAACTTAAAATACAAAATAAAGATTTAATAATCGCCTTTCCCCTTTAAAATTTGCTTTGCCACAATTCATAGATGCACTAGCCTCTTCATTTCACAAACTTTAACTTTTTTTAAAAAGTTTTTCAATTTATTTAGAATCTAACCTCAATACCAAACTTTTTGTACTCTGCAACAGCGTTCGATGACTTTCCATACTTACATCCTCACACTTTTTCTATCAAATATCCTATTCCCTACTCAAATTCCTTTCCTCAAATAAAAAAGAAGCTGGGACATAATTAATCGTCTCAGCTTTCCTTAACATATTGGCAGTAGATGTCTGAATTAAAAGTGCGCTTATATTAAGCTTCTTTCAATCCTAGCCATCCTTGCCGGCGGGGCCCCAACATAGAGAATTTCTTAAAAAGAAATTCTACAAACAATGCAAGTTGGGAGTGGGACAACGAAAATAATTTTGCTAAATTATATTTCTGTCCCACTCCCTTTCAAATTCAATCTACATTTCAGTTCTTCCAGCAATGGCTTTAGATAATGTCACTTCATCTGCATACTCTAAATCTCCACCTACGGATAAACCTTGTGCTAAGCGTGTAACTTTGATTCCAATTGGTTTCACTAACCTTGAAATATACATAGCAGTTGACTCGCCTTCTAAATTCGGATTCATTGCTAAGATCAATTCTTTAACTTCATCACTTTTCAGGCGCTCAACTAACGCTGGAATATTAATATCTTCAGGTCCAATGCCATCCATTGGCGATATCGAACCATGTAACACATGATATAGACCTTTGTACTCGCGCATTTTTTCCATTGCAATAACGTCTTTATCATCTTCAACTACACAAATCACTGATCGATCGCGTTGTTTATCTTCACAAATGTAGCAAGGGTCATTTTCAGTGATATGACCACAAACGCTACAATACGTAAGTTCTCGCTTTACGTCTACTAACGATTTAGCAAACTGAACAACATCGTCTTCTTTCATATCTAAAGTATGAAAAGCCAGTTTTTTTTTTTTTTTATTTTCAATGCCTGGCAGTTTCATAAAACTGTCTATAAGTTTAGAAATAGGTTCTGGATAATGCATTATTTATCACATTCCAGGGATGTTTAAGCCTTGAGTATGTTTACCTAAACGTTCTTGAGTTAACTCATCAGCTTTGTTCATCGCTTCGTTTGTAGCAGCTAATACTAAATCTTGAAGCATTTCTACGTCATCTGGATCTACTGCTTCTTCTTTAATTTCTACATCTACCACTTCTTTATGACCAGTCACTGTTACAGTAACCATGCCACCGCCTACTGTTCCGGCAACACGTTCTTCTTTTAATTTTTCTTGTTCCTGAGCCATTTTCTTTTGCATTTTTTGCATTTGTTTCATCATTTGTTGCATATTTCCGCCACCGCGCATAATATCATTTCCTCCTTGAAATTAAACAGTCTCATTAATAAATCGCTTTTATTACATTATACATACGAATATATTGCTTGTCATGTATCAGTCTTCGTCTATCATATGTACTGTTTCCTCACCAAATAAATCTTTAGCTTTTGTGCTACATTAACTTGTTTTGGTTGGTGTTCTTCTCCAGATTCACTACTATTATCACCGTTTGAATTACGATTTTGTAAATATTCTGCTCTTACTCTGAGCCATTGATCTGAGGGAACACCTACGACTTTAACAGATTTATCTACTATATTACATACAACACTCTCTATATTATTACGTTTTTCATCATCTTTATTAACGATTTCACAATGAATTTCTTCTTCAAATTTAACTAACACGTGGTCTTCGCTAGCTGCGACAGGTTCTGAGTTTTGCAACAGACTCACTAATGATTTTTTATCATTGCTTTTCGCATGGTCAATCACTTCTTGCCAGTGATCTTTCAACAATTTGATATCTTCTTTATTCGCTTTGTCTAGTACTTTTGCTATTTGTTGCATTGAAAATGCATTTTTAGAGCGTTGAACAGTACGCGTAGGTTTCTTAGGTTGTTGTGTTTGACCTCCGTTTGGAACGCCTTGTGCTTTCAGTGTTTTTAATTCATTTTCAAGCTGTTCCATACGCTGAAGCAATACATCATTATCAGGTTCTGTCGCTACAGTCGTCGTTGCTACATTCTGAACAGTTTGTGGTTGTGCTTTAATCATTTCAGCAAGTTTGACTAATAATACCTCAAAGTGAACATTCTGATTCACACTAAATCTTATAGAAACTAAGGTGTCATTAATAATATCAATCATGCGATAAAGCATATCCAGTTCGAAATCGATGAGGGCATCAAATTCAATCGTTTCATTCGATGTTTTATTCATAATCGTATCTCTAACAAAATAAATCATGTCGTTGATGAGACGATTCACTTCTTTACCTTCAGATATAAAGTGATGATATCTACCGAGAGCTGCTTTTACATCTCCATTGACCACATCTTTAAATAGTTCGTTTAACGCCGCTTCATCAACACTGCCTGTCACATTTAATGCATCTTGCAATGTTAACTTTTCCTCTCCAAAGGCAATCGCTTGGTCCATGATACTCAGTGCATCACGCATGCCACCTTCTGAAGCCTTTGCAATAAATTCTAACGCTGCCTCATCATAGTTCAACGATTGAGAGTCTGCTACGAATTTCAAACGGTCTACAATTTGATCCATGCTAATTGCTTTAAAATCAAAACGTTGTGCTCTTGAAATAATCGTAGGAGGAATTTTATGTGGTTCAGTCGTTGCAAGAATAAAAATTGCATGTGCCGGAGGTTCTTCAAGCGTTTTAAGTAACGCATTAAACGCCCCAGTCGTTAACATGTGAACCTCATCAATAATATACACTTTATATTTAGACTCACTTGGTGCATATTTGACTTTATCTCTAATATTTCTAATCTCATCTACACCATTATTACTCGCAGCATCTATTTCAATGACGTCAGAATTGGTACCTTGAGTAATTCCTCTACAAATCTCACATTCATTACAAGGTTCTCCATCATCACTGTTAAGACAATTAATTGCCTTTGCAAACACCTTTGCGATACTCGTTTTCCCAGTTCCTCTGGGTCCACTGAAAATGTACGCATGGGATTGTTTCCCTTTGGATATCGCATTACGTAACGTTTTAGTGACATGTGTTTGTCCAACGACATCATCAAAACTTTGCGGTCTATACATTCGATACAAAGCTTGGTAATCCACTGTAGCACCTCCATTAACAATTACTCACCATTATATCATGCTCGTCACTTTTCTTTTCAATGAAAATAAATTATTTCAACACTTCAGGAAGTTCTACTGTCATACCAGAAAAACGTTCTCCATTTGAATTTAGGAATTTAACATACAAATCGTGTTCTTTCTGTTCTTCATCTATGCCAATATCGAATTGTTGAGCATCTTTATAATCTAGATTTTCAAAATAATCCGTATCACATAAAACAAAAATCGCCTCATAGCCTTGCGCTTTAGCACGTTCCTCCACCGCTTGAATCAGCGCTTTACCTAAACCTTGTTCACGTACCTCTGAATTGACCGATAATGCACCAATTGCAAGAGCGGTTTGTTTATCATTTTGTGAGATCAGCGTGATTTCTGCTAATAACACATGTCCTACAATCTCATTTGACTCATTTTTAGCAATGACTTCCAACTCATAATTGTAATTCTCAGACTTTCTAAGATTCTTAACACGTGCGCGCTCTTTCCAACTGGTTTCAGGATCTTGATCATAATTTCTTTCAATACTATCAAGGGATTTATCATAGTCAACTTCTGTTAACGTACTTAAAAAAATTTGCATGTCTCCTCCAAGATTTATATGAATTCATCAATTTATTTTTAACATTTATCACTCAATATTTTTCATCGTCATTTAGTTTATTTCGGTATAACCTTAACAAATTATGTGAAATTAATCCATTTAATAAAAAAGAGCGACTTCATCATATGATAAGCCACTCTTTCATCTATATCTTATTTGCTTTAATCTCAAAATAAAAACCATGCACCTTTGTATCGAACGCATATCATAAACGTAACCGAAGTCGACAGCTAAATCTCGGCTACCCTACAGCACATATGAGGATCCACTTAATGCTGCTTCCGTCAGGACCTGACATGATTCATGGGTTCATATTGCATAGGACCGAAATCTTCAAACACTACGTGCTTCGGGCAGACTTCACAAAAATGCGCCCTCAACAAAGGAATTAAGTCTCGCATAAAGCGGATTTCGAGTACAGGGAACCGCTACCTCCCCACCTAGCACGGTAAGATTTATAATACTATAATTTCGCATCGATTTGCAAGCGTAAAAATTTCATCTTCATCTCACAATACGCTTTTACATACATTTAAAATTGCATTAATGATCCAGTCATCACGTCACTTTTTACCGTCTTCTAGAAAACTCTTTAAACTTAAAATCAGTCGCAATATGCTTCGAAATATTGTACTGGAAACATGTCGTGTCATTAAGATAAACCTGACTTCTTACAGTAGCTGTAAATGGCATATGTTGGTTTCCAAATATTTCATATTCTATAGAAGAAAAAGGTTCAAATGTAATCGATTTACTTGAATAACTAATATTCAAATTTAAATCTTTTTCTAAGTACGCATATATTGAATCTTTGGCTATATCATCAGAAATATCATCAACTACATTTTTTAAGAAAAAGTCTTCGTCAAAAATCTTCACTTGATTATTTATGCGACGCGTTCTTTGAATATGAATCAATTCTTCTCTTTCAGCAATCTTCAATTCTCTTTGAACATTAGGGTATTCACGTGCTTCTACCACTTCATTCACGATGACTTCTGTCTGATAATTAAGGCCTAATCGCTCTTTTATTTCTTTAAAACTGATCAAGTCAGTAAATGGAAATTCGGTGATTTCTTGAAAAATAACGATCGAACCTTTACCACGCATTTTTTGGATCATTCCATCTCGTTCAAGCAAATTTAATGCTTTTCTGACGGTCTCACGAGAAGCATTATAAGTGGCAACTAAATCATGTTCGGAAGGTAATTGATCACCATAATTTAAATCTTGCGATAAAATATTATTTTTTAAATCTTCATAAATCATTAGGAACTTATTTCGCTTCATGAACATGCCTCATTCACTATCATTAATGTGTTTCGATGACAATCGCCCCGAAACCTGATATTTCGTCATTCGTTATTGTACCATTTTGAATAATGATATCTCCTTCAGTATCTAAATCTCTTGGAATCATCACCGCTTCTTTTGAAAAGTTTGCAATTACAAGCCACGATTTAGATTGATAATTACGACGGTAAATAAAAAGTTGATCATGTGTCATATATAAAGGAGTAATATCTCCATAAGTGAGAATGTCGTGGTTATGACGCAAATCAATCAAGCGACGATACATGTGAAATACTGAATGATCATCTTCAATTGCTTGTTCAACATTCACCTCTTTATAATTCGGAGCAATATCAATCCATGGTTGCCCACTTGTAAAACCGGAAGCCTCTCCATTCGTCCATTGCATAGGTGTGCGTGAATTATCTCTCGATTTTTGATCGAGAATTTTCAAGATATAATCTTCCGAATAGCCCTTGCGCTTCAATTCTTGAAAGGCATTTAAAGACTCAACATCTCGATATTGATTCATCATTGAAAAATGAGGGTTCGTCATTCCTATCTCTTCACCTTGATAAATGTAAGGTGTCCCTTGAAGCATATGCAATGCAATTGCCAAAGTTTTCGCACTAACTTGACGTAATTCCTCATTAGAATCATCACCAAATCTGGATACTACTCTAGGTTGATCATGGTTACACCAAAATATTGCATTCCAACCTCCACCTTGATGAATACCTAATTGCCATTCCATCAAAATATTTTTTAACTGGTGAAAATCGTAGTCAGCATAAGTCCATTTGTCTCCATTTTCATAGTCCACCTTTAAATGATGAAAATTAAAAACGCTGCTTAATTCTTGTCTTTCAGGTTTAGTATACTTAATGCAATGATCGATTGTCGTAGAAGACATCTCTCCTACAGTCATCAAATCTTTACCTCCAAATGTATGACGGTTTAACTCATTTAAATAGTCGTGAACACGTGGACCATCTGTATAAAACTCTTTTCCGATTTTAGGTGAATCTTTAAACGCACCTTTCGATATAAGATTAATAACGTCAAATCTAAAACCATCTACACCGAAATCAATCCAGTAATTAACAATTTTATATAATTCTCGTCTTACTTCAGGGTTGTCCCAATTTAAATCAGCTTGAGAAACATCAAATAAATGAAGGTAATATTCATCAGTTTTATCATCATATTGCCATGCATTTCCACCAAATTTAGACTCCCAATTCGTCGGTGGGCCATCGTTTGATCCTCTAAAGAAATAATAATCTCTATACGGACTATCTTTTGAACGTATAGCTTCCTTAAACCATTCATGATGTGTTGATGTATGATTAATTACAATGTCTAACATAATTTTTAAATCTCGTTGGTGCGCTTCAGCAACTAGTCGCTTAAAGTCTTCAATTGTTCCAAACTGTTCATTAATTTTAAAATAATTACTAATATCATATCCGTTGTCGTTCATCGGAGATTCATAGATTGGTGTAAGCCATAAATAATCCACACCCAAATATTTTAAATAGTCTAGCTTCTCAATGATGCCATTTAAATCTCCTTCACCATTACCAGTCGTATCATTGAATGATTTAGGATAAATTTGATAGACAACTGATTTTCTCCAATCATTTTGCGCCATATTTTTCCCACCTCATATCTATTTTTTAAAGATTACTCACTTTCTTTTTCTGCTTCTGGTTCATCTACTATTTCTTTAGCTTCTTGTTTACTCCATTTTGATAGGAAAATGGTTACAAAAAATGGAATAATGACCGCTGCAAGTGTGACAACACCATAGACTAGCCAATATTCTTTTTGTATTGAAATGATAGCTGGTACACCACCGACGCCTACTTTTCCTAGAACCTGATTCGCACCAATCACGGCACCTAACACGCATGAAGTTGAAATGGCTGCAATAAATGGATATTTCAATGGTAAATTGACTCCAAACATAGCTGGTTCAGTCACACCTAGCATACCCGAAACACCTGACGTTAAAGCTAAACCTTGTTCTTTAGCCATCTTACGGCGTTTATAGACATACCATGCCCCAAACGCTGCAGAACCTTGACAAATATTAGAAATCGCTACGATTGGCCATAAATAAGTACCACCTAGTTTACTGCCCATCAATTGAAAATCCACAGCTAAGAACATATGGTGTAATCCTGTAATGACAAGAGGCGCATAAACTAAGCCATAAATTGCTCCTCCAAGCCAACCAGCATGCTCAAACACAAATGTAACTGTATTCGTAATTCCAGTACCAATGATTAATGCGACGGGACCAATAACGATAAACGCTAAGAATCCAGTAACAAGTAAGGCAACTGGCCCAACAACTAGCATTTTAATCGAATCATGTACAACTTTGTTTAAAGCCTTTTCAATCTTAGCTAAGACATATGTCGCGATAAGTACTGGTAACACTTGACCTTGATAATTAAGCTGTTTGATATGCAATCCGAAAATATCCCAAGTCGGTATTTTAGTTTTCCCAATATCGTACTGAGACACAAGTTGCGGATTCATTAAGATTAAACCAAGCACTAATCCTAGAATCGGACTACCGCCAAATACTCTCATACTACTCCAACCAATTAAGGCCGGTAGGAAAATAAAGGCCGTATTAGCGATTACATTAATGATATTCGAAATATCAGCGATTTGAGGATACATTTCAATTAATGGTTTAGCACCAAATAGCCCCTTCATGGTGAGAATATTATTAATTCCCATAAGCAAACCAGCTGTAACAATAGCCGGTAGTATTGGAATAAAAATGTCTCCCAACAATTTAATTAAACGTTGCAGCGGATTACCTTTTTGTGCTGCCGCATTTTTAGCGTCATCTTTAGAAGACGCTTCTACACCTGTTTCTTCAACAAATTGTTTGTATACTTCATCTACTGTACCAGGACCAATGACAATTTGATATTGGTGGTCTGCTTTGAATTGTCCCTTAACTAAAGGATTTTCACTTAATGCGTCTTTATCAACTTTACTGTCATCATTTAGCACGAGTCGTAAACGTGTCACACAATGTGTTGCTTTGTCTATATTGTGCTTTCCTCCAATTGCTTCAACAATGGCTTTTACATCGTTTCTTTTTACAGCCATGGGCTTCACTCCCTTAATTTCTTATAGAGAGTATAACTTGTCTATACAAGTTATGTAAAGGCTTACATGCCATTTTCAAAATATCGTCGATGGTATATTTGACAAAAATAAAAAAGGCAAATACTCATTA
This sequence comes from Staphylococcus sp. HMSC62A08, assembly GCF_001839105.1. Taxonomy (NCBI): domain Bacteria; kingdom Bacillati; phylum Bacillota; class Bacilli; order Caryophanales; family Staphylococcaceae; genus Staphylococcus; species Staphylococcus sp. HMSC62A08. Next base: position 153,407 of record NZ_KV840026.1, on the reverse strand, counting down.
AGATAAGTACTTGCCTTTTGTATCTATTAGTCTTGGATTTTAATTCTAATGGCGGAGGAAGAGGGATTCGAACCCCCGCGGCCCGTTAAGGCCCTGTCGGTTTTCAAGACCGATCCCTTCAGCCGGACTTGGGTATTCCTCAAATGAACACAATAACAATCATATAATAGCGCTTATTAAAAGTCAATAAAATTATTTTGTGTCTACACTAGAACCTTTTTACTTAAATATTGATCTACAGATTGAGCAACAGCACGTCCTTCTTTGATTGCCCATACTACTAAACTTTGACCACGACGTGCATCTCCAGCCGCAAAAAATTTAGGGTGATTCGTTTGGAAATCTGTATCGTTTGCGACAATCTTATTACGTTCAGTTTTAATACCAAACGCATGAGGTATAGTTGTTTCAGTCCCTACGAACCCAATGGATAAGAGGACCAAATCAGCTGGCCAAAATCTCTCAGGGCCATCAGCCATTACCATACCTTCTGGTGTTTCTTGTAATATTTGAGTATATAATCCTCGAACATTTCCAATGTTATCTACATCATAACGCATCGTTTGCACACCATATGCTCTAGGCTCTTGACCAAATTTCGCTTCACATTCTTTATGCGCATAGTCCATTTTAAAAACTGGCATTGCTAAAGGCCATGACGTATTACTTTCAAACGTAATTTCTTCGGGTTGTTTAGTATACTTATTAAATTGAACAATAGATTTACAATTTTCACGTAAAGCTGTAGCAACACAGTCTGCACCAGTATCACCAGCACCTATAATAATCACATTTTTATCTTTAGCCGTGATAGTGACTTCATCAATTTCACCATTAAGATACTGCGTTTGTTCAGTAAGGTAATCCATTGCAAAATGAATGCCAAAGCCCATACGTCCTTCTAAAGGTAAGTCTCTCGCATTTTGAGAACCTGTGCACAGAATAATAGCATCGAACATTTCTTCAAGTGTTTCTCTATCCATATCCACACCAATTTCAACGCCTGTTTTAAAAACAATGCCCGCTTCTTCCATCAATGCTATACGACGGCGTACAACATCTTTATCTAATTTCATATTAGGAATACCGTACATAAGTAGTCCACCTGGCTCATTCGCCTTTTCGAAAACGGTGACTTGATAACCTTTAATATTAAGCTCTTCAGCGGCTGTTAAACCAGCTGGTCCACTTCCAACAATCGCAACTTTTTGATCTTTGCTACCTTCGGGATACTTCGGTTGAACCCAGCCATTGTCATACGCTTCATCTATAATCGTTCGCTCAATACCTTTAATCGCAACAGATTCTCTATTAATTTTCATTACACATGAATTTTCACAAGGTGCAGGACACACACGTCCAGTAAATTCAGGAAAATTATTTGTCTCACTTAACCTTTCATAAGCCGACTTAAAGTCTTGATGATATACTAAATCATTCCATTCCGGGATATAGTTACCGATAGGACAACCGATTGTTTCTCTTCCATAAGATAGACCGGTTTGACAAAATGGTGTACCACAATCCATGCAACGTGCACCTTGAATGGAGGCATCATCCTTAGAAAAACGCTGTTGAAACGCATCATGGTTAGAAAGACGGTCTACTAAAGACAATTCTGACAAAGACTGTTTGTTATATTTCATAAATCCTTTAAATTCGCCCATGATTTATCTTCCCCCACTTCTCTAATAAACTACTGCTGGTTGCAATGTTTCTTCAATACTTTCTCTATCATCGTAAAATGCTGCGAGCATCGCTTCATCTACACGTTCAAATTGTCGTTTTTGTAAATCAATTTTTTGCATCATCAATTGATAATCCTTTGGAATGACTTTAACTACGTATTGGCTCACATTTTCAAATTGATCTAAAATATCTCGTGCCTTTAGACTGCGCGTATGCTTATAATGTGCTTCAAGCATCTCTTTAATTAATGCTTTCTCCTCATCATAATCTACACTGCTAAATGCTAGCGTTTCGAGCGCGTTATCCTTTTTAAATTGTTCAATATCTGAAGGGAAGATATAACTCACACCACCACTCATACCTTGGCCAAAGTTCTTACCCACATCACCTAAAATAATGACATGTCCGCCAGTCATATACTCAAGACCATGATCTCCAATACCTTCAACAACAACATCAGCACCACTATTTCTAATACAGAAACGTTCTCCTGCTTTACCATTGATAAAGGCCTTACCTCTTGAAGCACCGTAAAAGCTCACATTACCAGCGATAATTTCATTTTCACGTGCTTCATTTGGAGCATTGACTATCACAGTTCCACCTGATAACCCTTTACCTACATAGTCGTTTGCATCACCAGTATGGCGAATAGTTAATCCACGTGGCGCATAAGCAGCGAGACTTTGACCAGCATGACCTTCAGTATAAGCAAATATTGTATCCTCTGGTAAGCCTTCTTCACCGTATTGTTTCGCGATGGCACTACCTGTAATCACTCCTACATCACGTTGTTCATTATTTACAACATAACTTCCTGTGAACGAATGACCATTCTCAATACTATGTTTAGCATCTGGATATAAATAATTTAAATCAAAACCAATATCTAAATGATGATCTTGTAATATTTGTTTTGTGTTAGGTCCTTCAGACTGCTCGATAAGGTTTTCAATTTGAATTGCAGCGGCTTTACTACCAGGTCTTAGTTGTGATGAACGTTTTAATAAGTCTGTTCTTCCTACCAAATCTTCAACAGTTTCTAATCCCAATGAAGCTAAAATTTCACGCAATTCTTCTGCAATAAAATACATAAAATTAACAACGTGTTGTGCTTTACCATTAAATAACGCACGTAAATCTTTGTTTTGCGTAGCAACTCCGACTGGACATGTATCGTTATGACACACGCGCATCATAATACATCCCAACACTACAAGTGGCGCAGTTGCAAATCCAAACTCTTCCGCTCCAAGCGCACACGCATACGCTACATCTTTACCAGTCAGCAACTTACCATCTGTTTCTAATTTCACACGACTACGTAAATCATTTAACTTCAACGTTTGATGTGTTTCAGCTAAACCAATTTCCCATGGTACACCTGCATGTTGAATGCTTGTCTTAGGCGAAGCCCCAGTTCCTCCGTCATAACCGCTAATGACGATTTTATCAGCGAATGCTTTCGCAACTCCCGAAGCAATCGTTCCTACACCCGTTTTCGATACAAGTTTAACAGCGATATCCGCTTCTTTATTTGCATTCTTCAAATCATGTATCAATTGAGCTAAATCTTCAATTGAATAAATATCGTGATGTGGTGGCGGAGAAATCAATCCAATACCTGGTGTCGATCCTCTTGTTTCTGCTATCCATGGATACACTTTAGATCCTGGTAGTTGTCCACCTTCCCCTGGTTTAGCGCCTTGTGCAACTTTTATCTGAATCTCTCTCGCATGTTGAAGATAATCACTTGTTACACCAAATCGTCCAGACGCAACTTGTTTAATCGCACTCGTTTTATTACTTCCATCCTTTTGAATTCCATATCTTGACGGGTCTTCTCCGCCTTCTCCACTATTACTTTTACCACCAATCTGATTCATAGCCTGTGCTAGAGTTTCATGCGCTTCGGCTGAAATTGAACCATAACTCATCGCTCCAGTATTGAACCGCTTAACAATTTCACTCGCTGGCTCAACGCGACTAATATCAATCGCACGTTGCGTTTTAAACTCTAATAAATGTCGTATATGATCCGTACGTTGATGATTGACTGCCTCTGAAAATTCCTTAAACAACTCATAATCATTATCTCGACAAGCATGTTGTAGTAAGAAAATAGTACGAGGATTAAACGCATGATGTTGACCTTGTTGTCTCCATTGGAATGTACTTCCTGATTCAAGGTAGTCTGATGTATCACTCTGTCTTGTTTTATTTTCTTTATCAATTTGTTCAATACTAATACCTGATAATTTAGATTGCGTACCAGTAAAGTATTGATCGATGACCTTTTGAGATAAACCAACTGCTTCAAAAATTTGTGCCCCTTGATAACTTTGTACAGTGGAAATCCCCATTTTAGCCATCACTTTAATCACACCTTCAGATAGCACTTGCGTATAAGTTTCAACATTGTCGGTAACTGAACCTGCTAACTGACCTTTAAGTGTTAACTGTTCTACCGTACGCTGTGCTAAATAAGGCACTACTGCATTAGCTCCATAACCAAGTAAACATGCTACATGATGTACTTCTCTTGTTTCACCTGATTGCGCAACTAGGCTGGTTTCCATTCTTAACCCTTCACGGATTAATAATTGGTGGATATGACTTAATGCCAACAACATCGGCATCGCGAATCCTTCTTCAGCTACAAGTGACTGATCATCTAATACTAAGATTTTCGCACCAGACTTCACAGCTTCTATAGCTCTTTCACCAAGATCCTCTAATGCTGCCTCAAGAGTTTCTGTATAAACTGTCGATAAATGAGTCACATTAAAACGTGATTGATCTATGGCTGCTAGTTGTGCTTCCGTAAGGACTGGTTTCTTCAATTGAATACGCTGTAAAGCCGTTTCATCAGGGTGAAGTAAATTCCCTTCAGCGCCTAAGTATGATAATTCACTTGTTACGATCTTTTCTCGATAGGCATCAATAGGCGGATTTGTTACTTGTGCGAATAATTGCTTGAAATAATTAAATAGTGATTCTGGTTTGTCATTAAGCACTGCTATCGGCGCATCGTACCCCATTGCACCAATCGGATCTTTCTTGCTTGTTACTAAATCTGCCATATACTTGTTTATATCTTCTTTTGTGTAAGCAAACTGCTTTTGCAAACAGAATAATGTAGACTCATCCCAATCAGAAGGTTCATATTTAACCTCTTCAAAGTGATTATCAATCTTACACTCCTCTAACCACTGTAAATAAGGTAATTCACTAGCAATATCAGCTTTCAAATCATTATTTTCTACAACTTTATTCTGTAAAAAGTCGACAAGAAGCAACTTACCTGGGTTAAGTTGACCTTTGAAAGCAACGTTCTCCTCAGGTACATCAACAACACCCACTTCAGAAGAGAAAACGATGAAATTATCTTTAGTTATAGTGTAACGACCTGGTCGTAAACCGTTTCGGTCAGTAAGGGCACCAATTTTATCGCCATTACAAAATGAAATCATTGTAGGACCGTCCCATGGTTCCATCAAATAGCTATAATATTCATAGAAAGCACGGACATTCTTATCATTAGACTTGTTGTATAACCACGGCTCTGGAATTAACAACATAGCAGCTTTTTCAGGTTCCATTGCTAGAGAAAGAAACTCGAGCGCATTATCCACAATTGCTGAGTCACTTCCATCCTCATCAACAATAAAGTGGACCTTATCCTTCTCATCGCCAAATAAAGTCTCAACTAACTTATTTTGACGTGCTCTCATCCAGTTTACATTACCTTTAATTGTATTAATTTCACCGTTGTGCATGAGCATACGGTTGGGATGCGCACGTTTCCAACTTGGAAATGTATTTGTACTAAATCTAGAGTGCACAAGCCCTAACTTCGACTGGAAATCTTCATTCTGTAGGTCTAAGTACAATCCTTTAATTTGATCCGAACGTAACCAACCTTTATATACAATTGTTCTTTTAGATAAACTTGTGAAATATAGTTCTAGAGATTGTTCTTCTCCATAACGCTCAATTTGCTTTCTAGCTAAATACAATTGTTTCTCAACGTTTTCAACACCTCTGATATCTACAAATACTTGTTGAATATATGGCATTGTGTCTGCAACATGCTTAGCAATCGCATTGGTATCTACAGGCACGTCTCGATATCCGATAACGTTAAATCCTTCACTTTCAAAATATGAATTAAACACGGCTTCATGTGCTGAATCTTTTACTTTTTCTTTAGAAAAAAATAATCCCACGGCATAATGTCCTTCACCGGGAACTTTGATGTCAGTTAATTGGTCAAAAAACTTAAATGGAATTTCAGTCATAATACCGGCACCATCGCCAGTGATTCCGTCAGCTCCTACGCCACCTCTATGATCCAATCGTCGCAACATTTCTAGAGACTTTTCTATAATATCGTGAGATCTTTTATTATCCATATTGGCATAGAATCCAATACCACACGCATCATGTTCTTCACGATAATCATACAAACCCTTTTTTAATTTCTCATTGTACATGATGCACACTCCCTTATTATAATTTTCTGACAATTTTAGTTTGATAATAATTACTATAATGTAATATATTTATCTGTTCAATATATAAATTAGATAAGACTCATCTAAAAATTAGAACAAATTCACATCATACTGCTATAATGTATTTATATCATTTTACTTTTCAGAATTTTTCGTCATTTGTAAAACAGGGGGTATACATCATGGAGATGAAACAACTTAAGTACTTTGTGGAAGTTGCACGACGAGAGCATATTTCTGACGCAGCACTAGAGTTAAACATTGCTCAGTCTGCCATCAGTCGTCAGATTGCACAACTTGAAAAAGAATTGAATGTGACCCTTTTCAAAAGAAGTGGCCGAAACATCATTCTTACTGCAGAAGGTAAGCAACTCTTATCGGAAGCCACTCAAATTCTGGACCAACTAGATAAAACCATTCAACTATTCAAACAACAATCCTCTACAGATCAGCGAACCATTTATATCGGATATGAGGAAAGTGATGTGTCACAAATGATGTTGCCACTCGTTCAAACATTTGAACAACAAAGCAAGAGTCTTGCTACACCACAATTGATGACTCACGAAGATATTGTAGAACAAGTGGTATCTGGGCAATTAGATATAGGATTTGTAGAGTTAACCAAAGAGATTTCGGCGCAATCTCAACTACATACAACGTCTCTATTTGAAGAAAATTATCATATGTATGTGCCCAAGGATCATCCAATTGCAATGACTACTCAACCGCCATTAACGCAATTTGAGAACAAACCGTTATACTGCTTAATGCCTTTCTCAAATTCTATAAAAAATAAACTAGAATATTTGATTAAATCACATGTGTATGTCGTATCCAATAAACAACTTGCGCAATATATATTACGTAAAAATAAAGGTTTCGTCGTCTGCAATCAAAACATTCACCTGCCTTCTCATCAAGATTGGACGTACATACCTCTTTCGCACACCGAATTAAAGCGAACAATGTGCGCAATTACTAAATACGATAATAAAAAAGCAGACATCGACCTCATGTGGCAATTCATTCATACTATGATGAATCAGACAGCTCAATTTTAGCTAATTATAGTAATAGCGTTTATCACACGCTTTTTGTTGAATTGAGATAAAAAATTAAATGGTCTTATTTCACAAATTTTTGTATTCAGTTACTATTGGGCGTATAATCACTATGTCAATTTAATATACTAAATTGAGAATTGAGGTTTTAACATGCAGTTCAAGACTTTATTTAGACAACCTTTCACATGGATGATTGTTGCTTTCTGCTTTATTTTCCTTAGCTTATTTATTTTTACGTGTTTTAACGATAAATTTTACAATATGCCTATAGGGAAAATCACGAACGTCACGCCAATTCATTCAGAAAAGGTAACGGATGAACAACATAATAAAGATATTAAATATAAAGAAAAACTCACCGTAAAAATTCTAAATGGTAAATTTGAAGGCCAGTCAGCAACAATTAACCATCAATATGTAAAGTCTCAAGCCGATTCGGAAGCATTTTCTAAAAATGACAAAGTATTACTACATATTTCTAAAAAACCGAATGACGCTAACATTATTGAGAAAAAAAGAGATGGCTTAGTTGTCGCAATAACAGGACTTTTCCTTCTCATTGTATTAATTGTGGGTAAAAAGGTCGGCTTACAATCTATATTGTCACTTATTATTAATACCATTGCTGTCATCGGCGCAATATATATACATAATCAACATGGCCAAATAAGCTTATTCCTATTAATGACCTTTGCGATTATCGTCTCGACCACCTTCACATTGCTACTGGTTACCGGATGGCATATGCGAACGCTCGTGACAATCATAAGTACGCTTGTCGGAACATTTCTTTGCGTCGGAGTTACGGAATTGATTATTCAATTGACTGGAGGTAATGGCATTAAATACGAAACAATGACCTTCCTTACACTCCCACCTAAAGAAGTCTTTCTCGCTTCCGTCTTAATCGGGACATTAGGTGCCGTCATGGACGTCGCTATAACGATTTCTAGTGGAATGTATGAAATCCTCCAACGCACACCAGATATCACGATGGGACGTTGGGCTTTAGCAGGACGTCATATCGGTCAAGATATTATGGGAACAATGACGAATATTTTACTCTTTTCTTACCTATCTGGTAGCTTACCAATGTTCCTTATTTATTTGAAAAATGCTAACACCATTACGTATACCATTTCAATGAACTGGTCACTAGAAGTAGCTAGAGCGATGACCGGGGGTATCGGCATTGTCTTAACCATTCCTATTACGATTGCATTAATGGAAGTTTGGCTAAAAATGCGAGGTGCTAAACAATGAGCGCAATAACTATTTTAGGATTATTACTATTAGTACTAATGATTATTTTCGGAGGTAAGAAAGGACTCGTCTCATTCTTCACGTTATTTTTAAACTTCATTATACTCATTGTTAGTATCATTTTAATTATTTTTGGCGTGCCCATTTACTTAGTAACCTTTGTCTTCTGTATCGTCATTGCTGCAGTGAATCTCTTTGTGTTAAACAGCTATAATGTCAAAACTCAAGCGGCGTTTATCGGTACTATTGTCACAACTCTAATATTAATATTAGTCATTTTTCTTTCCGTAAAAATGGGACACCTTCAAGGGTTTGCAACCGAACAACAAGACGAAACATATGTATATTCCATGAATATAGGAATCGACATGGTACAATTTATGGTTTTCACAATTGTCTTAGCAGTAATTACTGCTGTCATCGACTTAGCTATTACAATTAGTTCACCTATGTATGAATTAAGTGAGACCAATCCAGAACTGAATCAAGGACAATTATTCAAGTCGGGTATGCGTGTAGGTCGAGAAATTTTAGCAACGTCAGCTAATACCATCTACTTAGCATATTTTGGCGGACAATTAACTTTATTTTTCTGGTTTTTCAAATTACATTATTCATTTGGTCATATCATCAATTCCAAAATTTTCGCGCAAGAATTCGTCTCGATATTACTTGGAGGCATCGCAGTGGCACTCAGCATTCCTATTACGGCATGGGTTACAGCATTTATGATTAAACGTAAAAAACATCAGAACCACACTACAACACAATATTCTGAACATAATTAACATGTAAAATACCCCACCACTTAATGATGTACCGGCCTCAAAAGTTGGACTAAAATCTAACTTCATAGGTTACACATCATGAAGGGTGGGGTTTTGTGTATTGTCATATTTTATTTCAAATCTAGTGTCATCACGTGAACGGGACGGCCAACCAACTCACTATCATGAGTATGTTGATAACCCGCTTGTTGATATAAATCAATCGCTCTTTTGTTATCAGTATTTACCGCCAGCGTAATTTCATTAATATGCGGATAGCAATCTTTCACATAACTAGGTAATAATTCAATCGTCCTCTTGCCAATGCCACGACCTCTATAACGTTGATCGACACTAAACGACCTAAAGAAAATGGCTTGAGAATTATCAGTATAATCTTTAGGACCATCCCCTTCATGTAAAGTGAAAAAGGCCACACATACACCATCTTTCATAACTAAAGTAGGATGTCTATCAGCATCTTCTTGTGCTGATTTTATATTTTCAAGTGGCGTTTTAGTAAATTTCGAGTCACTCTCTAAAACTTCTAAATTTGCAACTTGATGATACAGTTCTGGCTTATACGCTTTTATGTACATGAGTCCTCCTAGTTTCTAATCCTTTTTCGAAAATTGATTAATCCAAGTGATTACCGCAGGAGCAATATATTCTGTCTCTTTAATATCGAACCATTGAATGTCCGTAATTTCATTATCTGTAGTTACCTTCGACCAATCAATCGATCTCGTCGTTCTAAATCCATTCAATTCAGTACGTGTGTCAGGTTGTGGGTATGCCTCCCCTACGACAGTACCAATAAATTCCAGTTCTTCTTCAGCTAAATCTAAACATAACTCTTCTTTGAGTTCGCGTTGCAATGCTTCAACATAACTTTCACCATCGTCAATTTTACCACCCGGGAAATAATATTTTTCCCTATTTCGAACTTGAACAAGTAAGATTTTGTCATCTTTTTCTTCTACTAAACATACACATTTAATCATTTCACAAGCGACCTACCCTATTCTTTATTACTTCAAAAAGCTTAATATATTTAGTAATATGTTATCATATATTAAATCATGAAGTGATTAAGTTCAAAATTCATAATTTTAAAGGAGGTTGAGATAATCAATGATGTCTCAGCCTTTATGTGTAAGATGACTATTGGAGGGGATTTTTTATGGCAAAAGAAACTCGCGCAGCGCGTTTATCTAACTTATTCAATATGGCAGGTTTTATCGTTGATGGTTACAACGGTATCCGTCATGATGCTAAAAATAAACAATTAGTATATTTATCACTAGGATTAAGTGCAATTGGTACAATTATAGACTTTTATGTATCTTTAAAATCACCATCTAAACTACGTAAATTAGGCGCACTTACTTCTTTCGCAATTAACGGTTTACGCTTATTTACAAGCTTCCGTAAAGTTAAAGATGAATATCAGTAAATTGTTGAACCGAATCGCTTAAGACTCGAATCATTTCAATTTTAGGTATCTTTTAAGGGACGAAACATTGAAATCATTTATAATAAAGTGATTTCTATTTCGTCCTTTTTTTATTCAAATCACTTGTAATTTTTATAAAAATCTTTAATATGTGAAATAATCTATCTTTGAAACATATAAAACTCTATGAGGGTAACTATTAAAGGAGATATTCGCATGCTTTACACAGTAACAACAACACTCCCTATGTCCCATGGTGGGAGAACACAGTCTTTATTACGACGTATCAAACTTATTGACGAAGAATTTGGTTTACCGACTAAAATCCTCACTACAAATTATTACGGCAATTATCCAAGTGTCTATAAGCATTTTTTAAAGGAAAATAAAATCACCAAAAATATAGAGTTTGAAAATATGTATGAATGGCTTTCAAATTTCGAGTTATTTAAAGTTCCGAAAACATTAATAACTAAAAATCCTAAATACAATAAAACTAAACGTAAAATTAAAGGGCTAAAACATGAATTTGGTAAAAACCAAAGCTACGTCCATTATTATAATGACAACACGTATGTGCAATTTCGTAAATATTATGGTCAATCAGATGTATTACAATATGAAGACTTTATTTCTCCTTCAACAGGTTTAAAGTACGAACGTCATGAATATAATTTATTTGGTCAACTTCATAGAAAGATATTTTATTATAGTGATTCTTCTTTAAGACATAGCGATGAACTCATCGATCCTAAAGGTTTCATGTATTGTAAAAGATATTTTCATAATAATGAGAAAAATAAAATCAATGGGATAGAATTATACAAAGGTAAAAAAATCTATAAAACATTTAAAAATGATAAAGCCCTCGCACAGTATTATTTCGAGGCACGTTTTAAAGATAATGATATTGTATTTAATGATGCGCGATTTTTAGATGCGCCACTCATTAAACAAACGCATCAAACTAAAAACATACTTGTTTTTCATAGCTCTCATTTATCTGGCGACAAAACTAAGAAATCTTACAAATATGCTTTAGAACATAGTGCGCATATTGATAAATATATTGTGCTGACACATCAACAAATGCATGATATTCAAGAAGTTTATCCTATTGAAGATGAACGATTTGAACTTATCCCTCATTTTATAGAGTTGAACCAAAGTAACGTTGAAACGAACATGAATAAAGAAGACCGATTTATTTATATAGGAAGATTTGTAAAAGAAAAACAATTGGATCATTTAATTAAAGCATATCGAAAATTTTTAGAAAGTGGCCATCAAACAAAGCTATATTTATTTGGTAAAGACGAAGATCATCAATTAGCAATGATGAAAGACTTAATTTCAGAATACCAACTTGAAGATATGGTGAAAATTTCAAATTATACTAAAAAACCTCTTGTGGAATTTGGAAAATCAAAAGCCTCTTTATTAACAAGTAAATACGAAGGCTTTGGTTTAACGATAATGGAAAGTATTGAAGTAGGTTGTCCTGTGTTATCCTATGATGTCCGTTATGGACCTAATGAAATTATCAATCACGGAAAGAATGGTTATTTAATCGAAAAGAATAACATCGATAGTTTAGCCCAACATATGGTAGATATTATCGAAAATCCTATGCAACATGTAAAAAATCAAGATAAGTTGAAATATTCAGCAGCAGTTAAGAATTATCAACATTTACTCCAAACGTTCAATCTATTATAGAAAAAACACTAAAAAAGCTGGCATGGATGAAATATCCACGTCAGCTTAATCTATTGTTAACGTATTTATTTAGTGAATAAATTTATAATTTCTAACTTGATATGCTGGAATTGTTCTATATGTCATGTAACCAGGTGCTGCACTCCAGTTCATTTCTGAAACTAAAATACTACCATCGCTATTTACGCGTTCTACAAACGCAACATGTCCGTAGTAACCAGCATCAGTTTGAGCGATTGAACCTACTGTTGGATTGTAATCGATTGTATAGCCATCTGCAGCTGCTGCATTATCCCAGTTATTCGCATTCCACCAATATGTGCTAATGCCTTTCCCAATTTCTGAACGACGGTTGAATACGTGCCAAGTACATTGTCCCCAAGTGTATAGGTTTTGATGATAGAAAACAGGTGTATAGTAACCACCGCTTGAAGTTGATTTACCAGTAGATGAATTACTTGAACTTCCACTACCACCACCTGGCACTTTTAATTGTTGTCCAGGATAAATGAAGAAATTAGAAAGTCCATTTAAACTCATAATTTTTTGGTATGTAGTGCCGTATTTACTCGCAATTAATGATAATGAATCACCATATTGAACAGTATATGTTGAAGTACGACCAGTACTCTTCGGCTTACTAGCTTTAGAGCTACTTGACGAATTTGATACTGAACCAGATACTTTCAATTTTTGACCTGGTAATATTAAATAATTATTCAAACCATTTAATTGCATGATTTTTTTATAAGTTGTGCCATATTTAGCAGCAATAGATGATAATGAGTCTCCGGCTTTAACAGTGTATACTGAACCACTATTAGATGTAGCTCTAGATTTTGTTGTACTAGACGATGATCCAGATACTTTCAGTACTTGATTAGGGAAAATCAAGTTTGATTTTAGGCCATTAAGTGATTTCAATTTAGCTATTGAAATTCCGTATTTGTGAGAAATTGACCATACTGATTCTCCACTTTTTACTGTATGCGTTGTCACCGCATGCGCTTGCGTAGTTGCTAATGCACTAATTGCAGTTGTTCCGATAAGGGCAGTAATATATTTTTTTGCACTTAAAATCCTCCTCTACTTGTCTTTTTTCTATCCCCGAATTTTATAATACACGCACATTATACTCCTAAATTATGTACACGATGTTTGCGTTTGATGACATTCTGATTACAAATATTATTACTTTTAAATAATAGGGCTCCATTAAGATGTCTTATACCTATTAAAATTAATATACATTCTCTTGAATTACAATGTCATTTGTATTACAAATTCGTAAATTATACCCTTCAATTCAGTTATGTACCCTTTCGAATATAATTTTTCTTCTATTTAAAAAGTTTTCCTAAATGCAAAATGAATTGAGTAAATAGAGCATTTTAAACAAATTTAATTTTCATTGTGTCTATATACATATCAGGGCAAACATACAAAAACTGGCAACAAAGTATAAGTCTTTGTTACCAGTTATGCATTTAATCTAAGCGTACTCGTTATTATTTTTTAGCTAATTCATCTTCAATATCTTTAATTTCTTTTTGGGATAAATCTACTATTTTCTCACCGTCTTTAGTATCTTCTTTAAGTGCTTTTTGTGCTTCTTTTGAGTGATATAAGTCTATAATTTTTTTATACGTTTTGTTATCCATATCTTTAGAATTTACAGCTACAATATTAATATACGGTTTTACAGCATCTGAACTAGCACTTTCTAAGTAAATCGGATCTTTCTTCGCATCTTTTCCAGCTTTAGTAGCAACACCATTATTGATAACTGAAATATCAACGTCCGATAATGCACGTGCAGTTTGTTGCGCATCTACCGCTTTAATTTTAAGGTCTTTCGGATTACTTTCAATATCTTTCGTAGTGCCATTTAATCCGAAATTCTTTTTAAGTTTAATTAAACCTGCTGATTCTAATAGTTTTAGTGCACGCGCTTGGTTTGAAACATCATTTGGAATTGCTACTTGTGCACCCTTTTTAACATCTTTTATATTTTTAACTTTGTCAGAATAAATACCGAGGGGCGCTAAAACTGTTGTGCTTAAAGCTTGTATCTTAGCATCTTTATGCGCCCTTTTATATTGATCTAAAAATGCAAAGTGCTGGAAGGCATTCATATCAATATCTCCATCACTTAAAGCTTTATTCGGTACATTATAATCAGAGAAGTGTTTGATTTCTAAATCAATACCATCTTTTTTGGCTAATTCTTTTACTTTCTCCCAAGCTTTGGTATCATTTGAAGCCACGCCAATCGTTACTTTTTTATCATTATTCCCGCCACAAGCAGCTAAGACGATAACTGCCGCTATAATTAATCCAATTATTTTCTTCATTCGCAAAATGCCTCCTAAAAATAAGTTTTATCAATATATAATTAAGTACTTAATTTCTACGAATTAATCTCGAAATAAAGTTACCTAATGATTGAATGATTTGTACGATAATAATTAATACAACAACCGTGATGATAATAACCATCGTATCGAAACGCTGATATCCGTATACTAATGCAAGATCACCTATACCTCCGCCACCTACAGCACCAGCCATCGCTGTACTACCAATCAATCCAATCAAAGCTGTGGTTATGGCTAAAATAAGTGAACCTAATGCTTCAGGTAATAAAAAGTAGCGTATAATTTGAAATGGTGACGCACCCATCGCTTTTGCCGCTTCGATAATACCTTCATCTACTTCTAGTAGAGAGTTTTCAACCAAACGGGCTATGTAAGGTGCAACATAAACGGTTAACGGTACAATTGCTGCCGTCGTACCTATTGATGTTCCCACTAATAATTTCGTGAATGGTACAATCGCTATTAATAAAATGATAAACGGGATAGAGCGCAATATATTAATGATAGGATTTAAAATTTGATGCAAAACGATATTGGGCCATATACCATTTTTCCGTGTAACCACTAACAAGATGCCTAGTGGTATACCAATGAGCGCACCAATGATAAGCGCCACCGTAACCATGTATAACGTTTCATATAAAGCTTGAAATAATTGTGATGCGTCTAAACTTGAACCAAACATATTTATTGCACCTCCTCAAATTGAATGTGGTGTTGGGAGAAATACGCTTCCGGACTAAAACGTTTAAATTGTTCATCATGTTCAAAGCGTATCCACATGTAACACACGGTCTCATCTTGAATATCTGACATAGATGAGAATAAAATATTCACATTGAGTTGATGATCATGCACTAATTCATTTAATATAGGGTGCTTAATTTGTTTCGCATCTAAGAATAATTTATAATCACTGTAATCTTCGCTATCACGGTCGTTAAATGACTCACGTAGACTTTGCGAAGGTTCAGTACGAATGACTGTTGAAACAAAGTTCTTAGCTGTACTCGTTTGAGGATGACTAAAGACATCTTTAACCGTTCCAATCTCAACGACTTCACCATTTTCCATAACAGCTACTCGATTACATATCTTCTGTATAACGCTCATTTCATGTGTAATCATCATAATCGTAATGCCAAATGTGCGATTGACATTACTTAGCAACTTGAGTATTGAACTTGTCGTCGCTGGATCTAGTGCACTCGTCGCCTCATCACAAAGTAATATTTTAGGATTTGTTACCAATGCACGTGCAATCGCCACACGTTGTTTTTGACCTCCAGA
Organism: Staphylococcus sp. HMSC62A08; assembly: GCF_001839105.1. Lineage (NCBI taxonomy): Bacteria > Bacillati > Bacillota > Bacilli > Caryophanales > Staphylococcaceae > Staphylococcus > Staphylococcus sp. HMSC62A08. The sequence continues at coordinate 137,261 of NZ_KV840026.1, read as the reverse complement.
CAATTCATCTGGAAATTGATCTTTCTTATCCGCCAACCCTACAAACTTCAGCATTTCAATAACTTTCTCTCTAATCTCGCTTTTACTCTTCTTACTTAAAATGAGAGGCATAGCAACATTTTTATAAACTGTCTTAGAATTTAATAAATTGAAATGTTGAAATATCATTCCAATATCTTTCTTAATTCCACGTAAATCTTTTTCTTTATGTAGCAATCTCATGTCCATCCACGATGACTTGACCATCTGTAACCGTCTCAAGTTGATTAACAAGTCGGACTAATGTACTCTTACCAGCACCACTGTATCCAATGACGCCGAATATATCGTGTTCGTCTATCGTAAATGAAACATCTTTCAAAGCATGTATCGTCTCTCTCTTTTTGCGAAAGACCTTATTCACATTGCGAAATTCAATCAATTCGACTCACCCTCATCAATTCTGATTATACTTATCTGAATATTTGAATTATATTGAATTGTCACAACATCGTCAATACTATTTTTTTAATTTTCCGAAAATTAATTAATATTCTAATAACTACTCTCTTTAGCAATTGAATGACACTGATAACATCTTTCCAACTAAAAAAGCTACCCTCACACAAAAGTAAGGATAGCTCGCAAAATATAAATTCTATTTTAATGTGTCTAAAGCAGCTTCTAAATCATTCACTAAGTCTTCAGTATCTTCAATACCGATGGATAAGCGAATTAAGCCATCAGTAATACCTTCTTTAGCACGTACATCTGCAGGAATAGAAGCATGTGTCATTAGTGCCGGCACGGAAATAAGACTTTCAACTGCGCCAAGGCTCTCTGCTAAAGTGAAATATTGTGTTGCATGAATCACTTGTTTAGCAGCTTCTGTATCTTTAACTTCAAATGCAATGACGCCTGTATGACCACTCGCTTGAGATTGGTGAATATCATGATTTAAATGACTTTCAATACTTGGATGGAACACTTGTTGAACTGATGGATGACTTTGTAGCATTTTCACAATACCATCCACATTACGATTAATTTGTTCCATACGTAAACCCAATGTTTTAATCCCTCTTATTAATAAATAACTGTCTTGCGGTCCAAGCACGCCTCCAGTTGAATTAGAAATAAAACCAAGACGTTCTCCTAATTCATCATCAGCAGTAGCAACGAGACCGGCCACAACATCACTATGTCCACCAATATATTTTGTGGCAGAATGTAATACGATATCAATGCCAAAGTCTAAAGGATTTTGATAATAAGGCGTCATAAATGTATTATCTACAACTGAAATTAGATTATGTTTTTTAGCAATCTCAGCAGACGCTTTAATATCAGTGACACGTAAAAGTGGATTTGAAGGTGTTTCTATATATAACATTTTAGTTTCTGGCTTAATGTATTTTTCTACATTTTCGATGTGAGTTGTATCAACAAAGTCCACTTCTACACCGAAACGTGTAAATACTTTAGTCAATGCACGATATGTGCCACCGTAAACGTCTGAATTTAAAATTAAGTGATCCCCTTTATCTAAAAGCATGATGACTGCACTAATCACAGCCATACCTGAACCAAATGCAAAGCCATGTTTACCGTGCTCTAAATCAGCAATCACGCTCTCTAATGAAGCACGCGTAGGATTTGCTGTACGTGAATACTCATATCCTTGTCTTAAATCGCCGATATCATCTTGTAAATACGTGCTTGTTTGATAAATCGGTGTTGTTACTGCCCCTGTGTAATTATCTGTAGTATGTCCACCATGAATCATTTGCGTTTTTTTATTCATTGTCGTTACGCTCCTTATAATTGAAAATTTGTTTTGACATATAACGATCACTACCATCTGGAAAGATTGTGACGATAACGCCTTCGTTAATGCGTTTCTTAAGTTCTAAAGCACCTTGTAATGCAGCGCCAGAAGAACTCCCTACTAATAACCCTTCTTTATTGGCAATCAGTTTTACGTTATTAAATGCATCTTTATCAGTTATTGTAAATATTCCGTCTACTAAATCTTTTTCTAAGAATGTGGGCCATTTCTCTGCACCAATACCTTCTGTTGCATGGGCATGCATCGGACCGCCATTTAAAATAGAACCTTGAGGCTCAACAATATAATTTTTAACATTATAATGTTTCATATGTTGTGCCACGCCAGTAAACGTGCCTCCCGAACCTACACCTGCCACAAAATAATCATTACGAGGTAGTTGGTCTGTAAGTTGTTTAGCTAATGTATGTGTATACGCACCCGGATTATCTTCAGTGCCAAACTGGTTCATATATAAAGCATCATATTTTTCAGCGTATGTTTTAGCTTCTTTTTGTGCACCAATCATACCGTCAGCTTTACGTGTGCGCCTTACATCTGCACCTAATGCTTTCATAATTGAAATTTTTTCTTCGGAAAAGCCCTCCGGCGCATAAATGACACATTTAACCTTGTACCGGTTCGCAGCAATTGCAAGTCCAATACCAGTATTTCCAGCAGTAGCCTCAACAATGGTGCCACCTTCTTTGAGACGCCCGTCCTCAATAGCTTTTTCTACTAAATATTTACCCAATCGATCTTTCACACTGCCACCTGGATTAAATTGCTCTAATTTGGCATATATTTTAACATTTTCATCACTAAAGCTTTCTAATAATACAAGTGGTGTTTGCCCTATCAAGTCATAAGCAATCATAATTTATCTTGTTCAACCAACGCATGATGAGTGGTTTGAACATAACCTACTTTCTATCTTTATAATTCTTACTTAACAGGTATGAATTATAACTGAAACTGTTCGCTTTTGCAATTTTCTAAAATGAATGAAATACACGAGAGCGAATCCTTTAAACGCATTTTCTAGATATAAAATTTTTATAAATGCTATTAAACTTCAATCGTATGTGAATAAATGTTCAACATGTTATTATAGTCATGAATACTAATAAATGAATATACATTGACTACATTATTGAGAGCAAAATTTGATACCAATAATTAGGCTAAAGGAGATTATTATTTATGACAAAACAGGACTTATCTTTATCTGTATTTACGAAGGAAAACTTTAAAAACCTTCGCCATACATCTTCAAATTTCAGAAATTCAATGTATGACGAATTAGAAGTTAACAAAAGTCGTTTCAAAAACTGTAATTTTAACGAAGGCATTTTCAAAAATATTAAAGCCATTTCTAATACTAAATTCATTACATGTGGATTTAACAATTGCATCTTTGAAAGCGTCCATTTTTATAAAGATTTATACAAAGATTCAACCTTTGTAAATACATCATTTGATGAAACAGTTCTTAATAATCTTACATTTCAAGATATATTATTCGAAGACAACCTCGCTCGCAACGTCAAAATGACAGATACAGTGTTTAAGAACATTAAGTTTACAAATATTGAAGTCGACAATGCCACTTTTGAAAATGTTAAATTTAAAAATTGTGCATTTGACAATGTAGCTATAAGAAACGCTTCAATGCCTCAAAAACTTATAGACGAATTACAAAAACAACAAGTTGAATTAGATAACGTACACCCTTCAAAATAAATTGTAGGTAAACTCATTATGATATTCTCTTAACTTAATGCCTTCATTAATTATGTTTATACCTAGAAGATAACGGGGTAATTAAGAGAGTAATATACAGATGACGAAGGAGAACCTAATATGAATGTCACAGGTCATTATGAAGAATTCGATAAGAGCAATTTAACTAAAGAAGATTTAATTTCATTTGATGAAATTAAACAAGATATTGAGAAACTGAAACAAAGTGAGAATAAAAAATCAGACGAGAATGTGAAGTTAGAACAAAAGATCAAAAATAGTTTAAGTGACTGGAAAGATTATCTAAAAGATGAATTCCGCCCAGATAACCAGCCTGAAAAAGAACGTTTATCCAACATTAACGATAAAGTAAAGAGCGACTTAGACGCGGCATTTAACTATAAAGATGGCGCTAAAGTGATGAGTTTATTGGAGCCCGCATACCAACGTGGCAAACGTGATTTACCTTATGGTAGAGCACTCATCATTTACAGTGATGATGATATCGTTGATAATGCTAAAAATTTCTTTGATTCCAGTGACGAAAATGAAAAATTAGCACATTTTATCCTAGATAAAAATATTGAGTTAAGCGAAGAAATTATGTCAGATGATTTCGTAGAATTACTCAAATTAGATAAAGAATATCTTGATGCTTACTTTAACTAAAAAACAAGCTCTAAGACGATTTCTCAAATGAGAAAAATGTCTTAGAGCTTTTATTTTTGACGTTTAAATTTTTGCATCTAAACTTTATATTAATTGAACGATAAATACTAGTATAATCACTACTGGCATTACAAATTTAATAAGATAATACCAAGGTAAAAATAATTTAAACTTGTCTTTGCCAAAGTTTTCTTTCAACAGCTTTTTATCTAACAACTGACCAACAACTAATGTTGTTCCTAAAGCGCCTAAAGGCATGAGAATGTTTGAAACGATAAAATCCATGTTATCAAAAATCGTACCAGCCCCAAATTTCACACCACTTAAACTACTAAATGAAAGTGTCGCCGGTATGCTAATGACAAACACTAATAAGCTCCCTATTAAGGCAACAGGCTTACGTTTACGGTTATCATTTTTAGTAAAGTTTGAAACATTTAACTCTAGTAATGAAATGGAAGATGTTAATGCTGCAAATAAGAACAATACTAAAAAGATGAAGTAAAAAATTGCCCCAAAATGCATTTGGCTAAATACTAAAGGTAAAACTTTAAATAGTAACCCTGGACCCTCTTGAGGTTGATAACCGAAAGTTTTTAAAGCAGGAAAAATTGCTAAACCTGCTAGCACAGAAACTAAAATATTCATTATAACAATTGAAACTGCTGAAGATTTAATCGTCATTTCTTTAGGGGCATAACTCGCGTAAGTAATCATACCAGTTGTACCTAGAGATAAAGTAAAGAAAGACTGTCCTAAGGCAAATAAAATACCTTGCATTGAGATGTCGTGTAATCTCGGTTGTAAAATATAGCGCGCGCCCTCTAGCGCACCGTCTAAAGTTAAAGATTTAGCCACTATAATTAATAAAAAGATAAATAATAGAGGCATCATAATCTTTGATGCTTTCTCTAAACCTTTTTCAACACCGAGCATCACAATAATCATTGTTAAAAAGATAAAAATTCCTTGCCCTAGTACTGTGAGCCAAGGATTGCTAATAATTTCTTCAAATTTAATATCAGTTAATGAAATGGATTTAAAAGAAAGTGCTTGTAAAATCACATTGCCCATATAAATAATAATCCAACCACCGATAACACTATAAAAACCAAATAATATAAATACAGCTAAATTCCCATTCCATCCAATAAGATTTAGCCATTTTTTACCAGTTAATTTACTGTAAATTTGGGTCGTGTATGTGCGCCCCATTTTCCCTACAGTAAATTCCATAATTAATAACGGAAGCCCTACAAATATTGTGAAAATCAAAAACATAAATAAGAATGCGCCACCGCCATATATTCCAGCCATGTACGGGAATTTCCACATTGCACCTAATCCAATTGCAGAACCTGCGCTAGCTAGGATAAAACCGGTAGATGTCTTCCACTGTGATTGATTACTCACATTACCAACTCCCTTTAAAGCGCTAAAGTGCTTTTATACTTAAATCCCACTTTATCATGAGTTGATTTTAAGTGCAATGTGCCTATAGATTGTCAGAATAATTAGATTTAATTATTTTTAAATGTTTGTAAGACTTCCATATTTCGAAATCATTTTATTCATCGTTCAATCCATAAACTATATTTTGACCTTCAGAGACTTCTTCGATATCTAAACTTTCAATGTGATCTACATTAATATAATGAACAACATCTTTTTTAATAAAAAGGTATGGTAATTCATCAAATTCATCTATAATACGTCGCACACATGTGTCGTAATCGGGGCCATTTTCAAAAGTTTTAAATTCAGTATATGTTTTACCTGAAATAGTTGTATAAGTGAGTAAAAAAGTACGTTTCATAAACTTCATCTCCTCTAAAATTATAAATTTAATTATTTATTGTCTGAAAAACTGAACAATTTCATGTTCTAATTCATCTCGTCCTTTACCATGTGTCATGAGATGACCACATTGCGCAAAGGAATTCAATTCTTTATTACTAGTACCTAAATGATCATAAATAAATTGTGCGCTTAGGGCATACGCCTCATCATCCTGCTCACCATACATCATCTTACTTGGCACTTTAACGTCTTTAAGATGTGTCATGATATCTTCAATAACTTTTTGAAATAGTTCAATTTGATGATTGTAGTCGTGAATCGTATTCATTTGTTTAAGTTGTTCTTCATCATCAAAGTTTAAAATTTGATTCATTCTTTGTCCGTATTTTTCAATTCTTTTAGCAATGCCACTTTCACCTTTTTTATGTGGGGCAGACATGACAGCGATACGCTCTAAATCAAATTGTTCGGCCAATCTAAGAGTGAATAAACCTCCTAAAGAAACACCTGTTGCGCTGATATGTTGGTAACCTTCATTTTCTAGGAAATGGTAAGCATCTTTAACTTCATTCCACCAATCATCAATATCATATTGTGTAAATTGATCTAAGGGTAAACCATGCCCCGGATAATTAGGAACATAACACGTGAAACCTTGCGAATTTAACGTAGTTGCTAGATGCTTCACATCGCGCACAGTACCTGTAAATGAATGTAACAAGAGTATCGCTTGATGACGATCTCCTTTCAAATAAATTGATTGAGGTGCTTTAATCTTCACTTCTCTATTTCACTCCTACTTAAATTGCTATTTTTTTATAAATAAGACTCCCTTCACTAAGAAGGCAGTCTCAAAACCTTCAACTCATTCTGAGCATTGCGTACCGGACAATCTTGTAATTAAAATTGACTACTCAATCCAAGCAGGATGATGTTGTCTGATTTCTTTTGCGACTTGCATACCTTGTTCATATCCAGCATGCCCGATATCAATTATATTGTCAGGACTATAAATATTCTCTCCAATAGCATTTTGACTTTCGCTATTAGGCGTGATGGTTATGACGCTACTATTTTCATCTAACACTTTCGCATCATCTTTCACACTAGGGAGATTACCGTAGCCATCAGCTAATGGCGCTATAATCATAATGTTCTTGAAATCTTTGGCAATCATTGCATTTGCTGGTGACGTCATTCCTCCATCAATCCAATCTTGCTCGAGTACACGAATGTGTGGCCATAAACCTGGAACAGCTCCACTAGCTCCGACCGCTTCTTCTAATGCAATGTGACTTTGTTTATTAAATGTAGCAAGTTGACCTGATTTAGCATTAATCGCAGTAATAATTAGATTATCTGTCCACTCTACATTACCTAAGCGCTGTCTAATGGCATGCATACGTTTATCGAGTGGTAATTTAGAAGGGTGTGTATAGATGATATCACCTAGCATCTGTCCTACTTTGACAGGATCATCTTTACCAACGACAAATGCATTTTGCCAGAGGCGATATAAATCTGAACTCATCGCACCACGATCATCCGAACTAATTTGTGATAGTAATTCTAAATAATATGATTTCATATCCTCTTGATTCGCTAATACAGCACCTATGAATGAACCAGCTGAAGTGCCTATAATTGCATCTGCTGTAGATACATCAATATTGCTATCATTTAAACCTGCTAGCACGCCAGCTTCCCATGCCATACCAGTAATACCACCGCCACCTAGTACCAGTGCTTTATCATTTTCCATATTATCCAATCTCCTTAAATCACTTTAATTTTTATCGTTTCTCCATAAAGTAAATAAAGGATAAGCCATTATAAAGAGTAATACCCATAATACAGCTAAACTCACGCCACCAATGACATCTGAAAAGTAATGTGCGTGAAAATACATTCTACAGAACAAAATGCTTATCCATAACATTGTTGAGATTGTAGCTACAAGTATTTGAGCTATTTTTCCTTTTAACATCGGAATAACTACAATCACGATGATTATAAAGAATAAGGTACTCGCATTTGAGTGACCACTAGGGAAGGACAAGCCTGAATCAATGTTTAAATGACTCAACGGGCGTTGTCTTCCCACGGTTTGTTTAATCAAATAATTTATCCACGTACCTGTCGTCATTACTAACAATACCCAAACTGCTTGAGATTTATTTTTAAAAATCAATAATAGTACAACGAGGATGAGCGTCAATTTCAGCATTGCACCTACATCACCAATGGTTGCACAAAATGTCATATAGCAATTAAATAGACCGTCTTCATATATCCTCTGCGGCTTACCAAAATAGTGTGTAAACCACTCTAAAGAGGACATATCTATCATTTTCAGAAAATGATTATGCGTCAAAACGCCACTCATCATAAAACTAAAAATAATAAATGCGATAATAAATAATGGAATTGTTATTTTTGCAGAACTTAATTTTTCATACTCCATATTAACACCTGTTTCTCTACGTTGTGTCAGAAGAGGATTAACTTCATATTCACGCTTTAAACGCATTTTCTATCACTTGTTAAAATCACACTATTGTCTATCAAAATCATGCGCCTTAAGCTACACTTTATCAATCAATTTACTCTAACAATTATTTATCGTCTCCCATTCTACACCAAATTCAAATGATTTCCTTTTTCAAACTGTCCCTCGAATCAAATTAACCACCAGATAATCATTTATCGTTAAAATTTCATACATATCGCATATATTTTAATGTATAATGTAGCTTATATCTATGACACACACTGATGTCGACATAAGGAGGACGGACTTTGAAAGATAGGAGAATACTCATTTATATTGCCCTCATCATCACACTTATCCGATTTTTCATACCTTTCCATCCTAATTTTGATACTTTACTATTATGGTTATTTATTCTGTATATTATACCTATCCTTTTATGTGTATTTGCATTTAAATCTGAAAAGTTAATAGCCACGATGGTCATTATTCCTAATTTAATGGGCGTGTGTTATCGATTAATTGTATATTTCAATTATTTACTCCATTTATAATAAAAACAGTACTACCTCATGGATAGCACTGTCATCTTTAACTTATTGGTTCATTCTTTTTTCAAAATTATCTTCTAACTTAAAGACAATCACACGTTCACCAGTTACGGTACTTAAATCACTATGAAAGCTCACAACTTTTAACCCTATTAAATCATAAATAATATTATTTAAATCTTCTTGGCCTGATTCAACAAGTTCAGAACGTGTGCGTTTGATATTCAACAAACCTTCATTTGTCTTACATACACGATATTCTGCTGGCGTTAATATACCTTGCAAATTGATAATGACCATATCACGCAAAATATCCGTCTTTACAGATAACGAGCCTCTTCCTAGAAAGTCTTTTTCCCACTGCGTTATGGCTTTACTGATTTCGGCTTCATAAATACCTTTAGTCTTTTTCATACCTAGACTGCTCCTATTTCTTGATTATCTATAGTTTAACATTATTCTAGATATTTCCGAAATCTACTTATTTTAGGTGATCATTTTTTTGCATTTTCGATGAACGACGCTAGAATTACCAATCTTTCCAGCTGTTATGCTCATCGATACTTGCAAGTCTTACCCAATGATGATCTACTTTCTGACGAAAATGACTATTTTCATTGAGCAAACGTTGAATGTGTGAATCAGGCGCTTGAATAACAACGAGTAGTCGTATCGGTGAATGGTACATGTCATTATCACCAGCCATTACAGATTGCCAAGGCAACCCATACATTAAATCACTAGAGTTCCCTTGCATCACACCAACGCCTGATGTAACAGATTGCGTAGTTTTATTCCCACTTCCATAAAAATGAGGTGCAACAGTTGATGCATAATATTGTAAGTTAATCCACTGTGCAACTAATGCAGGGCCTGAAATGATCGTATTTAATATTTGGCCATCATTATCTTTAGACCAATCATAATTGTGTAGAAACGCACGCCCTTCTAAATCACTATTTTCAGTAATCTCTCGCTTACCAATAATGAATTCTGCATTTTTAGCTAATCCCCATTCAGGTCGTATCTCACTCCAATCACTCGCATAGCGACGGGCTTCTCCAACAGGGTCTTTATGATGGCGATCTATACTTGGCAAATGAGCTAATCGTTCTAAGTTTGCTTTATAGCTTACTTTTGGCATTGCTGCCTTCAATTCATCAAATGCATGCTGTGCAGCCTCGGTTAATTCCGGCACATAAATATACTCTAGATCGTCAACTGATGTTTTGTGTTCAGCAGCAATAAAGACCGTTTCATCAGGAATTTGAATACCCTCTTGAGCTAAACCTTCTCTTACGGATGGCATATTGCACATCGTAGCTAATAATTTTGCATTGAATCCACTTGAAGCGCCTCCACAAGCACCGCATTCTAAAGTTGCATGATACGGATTATTATGTGATTCACTTCCGTGACCTCCTAAAACGACAAGCGGCGCAAAATCTTTCGTTAAATCCATCAACTGTAGTGCATTTTTGGAGAACTGAATTTGTTCTTCTGCCGTAAATCCAACAGGTAATTCAGAATATTGTCCATGTTCTCGTTCAATTGTTAATTTTGCTTCAGGTTTGCGAAGCCATTTTTTCGTAAAACGATTGACAAATTGATACGCTTTTTTCGGCAAAATGGTATTAGCAATCGTACTAATACTCAAGAATGGTCCACTTAATTCAGGTAATAATAAACTTGGTAACACATTATGCTTCATAAGTTTAAACGTGTAAAACATCGATGTAACCGAACGTTGTTGTTGGTTATACATATTTAACTCGTGGCGTTCAGCGTATTCTTTAATTTTATAAGCTGGTTCTACCATAACTGGTAAAGAATTATGCGTAAATTGCTCATCAAGTGCTTCCTTCTGAATTGGTAATCCAAAGAACCCAGCAATTCCTATTGTTTCGAAAGGACCTTCACTTTCTAAATGACGTCTAAAAGGTTCAGAGCGTACATCAATACAAAATGCTAGTTGAACTTGTGTTGATTGCTTATCATTGGCTTCAGATGATGAATCATAAATTTTTTCAACTAATTCGCGTTCATGCGTTTCTTCCCATGCCTCAAGCCACAGTTTTTGAAAATATGCTGAGTTAAACGTTTGAACTAATTTTAAATAATCATGTTGTTTTGACTCAGGTAAGTCTAACCATTCATCAACTGTCATTTGACAATTCAATAACAACGAACGAAGTAACTCTAAGCCCTTTTTAATATGAAAAGGTTGGGCCGAAGTCGTATCAAATTGATTGTTAAGGAGCAATGCCTCCATAGACAATCTAATAGCAATATAATCGGTAAGTAAATCTTTTTCATGTTCATTTTTCTCTGCACGGTAGTACATCATTCCCGCCCAACCAGGAAGTGATAATAAATGACTTTCTATATACGCTTGCTGATTTTCTTCATTAATTGCTAGCTGTTTAAACGCTTGGTGTATCGCTTCATTCGCATTATGCGGCAATCCTTTAATTTTTTGACGTTGTTCTTTCTTGAACATTGGATCATATTGGGCTAAGTGTAACCATGCAGTATAAAAACCTTTATCACGTTGAGGCATTGTCCAACTTGATTGAAAATCATCAATATATAATTTTGACCATTTAATCATATGTGCATCCAAAATATCGATAAGTGTCTCACCATGTACGTTTAGACGGTCGGCACTCTTCGCTCTCACAATCTTTGTAGTTTCAAATTCTTTGAAATTGTCTTTTACCCATTTTTCTAATTTTGCATGTTCTTCATCAGAGAAATCATCTTCACTCATATGTGGCACACTTTTAGCATTATTGATATATGAAAGTATTTCATTTTCAGAAAGCGAACTGTCATACGTATCTAACTCTCTCTTTAAAAGGTCATCAAATACTTCAGTATCAATTTCCCCTTTATCAATCGCTGCTTGAATAGAAGCATGATTGGGATAGATATCAATATCTCTGACATCTTTTAACCACAGGGCAACCTGATCAAATGTACAATCCTCGAGACCTTCCCACGGGTTACGAGCCGCAAAAATTGAAATTGGTGATAAGGGGGTAATGACACGTTTGGCACGTGATACTATTTCATTCATATCTTGTTGATGTTGAGTCATAACCTTTCTCTCCCTTTACAAATATTTTTTCAAATAAGTTGGATGACTTTCAATAGACTGCGCTTTGGCTTCACCTAGTTTAACAAGCCATAAATACAATATTGCGAATGCTTTAGAATCTCTTTGTCGAGCAACCCAAATGCTGAGAATACTTCCTAAGACAAGGATGATAATACTAATAATGATGCTTATCACTGGTGGGTGTGCAATATGCATATAAACGGTATTTAAAGTATTATAGAAATAATGGTGAGTAATAATATACACGATCGCAACAATAACAATCATCATGACGCCGACAACTCTACCTATTAAACCTCGACTAAATGCTACCATTTGGTTCCATGACACCATAAGGGACCAAGCTAATATTAAGGCACTGATAATTTCATACGGGCTGCGGTCGCTATTTAACCAAAATGCTACAGCAATCACGATCGCTAATAGACGACCTAACACGACCCAACTATACGAACGCTTGGCACTCGGTGGAGTTGGGATATTAAAGCGTTTCACTACAGAACCTGACTGTAAGAATAATGTAGCTTTAAAAACCCCATGTAAAATCAAATGTATAATAGCCGCTGAATAAACACCTAACGCACATTGAACAAGCATGAAGCCCATTTGGCTCATCGTAGAACCTACAAGCTGTCGTTTGTAATCAACGTGTACCAAACTGATTCCTGAACCTAATAATACTGAAACACTAGCGATAATAAGCAAAATTGTAATCGCGAATGAATTGTCAAAAACAGGCGAAAAACGCGTTAAAATAATTCCTCCAGCATTAACTATTCCAGCATGCATAATTGCCGAAACTGGTGTAGGCGCCGCTACAGATTCAATTAACCAGCTTTGAAATGGAAATTGAGCTGCAGGAACAATCACTGCTATGACAATAAGAATATCAATAATGAATTTCATCCCACTATTAATAGTGTTGTCGTAAGATGAAGCGATATTGATGTGCCAATCTCCAGTACTAACGAATAATAAGACAACTGCAACTAGTAATGCGAACCATCCTAATGCAAAAGATTTTCCAGAAACTTTAGCTGCTTCATGTGGAATTTTCCATGAACGATTCACACGAATGAGTAATGTTAAAGATAACAGCGTTGCCCCCCAGAACAGAACCATTAATCTTAAATCACCACTCAACCACGCTACAGATGCAAATGATGTAATCAACGTAAATAATGGAAAATATTTGCGATAGTTACGATCACCTATTAAATAACGAGCTGAGAACTTTTGAATAATAAATCCTAAAACTAGAATAAAACTTCCCATCAACCACGCAAGATGATCTAAGGTAAACGGACCGATTTGTTCTCTATCTTTAACAGTAAGCAAACCTATGATGCCAATAATTATTGGTAAAAAAACAAGATATAAATGTATGTTTATGTATTTAATTGGTACTGATTGGTTTAAAAATAACAATCCACTCAGTATAGCAATGACAAGTGTTATAAAAAATATTGTTAAAACGAAACTCATACTTAACATTGCACGTCCCCCACTTTAAAAATTTATTTCCTTATTTAATCAAATTTCACAACAAAAAAGCCTACAATAGCAAAATCCTTCCATTATCCTTTCTAAAATAATGTAAAAGAATTTATAACTACTGTAGGCTTCAATTCAACTCAAGTATGTATAGATAACTCGTCCACAAGTTACCTTTTATTTTCTTTATTTAAATAAGCTGCCTATATATTGTTTGTAGCAAAGCAAGAACTCTTTCTTCTCCATCAATTAAGATATAAAATCTAAAATTGCTAAAGTAAGACTTAGTTGTTACTTTTGCGCATATTAACACAAATATACTTCAAATAGTGTCACAAGTCAATTAATTACGTACATTCATCCCTCTTTCATCTACCTAAAATAAGGTTGAATTAGGAAAAGACATCATTGCTATAAACGTGAATATTAAGGTTTTGTAAAGGTTTACAAAGATTCTCTACAATTAGGAAGTATTGTGTGTGATTAACTGCCCTAAAAATTTCACTTAGGACATTGAATATACGAGTTAGGAACTTTTTCTCTACCCAAAGTATTATCTCGTTACAATAAAGATATCAAATAAGCAAAGGAGGTAATTTTAATGAGTGATATCATCAATCAAATCGTTAAAGTACTCAAAGGCTTAATTGACAAACTTACAAAAAAATAAGTTTATTGATTCATCTAAAGCTATTACTTATGGCTTATGAGTAGTCAATAAAAATTCTCTAACATACACCGATACGAAGGGAGGCCACTAAACATGGGTATCGTTACAACAATCATCGAAATCGTTAAAACTATCGTAGACTTAGTTAAAAAATTCAAAAAATAGTTCATACTAATACTTCAACCACTATCCCTACGGATGGTGGTTTTTTATGACTTATTATCCTTCTATGCATTGATGCATCTATCCACACAAACAAACTCTCGCGCCATTTCTTTTGAATATTTATATTAAAGCTAAAATAACTATTGTAATAAACATATGTATACATATAATAGTATGTATAGCATACAATTTGCTAATTCAATTGTAATGCTAAAATCATAAAACGACATCGAAAGGAACGACAATATATGAAAAGACTCTCAATATTAAATGTTTTATCCATTATTTTTACACTACTCAGTGTTTTTATTTGCTATACAACAATGTTTACTAATTTATATAACGAAAGTGGCTTTAGTTTTTGGTATTTCCCAGGTGCAACTTTCTTTGTGATATCTATTATTATTAACATCATAGGAATGTTTAAAGCCAACCAACCATTAAACGTCACTTTATTCTTAATTAACTTTTTCGTACTACTCATTTTCACTACGCCATTTGCTATAGCTTAATTTTAATAATAGTTGAATTGACAATTTAAATGAAAGAGTTCAGAAGATAAATTCTTATAATGTTTATACCAATTAAGACAGTTTCTAGACTAATGATTTATAGAAGAAAAAGTCGGGGAGGTATTATAGATGAATTCTTCTAAGTATTTCGATCATTTAGTTGTTTTTACAGCAGGAATAGGAATGTTTTTATCCACTCTCGATAGTGGGATCATCAATGTAGCATTACCCACTTTATCAAAATCTTTTAATGTTGATATTTCTTTTATTACTTGGAGTGTTACTCTGTATACTTTGTTATTAACAGGTACGATTATAATATTTGGGAGATTAAGCGATAAATACAGTCGCTTAAATATTTATATCTTCGGATTAACTATTTTTTTAATTGCTTCTATTTTATGCGGATTTTCAAATGATATTATACAATTAATCGTATTTCGGGGTCTACAAGGCATAGGTGCAGCAATGTTACAAGGAACTGCTACAGCTATTATTACTACGACTATTCCTGAAAATAGACAAGGACCGGCATTGGGAACTTTAAGTATTCTATTAGGGATAGGTCCAGTTTTGGGGCCAAGTATCGGAGGTCTTTTAATATCTATAGGGAATTGGAGATGGATATTTTGGATTAATATTCCCATTATATTTTTAGGTTTAATAGGCTGCTTACTTTTAAAAAAGTATATTACAGAGCAAAAAAGTACGTCTATTCATTTAGATATACGTGGAAATTTATTATTGTTTTTATCTATATTTTGTTTACTGATAAGTTTAACCTCTTGGTCTTATCACTCAATTTTTAATATCTCAGTATATGGAAATTTTTTAATCTTTATTGTTGCTTTTTGCTTATTTATGATATGGGAATTAAAAACGAATCATCCTATCATCGATTTACGTTTATTCAAAAATATGTCTTTTTCGTCTCCTATATTTGCGATATTTGTTTTTGGAGGTACAACATCTTTAGGTTTTATAATTCCTCCATATATTTTAGAAAAAATTAATCATCTTTCATCTTGGCAAATAGGATTAGTAAATTTAACCTCTCCTTTAGGATTAGTACTTATTTCAAAAATAACTGGAAAATTAATTTCTCGCATTGGCAATATTATATTAATGACTATAGGATTAATTATTATGATTGTTGCATATACCAACTTAGGATTATTACAATATATATTAAATCCGATAACAATAAGTCTATTGTTATTACTATATGGTATAGGCGGAGGTTTTTTCCTACCTTCTAATACTTCAGCAATAATGAAAACTGTATCACAAGATATGCAAGGTACAGTTGGAGCAACTCAAAGAATGGTTCAAAATATCGGTATTGCTTTTTATACAGCAGTCACTTCATTATTTATTAGTAATTCATCAAATTCAGGTCAACTCGTAGAAGGAGCAAGTCATGCATGGCTATTCGCATCACTAACACTCTTTTTAGCACTATCACCTTTTTTATTAAAATTATTAAAGAGGAAATCTGAATCTAAATAATATATCCAACACTTATAAGAGTTAATAATTTTAATTTTTATTAGATTCTATAATAAATTAAACTGATGAGCAAAATACTCATCAGTTTTTTCAATCTTTTTGAATATAAAAAGAGCTCAATTAACTTTATAATTATAAGTGACGAAACTAATAAGAAGGAAAGTAATGCGCCTTTGTCTAGTTTTATACTATTAACACTTGGAATCAAAGATAAGAAATTACATTTTGAGAATAGATTTTTTGATTTGAATTCGCTTGTTACGAGTTTATTTTCTTAACTTAGTAAAATTTACGTATTCAATATCATAATTTAAATCTTTGATTTCCTCACTAAACTCAACTTACTATAGTTTCCCTTACATCCTTTTATCATATTTCCACTGATAAGGATCATGAAGCAAGCGCCAATCTTGATCCATTTCTTCAGTATTAATCAAGCACGCATCTAGTTGTCTAGTAATCTCTTCTTGATCTAATTCCGTTCCAATAATAACGACCTGCGTATGTCTATCACCATATTCTAAATCCCATTCGGCAGCTATCTCTTCTCGGGCCATAAGAATCTCACGTTGTTTTTGTTCAGGCATTGTCGCCACCCAATATGTGACTGGATGGACATCACAAGAAGACCCTGCTTGTGAGAGTAAACATGCAACACTATTGTGTTGTGCGAACCAAACAATACCTTTGGATCTTACAATATTGCTAGGTAAATGATCGAACCACTCTTTAAAACGATCAGCGTTGAATGGAAGTTTTCTACGATACACAAATGATGAAATGCTATATTCTTCAGTCTCAGGCGTGTGATGTTCATGTCCGCCATGTGTGAGTTCTTTTATCCACCCGGCAGACTCACTTGCCTTCTCGAAATCAAATAACTGAGTATTCAACACTTCTGTTAAATCAACTTCTGCATTGACTGTTTTGATCATCTTAGCTTCAGGCTGTAATGCACGAAGTGTTTTCTCCAGTTTTGCCAATGCTTCTTTACTTACTAAATCAATTTTATTAATAATCATGACATCACAAAATTCAACTTGATCGATGAGTAAATCGGCAATCGTACGTTCATCGGCGTCTCCTATGCTTTCATCTCTATCCATAAGTAAATCTTCTGATTGAATATCATTAATAAAACGATTGGCATCCACAACGGTTACCATTGTATCTAATCTGCATATAGCAGTTAAATCAATCCCTAATTCTTCATCTATATACGAAAACGTTTGAGCTACTGGTACAGGTTCTGAAATTCCTGTGGATTCAATGACAATTTGATCAATGCCACCCTTTCTCACTAAACGTTCAACTTCTTTAAGTAAATCATCTCTCAAAGTGCAACAGATACATCCATTTGAAAGTTCTACAAGTTTCTCATCCGTTCTAGAAAGTCCTCCCCCTTGTGCTACTAAATCCTTATCGATATTGACTTCGCTCATATCATTAACAATCACTGCGATACGGCGTCCCTCTCTATTTTTCAAAATATGATTCAGTAATGTTGTTTTTCCAGAACCTAAGTATCCACTTAGAACTGTCACGGGTATTTTAGCCATTTAAAGAACTCCTCTTTATGTAAATAGTAATTATTACGTTTTACATTTTAAAGAAGTTAATCCTATTAATCAATACTTTATTTTTGAAAATGATTTTACTCCCCGCATACATTAAAAAGGTTAGTTGAAAATACATGCACGTTTTCAACTAACCCATCGAACAATATTTAACTTTAAAAAGTACCATCAATAAAATAATTAAAAACCCAAGTAATACCATTCAAACGATCTTTAACTTCAGCATGATACGCGTTAAAAAATGTTTTATATAATTTAACTTTAATATGTCCACCATCGTCGATTAAACGTTGATATACACGTTCTAATTCTTCTTTAGAATCACAATCGACAAGAAGATGTGGATTTTTAGAAATAGAATGTCTATGAAAGGTATCAGAGAAATGAACGAACGTGTTTTCTCCGATAATAAGTTGGGCATGATATGTTTTACCATCTTTAGCTATTAAAATTTCAGTGTTTGCTTGAAAGACATCTTTGTAATAACTTAATGATTTATCTACATCCTTTACATATATAAATGGATTGACGCTCTTCATAAATCCCTCCGAATTGTTAGACTTAAAGTTTATTTTACAAATATATATTAAACTTTCGAAAATTTCAAAAATCTAAATGTTGATTTTTTTGACGTTTTATTACAATCTAATACAACAAAACCACTCCCTAATGGAGTGGCCATCTATTTAAAATTTAGGTGCACCATTTACTAAAATACTTCTTAAGAAATCGAAGACTTTTTTCGCGAATTGAATTAAATCACTCATGAATTTCATCTCCTCTCAATTATTTTTTTACATTTTCATTATAAAACCTTAAAACTACAATGAATCAATTTTGCCTAACTGACAAACATCAATACATAAATGTTGAAATCACAACAAAATATTACAATTAAAATCTATATTTATACACTTAGGAAGTTAAATATACAATCACCAACTTAAGATAACTATCTCTTCATAATGATTATGCAAGTTTATTACTTTTATAGAAAAATAATATACTGAATGACGTTACGATGGATAATAACCCAAATAGCATCCAATCTTGATGAATACGGTCTATACATAAGCCGCCTATAATTGGTGCCAACAGAGCACCTAGATTTTGTAACCCAGCCAACGAATAATACGTACCTTTATAACTACAATTGGATAATTCATCAATCCGAATATCCATCATTGTAAATACCAGCATTTCACCCAAGGTAAACACTACCATTGCGATACATTTGAAGATAATATCATCAACTGTCCCTAGCACAAATAAACTTATGGGCAATAAGGCAGCTCCTGTTATCATTGCTGTCTTAATGGATGTGCGTTTGCTAAAGAAATAAACGAAAAATTGACATGTAATAACTGTAATTCCATTTATTGAAAGTAACAGCGCAAATAACTTTGAAGCGTCAATATTTTGATAATGCGTCGCAAAGAATTGGGGCAATATACTAGTCATAACGGTATAACCAAACATAAATAGGACTAATCCAATGACTAAACACGAATATGCTCTATCATCACGAAATGTAGTATATATGCGATTAATATCAATTTTCAAAGTATTATTTTTATTTTTCAAATCTAATTTAAGTATGAAAAATGCATAAACAAATGCATTGAAATTGATACAATAAGCCATAAAAATGATGTAACAAATGATATTAACGCCTAAAAATTGCAACTGAACTGACAGTAATGGAGCCAATGTAGCTGAAATATTAACAAGATAATAGCGTACATTAAATACCAATTCCTTATCCTTTTTTTCAGTGAATAATGCCAAAATTGTTTTATATGTCGGAGAAAGAAGACTACTTCCTATACTATTAACTAAAGCAAATATAATGAAAAATATATATTTACTGATTAAAGGGAAACACAGAAAACTCATTGACGATAGAAATAAACCAACAAAAATAATAATTTTTTTATCTATTTTATCGATAAAAGGGGCCGCTATAAAACTCATAAATAAAGATGTGATCGCAAAGGTCGAAACAACCAACCCTATTTCCAAACCACTAAAATGATAGTTTTGAGCTAAATAAATTGATAAAAAAGGTATGATTAGAAAATAGCTAAATCTTTCAAGAAATGTAGCTAAAAATAGTATATATGTGATTTCAGGTAAATTTTTCAACAAAAATCTCCTTTATTCTAATGATGTTGTTCCCATATAACATTTTTTTCATACCAATCAGTGACAATATTAATTCTAGAAATAAGTTCTTGTTCATTATTGCCTTCTATTAAAACAGATATGATATGATCCACGCTAAATTGCGCATCGTTATAGGTTTTATTTTTTTGAGCAGTATTTTTAAATTTTATTATCCAGTCATAATCTAAGTGTTTCTTAATATCTTTATAAACACCATTTTGAGGTGGTAGTAAAACAAAGCCAGAGTATCGTTCAACAGATTCTTGTTGAATTGTACATGCATGATCCTCATACATTTGCATATATAAACTTTCTTTATTCAAGTGAATATTCGTCGAGTTCTGAATGACGTTTCCTACTTCTGCACCTCCAGTTCTACTTCCTATTTCACAAAAATATATCTCACCACTATCAGTTAAGAAAAATTCGGCATGAAATGAACCGTTTGGAAAGCTAGGTAATGTATCTATGACTTTTTCAGCTTGTGCTTTGAAAGTGATATTTAATGCATTACTTTCATCAATCATATAACTCGCTAAAGGTTGATTTTTTTGAAATTCTAAGCAACCTTTATAATATTTGGAAACATAAGAAACGATGACTTTATTATTATGAATTAGTCCATCAACATGATACATGTCTCCATTTATAAACGCTTCGATTTCATAATTATTTATATTTCTATTTTCTTCAAAAAAGGTGTCTATATCTTGTTGATTTTTAGCTATAAATACATCCATAGAACCCGAACCATAGATGGGTTTTAACACCACAGGATAGTTAGTTTGTTGTACAAAATTTTCAACTTGTGCTTTAGATATGACTTTTTCAAATTTAGGAATATTTACAGATGAACCGTGAAGTAATTGCTTCATCAATAGTTTATCTCTATATGCTTCCGCACTTATTAATGACTGACCGGGACAATGTAGAATCTCTCTTAACTTTGCACTTCGCACAACGTCAAATTCTGAGATAGATAATATGTTAGTGATATTGTACTTTTTGCTTAATTGTATCGCTTTAATTTCAACATCCACGTTATCCACGTAGTTCTCAAATGATTCAATGAATAAAAAATGATGTTGATTAAACGTATGTGCTTTTTCTTGCGGGCAAAAAAGAATGATATTTTCTTTTGCATTTGGAAACCACGCATCATAAGGCGTTTTGTTTCCATCGGTATTAGACAATATAATGACAGTCATTGTATCTCCACCTTTATAAATGATTCGATTTCTCCGATGATGTTTTCAATATCTTTAGTGCTTTGTCCTTTTAAAATAATATTGGCAATGAAGCAACTAGAGAAATGTTCAGGTGGCATGATGACTTCGTCACCTTCTTCTTTCAAAGGTATGACAGCTATGACGCCAGGTATTTCCATAATAGAATCCAAACCTACAATTTTTTTGAATATTCCACTTTGATGTGCGCGTATACTATAAAAGCATAATTTCTTATTACCATTCTCATAATCTGGCCAACGATCTTTAACATGATGTCCAACAGCAACATCGATAATTTTTTCAATAAATGAATGCCTTGATTATATTTTGATAAGTTGCGAGGTTATAAATCCGCCAGCTGGTCTTGCCGCAATCTCTATCACTTTGAACCCAGATTTCGTTAACCGACCTTCTAAATGAAAAGCACAGTGATCAATATCTAAACTTTGAATCGCCAATTTAGTTTTCTTTTTGATTTCATCTTTAACTTTTTTAGGCTTATCAGAAGGGAAAATTGCAATATATTCTAAAGAGAATTCAGCTGTTACGCTTTTATCAGTAATCCCAGCTATAAATATTTCTTTATTTTGCACAACGCCTTCAACAGAGACCTCTTTTCCTTCAATGTATTCTTCATAAATATATTGGTTAGGATGGTAGCGGTAAACTTTATCTTTTTTTGGAGAGGTAGAATCCAATAATAAATTAAACGTATCTTCTAAATGTGCTTTACTTTCAATTTTAAAAATGCCTTTACTACCAGAGGCGCCAACTGGTTTTAATATACCTGGCATTCCAATCTGAGCGACTGCCTCTTTTAAATCGTTCAAGCTTTCAACCTCTTGAAATTTTGGGCAAAGTCCCTCAACATTCGACATCGCTCGTCTCATCAAATATTTATTTCTCACATTTTGCACAATTTCTGGATTTATACCAGGTAAACCCAATTCTTTGTTTAAAAAAGACACAAGCTCTACATCTTTATCTGACCAGGTAAAAACACCACTAATTTTTATGTTTTTGTTGTATTCAATAACTGTATTAATCGTTTTTTGAATTTCATAAGAATTAATAATAATTAATTCATCTAATAAATGACCGATTAACTTAGGGTCTTTATCTGCCATTAAAACTACTCGATATCCTAAATTTTTAGCTTCTATAATAGGTTGAATTCTCTCTACCTTATGGCTTCTTAAGTTTATAAATAGTAAGGTTTCCATATCCTAACCACCCACTTTATCTGTAATATATTCATTTTGGTACCATTCTCTGCTATAACTAGTGATATTGATTTCTTGCTTAGTTCTCTTACATACATCAAACCAAGATTGAAATAATAGCTTCAATATCTCTTTATAATATATAGCGATGACAAGGTCATTCTCACTGTAATCACTTCCACTTTGTTTCATTAATCTTAAATCAAAAAATGCATTATATATCGTCGCCCCATTTTTAATAGAGCCTGGACAACGAATGGCATGTCTGACTTTAGCGAACACATGCCCTTTATGATGCTGATCACTCCACTTGGTGATGTCAGCCATAACAGGCGGAAAATAGAAATGACGCGTGATCCTTGTTTGATTATTCAAAAAATTCCCCGGGGTATAATGCCAACTATTATATTCCATTCTTTTACTTATAGCGGTAAGCACGCCAGCTAGTATCTTAGAATTATTTTGAAAGGCACTTTTCATGAGTGCACTTGGGACTACACAACAAAAATATTCATTTTGTCCCCAATTAAAAATCTTTTCTAGCTCATCTTTTTGGTGAGCTTCATAAAATTTTAGTGGTGCTCTAAACCCTCTTGCCATACCTATATCAGATGAAGTGCGAGAAATTGCTCTATTTATGATTGTATGCATCATTTTTTCAATGATTTGATAAGGTTCTTTATCAAGATTTTTCTCTATAATTTGGCAAAAATAATGATAGTAATCTTTTGAGAATTTTACAGAGGTTAATCTTTCTAAATCTGTTTTTAGACAATCATCGTTCTGTTTAGACAATTCTCTATTGTCAATATATCTTTCCTCTTTATGTAAATTCAGGCCATTGATAAACCTATATATTAAATAGTGATTTTCTATTTCTTTTCTCATTGAAAATATAAGTACCGCTTGTTTTTCTAAACTTAAATCACCATCCGTCTTTCTTTTCAATATTTGACTATATTCTTTGATTTTTTGATTAAAATAATCTTTTAAAAATGATAGTGAGAAATGTATACCGTTTACTTCTTCTCCACGTGAGGGAGGTCCGGATTTAAGTAATAGATACATATTAAAAACAAAAATTTTTTCTGCTTTCTCCCAATTTTCAATATTTTTATAAGGCAAATCATTTAATAAAAAATCATCTGTATCTCCATCGAATTCTTTTATCAAATTATTATAGTTATAAAATGTACTAAAAGTTTTATCGTTGACATAAAGTAATATCGGAGCCATGTGATATATATTAAACTTTATAAATTTTAATATATCGTTGATTTCGTCTTTACTTTTATCTTTAAAAAACGAGTTTACTTCTTCATTAAATATTTGTTCTTCTATCTCTATTTTTTGTCGGATATTGTCTTTTATGACTTTTATCACGTGTTCATCAACTTCGAAGTAACCGAATATAAATGTGTAGTTATCCAAAAAATAATCCGCACCCAAAAGTAATCTTCCATATTCAGTTATTCCGAAATATATCCTATTTTCATCTACATTTTCTAACTTTGAGGTAAACACGACTTTACAATTTAGCTCTGTTAAATTTTGGTATATGACACTTTGTTCTAAATTGAGACTTTTTATTCCAACGGACGTATCTATTTTTCCATCTAACGTAAAAAGCGTACGAATAATTTCGGATGGATGTTTCAAACAATAGACTTTATTTTGAACTTCTAACAATAACTTGCCGAAACCATTTTTATTCATCATTATCACACTTCCTTTTTATTAAAGGGATGTTGTGATATTTTGATTGATTCCGTCGGACAACCCTCACATGCATTTTTCAAATGTTCAATTTCATTAAATGGAACAGGTTCACATCCACAGTTATTATCTAAGCACCCATATGCAATATCTTCTACATCATATTTAAATAAATTAGGAGCAGCTACTCCACAGGCAGCACAGGAAATACAATTTTCTCTATCTACATAAGTGTAATAGTTCATAAGAATTCCCCCTTATATTCAATTTTCAATGTGCACGTGGAAATATCGATGTTAAACTTCATTTTTTAAATGAATGATAGTGAGAAAAACATTGCTTTTATAAAAGATAACTTTTCCAAAATCAGATTACTTTAATTTAAATATAAATCCCCTTTTTCCAACAATCCCAAAAATATTTTAACTGTTTCGGTGCAATTTTGCAATAAAGATGAAAATATAAATTAATAAAATAATAGAAGTTAGCTTTATTAAACAAAAATGTAGAAAGAAATACTTATACTTTAAATATTTTGTTAACAAAAATTTTATTTTTACTATTTTCATGATAGAAAGTAAATAAATAGTGGTAGATATCTGCGGAGCCATAACTAAGGTAAACTTTCGACACAACTTCCTAATTTTTATAATCAAATACGTACAACGACATCTCATCTCCCATTGTTTTCGCCTTTTATTCAAATGAATGACAAACAAAAAACCTTCAACCACAAGGGTTAAAGGCTTATAAAATGCGTATTCAATACAAAAATAAACAGGCTAGAAACCCTTTTGTTTTGGAGTCTCTAACCTATTTAATATGATTATTTCTTACTCCCATTCTATGGTACTTGGGGGCTTAGAAGTAATGTCATAGACGACGCGGTTAACGTGATCTACTTCATTTACGATTCGACTTGAAATCTTTTGTAACACTTCCCAGTCGATACGAGCAAAGTCACTTGTCATCCCATCAATGGATGTTACTGCTCGAATACCTACTGTATGATCATACGTACGATAGTCTCCCATGACCCCTACTGATTGGATGCCAGGTAGCACTGTGAAGTATTGCCAGATATCTCTTTCAAGACCCTCTTCTCGCACTACTTCACGTAAAATCGCATCAGATTCACGTACGATTTCTAATTTATCTTCAGTAATTTCACCAAGTACACGGATACCTAAACCAGGGCCTGGGAAAGGTTGTCTCCATACTAAATGTTCAGGAATACCTAACTCGATACCTAAGGCACGTACTTCATCCTTAAACAATGTATTAATTGGTTCAATCAGTTCAAATTCCATGTCCTCAGGTAATCCACCAACATTATGGTGGGATTTAATAGTTTGAGCCGTTTTAGTTCCTGACTCAATCACGTCAGTATAAAGTGTGCCTTGCGCTAAGAAATCAACATCTGTTAACTTAGCCGCTTCGTCATCAAATACATAAACGAATTCGTTACCGATGATTTTACGTTTTTGTTCTGGATCAGATACACCTTTTAATTTATCCATGAAACGCTCTTGTGCATTAACACGAATAATGTTCATATCAAATCCTTCACCAAACTGCTCCATTACCATATCGCCTTCGCCTTTACGAAGTAAACCATGGTCAACAAAGATACAAGTTAATTGGTCACCAATCGCCTTATGTAACAGTACTGCTACGACTGATGAATCAACCCCGCCGCTCATTGCACATAACACTTTACGGTCGCCAACTTGTTCACGAATCTTCTCAATTTCGATTTCGATGAAGTTTTCCATCGTCCATTCGCCTGTACAATTACACACACGGCGCACGAAGTTTCTTAATAAGTCGTTACCGAATTCAGTGTGACGTACCTCTGGGTGGAATTGCACACCATAAATACGACGCGTTTTATCTTCAATAGCTGCATAATTCGTACTAGGACTATCTGCAATCACTTCAAATCCTTCAGGAATTTCAATCACTTTGTCAGAATGACTCATCCAAACTGTTTGTTCCGAAGGCAAGCCGAAGAATAGCTCATCAGACTTAGCATTAATGATTGCTTTACCGTATTCACGCTCATTCGCGCGCTCTACCTTACCGCCTAATAGTTTTGTTGTTAATTGCATGCCGTAACAAATACCTAAGACCGGAATCCCTAAATTATAAATTTCAGGGTCAATAGTAAATGATCCTTCCTCATAAACTGAATTTGGACCACCTGAAAGAATGATACCTTTAGGATTCATACGTTTAATTTCTTCAATTGAAATCTCATGATCATGTAATTCACTGTATACGCCCATTTCACGAATACGTCGTGTAATCAATTGATTGTATTGGCTACCAAAGTCTAAGACAAGAATTAACTCTTGCTCTTTCGCCATTTCCATAATTGCGAATCTCCTTTATTGTTTTTGATTTATGTAATACTTAGAGAAACGCTCCCTCAAATGATAACGTATAGGTCTATTTCCATTACTTTTGAAAATGAATTAAACAAGCCCATACGACACCGTTATAAAGAGCGTCCTCTAAAATGATCAAACTTCTTCATACTTTATTTAGAAAGAATAGTTTGGTGATTCTTTAGTAATTTGTACATTGTGAGGGTGGCTTTCTGCTAAACCAGCAGGACCCATACGTGTAAATTGTGCTTCTTCACGTAATGTTTTCAAGTCAGGAGAACCAGTATAACCCATACCAGCTCTTACACCGCCCATAAGTTGATAAACTGTATCTTGTAGTGGTCCTTTATAAGCTGTACGTCCTTCGATACCTTCTGGAACAAATTTTCTTGGTGCTTTATCTTCTTGGAAGTAACGATCGTTTGATCCTTTTTCCATAGCACCTAATGAACCCATACCACGATAAACTTTATATTGTCTACCTTGGAAGACTTCAGTAGCACCAGGGCTTTCTTCAGTACCAGCTAATAAGCTACCTAACATTACCGCATGGCCACCAGCCGCTAATGCTTTGATAATATCTCCTGAGAATTTAATACCACCGTCAGCAATAATCGCTTTACCATGCTTACGTGCTTCTGTCGCACAATCATATACAGCTGTGATTTGAGGTACACCGACACCTGCAACAACACGTGTCGTACAAATTGAACCTGGTCCAATACCTACTTTAACAACGTCAGCACCTGCTTCAAATAATGCACGCGTTGCTTCTGCAGTTGCGACATTACCGGCTACAACTGTGATTTCAGGATATTTTTCTTTAATATGTTTAACTTGCTCAATTACGCCTTTAGAGTGACCATGTGCTGTATCAATAATTAATGCGTCAACACCAGCTTCGACTAGTTTTTGAGCACGAACTTCCGTATCTTTAGACGTACCGATAGCCGCCGCTGCTAATAAACGACCATGTGCGTCTTTCGCTGCGTATGGGAATTCTAATACTTTTTCAATATCTTTAATTGTGATTAAACCTTCTAGTCGTCCATTTTCTACTAATGGAAGTTTTTCAATTTTATGGTCTTGAAGAATCGCTTCCGCTTCATCTAAAGTCGTGCCAACTGGAGCTGTAATTAAATTTTCTTTCGTCATTACATCTGAAATCTTAATTGAAAAGTCTTCAATGAAACGTAAATCACGATTAGTGATAATACCTACTAAATTTCTGTCATCATGATTATCAACAATTGGGACACCTGAAATACGATATTTACCCATCAAAGCTTCTGCTTCATAAACACTTTCATCTGGAGTTAAGAAGAACGGGTTAGTAATGACACCATTTTCTGAACGTTTAACTTTTTGTACTTCATCAGCTTGTTCTTCAATGCTCATATTTTTATGGATGACACCTAATCCACCTTGACGAGCCATAGCAATTGCCATTTTTGATTCAGTTACCGTATCCATACCTGCAGAAATAACAGGAATGTTTAATTTAATTCTATCTGATAATTCTACACTTAAATCTACGTCACTAGGTAAAACATCTGATTCAGCTGGAATGAGTAATACATCGTCGAACGTCAAAGATTCTTTAGCAAACTTATTTTCCCACATTTAAAAACAGCCTCCAATTTAATATAGTTAGTTACATTATTTCACATTTTCGTCGCTTTGTTTATAATTTATACCATTAAAAAAGAAATTTAAGATAATTGCAGAAATTGCACCTAGAACAATGCCATTTTGAGTTAACCAAGCAAATTGTTCTCCTAAACTTTTAAATGCTTGAGGGACTGCACTAATACCTGTGCCTAGTCCTACAGAAACAGCGATAATTAATAAATTGTTTTGATTTTTAAAATCAATACTCCCTAAAATACTTACACCATACGCCATAACCATGCCAAACATTGCAATCATTGCGCCACCTAAAACAGGTAAAGGGATGATGTTAGCGAGTGCACCTAACTTAGGTATGCAACCACAAACGAGTAATAAAACCACCATGCCATAGATGACGTTATTCTTTTTAGCCCCTGAGAGTGACACAAGACCTACATTTTGCGAGTAAGCGGTGTAAGGGAAAGAATTAAATATAGATCCTAAAATGATTGCTAGACCTTCCGCAGTGTAACCTTTACGAAAATCCTTTCGCTCAAGCTTTTTCCCAGTAATCTCACTAAGTGCATGATAGACACCTGTGGACTCTATTAAGCTTACGACTGCAACAATAAAGAACACGAGTGTTGAGCTTAAATCAAAGCCAAAACCAGAGAATCTAAATGGTAAAGGTAAGCCAACCCAATGGGCACTTCCTACTTGTTTAATATCTACCAGACCGAACACAGCTGCTAAGGCTGTCCCTAATACAAGACCTATGAGGATAGCAATTGATTTCAAGAAGCCTTTCGTAAACCTTTGTAAAATTAGAATGATGACCAATGTCACGCCACCTAAAATCAAATTTTTAGGGTCTCCATAATTTTTAGCACCTTCCCCACCAGCAAGATAGTTCATTGCTACAGGCATAAGATTAATACCAATAATCGTTACGACACTTCCTGTAACAACAGGTGGAAAGAATTTAACTAAATAAGAAAAGAAAGGCGCAATGATCACGACTAAAATTCCTGAAACAAATAATGAGCCGTAAAGTACGCCAAGACCTTTCGTTTGTCCGATAAGTATCATTGGTGCTACTGCAGTAAACGTACAACCTAATACAATGGGTAAACCTGTTCCCGTAATCTTATTAGCCTGTAAAAAAGTAGCAATACCACACATAAAGATATCAACTGTTACTAAATAAGCAATTTCTTCGGAAGAGAATTTTAAGCTAGTTCCTACGATTATAGGGACTAAAATAGCTCCGGCGTACATTGCTAAAAGATGCTGAACACTTAGAATGAAATTCTTCATTATTGTTCACCTAGAAGCGTAACTTTATTACCTTTTAATGATGCCACTTTGCATAATGAAGATACTTTCAGCCCTTCATTTTCTAGACGTTGACGCCCATCTTGGAAACTTTTTTCAACAACGATACCGATACCAACTGTAGTCGCCTTTGCTTGTTGCACAATTTCATTAAGTCCTAATGAGGCATCTCCATTTGCTAAGAAATCATCAATAATAAGCACTTTATCATTTTCATCTAAAAATTCTTCAGAAACGATAACTGTACTCGTCTTATTTTTAGTAAATGAATGAATATCTGTACTGTAAAAACCATCTTTTAATGTACTAGGCTTAGCCTTTTTAGCAAATAAACAAGGAACATCGAAATGGAAAGAAGCCATGATAGCTGGGGCGATACCTGATGCTTCTATGGTTAAAATTTTGGTAATACCCTCGTCTTTGAACTGTTCATAAAACGTTTTTCCTACTTCATTCATAAGCGAAGCATCGATTTGATGATTTAAAAAACCGTCCACTTTTAAAATTTTCTCATCAATCACAACGCCGTCCTCTTTGACCTTACGTCCTAACGACTCCACTCAAAAAACCTCCTCAAATTCTTTGGTATTGATTTCTAGATACAAAAAAACCCTCAAACTAAAGTATAGTTTCAGGATCTATGAGTAAACGAGCAATACATTGCGAGGTTGCAAATTAAGAAGAAGATACGCCAACTTAGTTCTAAAAACGTATGATTCAATTTCGATATAAATAAACTAAAATTGTGACAATGCTAAAAATGTTAGATGCCAATTTAATGAGTTTTATTACGAATCAAAACGTCTTTCACTTTCCCAGTTATGTTTCAACGCTTTAAACTACTCCTAAGTATTGTGTTGTTACCCATAGTCATGTCGTTAATGGCGACATGGTAGAAACTTCTAAAGCCATATTCTCTAGATTATATGAGTTTTATAAATTATTTAATGATGATAGCAAACTTTTCATGTATTTTCAATATCATTTAAAATAGTTCAAAGTTGAGAAATCAACAATTTATTATGTAATCGTTTTAATTTCAAATATAGATTCTTATTGGAAAAATCAACATCAAAATTATATAATTATATATGTAAAAGTTTTATAAAAACGGACTAGGGTATAACTTTATAAAGCAAGTTTAAT
This sequence comes from Staphylococcus sp. HMSC62A08, assembly GCF_001839105.1. Lineage (NCBI taxonomy): Bacteria > Bacillati > Bacillota > Bacilli > Caryophanales > Staphylococcaceae > Staphylococcus > Staphylococcus sp. HMSC62A08. Next base: position 106,336 of record NZ_KV840026.1, on the reverse strand, counting down.
CATGAAGGGGCGATAATTATGGCAGATATTATTGTAGTTAACGACAAAAGTGAACTATACAATGTAATCAACCAAAAGAAAACAGAAGGCTATTTAGAAACTGAATTAGCTGTTATCAGTAAAAGTAAATTACATTTAGACGACCTACACAATTCTCAAATTTCAATGATAGCTACAAGCGGTTCATTTAGTGATCGCATGTCTCGTCTATTAACTGGTGAAGATGGTGAAGAAGCTGTTCTTTCACGTTACAACTTAACTGAAGAACAACTTGAAGAACACAAACAAGATATTTTAGATAATAAATTATTATTAGTAGCAAATCGTGATAATTCTTCCCATGACGAAGTTGAAGATCACAATGCAGCATACAAAGAAATCGACATTACACATTATGCTGCTGAATCAAAGGGCCCTAAATCTTAATTGATTTTAGAGTTTCAATGATAGACACCATTATGTTTACGTAATGAAGCGTATGCATTGTGGTGTTTTTTTATTATGTGACACATTAGAAGTGATTATATAGTAGGATTATCCTATAATATAGTAAATATTAACGGGGGTAATGCTATGGAGTTTAAAGCAATTCAATCAGCCAATGATCCTTTATTTGAAAAAGCACTTGAACTATACGACGCGAAATTAGATATTGGTTTAGATGAAGATCGCAAAATCTTTAAACGTTCTTTAGAAAACAACAAAACGGAGAAAGATTACGCATTCGTAGTAGGCGTCGAAAATCATCAAGTTGTCAGCTTAGCGACTGCACATTATGAAGCAACCACGAATGCAGCATTCCTTATCTATTTAATAGCCAAAGACGGTCCTAATCACGATGAGTTAATGACTTTAACTTTAAACGAAGTGGAACATCAATTAAATCATTTATCTCATGAAATACATGATAGAAATATCAATTTTATTATGTTAGAAGTTCCTAAAGAGCCACATTATGTTGATGAACAAACTAACAAAATACTTGAACACCGTCGCCAATTTCTTTACGAAAATAACTTTGAGAAACAAGAAGAAATTGATTATATTCATCCGAATTACACATTTGATGAATCTCCTTTTAAAGTAGACCTATTTATAAAAGCAAATATTGAATTAACCAAAGATATTTACGGGACAAGTGTAAAATCTAATTATATTCTTAAGTATGTCTTCGCAAATGGCATTTCTCGAGATATTATCTACCCACTTTTAGAAGAAATGAATTTAAGAAAGCCTTTATAACAACACTTGAAATCACTATTAATTAGGGGTAAACTATCATATGAAGTAAGACTGACGTTTCACTGACCGTAGACAAACGTCGGTATACATAAACCAAATGATGAAGGGGCTTTTTCAATGTTAACCAAAGAATTTGCACAACGTGTCGAACTAAGTGAAAAACAAGTCCGTAAAATTGTACAACATTTAGAAGAACGTGGATATCAACTTAGTAAAACTGAATATCGCGGACGTGAGGCTACTGATTTTAAAGAAGAAGATATCGAACTATTTAGAGACATTGCTGATAAAGTAAAACAAACAAATAGTTACGACTTAGCATTTGATGAATTAGAAAAAGAGAAAGATTTCTTACAAGTGATCGTTAAAGATGAGGACAGTCAATTACCAACTGACCAAAACGTCGCTCAATTAGTTGAAGATTTACGTAGCGAAATCCAAAAAATGCGTGAAGAACGTCAAATGCTCGGTCAAATGATTAATCAAGTTCATCAACAACAGCAAGAGCTTAAAGAATTACAAACAGAAATTACTAGTAAAATTGATGCCAATACAGAATCTTTAAAATCAATCCAAACTTCTCAAGAAGCTATTCAGTCATCACAAGAGAAACAAGCGAATGAAATTGCGAAGACAAATCATAAATCAAATGAATCAACACAATCGCTAAATAATAACAAATCAAGCGAAAGTAACTCAAACTCTCAGAGTGAACAAGAAAGTACTTCAGAAGCACCTAGCACTTCTGATTCAGATTCTCATTCCGAAAGTGCAGTAGCATCAACTAGCGAAACTACTTCAACTTCACAATCAAGTAGCCTTTCAACTCGTACATCGGAAACTTCAAACTCAACTGCTAATGATTCAACTTCTAACTCAGACATAACAGCAACAGAAGATCATTCTCAATCATCAAACAATCAACCAAAAGAAGAGAAAAAAGGGTTCTTCGCTCGTTTATTTAACTTATAATCAAGAAACAAACTTCTCAACACTTAATTGAGTATGTGTAAAATGCAACTACTCATTTAAGTGTTTTTTTATTTCTATTTTCCCTCCCTATATTTCATATACCCACGTGTACAAGCATGCCTTCCATTAATTTTACCGAGATAATATTTTGTTATTTCATTTCATAAAATCACTATAACTACCTTGAATTTGTTATTTTCTAGTAATATCCTTATTACATATGTCGGAATACTATATTTTATACAACAAAGGAGCGTTTACGATATGGAGGCACTTTTCACTATGATTAACGTAGTAGTGTTAATTATTTTCATTATTATGTTAAACATAATGGCTAGAAAGCATATTTCATTCCCTAAACGTGTATTTAGCGCTTTAGGTATTGGAATCGTTTTGGGGATAGCTTTGCATCTTATCTTCGGAGCAGAATCAAAAGTATTAAAACAAACTTCAGATTGGTTTAGCATTATTGGGGACGGTTATGTTGCTTTACTACAAATGATTGTTATGCCACTAATTTTTGTATCTATTGTAGCAGCATTTAGTAAAATCCAAATTGGGGATAAATTTGCGAAAATCGGTACCTTTATTTTTATGTTTTTAATTGGAACCGTAGCGATTGCAGCCATTGTCGGCATTATCTATGCATTGATTTTCGGTCTAGACGCTTCATCAATCGATTTAGGAAGTGCTGAGCATTCACGTGGCTCAGAAATTAGTAAGCAAGCTAAAGATTTAACTGCTAATACATTGCCACAACAAATTCTTGAATTATTACCAAGCAATCCATTCTTAGACTTTACAGGTCAACGTACCACTTCAACTATCGCTGTTGTGATCTTCGCAACTTTCGTTGGATTCGCATACTTACGTGTAGCGCGCAAACAGCCTGAACACGGTAATTTATTAAAACGTGGTATTGAAGCTGTATATGACATTGTGATGGCTATCGTCACTTTCGTTTTACGTTTAACGCCTTATGGCATCTTAGCAATTATGGCTTCTACACTTGCCACAAGTGATTTTGGAGCGATTTGGACTTTAGGAAAATTCCTACTCGCTTCTTATGTAGCATTAATAACGATGTATGTGATTCACTTAATCATTTTAAGTGTATTAGGTATTAATCCAGTTAGATATGTTAAGAAAACGTTAGAAGTATTGATCTTTGCATTCACTTCTCGTTCAAGCGCAGGAGCCCTACCTTTAAATATTCAAACTCAAACGCAACGTTTAGGTGTTCCAGAAGGTATTGCTAACTTCTCTGCAACATTTGGATTATCAATTGGACAAAACGGTTGCGCTGGAATCTACCCAGCTATGCTAGCAATCATGGTCGCGCCTGTCGCACATGTCCATATCGATTTCCAATTCATCATTACACTGATTGCTGTAGTGATTATTAGTTCATTTGGTGTCGCAGGTGTAGGTGGCGGTGCAACATTTGCTTCAATTTTAGTATTATCTACATTAAACTTACCTGTCGCACTTGCTGGTGTACTTATTTCTATCGAACCTTTAATTGATATGGGACGTACCGCATTAAATGTGAATGATTCAATTTTAGCCGGAACAGGTACTGCACGCTTAACTAAAAATTGGGATAAAGACACATTTGAATCTAACCATTACGGAGAATTATCATCTAGTTAATTTTTCTTAAAATGAATTTTAAACGAATAAGTATCTATCACAGACGTCACAAGCTTCTTAGCTCAGGAGTTTGTGGCGTTTTTATTTAACTTTAGAAATAAGATTGAGTTATCAACTACTATACAACTGTCTTTGTCCAGAAAATCAACGATTCAAATACTTCATTTTAAATCAATACTCTATTTAAACTGTTACGCTCTTCTTCGATTAATTCATCATTTATATACGCATTTTTATAACTACGCTATGTTAGAAGTTAGGTATAACAAATCACTAGGGGTGCATGTTGCATGCTGAGAGAAAGGTACCCTTTCAACCCTTGAACCTGTTGGTTAGTACCAGCGTAGGAAAGTGAAATATATTTTTTATTTCTTTCAAATTCACTTTTTTACGAAAATTTGTATGTTGGAGGAATTTTTTTATGGAAAAATTAGTAGTCGGTTTAGAATGGTTCTTAAATCCTGATCATTTGCCTTTAATTTTAGGAATGGAAAAAGGTTGGTTTAGCGAGCAAAACTTAGAAATTGAAATGATTGAACCTGAACAACATTTTGATGCTTTAGAAGAAATTGAAAATGGTTCAATGGATATCGCGATTACTGAGCCTATCCATCTTGTTGAAGATAAAGCGATGAATGAAAATGTAGTTGGCTTCGCTCGATATCTACATACAAATGGCGGTGTGATGTACAACAAAGACAAAGGTATTCAATCACCTAAAGACTTAATTGGCAAACGTCTTCAATATCCGGGTGCTCCTGGATCAGGAGGTATAGCAATTGCTAAAACTATGATTGAAGCTGATGGCGGCATGTATAATGTAGGAGATATCGTCCCTATAAACAATAGCTTTTATCATACTGATGCATTGTTAAATGACAAAGCAGATGCAGCTACACTCATTTTTGAGAATTTCGAAATACTTGAAGCGAGAAATGCAGGATTGAATGTAGATTATTTTGCTTTAAAAGATTACAATGTTCCAGACTTTTGTCAATTAATTTTTATTACTACACCTGATAAGTTAGAAACAGACAACCAGAAACTCAAAAAGTTTATTAAGGTCATTCAAAAAGCTATACAATATATCAACAATAATTTAGAAGATGCCATCAATATATATGCAGATTACACCCAAACAGATATTAATAATAAATTAAATAAAGACACCATTGAAGCAACAGCTAAATGTTTTACTAATGATTTGTCTATGAGTTCAGACTTCTATAATGACTTACAATTATGGTTACAAAGTACAGGTAAAATCAAGCATACGATAGATGCAGAAAAATATTTTACAAACCAATTGTTATTCAGTAGATATACCAAATAATAGGAATAAGCTACAGAAAATAAGTTAAAAATCCTAAAATTATAGCCTATAAATGAATTCGGGTTTGAAAGTTCATTTATAGGCTTTTTTCTAATTATGAATTATTTTTTGATGAATCCAGCTTTATGCAATTGGTCTAACATATCTGGTCTTGTTTTACTACTTAAGAATTGCTCAATTTGTTCGGACCATGTTTCAGTACGCTCCCCATTTGTACGTTCCTTATAATAATCACTTACAATTTGATCATACGCTTCTAATTCACGACGTTGTTTATCATTACTTGCGTCGTAGCTATTTTTATGAAAAATATGTTCAAACGGTAATCTTGGTTTCGGCGCACCATTCTCATCCTCAGCAGGTTCACCTACTGCCATGCCAAATAGAGGGAAGGTATAGTCAGGTAAGTCTAAAATTTCACGTACACGCGCCACATCATTACGTAGAGAACCTAAATAAACGATGCCATATCCCATATCTTCAGCAGCTACAGCCATGTTTTCAGAAACAAGTGCGACATCTATAGCGCCGACTAGCAAGCCTTCTGCTGATGAAAAAGAAATACTCATATCTGATTCAGCGTTTTCATTTACAAGACTATGACGATAATAATCTAATACAAATACAAATAAGTAACCATTATCTACAACATACGGTTGACCAGAAACTTCTTTTAAATCTTCTTTGATTTTAGGATCATCAATACCAATGATTGAATACGTTTGAAGATAACTTGAAGTTGATGCTGATTGACCAGCTTCTACTATCTTCTTCACTGCGTCATCGCTAAGCGGACTTTCTTTGAACTTTCTAACTGAATGATGCTTTCTCATTAAATCGTAAACATAATCTGACACAAAATTCACTCCTAATAAAATATATCTTCATCGTTGGATACCATTTTATACCCTAAATATGAAACTTTTAAATCTATTTGCACACACTTCGTTTAAAAGTTATCATAATAGTAGTAATTTTCAGATATTTTAAGGAGAGATATCATGACACAACCCAATAAAAACATTTCTAACGCCCTTTTTAAAGCATATAGAAGTAGAAGACCTATCGATTTCGTCAGCGAATCTTATCAAATTAGTGAAGAAGAAGCATATCTAAACCAAGATGATCTACTCGAACAATTAAAATTTAAAGACAATACCTACGTTGCTGGCTATAAGGTGAGTATGACGAGTAAGACAACACAAGCTATCGCCAATACAAATGAACCAGCATATGGAACAATTTTATCTAATAATATTTTAAAAAATGGTAACTCAGTATCACTTTCTTCATTATTTTCTCCATTATTAGAACCAGAAATTATGTTTATAGTGAAGGAAGACTTACCTTATGATGCTGATTTGCAAACCATTGTTTTAAATACTCAAATTGCTGCTGGTATTGAAATCCCAGATGCTAGATATAAGAATTGGTTCCCGAATTTCACGTTGGGCGATTTAATTTCTGACAACACTGCGACTGGTATGATTGTTGTAGGCGAAAGCGTAACCCCTCTTGATATAGATGCATTCGCAAATGTGGATTTAAATTTATACAAAGATAATGAATTAATTGCTACAGGATCTTCATCAGAAGTGTTAGGGAACCCTGTTCATGCAGTGCATTGGCTTATCAAAAAGTTACACTCACATGGTAAACAATTGAAAAAAGGGCAAATGATATCTTCCGGCACATTTATCTCACCACTTAAATTAGAATTTGGAACTTATCGAGCAGAATATAGTGGTATTGGTACGGTTGAGTTCACAGTTAGTAAATAATCAACAAGATAAACAGAGATTAATTCAGAATGAGTGATACGACTCTGGATTAATCTCTGTTTTATTTATATAAACGGTCGTAAAAGAAAATTTATAGCTCAGATGTTATCATTAAGATATAGATGTAATAAAATTACACTCTATTATCAATAAAACATGTTTAGTTGAGAATGATATGTGCTATTTATAGTGTGAAAAGTCAAAATAAAAACTCAATATACCAGGTAATTTACCATTTCTATTTGAGATACGCTTAATATTGAATAACTTTCTTTTGACGCTATTTAAAGCTACTCTAATTTCATTTTCTCAATTAAAAAGTTTCTAAAGTTGACTATTTAAAGTCGAGATGTGATAATACTAAACAAGAGATTAGAATTATTATAAACAAACAATTATTGTTATGTAATTCTAGCTTATACTTAAAAATTTCAGGAGGTATTTACCTATGTCTTTAATTAACAAAGAAATCTTACCATTCACAGCGCAAGCTTATGATCCAAAAAATGATGAGTTTAAAGAAGTTTCACAAGAAGATTTTAAAGGTTCATGGAGTGTCGTATGCTTCTATCCTGCTGACTTCTCTTTCGTATGTCCTACAGAATTAGAAGATTTACAAAATCAATACGGAAAATTACAAGAGTTAGGTGTTAACGTATTCTCAGTATCAACTGATACTCACTTCGTACACAAAGCTTGGCACGATCATTCAGATGCAATCAGTAAAATTCAATATAAAATGATTGGCGACCCATCTCAAACAATCACTCGTAACTTCGATGTATTAGATGAAGAAGCTGGTTTAGCTCAACGTGGTACATTCATCATCGACCCAGATGGTGTAGTTCAAGCAGCTGAAATCAACGCTGACGGTATCGGTCGTGACGCTAGTACATTAGTAAACAAAATCAAAGCAGCTCAATACGTACGTCAACATCCAGGTGAAGTTTGCCCAGCAAAATGGGAAGAAGGTTCTGAATCATTACAACCTGGTTTAGACTTAGTAGGTAAAATCTAAGGAGGCATTAAAACATGCTTAATGCTGATTTAAAGCAACAATTACAACAACTATTAGAGCTAATGGAAGGCGACGTTGAATTCGTCGCTAGCCTTGGCTCAGATGATAAATCAAAAGAACTTAAAGAGTTACTAGATGAGATTGCTGGAATGTCAGCTCGCATCACGGTAACTGAAAAGGATTTAAAACGTACACCAAGTTTCTCAGTAAACCGCCCAGGTGAAGAAACTGGCATAACGTTTGCAGGTATTCCTTTAGGTCACGAATTCAACTCTCTTGTATTAGCAATTTTACAAGTAAGTGGTCGTGCCCCTAAAGAAAAACAATCTGTTATTGACCAAATCAAAGGCCTCGAAGGTCCCTTCCATTTCGAAACTTTCGTTAGTTTAACTTGCCAAAAATGCCCTGACGTTGTTCAAGCATTAAACTTAATGAGTGTTATTAACCCTAATATTACTCATACAATGATTGATGGCGCAGTATTCCGCGAAGAATCTGAAGACATTATGGCAGTTCCAGCTGTCTTTTTAGATGGACAAGAATTTGGTAATGGTCGTATGACTATTCAAGATATCTTAACGAAATTAGGAAGCACACAAGATGCTTCTGAATTTAATGACAAAGACCCTTATGATGTACTCATTGTAGGTGGTGGCCCAGCAAGTGGTAGTGCTGCCATTTACACTGCTCGTAAAGGTTTAAGAACAGGCATCGTTGCTGATAGAATTGGTGGCCAAGTGAATGATACAGCTGGCATTGAAAACTTCATTACTGTTAAAGAAACAACAGGTTCAGAGTTCTCATCTAATCTTGCTGATCATATTTCACAATATGACATTGATACAATGACTGGTATTCGTGCCACTAATATCGAAAAAACAGACTCAGCAATTAAAGTCACTTTAGAGAATGATGCTGTATTAGAAAGTAAGACTGTGATTATCTCTACAGGTGCAAGTTGGCGTAAACTTAATATTCCTGGAGAAGATCGCCTTATCAATAAAGGTGTAGCATTCTGCCCTCACTGTGACGGCCCTCTATTTGAAAACAAAGACGTAGCAGTTATCGGTGGCGGTAACTCTGGTGTCGAAGCAGCTATTGATTTAGCTGGTATTGTTAAGCACGTAACATTATTTGAATATTCTTCTGAATTAAAAGCAGATAATGTTTTACAAGATCGTTTACGTTCATTGGAAAACGTCGACATCAAAACGAATGCTAGAACTACAGAAGTTATCGGCGAAGACCACGTAACTGGTATTAGTTATGAGGATTTAAATACTGGCGAAACACAAGTAGTCAACCTTGATGGAATCTTTGTTCAAATCGGCTTAGTCCCTAATACTGCATGGTTACAAGATGCAGTTGAGTTAAATGGACGTGGCGAAGTCGTTATCGATTGTGATAACGCTACAAGCCTTCCTGGTGTATTCGCAGCAGGAGACGTAACAGACCAGAAAAACAAACAAATCATCATTTCAATGGGCGCTGGCGCTAACGCAGCGTTGAACGCATTTGATTATATTATTAGAAATTAAGTTTTAAATATATACCTATCATAATATCTTCACATGGACAGAGTCTTAATCACTTAAGACTCTGTTTTTTTATACATTTATCACTCTTGGTGGTAGATACTTAAAAACGATATGCCAAAAGGTTTGTTATAAAACACAGCCACAAAGTAGCCATATCTCACGTTCAAATGTAGTTCTAAAACGTTCAAATATTTTTTCATAAATGATATTCTATTACGTGTGTAATAACAATAAAATGTATATACTTAATATGAGTGATGTAAAAAAGGAGTTTCTCAATTCTATGAAAAAGAGAGTAATTGTGAGTTTATTATTAGCACTTTCATTAACACTTGCAGCCTGTTCCAATAATAGTGAAAATGATAATAACCAAAATGATCATAGTAGTGCACACGCACCTAAAAGCGCTAAAAACATTAAAGAAAAAGATATTTTCTCATCAAATAAAAAAGGACAAAATATTAGCGACTCTGAAATGAAAAGCGCTCTAAAAAAATACCTACAAGTTAACAACGACGTATTAGATAATAAATACGTGATGCAACACAAGTTGGATAAACAAAGTGATAGTAGTCCTAAAATAACAAAAGATCAAGCTAATAAACTAAGTGAGCTTTCTAATTTAGCTGTTAAAAATGACCTACACTTTAAAAAGTTCGTGAAAAACAACAAGATTCCTAAAGAATATAAAGATCCTACGCAACGAATCATCAATTATTTCAATGCGTTGAATAGTACAATCGCCAATGTTGATGAAGATATTGAGGAATTAAATTACCAACCTCAAAACACTATCAATGTTGTTGATGTTCCAACTAAATATGCGGGCGATGTGAATAAAAAACAACAAGATAAAATTAAAGACTTCCTTAAAAAGAAAGGTATCGACACAGAAGTATTCGATAAATAAGAAGTAAACAACACTAGCTTCTATTTGATGTTCATTGATGCATCAAATAGAAGTTTTTTTAATACTTTTGACAGCGCTATCAATTTACTTCACACTAAGAGTGACTAACTTCATTTTACATAATTATAAACTTTTAAAAACTTAAATAGGAGTGACTTGATGAAGCTACGCGTAAGTTTTATAATCTTAGCAATCTTATCAACAGTAGCAATGGTTCTTGTTATGGCTAAATACCCTTCTGGCCCTAACACAATGAGTTACGATCACCCATGGGAAGTATGGTTAGCTGTACTTACTAACATCGCTATGGCTTTGCCGGCATTGATATTAGGATTTTTCAATAACTTAATTTGTAGAATCATATCAGCTATTCTTCAAATGTTTGCAGTAATGATGTATGGTCTTTTTATTATAGTTGCATTTGCAGCTGGAATTGTCCCTGTAGGTCTTATGGCTCTCCTAACTGTGCTACTTATATTACTCAGCACATTTATGACACTTTTTATAGGTTATCCCAAGTCTCAACACTATGAGAGTGGCACAGAAATATAATTTAGCAAAATCAATTTCGTAGTTCCAGCCACATCCGGACGTCTTATTTCATTAAAAAAAGTGAATGGATGCAAGTTACATTAACTACTCCATTCACTTTCTTTTTATTTCTCAATTAAGTAGGGATGACAATTATCAATATTTAATTCTAAAGCTTCTTCTTTAGTGAGTTGCCCCAAATAAACAAATATACATCTTATTACAACTTGATGAGCGATAATCACTATATTGTCACTATCCTTATGAATTTCACTTTCAAAGAAACGCGCAATACGTTCATGTACATCCTGATAGCTTTCTCCATCAGGTGCCTTCTGTATAAAACTATGTCTAAAATCCTTAAACTCCGGATCGTTGAAATATCTCTCATATTCCTTATCTTCGCTGATGTCTTGTTTATTTTTCCCTTCGAAAACACCTAACGAACGTTCTCTTAATGATTTTGTGAATGTCGTAGGAATATTATAAGGAAATATTCTTTCGTAGGTTTGTTGGGTTCTAAGTAAATCTGAAACATATACATGTTCTATCTTTTTATCAGCAAAATAACTTATTAAATCTTGGGCACTTTGCATTCCTTTTTCAGTTAAAGGAACATCTAATTGACCACAAAAATATGGGTTCCCGTGTTGATTATCATAATTTGATTGGGATTCCCCATGCCTTACAAGAAAAATATTCATATTTAATACTCCTTACTTAAGTACGATTAACTACTTTTACTTAATAATAAATTGATAGATAGGCCAATTAATACGAATCCAACGATATAGTCGAAAACTGCTTTAAATTTAGGCTTACTAAATAATAATTTAATATATTGAAATATAAATACACAGAACAAGAACCATAAACATGTTACAAGCACTACTGATAAAGATAGTAATGCTACTTCTGATTTCACTTCAATTCCGCCTTGTGAGAGAAATTGAGGCAAAATACTTACATAAAATAGTATCGCTTTAGGATTGAGACTTGTACTCAGAAATCCTTGTCTATAAGATGTTAAATAACTTACATTACGTACATCCATCAAAGCTTCTTTACTAAAATTCACTGAACTGTGTGCACTTCTAATACTTTGAATACCTAAATAAATAAGATAACAAGCACCTAATATCTTAATAATTAAAAATACGTAATATAAACTTGTCAATATGTATATAATGCCAAAAATCGCTAAAGAAGAATATAGAATATGCCCAGTTGTAATTCCAAATGCTGACATGAAGCCATTCATTTTACTGGAATTAATAGTATTCTTCATCACAATTATAAAATCTGGCCCTGGAACAATAATAATAAGTAATGTGATAATAATAAATGTAAATAAACCTTCCATACGCAACCTCCTAGATGTCATTTTATATTCCATTATCACATACAATTAGCTATTATGTAAGACCTTCCTCAGACTACCCTCAAGTAGATACTTAGATTTCTTGTTCAAAATATCCATAAACAACTCATCGTTTAAAGGCGTTATAATTGAAAATAGATTTAGAAAGAAAATGAACAAAAATTTTTTTATTGTCAGATAAATGTAAACCATGATATTATAAGAATGTAGTTAGTAGTAACTACAAAGTCTTTTATATTCATGAACATAATACTCCTGGATGGCGTAACCCAGCGCCATCCTCTTTTTATGTCAAAAAATATCCCATATATAGAAAAATTTTTGTATAAATCAAAAAATGCCCCAAAAAGATTATTACTCTAAATCTTTTTGAGACATCTACATTTTGAGGGAAATATAACCTCCCTCAAAACTTTATTTACATCGACTCATTATTTCTTTTTAAATAATCTAAGAATTAGAGAAATAATGAAGATTAAAACAATTGAACCAATTAATGCTGGGAAAATGTGAATTTTACCTAATTGTGGACCCCAATGTCCAAAAATCATAGTACCAATCCATGAACCTACGATACCAGCAATAATATTTCCTAAAATTCCACCTGGAATGTCTTTACCCATAATTAAGCCGGCAATCCAACCAATGATACCACCGACAATAATCATACCTATAAATCCAAACATAATTATTATCTCCTTTATTTTAAGATTGTTTACCTATTAGTAAGTGTTACCCTTAGTTAAAAATCATTAAACAATTTTGATAAAAATTTTTATTCAAGTTTAAAACTAAATCATTTATTAATTTCTTAATCCTCACAAAAACTGGAAGTGAAACAGAAATATAATTTAGCAAAATTATTCTCATTGTCCCAGCCTCATCGTATATACAGAACTTGTAGACAAACTTAAATCATTTAAGAATGATAACTTTACTCCAAAATTGAAATTGTGTAGTTATAATTAAGACATTTAATATGATAAGCTATAATTTGTGAATTTAGCACAATCTATTTACTAACCATAAAAAAGTAGGTATTTTCTATGAATCATAAAAACACTAAACTTACGCTAGTAAGTAAAATTATGCATATATTAAGTTTCTTATCTATAATTGGAATATTAGCGATGATGACGTTAAATTTTTTCATTAAAGGCCATTTACATGGAGATTTTGAAATTGGTTTTAACATTAAAAGTAAGCAAGTTTATATTTTTTCAACGCTTATCTCTATCATCCTTATAAGTACAATACTTTCAAATATTCTATCTAAATTAGATTCTAAACGTCATAAACAGCATTACTAAATTTCATTAATTCTGTAAAATCTCATCGCGTTTTTATAGAATATTTTCTGTTGTTCCTCCTCGGTAAAATGTTTTTTAATTAATTCAATATCTGATTTATTAAAAGGACGTTTCGCACGAGTAGATGGTAAATCCGTACCAAACATGAGCACGTCTGGGTTAATATCCATTAATTCTCTCATCGTTTGAATTGGTTCGACTTCAATTCTTCCAAAACCAGTCGCTTTAACATACACGCCTTGTTCAACTAATTCTTTTAAATCTTCGAACCCTTCATTTGTAAGGCCTAAATGATCTATTGAAACCAGTGGCAATTCTAATAATATTTCCTTTATTTCATTTAACTCTTTGGATTCTATATAGAGTTCAGTATGCCATCCCACTAAATTATAAACACGATGCGCAAAGGACTTTAGATGTTTTAAATCTTCAGAACCTCCCCTTTTCACGTTAAATCTTACACCTCTAACCCCAAGTTCATTCAACTTTTCTATCACTTCATCAGAGGTAGATATAGGCAATTGAGTTGTACCTACAAACTGACCTTTTAGCGTTTCGAGTGCATGTATTAAATACTCTTGGTCAAATTCTTGAAATGATCCAGAAACTATCGCCCCACCTATAATGTTGAGATCTTCTTGCCATACTTTATAATCTTTCTCTTTAAATTCAGGCGGCAAATAGCCATTATTTTCTTTAACTGGATAATCAAAATTAAAAATATGAAAATGAGCATCAAAAATTTCCATCAATTACACCTCAAAATCTCTTGTTTTTAGAAAGATACCCTAAATTTTACAATAATGACACATATTCAAAATACTTTAACTTGAAAGTCTTATTTTATAATAATAGAATAAAATTACATCCAAACGATACATCTAGATTATTTCAACACGAATAGGAGATGTTATGTATGAATTTACATATTTTATATAACTTAAGAACTAAAAAACATTTAGAAATAGAGGAATTAGCACAACAATTAAACGAGAAGTATGGAACGCATTATGAAGCACATCAAATTTGGGAATGGGAAAATCATTACCACGAACCTAAATTTAAAGATGCTCTACGTTTAGCTGATTTCTTCGATGCGCCCTATCAAATGTTCTTAGAAAGTAAAGTTAAAGAATATCAAAAGCATTTAGATAATGTTGATATAAGAATGTAACCCATTCATTAAAAATGAAAAGCTAAGATAGTACGTTTTAAATATAATAAACGTATTATCTTAGCTTTTTATCGTTGCTTATCCTTATTTAACTTAAGTGAAGACGCTTCTGACCAGACATGTTAATCCTAAAAACATTCAAGATAACTACATTGTTCAATATCTAGTTCTTCTTACTATCTTCTTCGTCTTCATCTTCATCATCAAAGAACACATCGTGTATAAGTTCAAAAATTGTTATAGCTAAACCTACAATTACTACAGCATTCGCAGTTTTATTACCAAAAATATGTATAAAATTAATCTTATCAATAATATTCGCAAACCAACCATGTTTATCTGAATTAATTCCAAAGTAATTGATTATAAATGCAATGACAAAAGTAATAATTAAGTTAATAAACAGATTCTTTAAAACCTTTTTCAAATTATATTCCATTTTAAGCTCCTCTTTATAATTTCGCTCACATTTAATAACTTAGCATACATAGAATTATATTTGATGAAGATCAATGATTTTAGATACGAAAACTAATTTCCAAAGCACAAAAATAACCCCGTAAGCCTATGCCTACGGGGTTTAACAATAAACGATATATTATTGTTCTTCGTTTATAGTAGTATTATCTAAATCACTGTGTCTTTTATTAATTTTATAATTAGATGTGTTATTATAAAAAGCAAGTTGTAAATCTGTAAACAAATCTCGTATACTTTTAAAATCTGTTCTAGCTTAGCCCATATAAATATGATTAGTGTCTACTTCACCATTCACAACTAGTGTAAGTGCATAGACTTTCAAACCATTTTGTTTAGCATCGCGCTTTTCAATGACCTTGAAATTCTGACCACTCAAGTCATATTCACGACCCTTTTTCAAATCTTTATAAGAATCATCAGCAACTTTAAATGACAGTTCGTCAGAAAATTTCATAATAAAATACTCTTTAATATTTTAAAAACAAGAGGTGGACGATGAAAGCAAAAATTATAATTCTTATATTGATATTAACACTTATAGGATTAGGAGGGCATACTTTGCACAAAAATAAAAAGGAGAATTACATTACGACACAAGAAAAGCGTATAGATTTATACTTCAAACATAATCTAAAAAATTATCAAACTATGAAAATTAACAACTTCAAAAAGAGTCCTATGAAAGGATACTTTATTGATGGTTATATTAATGATGATAAAACTTTAGAGTTTGAGGCCTATATATCAAGTGCAGATAATCATCAGTTTACTGGAGACGTAGGATATGACACAGATGGCGTAGGTAAACTTTTTAAAGAAAAAAATGCTAAGGATAAATTAACACCTAATGATATTATTAAGAAAGAAAATTTAAATAAAAAAGACTATGAAGCAGATCCACCTCTAATTTGGGGCTTTTAACATCAGAAAAGCACTAACTACTCAACCGAATGAATAGTTAGTGCTTCTCATTTTCATCATTAATCCTCCAACGGAACGTCATCAACAATTATTAGCCTACCTGAATACTTGTCAGTTGCTTATTTTATTGAAACAAGCATATATTAGCATTATTGTTTATATAATAGTTTAATGAAATTAATAATATCCATCGACAATTAAGGAGGCATTTATGAGAAAAAGTAATTTAAATCCAATATTCTTAAAATTTACTGGTATTATTAAAGGTGTACCTAAATACTGGGCTCAAAACAGTCATTTGATTTATGCAATATCGTTAGTATTGTTTTTACCATTCTTGGTTTTATCAATACTTTTATTTTTACTTGGTTTAAATATTAAAAACACTACACTTGCAATTTTCATAGTAATTATAGTTACAAGCGCTTTATTAACATGGCTTTATCAAGAGGACTTTAAAAAAGACGATGGTATATTTAAAACATTTAATAACAATATTGTCCAATTTTTCATAACTATAATCCCTATAACATTAACATTATTAAGCACTGGATATACTCTGGATCAAATAAGCGAACAAAATAAATCAGAGAAAGATACAACTGTAAAATGTGTAAAAAAGCACTTTGAAGAAAATAAATTTTCTTGCGAGGTAAGTAATCTTAATTCTAAAATGAAACAATCTAATTTTCTAATTATCAATTTATTGTTAACTTCATCGTTTGGAACATTAATAGTTATACACAATATATACAAAGGAAAACATCAAAAGAAAAACTCCGTTATCAAATATAAAAAGAAGAAAAATTCAAACTGATAATTTAGTTGATATAGTATATCAGTCATGATAGCATCTATATTATAAAAACGCCAAGCCTATATGGTTTGGCGCTTGTTTAATATTATCACTTACATCTACCTAATTATCAATATGAAACTCTTCATTTGGACATTTCTTACTCAACTTCTCTAAATCTTTCTTATTCTTTTCATCATCTTGACCGGTACTATCAATAAATATTGGTGTCGCTAAATTTAAATCTACTTTATCAGTAAATAACTTTGGTGATTATCTATTCGGATATATAAATATTCTGTTATCATTCAATTTTATAGATGGCACTATTCTTCTATCAACGTTTTTACGTACTAACATTAGATTAAATGGCAATATAATACTAGCTTTCTGAAAATCATGTAGGGTCTTCCATATTTCTTTTTCTTCATCACTCATAAAATCATCATAGTACAAAACTGTATATCTTTTTATCGCCATTGCTCTATTGAACATATCTTCAATGCTTATCTTACTAGTCAATTTAGACACAATCCTATATACCTTTCTTAATCTTCCAAAGGAACATTACCAATAATGAAAGGTCTATTAGGGTGTTCCTCTCCGACAGTATCAATTACTTGCTGTTGTTCTTCTTCATCGCCATCCCATTCACAAACATTAACTTCGAAATTACGGGTTGTAATTTCTTGCCTATCTATAAATAATTTATGATATTTTCCGAGTATATCCCTAGCACGTAAACGATTACTAGGCTTAATAGGAACTTCTAAAAGCCCAACGTGCTCATTATAGACTAACTGTACTTTACCATTCTGTGGATTCTCTTTATATTCACCACGTTTGACGACAACTTCTTTCGTTTCAGTCTCATCACCAACTGCTGAATTCGTTAATAAATGTAAAAACTCGTTAGTACTTAACTGAAGGTTGTCTCTTTTTTTATGTATAAATCTCTATAACCTTCACCTCATGCCCTTTTTCTGCCCTAACTCCATATTTCAAAGCACAAAAATAACCCCGCAAGCCTATGCCTACGGGGTTTAACAATAAATGATATATTATTGTTCTTCTTTAACATATGGTAATAATGCCATATGACGAGCACGTTTGATTGCTGTAGTCAACATACGTTGATATTTAGCTGAAGTGCCTGTTACACGACGTGGTAAAATTTTACCGCGTTCTGAGATAAAACGTTTTAATAATTCAGTATCTTTATAGTCGATATGTGTAATACCATTTGCTGTGAAATAGCAAACTTTTTTACGACGACGTCCGCCTCTTCTTGGTCCACCTGCCATGGTTAACTGCCTCCTTTGACTATTTTTTCGTTTTTATACGTTCGTTATTAGAATGGTAAATCATCGTCACTAATGTCAATTGGGCCATTTGCATTTGCAAATGGGTTATCAGATTGATTAGATTTTGATGAATTATTGTTATTGTATGACGTATTTTGTCCTGATTGTTGACCACCGAATCCTTGACCATAGTCTTGGAAATCGTTGTTTTGTGAACGTTGGCCACCTTGTTGTGAATTCTTAGGTTCAAGGAATTGAACACTATCACACACAACTTCAGTAACAAAGATACGACGACCTTCTTGATTTTCATAACTACGCGATTGTATGCGACCATCAACGCCAGCTAAGCTACCTTTAGATAAGTAGTTATTAACATTTTCAGCTTGTCTTCTGAAGACAACACAGTTAATGAAATCAGCTTCGCGTTCCCCTTGAGCATTCGTGAAAGTACGATTAACTGCTAGAGTAAATGTCGCTACACTTACGCCTGAGGGAGTGGTTCTGTATTCTGGATCTTTCGTTAGACGACCTACTAATACAACTCTATTTAACATTTAAACGCCCCCGTCTAATTATTACTTATCTTGGTCTTCGCGGATAACGATGTAACGAATGATATCGTCATTAATTTTAGCTAAACGTTGGAATTCGTCAGTAGCTTTATTGTTATCTGTTTTAATACGTACGATGTTATAGAAGCCTTCTTTGAAATCATTGATTTCGTAAGCTAGGCGACGTTTGCCCCAGTCTTTTTCTTCTAAAACTTCTGATCCTTCTGAAGCTAAGATACCGTTGAAACGCTCAACTAAAGCTTTTTTAGCATCTTCTTCAATGTTAGGACGTACGATATACATAATTTCATATGTTCTCATAGTTTATTTGCACCTCCTTGTGGTCTATGCGGCTTATCAACACTTATGTGATAAGCAAGGAATAATTTTCATTACTCACAATCAAGAATTATAGCATAGAGTATTACTTTTTACAATAAATATTCTAAAGCTCATCCTTCAAAATAAATTCAAAATCTAGCACCACACAAAGAAACAAACAGTTGTTATAAAAATAAGACTACCCTTAGACTCCCTTCATCCAATCATGATTAAAACACATACAATTTATTGAATTACAAATGTTTTATGTTCCGTGTAACCTTATTTTTCACAATAGTAAATCGTGTTAGATACGTTGTTGCGAGGTGCGTTTAATTGTAATAGTATAAAAATTACATTTTACATACAATTGCATGTAATTTCTAAATTCTCACACAAAGGAGCACATTTATGTTAAAGAAAGTCACTTACTCGGTAATTTCATTTTCAGTATTAGCAACAAGTCTAGGAATAGTAAATGCACATGCTAAAGAATCCTCAAATAATCAGTCAACAAGCGAAAAAGGAACAATGGGGTATGGCTACCAACAATACATAAAGAAACATCCTAATCAAAAAAGTAACGCAACACAAAATCGTTCAACATTCTCAACAAAATCTAGAGCAGCTGTCACTGATAATGGCGAAAGAGTTCTAGATATTTCTGAATGGCAAGGCAATCTAACTGATGCTCAAGTCAAAAAATTAAAACAAAATTATGATTTCATTATCATTCGCGGCCAGTATGGTTCAGAGTACGTTGATCAGTCTTTAGAACACAACTCTAACTTATTAGACAAAAACAATATGAAATTTGGTGTTTATTCTTACAGTATGTATGAAAATGCTGCAGACGCACGTTACGAAGCAAGAACATTACACAATCGTGCTCCAAAAGCTGAATTCTATGTCAATGACTACGAACAACAAACAGTGACAAATGGTGATGATGAAACAGCAACAAAAGCTTGGGCAGATGAAATGAGAAAACTTGCAGGAAATAAAAAAATACTCTACTATTCGTATGAAAACTTTATGATTAATCACGTTGCAAATGCTGTAAGTTCATATGATGGCTATTGGATGGCTTCGTATCAAGCCGAAGAACCTAATCGAGAAAAAGTGTTATGGCAATATACTGATAGCTACTATTCACCCGAATTAAATCAAAATGTTGATGCTAACTATATCGACAGTAACGTAGATGCTTCTTGGTTCACATCTTAAAAAGCGAACAATAACGAACAAAAATACTTCACTTTTACGAACGTTCGTTCTATAATGTGGTTGAGGTGTTTAGCATGCAATTAAATTTAGATTGGAATAAAGAGTTCCAAGAATTTCAAGATATCTTAAATTGTGGTATTCACCCTGAATGGCTTTATTGTGCTAAGGCAAATTTAGTTCTTGAACCAGCTTATACCGGTGAAGGCAAGCAATTTTTCAGTACACAAGATATTATAGAAGCAAGCGAAGTCATTCCATTTTTTTAAAGAATTGGAATTTCAAATATATAAGCAATGGCGTTTAGATTCTGAGTCACTACAATCTCTAATTTGAATGCCATTGCTTCTTTTTTATAAAATAGTTTATCTATCAAGACCTCGAATCAACAAGCCCTCTAAGAAAATATTCGCATAAATAAAAAAACTGCCCACAAAATCAAAGACTTTGTCGACAGTTTGGGAGTGAGACAGAAATGTAATTTATCAAAATTATTTTCGTTGTCA
>NZ_KV840026.1:23820-85287 GCF_001839105.1 Staphylococcus sp. HMSC62A08 | reverse complement strand
GGTTGAGACAATTGATTATGTCCCAACCTCCATAAAAATCTATTAAATTATACATTAAAGCGGAAATGTACGATATCTCCGTCTTTCATAATATAATCTTTACCTTCTAAACGTTGTTTACCCGCTTCTTTAGCGCCGTTTTCGCCACCATACTCTACATAATCAACGTAACTTGTAACCTCGGCACGAATAAATCCACGTTCAAAATCGGTATGGATAATACCTGCACATTGTGGGGCTGTCATACCTTGTCTAAATGTCCATGCACGTACTTCTTGAACACCTGCAGTAAAGTAAGTTGACAAGCCTAATAAGTCATAAGTAGTTCGTATAAGTCGATCTAGACCTGGTTCTTCAATACCTAAATCTTCTAAGAACATTTCTTTATCTTCATCATCGAGTGTCGCAATTTCTTCTTCAATTTTGGCACTAATCACGATAACTTCAGAATCTTCTTTCTCAGCATATTCACGAATTGCTTTTACTTTATCGTTATCTTCATCGCCAATTTCATCTTCGCCCACATTAGCGATATATAACATTTTTTTAGAAGTTAATAATTGAGCTTGATTTACCCATTTTTGATCATCTTCATTGAAATCAATACTTCTAACAGGTTTACCATCTTCTAAAGCTTCTTTAATTTTAGTAAGAATACGTAATTCCATCTCTGCTGTTTTATCTTTTTGACGTGCCATTTTTTCAATCTTAGGTAAGCGTTTATCAACTGATTCTAAATCAGCTAATACTAATTCCATATTGATGACTTCGATATCATCTAATGGATTTACTCTTCCAGAAACGTGCGTCACATTCTCGTCATCAAATGCACGAACAACTTGGCAAATCGCATCTACTTCACGAATATGTGATAAGAATTTGTTACCTAACCCTTCACCTTTAGAGGCACCCTTAACGATACCTGCAATATCAGTGAATTCAAATGTTGTAGGGATAGTTTTTTTAGGTTGTACCATTTCTTCTAATTTGAGTAAACGTGAATCTGGTACTTCTACGATACCTACATTTGGATCAATCGTAGCAAATGGGTAGTTCGCTGCTAATGCACCAGCTTTAGTAATTGCATTAAATAGGGTAGATTTACCTACGTTAGGCAAACCTACGATACCTGCTGTTAAAGCCATTAATCATTCTCCTAACTTTCTTTGTCTTGATGAGATTCAAGAACTTTTTTCAATTTTTTATTAAACGTTTGACGTGGAATCATAATACTACGCTGACAATTTTCACATTTAATTCTAATATCAGCACCCATTCTTATGATTTTGAAGCGATTCGTTCCACATGCATGTTGTTTTTTCATTTCTACTATATCATTTATTCCGTAATTTGACGTCATGAAATTACCTCCAATGATAACTAGTCTTTACTTTGAGCCTCATCGTATTGTGTAAATAGCGGTTGAGGCATACGTATTCCCTCTTGGACAAACATTCTTTGCGCTTCTTTTCTAATAATACGGGCACCTGAAGCACCTTCTCCTGGAATCGTCTCTGCAGAAACACGAATGATTGCTTTATTGTTCTCAATTGCATCAATACCATCGACAACTGGGTCGCTAACAAATAAATAGTATTTACTGCGTAATGACGTGAATAATTTATTTAATTTCTTCTCAACTTGATCCAAATTCTCATCAACTGAGACTGGAAGTTGCACAATTGAAGTGCCATTTGTAATAGAGAAATTGGTGATTTCACCCATACTGCCATTTGGCAAAATAGTTAACTCACCAGAAATCGTATTAATACGTGTTGATCTTAAACCAATAGATTTAACTGTACCTTCTGCTACAGTTGTTCCGCCGCTATTGATTTTAACATAGTCACCCACATCAAACTGATTCTCAAAGATAATAAAGAAACCAGTAATGATATCTTTAACAATTGTTTGCGCACCGAAACCTACTGCTACACCAACGACACCAGCACTGGCGATAACACCTTCAACACTAATACCAAATTTACTTAAAATGGTTGTAAGTACGATAAACCATACAATATATTTTACTACGTTTTGTACAAGTGATATGAGCGTTTTTGAACGTTTTTTACTTCCTTTTTTACTTTTATTTTGTATTTTAAAAGCTTGTTCAATCACTTTATTTAAAATCGCAATAACGATGAGTGCAACAATGATATAAATCAAAATCATTATAATTTTTGAGACAAGATTCTCATATGTCTCAATTTTGGTTAAAGGTTCAAATAAAGAAGATAAAATATGCTTTATTTGGTTCATTATTTCGTTACCTCCTTTTTTTTAAATTTTTCGTAACTTATACACTATAGCTTAAAGCTCTTTCAATTGAATCAGTCTTCAGTTTTAAAAAACCACATGAAATCAATTACTTTTCATTAAGTTGTTGAATCAGTCTTTTAAATTCTTCTTCTGATTTAAACTCAAAAGTGATTTTACCAACATGCTTAGAAGTAGAAATATCAACTCTAGAACCATATCGTTCTTTGAGTTCTCTTTCTTGTTGTTGAATAAATTTAGGTTTCTTATTCTTACTTTGCTTCGATTCTGGTTGAACCGTATCATTCTGTAAATACGTATTTACATATTGCTCGAGCTGTCTTACACTCCAAGACTCCCGGATGGCTTGCTTCCCTATCTTCTTCATCTTCGAAGCGTCTTTTAATGATAAGAGGGTACGGCCGTGTGCCCCAGATAATTCTCCTTCTCTAACCATTGTCATAATTTCTGAAGGTAAATGAAGCAATCTTAGCATATTGGCAATATATGGTCGAGACTTACCTAATCGTTGTGCAACTTGTTGTTGTGTAATGTTTAAATCCGACATCAACTTTTTATAACTTTCAGCTTCTTCAATCGCATTTAAATCTTCCCGTTGTAAATTCTCAATAATAGCTAGTTCCATCATATCTTCATCTGATAGTTCTTTAACTATTGCAGGGATCTCTCTTAATCCAGCGATTTGAGATCCTCGGAATCTTCGTTCACCCACCACAATATAAAAGCCTTGTACTGTTTTTCTTAATACAATCGGTTGAAGAATACCGTGTTGCTCAATTGATTTCGCCAAATCTTGCAATTTCTCCTCATCGAATGACTTTCGTGGTTGATAAGGATTCGGTTTAATTAAATCAATAGCTATATTTTGCACATGTTCGTTACTTTCAAGTTGCAAACGTTGATCTTCTTCCTGTGTCATCTTTTCACATCTTTCTATAAATGCTTAACATATTGGCAGTAGATATCTGAATTGAAAGTGCACTGATATCAAGTTCTTCTTAATCCTAACCAACCTTACCAGCGAAGCCCCAACAAAAAATTTTTTAGAAATTCTGCAAACAATGCAAGTTGGGTTCGGGACAAAGAAATTAATTTTGCTCAACTATTTTCTGTCCAACTTCCTATTTCAACACATCACTTACTATTTTAAAAATTTCAATCTCATTGTACAAGCGTTTTAAGATTTTTCCACATCCTTCCGAAACTTTTTAACAAACTTCAACGTTCATTCCAAAATCCTCCTACTACTTTCTAAATTAACTATTTAATCTAAATTTTCAGAAAAGTTGTTGACAAATCATTTTCCAGTATGTAATCTATGTATTAACAATTACAAAACGAAACATTTTACACACTATAAAAAGGAAAGTAGAACTTACACTGCTAATACAGAGAGTCTTCATAAGCTGAGAGAAGGCATTGAAAGAAAGTTTGAAAATGGCCTTGGAGTGTTGATGCCAATATGAGGTATCAACGGGTTCGCCCGTTACAGCGATACAGTATTAACATTGATGTTGAATGGCGTACTGGAATTACTACCGTCACAACTAATCGTTAATACTCATTTAATCTTTCAAAAGACTAAATGAGTTTTTATTAGGCTCAATGATTTAACGTAGCGATTAAGATTGTGAATGTATTGGCACTTCCAAACATGTAACCATTTCCTACATGATGGCGTACTGATAGAGGTCACTTTAGCAATAAAGTGACGAACAAAGGTGGTACCGCGAAACCGAAGCTTTCGTCCTTTACATCCGATTTACTCGGGTTTAAAGGACGGAAGCTTTTTTTATTTTTTATATTAGGAGGGTCTAGTAATGAAGGATACTGAATTAGCTCAAATCGCTCTAACACACGACCATACTGGCGCTATTGCCAATCCAATTTATTTATCTACCGCATACCAACATCCTCATCTAGGTCAGTCAACAGGATACGATTACACACGTACAAAGAATCCTACACGCACTGCATTTGAAGAAGCATTTGCAAAACTTGAAAAGGGCATCGCCTCTTTCGCCACTTCTAGTGGTATGGCAGCAATTCAACTTGTATGTAACATCTTCAAACCTGGTGATGAAGTTCTCGTAGCATTTGATTTATATGGAGGTACATTCCGACTCTTCGATTTCTACGAACAACAATACGGTGTGAAATTTAAATATGTAGATTTCTTAGATTATGAAGATGTTGAAAAAAATCTCACACCACAAACAAAAGCATTATTCATTGAACCCATTTCAAATCCACAAATGATAGAAATAGACGTCGATCCTTATTACGTACTAAGTAAGAAACATAAATTATTAACAATCATAGACAATACTTTTTTAACGCCATATCTTTCAACGCCACTTGAAGAAGGCGCAGATATCGTACTCCACTCGGCAACGAAATACATCGGTGGACATAATGATGTACTAGCCGGCGTCGTCACAGTAAAAGATGAACATTTAGCAGAACAACTTGGTCAATTTCATAACATGATAGGCGCAACACTGTCTCCTCTAGATAGTTACCTGCTTCAAAGAGGACTAAAGACCCTACACCTTCGTATTGATCGTTCTCAAGAAAATGCGCAACGACTCGCTGAAAGATGTCGTCACACTGAATCCATTGACGAAGTACTCTATAGCGGTCGCACTGGAATGCTAAGTTTAAGACTGAATAAAGCCTATAGTGTTGCTAAATTTCTGGAAAATATAAACGTCTGCATATTCGCAGAAAGTCTAGGCGGAACAGAAACGTTCATTACCTTCCCTTACACACAAACACATGTAGACATGCCTGATGCAGAAAAGGATAAACGAGGCATCGATGAACATCTTATTCGTCTTTCTGTAGGTATTGAAGATTATAACGATATCGAAACAGATATTATTCAAGCATTAGAAAATTCTAAAGTAGGAGTGATTTCATGAGTTTATCTATAGAAACAGAAGTCATTTTTGATTCACGCAGAGGACAAGAATATCACTCAGCTAATCCACCATTATATGATTCGTCAACCTTTCACCAAAAAGTACTAGGTGGCGATACTCAATATGATTACGCAAGAAGTGGAAATCCAAATCGCACTCTTTTAGAAGAAAAACTCGCACGTCTAGAAGGCGGGAACTATGCTTTTGCATACGCATCTGGAATAGCAGCAATTACTGCAGTATTACTGACGCTTCAGTCAGGCGATCACGTTATCCTTCCTGATGACGTATACGGTGGTACATTTCGACTCACTGAACAAATTTTAAATCGTTTTAATATCGAATTTACAACGGTAAACGCTACAAATAATCTTGAAATTGAAAATGCCATTCAAACGAATACTAAACTTATTTACGTAGAAACGCCATCGAATCCACTTTTCAAAATTACAGATATACGAGCAGTAGCAAGAATCGCTAAACAAAATAACCTACGCTTAGCAGTGGATAATACATTTATGACACCTCTTGGTCAATCACCATTAGCCTTAGGCGCAGATATCGTGGTTCATAGCGCAACTAAATTCTTAGGTGGTCATAGCGATCTCATTGCAGGTGCAGCAATCACAAATCGTAAAGATATTGCAGAAGCACTTTATTTATTACAAAACGGCACTGGCACAGCACTCTCTGCACATGATAGCTGGGCTCTGGCGAAGCATCTCAAAACATTACCGGTAAGATTTAAACAATCTGTGTCGAATGCTGAACGCTTAGTTGAATTCTTAAATCAGCGTGAAGAAATCGCAGAAGTTTATTACCCAGGAAATAACCCGATCCATTTAAGACAAGCTTCCACAGGTGGAGCGGTTATCGGATTTAGATTGAAAGATGAATCTAAAGCACAAGCATTTGTAGAATCACTCACATTACCACTTGTATCAGTCAGTCTTGGTGGTGTTGAAACCATTCTTTCTCACCCAGCAACAATGTCACATGCAGCTGTTCCAGAAGCTGTAAGACAAGAAAGAGGAATTACTTTCGGTTTATTCCGCTTAAGTGTGGGGCTTGAAGATCCTGAAGAAATCATCGCAGATTTTAACTACGCTTTAAAGGAGGCTTTCAATGAGTCAATTTCTGAAACATTTACAGAACAACGTTTTGGTAGCTGATGGAGCTATCGGCACAATACTTTACTCAGAAGGGCTCGACACTTGCCCTGAAGCGTACAACCTTACTCATCCAGACAAGGTAGAACACATCCATCGCTCATATATCGAAGCTGGTGCGGACGTGATCCAAACCAACACATACGGTGCTAATTTCGAAAAGCTTAAAAACTTCGGCTTAGAACATCGTGTCAGAGAAATACATAAAGCAGCTGTACAAATTGCTAAACGCGCTGCCAATGAGGACACATTTATTCTTGGTACTGTAGGTGGCTTTAGAGGTGTGAGACAAGAAGAAATAAGTTTATCAACGATTCAATATCATACAGAACTTCAAATCGATACCTTAATCAATGAAGGCGTAGACGCTCTATTATTTGAAACTTATTACGACTTAGACGAATTGAAAAATATTGTAGTCGCAACACGTAGGAAATATGACATTCCTATTATTGCGCAATTGACCGCTTCCAACACCAATTATTTAGTCGATGGCACTGAAATTAACGAGGCACTTAAACAACTCGTTGAGTGTGGTGCTGACGTTGTTGGTCTTAACTGTCACCATGGTCCACACCATATGCAGCGTTCATTTTCACATATAGAGCTGCCTGAACAGGCATATTTATCATGTTATCCAAATGCAAGTCTACTAGACATTGAAAATAGTGAATTTAAATATAGTGACAATGCGCAATATTTCGGCGATGTTGCACAAGAACTTATCAACGAAGGCGTGAGACTTATCGGTGGCTGTTGCGGTACGACACCTGAGCACATCCGCTATATTAAATCAGCTGTTCAAGGTTTAACACCTGTAAAAGATAAAAAAGTGATTCCCATCACGAAGAAATCAAATCGTAAACCAACGAGCATGATGAAACAAAATCTTACTACCAAAGTTAAAAATGGACCAACTGTGATTGTCGAACTAGATACGCCGAAACATTTAGACACAGATACTTTCTTCGACAACGTCGGAAAATTAGATGAAGCAGGTATTGACGCGGTTACGTTGGCTGATAATTCCCTTGCAACAGTTCGAGTCAGTAATATCGCAGCAGCAAGTTTAATCAAACAACGTTATGATATTGAACCACTCGTTCATGTCACATGTCGTGATAGAAACCTTATAGGGCTTCAATCTCACCTCTTAGGTCTCTCACTCATCGGGGTTAATGAAATTCTAGCCATTACTGGTGACCCTTCTAAAGTGGGCCATTTACCAGGTGCAACCAACGTGTATGACGTGAATTCGAAAGGTCTAACAGAACTTGCACTGAGATTTAACCAAGGTATTAACACGGATGGTGATGCGCTGAAGAAACATACCAACTTCAACATCGCTGGTGCGTTTGATCCAAACGTACGAAAACTTGACGGTGCCGTTAAACGACTTGAGAAAAAAGTTGCAAGCGGTATGAGCTATTTCATTACTCAACCCGTTTATAGCAAAGAAAAAATTAAACAAGTTTATGAAGAAACGAAACATCTAAATACACCGTTCTTCATTGGCATTATGCCTATAGCCAGTTATAACAATGCACTTTTTCTACATAACGAAGTGCCAGGCATAAAAATGTCAGAAGATGTACTTAACCAATTTAAAGCTGTTAAAGATGATAAGGAAAAAACGAAAGAATTAAGTTTAAGACTCTCTAAAGAACTCATCGATACAGTACATGAATACTTTAACGGTTTGTACATTATCACACCTTTTCAAAAGGTAGATTATTCATTAGAACTCGCAGCATATTCTAAATCTATTACTGCTAACAAGGAGGCAATATTATGACAAAAATTAAAACTTCAAACTTAGGATTCCCAAGATTAGGTAGAAAAAGAGAATGGAAAAAAGCGATTGAAAGCTACTGGTCTCACAAAATCGATAAGGCTGAATTAGATCAAACACTGACTGATTTACACAAAGAGAACCTCTTACTTCAAAAGAATTACAATTTAGACAGTATACCTGTTGGAGATTTCTCATTATATGACCACATTCTTGATACATCTTTATTATTTAATATTATTCCAGAACGTTTCCAAGGTCGTGAAGTGAATGATGATTTATTGTTCGATATCGCCCGCGGTAATAAAGAACATGTAGCGAGTGCACTCATCAAATGGTTTAACACTAACTATCACTATATCGTGCCTGAATGGGATAATGTAGAACCTAAAGTAGAGAAAAACACATTACTCGAACGCTTTAAATACGCCCAATCTATCAATGTCAATGCCCATCCAGTTATCGTTGGCCCAATTACTTTCGTCAAACTTTCTAAAGGTGGCAACCAATCATTTGAAGAGAAAGTTCAAACTTTGCTTCCACTTTATAAAGAAGTACTAGAATCACTGATTCATGCCGGTGCCGAATACATTCAAATCGATGAACCTATCTTAGTCACTGATGATAGTGAAAGCTATGAGAATATCACTAAAGAAGCTTATGATTACTTCGCTCAAGCTGGTTTAGGTGAAAAGTTAGTCATCCAAACATACTTTGAACGTGTACATTTAAAATTCTTAAGCACATTGCCAGTTGGCGGCTTAGGTTTAGACTTTGTTCATGATAATGGTTATAACTTAAAACAAATTAAAGCTGGAGACTTCGATTCACGCAAGACACTTTATGCAGGCATTATTGATGGTCGTAATGTGTGGGCTGCAGACATTGAATCTAAAAAGCAATTAATCGAAACGTTACAACAACATACAAACCAATTAGTCATTCAACCATCATCATCTTTATTACACGTGCCAGTCTCTTTAGATGATGAAACATTAGACGAATCTATTGCAGAAGGATTAAGTTTTGCTACTGAAAAGTTAGATGAATTAGATGCCTTACGCCGTTTATTCAATAATGGTGATAGCGCTAAATATGACGAACTTAAAGCGCGTTACGAACGTTTCCAAAGCCAATCATTTAAAAATCTTGAATACGACTTCGATAGCGTTCCTACAAGTCGTAAGTCACCTTTCTCAGTACGTAAACAAAAACAATATGAGCGCTTAAATTTACCAGATTTACCAACAACAACAATAGGTTCATTCCCTCAAACACGTGAAGTACGTAAATACCGTGCAGATTGGAAGAATCATCGTATTACAGATGCTGAATATCAAGACTTCTTACAAAATGAAATTGCCCGTTGGATTAAAATACAAGAAGACATCGGTTTAGACGTACTCGTACATGGAGAATTTGAACGTAATGACATGGTTGAATTCTTCGGCGAAAAGCTTCAAGGCTTCTTAGTAACTAAGTTTGGTTGGGTACAATCATACGGTTCACGTGCCGTTAAACCACCAGTGATATATGGCGACGTAAAATGGACAGCACCATTAACAGTGAAAGAAACGGTTTACGCACAAAGTTTAACTGACAAACCTGTAAAAGGGATGCTCACTGGTCCAGTCACAATCCTAAACTGGTCCTTCGAACGTGTAGACGTCCCACGTAAAGTCGTTCAAGACCAAATCGCATTAGCGATCGATGAAGAAGTGTTAGCGCTTGAAGAAGCAGGTATTAAAGTCATCCAAGTAGATGAGCCAGCATTACGTGAAGGATTACCATTACGTTCTGAATACCATGAACAATACCTGAAAGACGCGGTTAACTCATTTAAGTTAGCAACATCATCCGTACATGATGAAACACAAATTCATACACATATGTGCTATTCTCAATTTGGACAAATCATTCATGCTATCCATGACTTAGATGCAGATGTTATTTCAATCGAAACATCACGTAGTCACGGTGATTTAATTAAAGACTTTGAAGATATCAATTACGATTTAGGTATTGGATTAGGCGTTTATGATATTCACAGTCCACGTATTCCAACTGAAGCAGAGATTACTACAGCTATCAATCGTTCTTTACAACAAATTGACCGCTCACTCTTCTGGGTTAATCCAGACTGTGGCCTTAAAACGCGTAAAGAAGACGAAGTAAAAGATGCCTTAACTGTTTTAGTTAACGCAGTGAAGAAGAAACGTCAAGAAAATGGCGTAACAACAGCATAATATCATTTAGAGGTGATGCTTATGACAAACTATCCTTTATGGGACCAACTGAATCAACTTAAAGAGGCACAATGGGTCGACTTAACACATACTTTCGATCCTGAGATTCCTCGCTTTAGTGAATTTGAAAAGGTGAAGTATCGACACTCTTTAACGTCAAAGAACATGGTTTCTACGTTCAACGATGGAGTATCGTTACACAATATGGTACGCATATCGACGCGCCGATTCATTTTGTGGAAAATCGAAGATACTTAGAAGAGTTAGACTTGAAAGAATTGGTCTTACCACTCATCGTCCTAGACTACTCTAAAGAGGCTTCAGAGAATGCCGATTTCATCGTAACTAGACAGCACCTTGAAGAATGGGAAAGTCACAATGGTCAAATTGAATCTGGTACATTTGTAGCTCTACGCACAGACTGGTCTAAACGCTGGCCAGATATTGACCAATTTGAAAATAAAGACGCCAATGGCAATCAACACTTACCTGGCTGGGGTCTAGATGCCTTGAAATTTCTTATCGAAGAACGTGGCGTAAAATCCATCGGTCATGAAACATTTGATACCGATGCTTCTGTGGATACCGCTAAAAACGGAGATATTGTAGGTGAACGTTACATTCTAGGCAAAGATACTTTCTAGTTAGAATTATTAACAAACTTAGATCAATTACCTACGCGTGGCGCAATTATCTATGCGATTAGTCCAAAACCTAAAGATGCCCCAGGATTTCCTGTCAGAGCATTCGCAATCAAACCATAAATGAGCAATCATTTAAGCAACCAAATCAAATTTTTCAATTATCAAGTACATCAACGTGACGCATGTAACCCTCAACTACCCCACAACTTTGGTAAGCTTTGAGCCGGCTTGCCAAAGAAATGAATGTATAAAAATGCATTTAAAAGGGTGAACAAAGTCTTTTACCTGTAGCGATCGTTAATGGAAGAGCCATTCATTACGTCATCGCATTATTAAACCTTCCTAATTTCATAAATAAAGCAAACAAGCTGTAAGCGATGTCGCGTTGACATACACTTACAGCTTGTTTTATTATTTCGCGTCATAATGAGATACGAGAGTAGCAATACCTTGACCACCACCGATACATAATGAAGCAAGACCATTTTGAGTCGTCTCATTCAGTTGATGTAATAAAGTAACTAATATACGAGCACCAGATGCACCAATAGGATGGCCTAATGCGATCGCGCCACCTTTAACATTCACCTTATCTTGTGGCAATTGTAATTCTCGGTCAACTGCTAATGATTGAGAAGCAAAGGCTTCATTAAGTTCAAACACGTCGATATCAGACGCCGTTTTACCTGAACGTTTCAATGCTTGACGTACCGCTTCAACAGGACCAATTCCCATAACGGATGGATCTACACCACTTGTTCCGAAACTCTCTAACACCGCAATCGGCTTCACACCAAGTGCTTT
Organism: Staphylococcus sp. HMSC62A08; assembly: GCF_001839105.1. NCBI lineage: Bacteria > Bacillati > Bacillota > Bacilli > Caryophanales > Staphylococcaceae > Staphylococcus > Staphylococcus sp. HMSC62A08. Next base: position 73,428 of record NZ_KV840026.1, on the reverse strand, counting down.
CGCTTTCTCTTCAGTCATAACTAACATTGCTGCAGCACCATCATTAATACCTGATGCATTTCCAGCTGTAACAGAACCATCTTTTTTAAATGCAGGACGTAAATGACTTAACTTGTCAGCTGTCGTACCTGGACGAATCCCTTCATCTTGTGACACAACCACTGGCTCCCCTTTACGTTGAGGCACTTCTACTGGCACAATTTCCGCATCGAATCCACCTGTTTCTTGTGCGTGTTCAGCCTTTTGTTGAGAGTGCGCAGCAAACTGATCTTGCTCTTCTCGAGTGATACCATATTTTTCAACTAAATTCTCTGCCGTAATTCCCATATGATAGTCGTTAAATTTATCTGTTAATCCATCACTTACCATGCTGTCTTCTAACGCTTGATTGCCCATTTTAAATCCAAATCGACTATTTTTTAATAGCATTGGAGATTGAGACATACTTTCCATACCACCTGCAATCACAATCTCATTATCGCCAGCTACGATAGATTGGTAGGCAAGTTGAATAGCCTTCATTCCAGAACCACAGACTTTATTGATTGTGAATGATGGCGTGGCCTCAGATAATCCGCCTTTAATGGAAGCAATGCGTGCAGGATTTTGACCTTGTCCTGCTTGTAAGACATTGCCTAGAATAACCTCATTGACCTCTTTTGGGTCGATGCCACTACTTTTTACAATGTGTTTAATTACTTTTGCGCCCAAGTCATAAGCAGGGATATCTTTAAAGGCACCTCCAAATACGCCTATAGGTGTGCGGTATGCTTCTGCTAGAACTACTCGTGTCATATCTATTCATCTCCTTATTTTCTTTTTTTATCCTTATGAAAATGGGGGTCGAACCACATGTCGTTAACATGCATCTTCCCCTTATAAATGAAACGGTAACATCTTTCTGTATTAAAAAGTTATATATCATTAACCGTCTTTGAGAACGTCGTATAAGCATGTTTATCATACTTAGCGCGTGCCCACTCATTACTGACAATAGTACAAAATTATAATTAATTTTTCCAGAGACAACACATGTATCGACAAATAATTGTGTTTAATCTATACCTAATCATGTGATGATTCACATTTAGACTGACCCTTTGACGGTGAGATTTGAAATCGAGTGAATGAGGACATTGATACTTAATTGATTGAAAATGATATAAAAAGAGGAAACCAAGATGAAATAGTTCAGTTTAACTAGGCCGGGTAGACTGACCGCATTGTTAATCACTGATATAACTACTTCGTCTTGGTTTCCTTTACGATGTTATGAATACAAAGGTGAGAAATATTTTTTTGATTCTTATTATGAATTGAGAGGGATACTTACTTTCCTTTATATTTGTTTAATTATTTATTGATGGATACATCATCAAATGAATCTTTTAACTTTTTCATTTCGCTATCTAGAAATTCTTGGTGTGGAACATCAAAATATTTACCTAACACAAGTGCATCTTCCATTTTGGGTTCATTTTCACCATTTTCCCATTCCCAAATATGATGCACTTCATATTGAGTACCAAATTTTTTATTTATGTCTTCTACAAGCTCTTTAATTTCTAAGTTATTTTTCACTCTAATATTGTGTAGATTGTTCATGATCAACACTCCCTGAAAGTCTTTTATATTAATGTTGACGCCTTTTCCCTTACATTAGCGTTCTAATGATGGAATATTAGCCCGAATGATAAATATAAATTACGATTAAAATTGTTACTGTTGCTCATATGACTCAATAGCTTGATGAATCGTATCATGTAAGCTCGGTTCTTCAAGCCAATGTTGAAATCTATCAATAATATCTCTAGGACTAGAGACATCTTTAGGAAAATCGATATCTTTCATACCTTCAAATAAGTCACCAAAATGACTCTTCTCACCTTCATAGTTTTTCATGAAGTTATAAAAACTCACCACTTGCACCTCCCGGATTTCATAACAATAGATATATTAACAAAATATATACATTTCCAAAATACATTTGTTTCAATTTATCTAAATAATGAGATAGCCTCAATTTACAAATGATTCATCGGTGAATTTAATTTAAGAACGCTTCTATAACCAGCATTTTAATCTTTTATCATTCCGCTTTCTAGATAAGATTCTCTACATTTGATTAAACTTATCTGAAGATATTTGACATTAATTTACGTCATTTTGACTAATATACTTGTCAAAATGACAAAAGTAATATATGTTATGTGTGTAAGGAGTTGATAGAAATTGCGAAATCGACTTAAAGAATTACGTGCAAGAGATGGATATAACCAGACACAACTTGCTAAAAAAGCAGGCATTTCCAGACAAACTGTCTCATTAATTGAGCGTAATGATTTCACTCCATCTATTTTAACCGCTATAAAAATAGCCAAAATTTTTAACGAACCAGTAGAAAATATTTTTATTATTGAGGAGGGAGACTTATGAAAGTAGGAAGATACTTATTTTTCTAAACTTATTCGTTTCTATAAACACAGTTAAATTGTCATTTAATAAGGGGGAAATATGAATGGAAAAGCTTTTAGAAATTAATCATCTAAATAAGTCTTATAATCAGTCAGAATTTCATCTTTCAAACATTTCTTTCTCAATTAAGCCTGGGGAAGTTGTCGGTTTAATTGGTAAGAACGGCTCAGGTAAGTCTACACTCATTAATACAATTGTAGGAAATAGACATAAAGATAACGGTAAAATCAGCTTTTTCGACGAAGAAGTTGCCGAAGAAGATAATACATATAAAGAGCACATTGGCGTCGTCTTTGATGATTTAAGAGTACCTAATAAATTAACGCTCACATCTATAGATAAAGTGTTTGCAAATATATATCGCACTTGGAATAGTGAGAAATTCTTTTCACTAATTAAAGAATTTGAATTACCAACGCAGAATAAAGTTAACACCTTTTCACGAGGCATGAGAATGAAAACGGCTTTATCAATAGCGATGGCTCATGATTCTAAATTACTTATTCTTGATGAAGCAACTGCTGGAATGGATGTTTCAGGTCGAGAACAAGTGATTGAAATTCTTGAAGATTATATAAATGAAGGTAATGGAATATTAATTTCATCACATATTTCAGAAGATATTGAACAACTCGCAAATAAATTAGTATTCATGAGAGACGGGGAAATCATTTTAAAAGAAAACAAAGAAGCATTACTTAAAAATTATGGAATTGTAGAGCAACCATTGGAATCATTTAATATTTGTAATGAATATCTGGTCGCATCAAGAGAACGCAACCATAACAGAATAAGCTTAGTAAACAATTATCAAGAAGTGCCTGGAGCTAAACAAATCAACAATATTGATGATGCTACTAAAATTGTTATGCGAGGTGACAAATAATGAAAGGTTTAGTATTAAGTACTCTCTATGAAACAAAGAAACCATTAATTACTTATTTAATTATTGGAATCATTGCTACAGTAGTAATGACTTTTGCAAGCCCACCTATGAGCGGTTTTATTTTAATTGCATTATTAATCTCTTCAATTGCAGATAACTTTAAACGAGAAAAAGATTCTAAATGGATGAATTACGTTTCTACACTACCTATAAAACGATCTGATTATGTTAAGAGCTACTATTTTCTTTTTTGTATTGTCATAATCATTGCATTGGTGGTTAGTTTTCCGATTGTATTAATCATTACACATAGTTTCAATATGGCGTTGATTTCCGCACTTGTTTCTCTTGGATGTACTGGTATTTATTCCGCCATGTTCCCATTAACATTCAAATTTGGTCCTGAAAATTCCAACACAATCATCATGGTAACTGTCTTCTTTATGATTATCATATACTTTATTTTCTACATCCTTGCAGTTATTATAGCCGCACATTATGATAATTCAATGGTAGAAATGTTAAGTAATACAAGAAGTTTACTTGTGTTCGTTGTCTTTGGCATTTTAGGATTAGCAACTTTTGCTTTGACCTATAAATTATCTATAAGTATCTTTAATAAGAAAGAACTTTAATTTCAATAAATATGAAAATTTCGTTCAAACAATAACTAAATAAAATGATTCCTCATTCAATTCTAAATTACTAAAAAGACAGGATGTACAAATCCTGTCTTTTTTTAATGACCCTCTCTTTTTAATTGTAGATACTCTTTCTTGAATAAATCATAAACATAACTATCTAAGAATACGCCCTGGATCCATTCTTCATTTCTTAGTTATGAATAGACATTTGATGTATTTTTCGCACAATTCTGGAAATTATCAACACCTTATCATATTATGTGGATAACTCCTAATTTACCTTTAAACGTTGATAAATGTGGGTTATACAATATCTGTCCATAAAGTTATCCACAATTTTTAACTGATTGTGTGAGTAATGTTAATAAAATTTTAAACTTAGGTTAATTTTAACTTAATGACACTCAATTACGCTTAAAAAGACAAAAAATGTAAGGGAATGATAATATGGAAATCGTAAAATCTAAAAATGATTTATTTAGAATTATTGATCATGCAGATCAGAAACACACATCTAAAATTCTACTTTTCATGATATTGGGAACGATCTTTTTAGATGCTTATGACATCACAATTCTAGGAACTATGACCGATCAACTCACGAAACAATTTCATTTGTCTCCAACAATGCTTTCAGTTGTCATGACCTCTTTACCTATCGGGGCACTTTTTGGTGCAATTCTCGGTGGCTCCCTCGCACATAAATTTGGTCGTAAACGTATTTTATCCGTATCTTTACTTATTCTCGTGATTACTTCTTTAGGCGCATCACTTGCTCCAAATCTCTTTATTTTACTTACATGCCGCTTCATTATGGGCTTCGCTATCGGCATGGACAGTCCTGTTGCCTTCACTTTTATCGCAGAAATCAGTAATAAATGGCAGAAAGGCCGTAACGTCAACTACTGGCAAGTTGTTTGGTACGTAGCGATTGTCGTGTCTGCACTTGTGGTTATCGCATTCTTTGTTATGGGTACAGGCGAACATTTATGGAGATTTGCAGTAGGCTTTGGTGCATTCATTGCTCTCGTGCTTTACATTTTACGTATCAAATATTTGAAAGAGAGTCCAACATGGATCATTAATCATCATTCATTGGAAGAAGCTACTGAATATGTAAGAAATAATTATGATGTAAATCTTAAGTTAGAGGGTAACGGAACTTCATTTTCCGAAAATAAATCTTCAAAACCATCAACAACTGAACTATTTAAGCCTAAATATTTAAAAAGAATTGTCTTAGCAACTTCAATTTCAACATTGCAAGGGATGCAATACTATGGCGTAGGATTATACATACCAATTATTGCAACTTACATTATAAGTAAAGATAAATTGGGCGTCTTACTAGGAACAGCCATTGTCAACATAGCAGGTATTATCGGAGCTTACGTAGGATCGCAACTCACTTACAAAGTAGGCACACGTCGCTTAACCATGATTGGTTTCAGTCTCGTCTTGATTGCTATGGTCATGACAGGCGTGTTCTATCACAGCTTACCAATGATCATTAACACGTTCTTCATCGCTCTATTCTTATTCGGACATTCTGGTGGTCCAGGTACACAAGGTAAGACGATTGCTGCTTTATCATTTCCTACATATCTACGTTCGCAAGCTACCGGTTTCGTAGAATCTGTGAGTCGTACGGGTAGTATCATCGGAACTTTCGTATTCCCAATTATACTTGCAGCTGTAGGTTTAACTAATACTATGTTAATTCTAGCTATCGTACCGCTCGTTGGTTTAATTATCACGACTGCTTTAAGATGGGAAGCTGTTGGCAAGAATGTAGAAACCGAATAGATGATAGCCATTAAAAAAGCCTCTTAGCAAGACCTCCCTGAGTTGAGGGTAGTCTAATTGCTAAGAGGCATTTTTATATTAATTAGGGAAAGTTCCTGGATTAAATCCACCTTTCCATTGATTCAACGGCCAATATCTAAATAACACTTTACCAACAAGTTGATCTTTATCGATTAAGCCCACATCATAACGGCTATCAATACTGTTTTGTCGGTTATCACCTAAGACTAAATATTTATCTTTAGGAATTTTCATATGTCCATTGGCACCTTTAAGGTTCTTCGATTTAAAGTTCTCAGTTAAATACTCATTAACTTTATGTTTCTTATTGTAATTTAAATAAGGTTCTGAAACCTTCTTATTATTTAAATACAATTGGTCTTTCTTATACTCAACTGTATCTCCGGGTTTACCGATTAAACGTTTAATATAGTCATCTTTCTTTGTCGCATGGAAAATAACTACATCACCAGAATTAATATGGTTTAATGTTTTAGAAATTCGACTCACCATAACTTTATCTCTATCTTCAAAAGTAGGGTGCATAGACTCTCCTGAGACGGTATAGGAAGTAAACAGGAATTTCTGTACTAACCCTACAATGATGAGCGCAACAGCGATAGCAATAATCCATTCTAATATCTCTTTTTTCATGATTTAGACTCCTTGATTCTTTAAATTATTCTTCTTCATTATCTTCAACATTATGAATGATGTAACCAGCAAATAAAGCTACAGGGATGCCGATAAATGGTGTGAACATTGTACTGAATACGAAACCAAATACGAGTGTAAATAAGATACCCAGGTATCCACTCTTCTTCTCTTTATTAATAAATGCTTTCATCAAAGATTTAATTCTCCTTTAATGCTCATTATTGTACTATACCATTTTTAATTTTTACATTCTTACCTGTCTTAATTTTATCGTATTGTTTTTTAGGTACTACAATGACACGCTTACCCTTTTAGTTTGAACCGTCACAGTATATAACTTTTCATTTGATTTCATCTGCTGTTTTAACATATTCATTTGGTATCTCACACTATCTTTCTTCGCCTGTTGATTATGTGATGAAGGTGCAATGATATAGAAATATAACCAATTATTATAGTAAGAAGTCGCCATATATTGTGATGTATAAGGCGCGCCAGAACTATACGGACGTCTTGGAGCCATCAATGAACGAGACTGTGATCTCATATTTTGAGTACTCTGTCTATACTTTGAAGCATTTGCACTAGATTTCATACTACTTGATCTGGCCGCCTGTTGCGCTGCACGTTGACTCGATTGTTGAGCAGTCCGAGATGCATTCGCTGCACTTGAACGACTCATTGATGAACTTGACGATGTTGAGCCTCTTGAAGCCGACGAAGAGGCACTTGATGAACTACTGCTTGAACTACTTGAGCTTGAACTACTAGACCCTCCTGATGTTGCAGCATCTAATTCCGTCGATAACATACCAAGTGAGGCTGTAGTGATAACAATCATTAAACTTATAAATTTAAATATTTTACGTTTCATCTACTCACCTTTTCTTATTTAGATACTTCATCTTTTGAAACTGCTTTACCTTCAACATCATCATCGCCGTACATCATATATGGTGGACGATAAACGTGTACCTTGCTTCCATCTTTAACAATGTATGGCTTTTTATTACCATCACTTAGGATGTGTTCATAAACATGTTTTAAATCCGTTCTTTCTAAATGAGAATTTCCATTTTTATCTTTATATTTAATCTCGACATTAGGAGTTTCCTCTTTACCATCATTTAATACTTCATAATATTCGTATTCATATTTATCAGATTTCTGACTTTCTTTCGACGGTTCTTTTTGCTCTCCAGAACCCCCACACGCTGTTAAAATAAAAGATAAACCTAATACACTTACTAATAGTATTAACCTTTTCATAAACATACTCCTTTACCAATGATTCAAAGTTTCACATGAATTATAACAATCATTTTTTAAAATTCTATTAAGATTTAAATAAACTTAATGCTTTATAATGTTGATTAACTTCATCATCTCATAAATTAATTATGTAATACAAATCACTTTTAAAAATTCACAAAAAAAATGTTGAGAGTTCATCTTTCAATGATTCTCAACACTAGAAATTTAATTATATTGATTTTCCCTAAAATTTTTACTCACAATGAGATTGATAATTAACCACACTACTTGGCAGATGATTGGCACTAAAAATATCCCTATCATGAGAAAAGTGAATTTATACCATTCCATTTCACTATTCAATCCATTCATTAATGCAAATACGAATAGGCCTATCGCGACGACTCCCCAGAAAATTGTAGCAATCCACCATAAAATCCATGCAATTTTCATACTCCAACCTCTCCTATTCAAATGGATTATTCTTGTCTATATCTTTTGATCCATTTAGAAAACCATCTTTAATTTGATCAAAATGATTTATAAAATCTACTATAAATAGTACTGCTACAATAACTAAAATACCTTTAATCCAACTGCTAACGTGTATTGGTTCTTCACGTTTATAAAAATAGATTCCTAATATAGCCCCAACGATTAGAACAATTAAAAACGACATCATGAACCCCCTACAATAATATATGTTACTTGTAGCATAACAAACTTTATGTACAATAAAAATTTTCTTATTAAGTATTCCGGGCGTCTTATTTTTCAAAACTTTCAACCGTGTAAGTTTGAAAAGCCAATTTGTAAGATTAGATAAAGGCAACTTACCAACAAAGCTCCTACAATTAAATTGTAAACAAATTAAAGGAGTGAAAGATTCATGAAAGCTTTAAAAATTTCATTAACCACTATAATAGTCATTATTTTATTAATAATAGGATTACTTTTCGGATTAAAAGTTTATGGTGATCATCACCCAAATAATAAAGATGTTAAAAGTTTAAATATGTCTAACCCATTCGAACCCACAAAAGAATATTATGTAAAAACGACTAAACCACTGAAACATACCCCTAAGGATTATGAAGATGAAAGCAACATTTATAAAACAACTGGCTATGATGATAATGGTAATAGTAAAAAAATCACATATATGGGAATGAAAAAACTCAAACCAAATCACTATTTAAAAATCAAAGAAAAATTAGACACCGTAAAAAGTTATGAAGAAGTTAATAAAGACAATATCCCTAAGAAAGCCATGAGTAAATTAGAAAAATAAATGGAGAGTGATCACTCAAATGTTAAAGAAACTATTAATTACACTGGGTGTTTTTATTCTTGTAATTGGCGCGCTCATGTTAGTAGGGAAAATTTACGGTGAACATCATCCAAACGATTCCGTAGTACAAGGCTTGAATAAATATAATCCAATGATTCCTAAAGAAGCGTATTTTGTTAAAACGAATCAACCTGTGAATAAAGAAAAATTAGATAAAGATTTTTACAATTACACTTACAAGACGGTAGGCTATGATGAACAAGGTGATGGTAATAAAATTACTTATACGGCTACTAAGAAGTTAAAAACCAATCATTATCTCAAACTCACAATAAAACAAGGTCAAGTTTTGAATTATTCAGAAGTTAAGACAAATGATATACCTAAAAATGCGAATAAAAATTTAAATTAAATTTTTCCACAATCTTTTTAATGGATTGTGGTTTTTATTTTACAAAATTTACTAATCTTACATACATGTAAGTTTGGACAGCGATTTTGTAAGGTTAGATAAAGGCAGTGATGACGGCAAGACTCTACAATTTAAGTATAAACAACTTGAGGAGTGAAAAAGATGTCTATTTTAAAAGTTAACAATCTATCTAAGGTCTATGGTGATAAACAAAAGTATCAAGCACTTAAAGATATCAGTTTCTCGGTAGAAAAAGGAGAATTCGTCGCTATCATGGGACCTTCTGGTTCAGGTAAGACGACCTTACTTAACGTACTCAGTTCGATCGATACTATTTCCGGAGGTTCTGTAGAAGTTGACGGCAATGAAATTAATAAACTCAGTAATAAACAACTTGCGAATTTTCGTAAAAAACAACTCGGATTCATTTTCCAAGATTACAGTGTGTTGCCAACTCTGACCGTTAAGGAAAATATCATGCTTCCACTTTCAGTTCAGAAAGTTCAAAAATATGAAATGGAACAAAATTATAAAGAAGTCACAGAAGCACTCGGCATTTATGACCTGGGAAATAAATATCCTAGCGAAATTTCTGGTGGTCAACAACAACGTACGGCAGCAGCACGTGCATTCGTTCATAAACCGACAATCATCTTTGCCGATGAGCCTACAGGCGCTTTAGATTCTAAAAGCGCACAAGATTTACTTAATCGTTTAGAAGATATGAATAAGCAGTTTAATTCAACCATTATTATGGTCACTCACGATCCCTCAGCAGCAAGTTTCGCTGAAAGAGTCATTATGTTGAAAGATGGTGATATTCACTCTGAAATTTACCAAGGAGAAGATTCTAAACAAGACTTCTATCAAGAAATCATTAAACTGCAATCGGCATTAGGTGGTGTCACACATGACGTTTAATCAAATCACCCTTAAAAATTTAAGACAAAATATTAAACATTATGGCATGTTCCTATTTTCTTTATTATTAAGTATCGTACTTTACTTTAGTTTTACAACTTTAAAGTATTCACACAGCATCAATAATTCAGGTTCTCTCAAAATAATTCAAAAAGGTTCAAGTGTTGGCTCAACAATTCTATTCATCATCATTATCATTTTCCTAATGTATGCCAATCACTTATTTATTAAAAGACGTACGAAAGAGTTTGCACTTTTTCAACTTATCGGATTAACAAGAGGCAATATTCTAAGAATGTTAAGCATTGAACAATTTGCCATATTTGTAGTAACAGGTATTCTTGGCGTAATCATTGGAATTTTTGGTTCACAACTTTTGCTTGCCATCGCTTCTAAATTGATGAAGTTAAAGGTTCACCTTTCAATTGGTTTCGAACCACAGGCATTACTTGTCACAATCGTGATGTTAGTCATCGCTTTTGTATTAATACTTATTCAGAATTTCCTTTTCCTCAAAAGAAGAAGCATCTTAACAATGATGAAGGATAGTTCTCAGACAGAAGCGACTAAAGCGCGCATCACTGTACTCGAAATCATTGGTGGCGTGTTAGGAATTCTAATGATAGCTTTCGGATACTATATGGCGACTGAGATGTTCGGCGTATTTAACCCTTTAACCATGGCAATGATGTCACCATTCATCATATTATTCCTAACTATTGTCGGTGCATACTTATTCTTTAGAAGTTCTGTTTCACTCATATTTAAATCTATTAAACGTGCTAAAAATGGACGTGTCTCTATTACGGATGTGGTCTGCACCTCATCTATCATGCACAGAATGAAGAAAAATGCGATGTCATTAACAGTTATCGCAATTATTTCAGCAATTACAGTGACGATTCTTTGTTTTGCGGCTATTACGAAAGCAAATTCGGATTATAATATTGAATCATCAACACCACAAGATTTTGACTTTTCAAAAGGTAAACAAGCTCATAAATTTGAACAACAATTAGATAAAAATAATATTAAGCATAATAAAATTACTTATGAGTCTATTAATCCTAAAACAGTAAAAGACGAAGTAATGACTTTCCAAAATGATTCTGAGAGTATTTCAGAGAATACGTCAATGATTGTTAATAAACATCTTAAAGGTAATGACGCTCGATTAACAAATACAAAAACCGCTCTCGGAATAATGAAATTTAACATGAATAAACAAATCACAGTTAAAGGTAAGTCTAAAGAAACTGTGAAAGTCACAGATAAAGATGATTCCAAAGTTTACCCATCTGAACTTTCATATGCTGCTCCTATGGTGGAAGTAAGCCCTAAAGTATACAACTCATTAAAAACTGATAAAAATACTGTGCGAGTTTATGGATTTAACATCAAACATCCTAGTGATATGAAAAAAGCTGAACACATCGCATCAAAAGTTGATCCAAATGTTGTGTCTAAAGATGAATTGAAAAAAATAATAGATGCATCGAATGGTATTCTCATATTTGTAACTTCATTCTTAGGATTAGCATTCTTAATCGCTGCTGGATGTATTATTTACATTAAACAAATGGATGAAACTGAAGATGAAATTGATAACTTTAAAATACTTCGACGCATCGGATTCACAAATTCTGACATGTCTAAAGGCTTATTACTCAAAATTCTATTCAACTTCGGATTGCCTTTAATAGTTGCTTTACTACATGCACTATTTGCATCACTTGCCTTTATGAAGATTATGGGCAATGTAACAATGATGCCGATATTCATAGTAATGATTGCTTACGCAGTCATTTATCTTATCTTTGCACTTATAGCATTTATTCACTCAAATCGTGTCATTAAGCGCTCAATTTAAAATGATTTTTCAAAAAATTTATTAAAAGGATGGTATTTATAATGAAAATTAAAGATTTAATCAAACAATCATATGAGGATTTAAAAAACTTAACTATTAATTGGTTCAATATTCTAGTATTAGTTGCTGCTGTATTCATTTTAAGTAATATCATTACACCAATCGCAGGTGTACCTATCGGGTTATTAGGTGGCGCGTATTATTTGAAACGTCGTGAAGAAAAAGAAAATAAATAATTGTAGAGTTTGAACTAGAAAACCCTCATAGAAGAAGTCATTTAGACCTCTATCTATGAGGGTAAATTTTTTACATAGCGACTATATTTATTTTTTAGCTACGCCGTCTTTTTCTTCGACTCTCATCATATTATTAATCAAACTTTGATAGAACTCACCTAGTTCTTTTCCATCGCGTTTATAATCAGTATCATCTAATCCTACGAAGTCTAAATGGTCCCAATTATATTGTACAGGTCTCACTTGCCAAATTCCTTTATCTGTCGCTGGATTCATTAATCCTACCTTTTTAAATGCTTGGTTAGTAGGATGTAGTGAAGATGTCACAGGTACAATACCATCGTTAACTCTGCGATCTTTATTTTCATCACTACCAATTACACGACTTGTTAAATCGAATAAGAAGAATTGTCTTACGTTAGGTACTTCATTTCCGAGAGGCCCTGTATGTGTCGCAGCACCTGTATAAGACGTATATACAATATTAGGATTGAGTGTCGTCATTTGATTTAACTTTTCTGCTCCTGGACTAGTTAAATCAGTAATCGCTTGGTCTTCAGTATCCCAAACTTTACTATTAGCAATACGTTTGGCATATTCCGCGTAACTTTCATTAGGCTTTTGCTTGAAGCCCCATTGAGCGAATCCTAGGTTTAAATTAAGTGCTTTACTACCACCAATACGTCCTATACGATTAATTGTGTTTTTGACAAATTTGCGTGTGCCTAGTTTATCTGCAGCAGGCGTACCATTATGTGGTGTCCCAAGAGTGGTAATGGAAGATATCATATTATCTTTTCCACCTTTGAACAGATCAGATAGCGTTCCTCCATGCTCACGTTGGTAATCTATTTCTTCTTGATTCCCATTTCTTAAAAAGTGTTCCATCAAACGAATCGTCTGTCCACCCATACTGTGGCCAACGAGATGTACTTTCTTGCCAGGTTCCCAATCAGGAATAATACCTTTGTAAGTTCTTCCATAACGGTTGTGACCATATTTAGCGGCATGAGCTGCGCCATAATCAACGCGACCGCCTTTAATATAGTAATACAGTTCTACTGCACGATCATAGTTACTGCTAAATGCGCCGACATTGGCTTCATGAACACGATAGCCTTGTTCTGTCAATTTTTCTTTTACATTATATTTTTTGCCGCCCCAATAATTTGGATATAAATCAAATGAATCTTCTCCAACTAAACCAACAAACCCATGTACGAATATGACTGGATATTGATTTTTATATTGAGCTTGAGCAGCTTTTTTAGGAAGTTTATTAGATTGTTTTGATTGTAATGATTGTGAAGATTGTGAAGCTGATTTTTTGTTAGCTTTTGTAGTTTGTTTAGATGGTTTTGGAATTTCTTCTCTGTTGTTTGTTGATTGGATCGTTTGTTGATGTTTTTCTTTCTCTTTATTTTGGTTCAGTGAATTGTGGTTCGTATTTGAGGATTTCGTTTGAGTTTGTTCACCTTTTTTAGGCTTGTCTACTTTTGATTCGTCATTTTTATTCGATTGTTGTAAATCTTGTGATGGCTGTTTTTCACCTTTATCAACTTGTTTTTCTTTTTTCTTAGAATCATTTTGAGATTCCTGTTCATTTGCTTTTTGTTGAGTTGTATCTTGACTTTGTTCAGGCTCTTTAGAATATGTATTTTTACCTGAATTCGTTGCTTGTTGTGTTTGTGAATCTTGATTATTTTTATTTGATTCTGTGTTATCACTTACATTCTTTTGAACTGAATATTCATTTTCAGGTGGTTCTTGGGATTGATGATTTGCAGATGGCTCTTTTTGGTGCGTAGCATCGTCAGTTTTTTTAGACGTAACGGCGTCTTGATGAGTAGCTGGCTCTTCTTTTTTAGAATCGATTTGTTTAAGATTGCCCGCTTCATTAAGATTTTGATTTGAAGCTTCTTTCATCTGTTCATCATTATGTTTCGTAGTAACTTGAGCCTGTTGATTCGGAGATTGTACTTGTGTCTTTTCAGTAGAAGACTCCGAAGCTTCAGTTGATTGATTTTCTTTTTGAACACTTTGCGTTAATTCTTGAGTTTGCGTAGGCTTATCAACGTTTTGATGCGTATCTTCAGCAGCTTGTGCTTGATGTCCCCCAATAAAAATTGCTACACCCGTAATAATTGATATTGCTCCGACTGCGTACTTTCTGATACTAAATCTGTTTTTTTCTTTGTAATTTTCCAAAAATAATCACCTCTATAAGTTTTTTCCTTTATAAAGATTGAAAAATATAACTGCTATTTTCACAATAACATAGAATTCTTTAACTTATTTAACTATTTTTATTAAAATTTAGTTAATTTTATGTTTTTGAGATTTAGTATTAAATTTTTTGTTTTCATTTAAAATATTAAATATGTATTTTTTGTCAAAGAATAAACAGTTATATCTTTATCAATTTTTATTCGATACACTTACTACTTTTTGATATATTATATAAAGGTCAACATTTGCGAGGTTATATCAATGGAGAACTATCAACAATTCTTAGACAGCCCTAATACATTCGTATTGATTGCGTTTATCCTATACTTAATCTGTGCCTTTGTGTTCTTTACTGTTACAGTTTTTATAGGATTACGCCATGTCTCTCTTGTAGAAAGAATAATTACTACATTGGTTTTGACAATTATTCTTACATTGACTTTAACTGGCCTTACATATTGTATCGTTTCAAAATAAGACAAATTAAAAACTGGAAAGCCTCAATTAAATAACAACTTTCCAGTTTCTCTTCGTATAAAATTATTTAAAATTTAATGCCTTTCTCACTACACGCAGTCTCATCAAAAAATCTTTTTTATTAATTAAATTCGTTTTCTCCTCTATTTCTCTTTCTCTTTCTTATCAAAATAATCTCGATATTTATCAAACACATTACTACCTTCTTGCTTATAAAAGAATAAAAAGTACACTGCTATTCCTATAGGAATGCCCAATATAGGTGTGGTTAAGAAGCTTGCACATACAATTGATAAAACAATAGTCCACAAATCTTCACCTGTCCATTTTTTATTAATCAACTCGTGAAACATTTCTTTGATAGACATCTTTCTCTCCTCCTAAATCAATATAAAAATGTCTTATTACACCTCTAAACAATATTAAACAAGTAAGTAACTACCACGAGGTTAATTACTTACTTGTTTCAAAAATTTAAATCTTAATTACTTAATAATATCAATTAATTCTTTCTTAGAAGCAGCACGTGCCGGTATCCAACCGAAGACGATTCCGATGAGGGTCGATACGCCTACTGCTAAAATGACGGAACCTAGACTGACGGAACTCTTAACCATCTCTGGCGTCACTGCATCTATGAGGGTCGCAATGATAATTCCGAGTATCAGACCGATAATACCACCAATAAGACATAGTACAACACTTTCGACTAAGAATTGTATTTCGATATCTCGACCCTTGGCACCAAATGCACGTCGAATCGCAATTTCTTCAGTACGCTCAGTAACTGAAATGTACATCACGTTCATAACACCTATACCAGCGATAAATAGGGAAATACCTGCCACAGCCGCAACAAAGTAAGTAATGGTGTCTAAGACTTTACCAATACCTTTCATCATTGCTTCATTGTCTTGATAACTATATTGACCTTCAGATGTGCCAGTACCTTTTTTATTTAACTCTTTTTCAACTTTTTTACCTATCTCTTTTTTATCAGCGCCTTTTTCAACAGATACTAATAATTGAGGCATACCTTGAGTTAAATTTCCCATATATTTATTAAATGTCTTAGTAGGGAGTTGCACTGTAGATTCTTCAGGCATTCCCATACCTCCGGCGTCCATCCCTGAACTTTCAGATACTCCCACAACTTTAAATCCTTCACCATTGATATAGAGGGACTTCCCTAACGCATGATTATTGAACACTTTTTTAGCTATTTTACTATCAATAACAGCAACTTTCTCTTCTGTGTCATTATCATCTTTAGTGAACCCCTTACCTTTTTCTGGATCAGTTAATTCATTGACTTTTTTCAGACTTGTATCACCGCTACCATGCGTATTCGTAATTTTAGCTGAATATGTACTATCTTCACTATCTTTTACTTTGGCACTTTTCACACCGTTAATTTGTTTCACCACACTGATATCTTCTTGTTTAAACGGATTGTTTTTTGGTGCGTCCATATTTTCAGTCATAAATGAAATCGAAGCCTGATCTTTACCTGCACCAGCTTCATCAAATTGTTCATTCGTAGATTTCTTAAAACCATTACCAAGAGACATAATGGTAATCACAGCTGCGATACCAATGATGATACCAATCATTGTGAAGATATTACGACGTTTGTTCTTAAGAATAGAGCGAAAGGCAACTGCAATAACATTAGAAAAGTTATTCATGCGTTAACACCTCTTCCTCTTGCACACGTCCATCAAGTATATGAATAATACGGTCAGCTTTATCTGCGACGTCACGGTCGTGTGTCACCATAATCATGGTTGTTTTCTTTTCTTTATTTAATTTGACAAAGAGGTCCATAATATCTTGAGACGTCTTAGAATCAAGCGCGCCTGTCGGTTCATCGGCAATGACAAATTTAGGATTATTAATAATTGCCCGGGCAATAGCCACACGTTGTTGTTGGCCGCCCGACAACTTATTCGGCAATAAATCTTCCTTACCTTTTAGACCGACGTCATGAAGACCGTCTAAAACTTTATCTTTACGCTCTTTACTGCCCATTCCGTTATAAATAAGAGGGATACTAACATTCTCAAGAATAGTATTATTTTGAATTAACTTGAAGTTTTGAAAGACAAACCCTACAGTATGATTTCGAATTTCAGCCAACTTGTTGTCTGAACTTTTTTGATAATTTTCATTATTAAAAAGGTATTCCCCTTCATATCCGCGATCGATAAACCCTAAAATATTGATGAGCGTACTCTTACCTGAACCTGAAGGTCCCATAATAGCGATAAATTCCCCTTCATCAATATGAATATCAATATCCTTTAAAATATGATTGGATTCATTACCATTTTTGAAATGTCGATTGACTTTCTTCAACTCAATCATGATGACACCTCAACTTTTTCTCCATCATTTAAATTACCTTTAGGGTTTTTAATCACTTTATCGCCTGATTTTAAGCCTTTCTTAACAATGATTTGTCCATTATTACGTTCAATTTTGATATCACGTTTATGCACTTTGTGATCTTTATCAACGACAAATACATTATTATCTTTTGTTAGCACATTATTAGGTAATTTCTTAGTATTTAAAGGAATCTTCGCATCCATAGAGAAACCTGATCTTACAGGAATATCTAAATCTCCAATAACAACTTTATATTTAGATGTGTCGCCATCTTTACCTCCTGAAGGATTGTTTACAGTTGGATTAGAAGCTTGAGCGCCTTCACCTTCTTCACCACCTGCTTGAGCACCACCAGAGGCCTCGCTTTCACTACCAGCATCAAAACTTGTAGGAAGTTCATCGATTTTTAGAATCTTACCTTCGCCTTTTTTACCGGTACTATTTACAGTGACATCGACTTTATCGCCTTCTTTGATTTTATTAATATCAAATTCTGTAACAGTCGCATTGATTTGAGGGTTATCTGAAATCAACTGTAAAATCGGTTGTCCATCGCCGACATCTGAATCATTTTTCATATTTACTTTACCATCGAAAGTAGCATACATACTGTCATTCACTTGTCTGTCGTGTTGTGCAAGTGATTGTTGAGCCTCATTTAATGAACTTTGGTCTTGCGTAAGCTTAGATTGTAATTGGCTATTATTCGGACTTTGATTAATCTTTTGATAATCATCATTCACTTGGCTTTGTGCTTGATTCACTTTATTGGCTAATTGTTCACGTTTACTAGCATTCGTATCATAATTAATTAAACGATCCCCTTGTTTAACCTTCTGTCCATCATCTACAGATGCACTTAAGAATGTTCCAATTGAACTGTTATTGTTGTATGTTTTTACAGATTTAGGAGAAGCTTTCCCCTCCAAACTGATAGGTGTTTCTTTTTTAACTGTATATGTATCGTAACCTTCACTGTCTTTTTTACCTGAACCATTCACTTGTTTCACGATAAAAGCAGCGATAATTAATAATAGGATGATTGCAATTCCTATGATGATCCACAATGTTTTCTTTTTCATATCTATTTCTCCTTAATAATTAATTACAATTGGAATGATAACATACTCGTAATATTAGTAATATTTTATTTAAGAGAAATTTACAAAATCTTAGAATAGTTAAAATTAAAAAAACATTATTTAGTTAAAATGATTTAGTACTTACAAGTAATTTTAATCAAAAATTTAAATTGCGTATTTTATTAAATAGAATAAAATGTTAACCTTTTACTATCACAATTAAACAAAGGAGATATACATAATATGGAAAATCAAAACATTGAAAATAACCAACTAGAGAATTCAAGCGTTCCATTTGTAAGTCACTTTAGTAAATTAAGAGAAAATCCAAAGTGGTTAGTGAAGTTATTAATTCTAATAGTTTTAGCATTAATAACTGCATTCGTAAGTTACTTGGCTACGAAAGATACTGTAATATCACAATCTAACGGTCAAATGAATTCAGGATTATACTTGATAATTTCATTATTCACCGGTTTCTTCGGTATTCTTTTTAATACAGCAATAATTTTTGTGATTTTCTTAGTTATTTCTAAAATATTTAAATCTGATGCTAAAGGTAGTAGTATTTTTTCTGCTGCACTTTCATACGCGATAATAATTGATACTTTCTCACTTATTATTACTATTATTCAAGCATTATTTGGATTAAGTATTTTTGAATATAAATTAGATAGCTTAAATATCTTTGCTAAAGATAATAAGTACCTTATGGCTATTAGTTTAACTAATGTATTAAAAGCATTTTTAACAGGTGTAGTCTACTATTCAACAAGTCGTTTATCCAAGAAAACATCAATCATATTAGGCATCGTTGCTTTAGTTTTATTAGTTGGATTTGGATTAATAAGTGGAGCTTCTGGTCAATCAATGCCAAATATGAACACTAAATAATCACAAGAGGTACAAAAATGAACTCAGGATTAATATTATTGATAATCATTTGTTGTGGTATGTTACCGATTATTATTAGCTTGAATGAGAAAAAGAAAAAATAATTCTAACTACGAGTTGAACTCCAGTAAATTGAAAACTTACTGGAGTTCAACTATGTTATAGAAATTTATCAGTCAATAATATACTTAAGTAACCTATTAATACTAAGACTCCCACAAAAGAGATAAGTGACATAAATGATGTAAACACATCTCTAAGTTTCGTAGATTTTATTTCATTTGGATCTTTACCATTCATAAAAGCTACTATTCTATCATAAGTTTCTATATCATTTTTTTTCTTAATTCTCTCTACTTTACTAGACGCAAATATACCTATTAAAATTATAAAGTAATCAATTCCTAAGCCCCACCAACTTAGATAATGAATAAGAGGACCTATCAAAATTGCACTAGCTAAAAATGATAGAATCATCATCCACGACCAAAAATTTAATTCCTTTTTATCTCTTGTTAATTCCAATTTCTCCACGTCTCCTTTTACAAGATCGTCTAAAGAAACATGAAACAGGTTACACATCATGAGTAAATTATGAATATCAGGATAGCTCTTATTATTTTCCCAGTTAGATATCGTTTGTCTTGAAACAAACATTTTTTCAGCCAGAAATTCTTGTGAATAACCATCTCTTTGTCTAAATTTTTTAATTTGATTACTAATATCCATATTTTTAACCCCTAATTGTTTTTATAACGATCTTTCATAAATCATTCACTTTATTTAAAAGTGATAATTAAATTGAAACGTGTGTCTTAAATAAAAACTACCAAAGTTCTTTTACAACTTCATCCTTTTTGTTGTTAAAATCCTTTGACATCGCGGATACTTAATGTTCTTACACTCCCCTCTAGACAACCCGCATAAAAAAACGCTCCTTCTCAATAAGGAACGTCTACTTAATCGTCTCAAGTTCATAAAGCTCTACAATTCTTTTTAGTTTATTATTTTCATATGTTTAGAACTTTACTTCTAATATTATTATGTAGTTAGATTTACACATTCAATTTATTATTTTGGCATGCACTTTTCTATCAGAAATTGAAGCTATATTCATAAATGAAAATGCCAAAAATATTCCTAGCCAGCAAATATAAATCATAATATTTTGTATATTATCAATAACCATCATATAAAATAATCCCACTATTAAGTAAATTGCAACAACATAACAAAATACCATAAGCACGAAATTTTTGAATGATGGAATCAGTCTTACTTTTTGTTTACTATTCTTATTGAACGATGGATGTTTCAACTTCTTTCTTAAAGCTAAACGAAGCCCAACCACAGTAACAAATCCAATTAAAAACATGATTAGAGTCCATATTCGACTAATATTTATATCCATTAAACCCACTATACTTCTTAACAATACACTAATTATGACACCTATCCCACCAGTTATCATACCTTGACTAGCACCACTACCATTTGAAAATATATCTAAATTATTAAATTCTTGGTAAGTAAGTTTTGTATATTTAATAGGTATAAACCAATTCAACATAGGAAATAGATAAGAACACCAATTTTGTTCTAAATCGACCATTAAATATTGATTATCTTTTTGAATAATTTTATATCTAGGATTTTTATAGATTGTATATACCAGTTCCATTATGTATATGTTCGCTCCATTTCATTGGATTTACTACTTTTTTGATTTTATTGACGGCTTCTCCAACATTATGTTCGACTTTTTTTGCTTTGTTACTACTATATTCGGAGCTATTTTTAACGTTTTTAGATTCCCTTAACGACTATGGACCTTCGTCATGCTAATTAGTTAACAATAAAATCAAATGCAAACTGCAAAAGCGTCTTATTTTAGTGACTTAGTAAAAGAAGATTTTATTTCATGGATTTCAACATTTTCTTCCTCCATAGGATACAAGAAATAATTTGTTAAAGTTATTATGAATACTAATATCATTCCCGCTATTAGTATTAGTAAATTAAATTTATTAGATACTATAAATGCATACATTCCCAAACAATACAATATACTAAAGTAACAAAATATTCCTATACTTTTAAAAATGTATTTACGTGGCGGAATTAACAAAGCTTTAATTTTATGATTACTATATTTAATTTCTATATGCTTATTGTTAAATAACTTAACCATAGCCTCAAAAGCAAAACTGAAAAAATCGATGTTATAACTGAAAATAACAAAAAAATTGAGTTAACTGATATGTCGAACTGATGTACAACCGTTCTGAGTAAAGTACTTATTATTATGGATAAACATATAGGAAAAACATAATTGGACTTTTTTACTTTGGATCTCTGTTTAGTCATTAATTTTTCTGCAGTCATTTGTTCTATTTCTCGAAGGCATCTAGGAAATAAATAATTAATAAATGGAAAAAAGTAAGTAAATATATTTTTTTCGATATCTAAAATATAAAAGCTACCGCTATATACAATTAATTTATAGCGATTGGATTTGTCCTATCGATTGAATAGTTCCTTGAACCATTTCACCAACTCCATTCCATTGAATTAACACTATTTTTTCTTTATCAACAGACTGCCCAACTTCATTTGCTACTTTTTCTTTGTATTTTCAATTTCATTGGATATTTCCCTTATAGTTAGGTTTATACCGCTTCTCCAAAGTTTTTCGCTATTTCTAATAAATCTAATAAATTTTTAATTTCTCACTAATTTTAAACATTACCATTAGATACTAGAGTAACAAATACCTTTAATTACACTTCTTTCTAGACTCCTCGCATAAAAATGCTCCCCTTCTTAACAAGGAATGCCTAATTAATTGTCTCAGATTTACATGGCTCTAAATTTTTAAATTTTTTCTAGATTATTATTTTCATATGTTTAGAACTTTACTTCTAATATAATTTTGTAGTTAGACTTACATATTCAATTCATTATTTTGACATGCACTTTTCTATCCAAAATTGAAAATATATTTAAAGTAGTAAACATAAAGAAAACGACTAACCAACCTACATAACCTATAATATTTTGACTGTCATCAAAAATCATTTGAGTAGGTGCAATTGACAAAAATAATGTCATAAAATAACAAAATACCACAAGCGCGAAATTTTTGAATGATGGAATCAGTATTACTTTTTGTTTACTGTTCTTATTGAACGATGGATGTTTCAACTTCTTTCGTATAGCTAAACGAAGCCCGACCACAGCAAAAAATCCAATTAAAAACATGACTAGCATCCATATTCGACTAATATTAATGTCCATTAAACCCACTATACTTCTTAAAAGTACACTAATTGTGACACCTATACCACCAGCTATCATTCCATAACTAGAATTACTTCCATTTGAAAATATATTTAAATTATTAAACTCTTGGTAAGTAAGTTTTGTGTATTTAATAGGTATAAACCAATTCAGCATAGGACACAGGTAAGAATACCAATTTTGTTCTAAATCGATCATTAAATATTGATTATCTTTTTGAATGATTTTATATCTAGGATTTTTATATATTGTATATACCTGTTCCATTCGTTCTCACCAATTCTATTTAAATTTAAACATTGATTTAGAATTACTATAACTCAACCATGCTGTTTATAAATTTTATATTTAACTTTACCAAGGTTAAATGTCATCGTATTTAAAAAACTTTGAAAAACCATTAACAAAACCCAAAACATGTAAACGATATAATTTATTTCCGTTTGAATAAATAACATATTTATTCCTATATACAAAGTTAAGGTTAGAATAATATATAAAGTGACTATTGCACATATATGTTTAAAGGTTGGTGTTACCAAAATCTTATGACTATTTTCTTTCGTATTTAACATTCTGATTTTATTTTTATTTCTTAGAAAATAATGCAATAGAGTAATTATTGAAAATGTGATAATAACTATTGATATTGCAGAAATAAAATGAATAGGTATTCCTGCAATTTGAATTAAAGGGCTCAATAATACAGCAATGAGTATCGTCAACCCTGCAACAATAGGCGAATATTTTTTATTAGCTTTTTTTGATTGGTTAGGATTAATTAAATCATTATATTCTTTTTCACTTAATTTATAACCATTGATATTTGACCAATTAATCATTGGGAAAAAATAAGAGATTAAATATTGTTGTAAATCAATTAAATATACTTCTCTATCACTCTTTAAAATTTTATATCTAATATTATTATTTAAATTTTCAATATACCCTCTCATTTTTTAACTCCATTTCATAGGATTGACATCCTAATTCACTTACCTTCATGCTTTCTCACAAAATTCCTATAACTCTAACTTCTTTAATTTGGCTTATATGCCTGAATAATCTTTTTCAACATCTTTTCAATGTAATTTTCATCTAAAGAATCAGGTTTAATTAATATATTAAAGTAAATGGGTGAGAAGATGAGATCTATAAATAAATCTTGTTCTTCATCTTTAATATGATTGCTAATAATCTTTTTTAATGTTTTACGATTGTTATTGAAATAATTCGTCATGAACATTTCACGTGCTTCGATTTGTTGGTGACTGACAAGTATTTCAATAACTGCGCTACCTAATTTTGTTTTATAAATATCTTTAATTTTCACTAGAAATTGAAACAAATCTTCATATAAATCGCCATTATCGTCTATAAATATTTTGTGAGATTGTTCAACAAACATATCCATAATAATTGAAGCTTTATCTTTCCATCTGCGATAAATCGTTGCTTTAGAGATGCCTGTATTTTCCGAAATCTGGTCAATTGTAATGTCTCTAAAGTGCGTTGTTTCTAGTAAACGATTAATTTCATCATAAATTTTCTTATTTATCGTTGGATCTTTCGGTCTTCCAGCCATGTTTATCCCTTCTTTTACGGAAAATAAATTCAACCATTTCAAAAATTACTAATGCACTTACAAACCATACAACAAATCCGCCAATAATACTAACTAACCACATTTGAGTGGCTTGAAGAAGACCCCAAGTAGCTAAAATACTAAAGAGTACGCCTATCATGCCAAAGACTGCCCCTCTACTCACGTGCATCGCAACCTTATCGCCAAATTGCATACCAGTGATAAACATTGAAACTAAGAACACAGCTGGAAAGGTTGCGAAAATACCTCCAAACTCTTTCCACGGTAATACGACTGAGACGATATAACTAATCAATACCGCAAATCCACCTACAAGAAATTTTATTAACACTAATTTCATTACTTAAATGCCTCCATCATTAAATATGTTTGACTACAAATATTGCTACAGATATGACTAACCAACATACAATTGCAAATATCGTTCCGCTCTTATAATTTCTCTTACCTATAAATAAAGAAGTTAAAAAGACAGTAATGATACAAGATACAATTCCAACTACAGCGCCTGTACTTAAATGTATAGACATTTGAATAAGTTGATGTCCTCTATGGTCTATAGCTAAAGCAATGACAGCGGCCAGGTAGACTGCCGGCATAGTTGCAATAATGCCACCTAATTTACCGCCAACTTTGTCTGCTATCACTGATGCCAGTGCGACAGCGAGGCCACCTATAACGAAATGAAGAATAGCACTAGAAATCGATATTCCAAACACAATAACCCTTCTTATCAATTAATTATTAAACGAAACGTTTCGTTTACTTTTAGTTTAAATCGATTAAAGGTTGTTGTAAACATATCGTTTAAAATACCTAATTTTCTAAAAATACAAATATTCATTGTTTCACGTTAAACAGTGATTCAAATTATTGAATATGAAAGAAAATTTACTAAGTTTAAAAGTGCGTTCGTCGAATTGAAAGTTTTGAGGTTAGTAATAATTATCTTTATTTTACGTAGTATTGTGAACTTTTTTAGATGCGTGAAATTCGGCTTACTGAAAAACGATTATGCACTAAAACGTCATGAAGAAAAAGAGAGTAATTAATTATAAATAACAAAATCTCATTATCTATAAACCACGTTTTGCTATTTATATTATATTTATGACAATTTAGACACAATGTTGTTTTCCATTTTATATATTTTATAATTAAATTAAAGAAATTATTTAATTCATCTAAGAAAGGACATCAAGCTATGAAATTAAAAACAAAATATCGATTCTCTATCAGAAAATTTTCAATAGGAACAGGCTCTGTATTACTAGGTGCCTTTTTATTCGTAGGCTTTCAAGATGTAGCTCATGCAGATGAAATCCACAATAACACGTCAACTCAATTAGGTGATACGACTTCTAAACCACAACCTTTGGAAAATGAAGTGACTAAGTCATCAAATTCAGAAATATCAACCCAAACTCCAACAACTAACACGACTCAATCTGAAAACACTTCTAACACTAAAGAAACTGATTCTCACATTACTAGCGAAAAACCTAAACAAATAACAGATAATACGAATGCACAAACAACTGCATCTTCGTCTACTACGAACAAACAAAAAGTACATACTCGTGTACGACGTTCTGCAACGTC
The DNA here is from genome assembly GCF_001839105.1 of Staphylococcus sp. HMSC62A08. Classification (NCBI taxonomy): domain Bacteria; kingdom Bacillati; phylum Bacillota; class Bacilli; order Caryophanales; family Staphylococcaceae; genus Staphylococcus; species Staphylococcus sp. HMSC62A08. The sequence goes on along the minus strand of NZ_KV840026.1, from coordinate 47,395 downwards.
ACCTATTACTTCAGAAGGTGTATTAACTGATCACGCAACTATCGCTACGCCTAATATGGATAATCCAAATGGTGCGACAGTTAAAAATAGAGAGGTCGTCACTCCACAGCCTAAAAATTCAAATACAACACCAACGCCAAATGTAGTATTTGAAGCAAATCCTGACCCTAATCAATACACCATTGCTATCACAGATCTTACAAATTTTAATACTACATACCATACAAAATATTATTATCGTTTATCAAAACCGTATGACGACTCTGATGATATCACTATTCAATTGGTAGACGGTGTAAATAATTCTATTGTTGAAACAAAATCAATCAACGCAGATGGTGTAGTAACGTTTGGAGAAAATAGTTTGGCACATGTTGTAGCAACTCAAGACCCTAACAAAGCTAAATATGCCTTACTAGATTTCACGTTTCTACATACTCTAAATCAATTTAAACAAACTGTGCCAGCGATTAAAGTGCAATTCAAAAGTGATAAAAATGGTAATCTTGGTAATCAACGTACGAGTCTAAGAATTTTTGACGTTTATAATAGTGCGAATGAAGGAAATACATCTCCTGATCCTCAGTATTTTATTCCGATAACCGCTTCTCTAACAACGCACTATCGTGTAATAAATAAAAATAATCCTACATTCCAAGCTGATAAAAACGACGTCAATACACAAACTTATGAGCCAGGTCATACTGAACAAGAATTAGCTCATTATACAATTCAAGGTATGGGAGGACAAACATACACCGCTTCGAATGTTCGTAGATTTAAAGGCTACAAATTATATCAAACTGTGAGTCCTGATAACATGTCTGGTACATTGATATCTGCATACCCAGTAGGATTAAGATATGTAGATGCTACAAATAGTAATGGTGGTATCAAACGTATCAAAGAGGTAGTAGGCGAAGACGGCACAACGCGTGTTGAAATTTGGACGCTATCCATCGACCATATGTCAGAATCCGCTAAATCAACTGGTCTGGACACTACTAACTACGTCAGAGTTTATGCAGAAACGTTAAAGCCTGGCGAAAGAAACATGGAACATCTAGGCGAATACATTGATATACCTGGTTATCCGAAACCATTTAAAATACAACCAGCAAGTGAAGGTGACGCTGCAGGTATGCTTTTCGCACCTAAACAAGTCATTAACGGGGTTCAAGTTGGTTCTGGAGGTAACTTCCACTTACAAAACTTTTTAGCAAGAATCAAACCAGCAGACTATTACTATACTACGCTTGATCCAGTTGAAGTAACGTTAAAAGTGCATAATATAATTAAGGGCGATCATAATCAAACTCCAGGTGAATTCTCCTTTAATATAGAGGCAGGCCCTCATTCACCAGCAATTCCAGATGCTTCACAATCAAAAACGAATGCAGAGGATGGTTCAGTAACATTTGATAAAATTGCGTTTACTAAGCCAGGTACCTATACTTATACAATTACTGAAAATAAAACAAATTTAAATCCTAATTATGATGCTGAACCCTTGCGAGTAACTGCTACAATAACTGTTATTGAAGAAGACGAGATGTTAAAAGCAAATGTGGTTTATAGTTACGATGGGGATAATGATGGTAACCAGGCATTCACAAATTATTACGTTGAACCCCAACCTTTTGATTTAAATATTCCTTTCACTAAATCTTTAACAGGACGTAATTTAAAAGATGGAGAGTTTCATTTTGCTTTAAAAAATGATAAGGGAGAAGTCCTTGCTACAGGTGTCAATGATGCTCAAGGCGCAATTAACTTCACCTTCTTAGACGGTAAACGCCCTACGTATACCAATGCAGATGTTGGACATACATTTAAATATAATGTAGAAGAAGTTCCGAGTAACGAGGAACGTATGACAAGTGATCCGATGAAAGCCGTAATCTCCGTTAATGTACTTAAATTTGAAAATACAGAACTACATACACTTACCGTTACATCAATCGCACCATTAGATACAGAATTTAATAATACTTACACGCCATTACCAGCAACAGCCAAACTTGAATTCACTAATGTTCTTGATGGCAAACCTTTAACTGATGGTGAGTTCCAATTTACCCTCTCAGAAGGTGACCACGTGCTTCAAACAGTGTCTAATCAGAATGGCAAAGTCACGTTCGATCATTTAACTTATAATTCTGTTGGTAGTCATACGTATACGGTTAAAGAAGTACCGGGAACAGATACGAATATTGATTATGATCCGATGGTGGCGACTGTTACAGTAAATGTAACTAAAAATCCAGTTACTGGTAATTACGAAGCTACGATTGTTAATCCTAATGACACTGAATTTAATAATTATTTTGTAAGTCCAATTGCTTTAAGCTTTGATTTCTCGAAAAAATTACTTAATCGACCTTTAAAAGCTGATGAATTCGAATTTACATTGAAAAATGAACAAGGTGTAGAAGTCGCACGTACTAAAAATACGATTGATGGTAAAGTGATGTTCAACAATATTACTTTCAAAAATAGTGACGTGGGTACACATAGTTATACAGTAGAAGAACTCCAAAGTAATGATCCAAACATTACTTACGATAATATGAAAGCTATTGTGAAAATTTCAATTTCTAAAGAAGACCATATTTTACAAAGTAAAACTGAATTACCAACGGATACTGAGTTCAATAATACTTACATTCCATTACCAGCAACAGCTAAACTTGAATTTAATAATATTCTTCTTACTGGCAAACCTTTAACTGATGGCGAGTTCCAATTCACCCTTTCTGAAGGCGACCATGTACTTCAAACAGCGACAAATCAGAATGGCAAAGTCACTTTCGATCATTTAACTTATAACTCTGAAGTTAGCCATACGTACATAGTTAAAGAAGTCCCAGGAACAGACACGAATATTGATTATGATTCTGCGGTGGCGACTGTTACGGTAAATGTAACTAAAAGTCCAGTTACTGGTAATTATGAGGCTGTGATCGTTAATCCTGATGACACTAAATTTACTAACTATTATGTAAATCCAATTGCTTTAAGCTTTGATTTCTCAAAAGAATTACTTGGTCGACCTTTAAAAGCTGATGAATTCGACTTTGTACTGAAAAATGAACAAGGTAAGGAAGTCGCACGTACTAAAAATACGATTGATGGTAAAGTTATTTTCAATAACATTACTTTCAAAAATAGTGATGTAGGTACGCACACTTATACAGTAGAAGAACTACAAAGAAATAATCCGAATATTACCTACGATAGTATGAAGGCTAATGTGAAAATTTCTATTACAAAAGAAGGACATATACTGCAAAGTAAAACTGAATTGCCGGCGGATACTGAGTTCAATAACACTTATATTCCTTTACCAGCAATAGCTAAACTTGAATTTAATAATGTTCTTACTGGTAAACCTTTATCGAATGGCGAGTTCCAATTTACCCTTTCTGAAGGTGACCACGTGCTTCAAACAGTGTCTAATCAAAATGGTAAAGTGATATTCGATCATTTAACTTATGATTCTGAAGGTAGTCATACGTACACAATTAAAGAATTGCAAGGAACAGATACGAATATTGATTATGATCCTATGGTGGCGACTGTTACAGTAAATGTAGTTAAAAATCATCTTTCTGGAAATTACGAAGCTGTGATTGTTAATCCTAATGACACTGAATTTAATAACTATTATGTGAGTCCCGTTTCTTTAAGTCTTGATTTCTCTAAAAAGTTAATCGGTCGACCTCTAAAAGCTCATGAATTCGACTTTGTACTTAAAGATGAACAAGGTAAAGAAGTGGCGCGTACTAAAAACACGATTGATGGTAAAGTCATTTTCAATAATATTTCTTTCAAAAATAACGATATTGGTACGTATACTTATACAGTAGAAGAACTTCAAGGCAATGATTCAAATATTACTTACGATCATATGAAAGCTAAAGTAAAAATCACAATTACAAAAGAAGGCCATATTTTAGTAAGTAAAACTGAATTGCCAGCAGATATTGAGTTTAATAATACGTTCACGCCAGTAAAAACGCCAACACCAAATAAAGTTCCTGTGCCAAAACCTCAAAAAACATCTGAACATAAAGTTGAATACGATAAAAAGGCGAAATATAATAAAGAAATTGAATTAATGAAAGAAACTAAATTTAATAAATATAATGAGGTGCATAAAGTAGCTTCACTTCCGGATACTGGCATTTCTGATAAGAATAACGATAAAACATTGTTCGCTACAATATTCGCTGGATTGGGTAGCCTTATTTTATTAGGCAGACGAAGACGAAAATCTAAATCAATTTAGAAATTAAATAAGAAGAAGTTGAGAGATAAGAAATTAACTCGACTTCTTCTTTTTTGTAATAAATTGTATTAATATATTTCTTATTGACGATAGAAGTAATAACACGGGGACAATCATTTATACTATTCTCCTAAGACTGCCTTCCCTCTAATAAATTGAGTGATTTCAAATATATTGATGCGAATTTTATTACTTAATATTTTTGTGTTAAAGTTTTATCAAATTAATTTCAAACAAGTGAGGCTAATCATCTATGTATAAGAATTTAATCTTTGATTTTGACGGAACAATTGCAGATTCTAAGCAATGTAGTGTAGTAGCTACACAGAAGACCTTTCGAGATAAAGGTATGACAGAACCTACAGTGAAAGATATTGAATATTATATGGGCATTCCTATTGAAAGGTCCTTTAGATTAATGAGTCCAACACCATTAGACGATTTACAATTAGAAGAAATCATCACTACATTTAGAAAGAATTACAAAGACGAAGAGGCATCTTATCTACAACTTTATAAAGGGATGTCTAAACAACTTAGCATGCTTGCTGAAGACAAAAGTTTGTTTGTCGTATCGAGTAAAAAGACAGATGTACTGATTCGTAATCTAGAAATATTAAAAATAGATCATCTCTTCACCGAAGTCATTAGTTCTGACAAGGTTGACAATTACAAACCTGCTCCCGATGGTATCAACTACATCTTAAAAAAGTATCACCTCAATAATAAAGAAACGATCTATATCGGTGATGCCATATTTGATATGCAAATGGCCAATAGCGCAAACGTATCCTCATGTGCAGTAACTTGGGGCACACATAGCGAAGATGAACTAAAATCCGAAGATCCAACGTTTATCATCAATAATGTTACTGAATTAAACTTTTAAATGATTTAAAAATTAAATAAAAACCTTCAATAAACACAAAAAAACGAGTAAGTGCAACCCTATATTGCATTAACTCGTTTTCTCTTCTTACTATTTCTTATATATTCTAATCTTTATTTCATAATAGTCATCATGGTCTTTATCTTTATGTTCAACACGTAAGCCAGACTGCTCGATGGCTTGAATACTCTTACCAACTTCATCTCTCGCTTGAGTCACATCTTGAGAGAATTGGAACGTCTGTGCCTTAACCTTTTCAGGACCTGTCTTTTGACGTACTTTATCTTCAGTTTGTTTCACATTCAATTTTAGAATAAAAACTTGCTCAATTAATTCCTCTTGCTCTTCTTCCGATAAGACTAAGACAGCACGCGCATGTCTTTCAGTAATCTTACCTTCTCGTAATCGTTTAATCACATTAGGAGCAAGCTTTAACAAGCGCAGTTTATTAGCGATAAAACTTTGGCTTTTACCTAAACTTTTAGCCAATTCACTTTGTGTTGTATCTCCAATTTCAAGCAATTTCTTGTATGCTTCCGCTTCTTCTACCACAGATAAATTCTCACGTTGAATATTCTCAATTAACGCAACTACTGCGGTTTCTTCATCATTCATATGGCGAATGATTACTTCAGCTTGTGGTTTATGCAAAGATTGCAATGCTCTGAATCGACGCTCACCAGCAATAATTTCAAACATGTCTTCTTCAATCGGGCGTACAACAATAGGTTGTAACAAACCATGTTCTTCAATTGATTCAGCTAATTCTTTTATCTTATTTGGCTCAAATACTTGTCTTGGTTGATAACGATTGGGTACGATACGTTCAATATGAATGGATTCTACATTATTATTGCGTTCTTCTTCAGTATAACCAACGATGTCATCTTTATTTTTTAAACCAAATAATTTTGAAAAAGGTTTCTTCATATCCATTCTCTCCCTCTCAATTATTTGTATATGAATGATGTTAAATCTTAACTTTCAAGTAGTGGAGATTTATTTGGCGTACCTGGTTTTCTAGGATATTTCTTAGAAGTCTGTCTACGTTTATCAATCACAATCATTTGTCTTTCGCCAGCATCTTCAGGTAATTCAAATGTATATGTTTCTCTCACATTTCCACCTAAAATATTAATAGCAAACTTCGCTTCTTGCAATTCTTCTTCACCTTTTGAAGATTTAAGTGCGATGAATTGTCCACCTTTTTTAACTAAAGGTAAGCACAATTCACTTAATACTGTGAGACGTGCAACGGCACGAGCTGTAACAATATCATAAGACTCCCTGTAGTCTCCCTTGCCATATGATTCCGCACGATCATGTACAAAACTTACATCTTGGAGACCGAGCTCAGCAGCTAAATGATTGAGAAACTGAATTCGTTTATTCAATGAATCCACAATCGTTACCTTTAATTCAGGAAAAACAATTTTCAAAGGAATACTTGGGAAGCCTGCACCAGCTCCAACATCGCAAATACTCTTATCTCCATCGAAATCATAATAGAAACTAGGTGTAATTGAATCATAGAAGTGTTTTAAGTATACATCATGTTCTTCTGTAATACTTGTTAAGTTCATCTTTTCATTCCACTCAACAAGTAATTGATAGTACGTTTGGAATTGTTCTTTTTGCGTTTGAGACAATTCGATACCATGTTCACTTAATTTCTCAGATAGCCATTCTACACTCATGATTGATTCACCCTTTGAAGTTTTCCTTGTTCTAAATAAACAAGTAAGATTGAAATATCAGCTGGATTTACACCTGAAATACGAGATGCTTGAGCAATGTTTAAAGGTTTGACTTCTGCTAATTTTTCTCTAGCTTCAGAAGCTAAACTATCTACTTTACTGTAATCCAAGTCTTCAGGAATTTTCTTCTCTTCCATGCGTTTAACTTTTTCAACTTGTTGTAAAGATTTATTGATATAACCTTCATATTTCGTTTGAATTTCAACTTGTTCTTCAACCGCTTCAGGTAAGCGATGTTCTTCTTCTAAGATTTCTAGAATTGTGTCATAAGTCATTTCTGGACGGCGTAATAAATCAATGGCTAAGATACCATCTTTCAAGCGTGAACCGCCTTTAGATTCAATCACTGATTGTGTATGATCATTCGGTTTAATACGAATATCTGTTAAACGTTGAATTTCATCTTGAATTTGTTGGCGTTTCTCATTAAAGCGCGCATAACGTTCTTCAGAAATCATACCTAATTCATAACCTACATCAGTTAAACGTAAATCTGCATTATCATGACGTAATAATAAACGATATTCAGCACGAGAAGTCAATAATCGATATGGTTCATTCGTACCTTTAGTCACTAAGTCATCGATTAACACACCAATGTATGCATCAGAACGACTTAAGATTTTCTCTCCAGTACCTAATACATTACCTGCTGCATTAATACCTGCCATGATACCTTGTCCAGCTGCTTCTTCGTAACCTGATGTACCGTTGATTTGACCTGCAGTATATAGATTTTTAATTGCTTTCGTCTCAAGTGTTGGCCATAATTGCGTAGGCACAATCGCATCATATTCAATCGCATAGCCTGCGCGCATCATGTCAGCCTTTTCGAGACCTGGAATTGTCTCTAACATTTGACGTTGAACATGTTCAGGAAGACTTGTAGATAACCCTTGAACATACACCTCATTCGTATTGCGTCCTTCAGGTTCTAGGAAAAGTTGGTGTCTAGGTTTATCGTTAAAGCGAACAAATTTGTCTTCAATTGAAGGACAATATCTAGGTCCAGTACCTTTAATCATTCCTGAATACATCGCAGATAAATGAAGATTGTCATCAATCACTTTATGCGTTTCGCCATTCGTATACGTTAACCAACAAGGTAGTTGATCTAGAATATACTCAGTCGTTTCATAACTAAATGCACGACCTACATCATCACCAGGTTGGATTTCAGTTTTAGAATAATCAATCGTTTTCGCGTTCACACGTGGAGGCGTACCTGTCTTAAATCTGACTACATCAAAGCCAAGTTCTCTCAAGTTATCTGCCAATGTAATTGATGGTAATTGATGATTTGGACCACTTGAATATTTCATATTTCCTAAGATGATTTCTCCGCGTAGGAATGTACCTGTTGTGATAACTACGGCTTTAGCACGGTATTCCGTTCCAATATTTGTACGTACACCTTTAACTTCATTATCTTCAATAATTAACTCGTCCACCATGCCTTGCATAATATCTAAGTTATCTTCGTCCTCAATCACACGTTTCATCTCTTGTTGATATAACACTTTATCCGCTTGTGCACGCAATGCTCTTACAGCTGGCCCTTTACCAGTATTCAACATACGCATTTGGATATGTGTCTTATCAATTGTCTTCGCCATTTGTCCACCTAACGCATCAATTTCACGTACAACAATACCTTTAGCAGGACCACCCACTGATGGGTTACATGGCATAAATGCGATATTATCTAAATTAATTGTTAACATTAACGTTTTCGCACCACGTCTTGCCGAAGCTAAACCTGCTTCGATACCTGCATGCCCAGCACCGATGACAATTACATCATATTCTTGAACCACTTTTTTACCTCCTCGTATTCTGTATCCTTATTTCCTTGAAAATGAAGACTTCCTACCGTCTTATTTATCACGTTTCTCACATCATTATTTACCTAAGCAGAATTGACTAAACAACTGATCAATGAGTTCATCACTAGCTGATTCTCCAATGATTTCACCAAGTATTTCCCAAGTACGTGTCAAATCAATTTGAACCATATCCATAGGTACACCTGATTCAGCTGCATCAATAGCATCTTGAATTGAATGTCTCGCTTGTTTTAGCAACGAAATGTGACGTGAATTAGACACATAAGTCATATCTTGATTTTGTACTTCTCCGCCAAAGAATAAATCTCGAATTTGAATTTCTAATTCATCTATACCTTCTTGTTTAAGCATAGACGTTTGAATTAATGGCATATCGCCAATCATTTCTTTTACTTCATTCATATCTAAACGTTGTTCTAAATCTGTTTTATTAATAATGACTATAACATCTTCGTTTTTAATCACTTCATATAATGTTTGATCATCCTCTGTAAGAGGTTCGTTATTATTCAACACAAATAGTATTAAATCCGCTTCACTTAATGCTTTGCGTGAGCGTTCGACACCGATTTTTTCAACAATATCTTCTGTGTCACGAATACCTGCCGTATCGACTAATCTAAGTGGTACACCTCTTACATTGACATATTCCTCAAGCACGTCTCTTGTCGTACCAGCTACTTCAGTAACGATTGCTTTATTATCTTGAATAAGATTATTCAACATTGAAGATTTACCTACGTTAGGACGACCAACGATGACAGTAGATAGTCCTTCACGCATAATCTTACCTTGCGTGCCTGTTTCTAACAGTCGATTAATTTCTTCTTTAATATTCTTAGACTGTTCGAGTAGAAACTCAGTTGTCGCATCTTCAACATCATCGTACTCTGGATAATCAATATTTACTTCGACTTGAGCGAGAATCTCTAATATGGATTGTCGTTGACCTTTGATTAAATCACTTAAACGACCTTCAATTTGATTCATTGCTACTTTAGATGCACGGTCTGTTTTAGAACGAATAAAATCCATGACAGCCTCTGCTTGTGATAAGTCAATACGACCATTTAAGAATGCACGCTTCGTATATTCACCAGGTTCTGCCATTCTTGCACCATATGTCATCGTTAGTTCTAAAATACGATTAATCGTTAAGATACCACCATGACAATTGATTTCAATAATATCTTCTCTAGTAAATGTTTTAGGTGCACGTAATACTGAAATCATTACTTCTTCTACTGTTTCATTCGTTTCAGGATCAACAATGTGCCCATAATTAATCGTATGTGTATCCACTTCTGCTAATTTTTTCTTTCCTTTATAAAGGGTGTCTCCAATTTCAATTGCTTGTGGACCTGAAAGGCGTACGATGCCAATAGCTCCTTCACCCATAGGAGTTGAAATACTTGTAATCGTATCAAAATCCATAAGAGTCTCGCCTCCTTATTCAAGTAAAAATTCATTATAACATTGTAAATTGTTTCATTATAAAAAGCTAATATACTGTTTAAACATCATTGTAGGTTAGTCTTACGTTTGTCTGCGGTAAGACTTCGGTTAGTGTTGACAAACCCGTCCCCTACCCTATTTAATCTTTTTATTGAAGACTTTTGCTATTTTAAGGACATGTTCTAAGCTACCTTGTATTTCAAGTGTTGTCATATCTTTTGCAGGCTGCCTAGCAATCACAATAATGTCTCTAGCAATAATGTCATCTTTATGCACTTTAAAATTTTCTCTAATCGCTCTTTTAATTCTATTTCGTGTTACAGCATTTCCTAATTTTTTTGAAACACTAATGCCTAATCGAAAATGTTTATTTTCACTATTATTATAGGTGTATACAACAAATTGTCTATTTGCGACAGATTTTCCCTTTTTATATATCGTTTGGAAATCTGAATTCTTCTTTATACGATATGCTTTTTCCACATAACATCACTCGCTTATTCAATTATCCATTATATGAATATTTTTATTTCAAATGAATCTTTCACTATATTAAAACGAAAAAAAAGACCACTGATGAGTCAGTGATCTTATGCTGATAAAACTTTACGGCCTTTACGACGACGGCGCGCTAAAACTTTACGGCCATTTTTAGTGCTCATGCGTTTTCTGAAACCATGAACTTTACTATGTTTACGTTTATTTGGTTGATAAGTACGTTTTACCATGCAAAACACCTCCATCTGTATTCAATTATCTAATATCTCCAATTTCATACCTAGAAACTGGCTCATATACATAGATAAATTATCAAAGTATGCTCAGCCTATAGTACTGAGATACTTTTTTGAGCAATTGCTCTCTTATTGTGTCTGCTATAAATAAATATCTTATTTAGCTCATTATTATCTAGTCATAATTCAAGCAACTACTACAATATAACAAAATCCCTTTTATAAAGCAAGATGATTTTATGACGTATCGCACAACTTTCACCTACATTATGTGATTTTAAATTAATAGCATTCAAAATATGACTCTCATTTTCTGCATTATACATTTTTCATACACGTATTATAAATTATTTCCCAAACGATTATTAAGAGAAAATGAAGAATTTATAAAGTTATCCACTTATTCACAAAAATGTTAGTATTTTTTGTGGATAAAGTATTCTTCATTCACACGGTTATACAATTTTTAGAAACATATTCACACCCATTTGACATCTGTCGAAGTTAAAAAGTATAATTATGTGGATAAGTCGTTCAAATTGTGATTTTATAAGGATTTATTTATCAAATTTATATACATAAACACTGTGAATAAATCATAGTATTGTATTAGTTATCCACTATCTGTGATTAACTTGTGGATAATTATTAACATGCTGTGATTATTTTTATCCACCGGTGTTATTTCTGTGTATAAGTCTAAAATTTTAAGAAAGATGGAGTTATTTATGTCAGAGAAGGAAATTTGGGACAAAGTTTTAGACATTGCCCAAGAAAGAATTTCACATACCAGCTATCATACGTTTATCAAAGATACGCAACTCTACTCACTTAAAAATGACGAAGCCATTATTTTAACAAGTCTGCCATTTAATGCGAGTTGGCTAAATCAAAGATACTCCGAAATTATGCAGGCTATTATATATGATGTCATTGGTTATGAAGTGAAACCCCATTTTATTACAGAAGATGAGCTTGCTAACTACAGTAATGCGACATCTCACGCAACTCAAGAACCTCAAACTGCTGCTCCAACCCATGATGAAAATAATTGGGGAAAAGAACAATTTAATACGCATAACACATTCGATACTTTCGTAATTGGACCGGGGAACCGCTTCCCACACGCAGCAAGTTTAGCAGTAGCTGAAGCACCAGCCGAAGCATACAATCCTCTATTTATATACGGAGGCGTAGGTTTAGGTAAAACTCACTTAATGCATGCAATTGGTCACCATGTCCTTAGTAACCAACCGAATGCGAAAGTCATTTATACATCAAGTGAGAAATTCACTAATGAATTTATTAAATCAATTCGTGATAATGAAACTGAAGCTTTCCGTGAAAAGTATCGAAACATAGACGTGCTACTTATTGATGATATTCAATTCATTCAAAATAAAGAACAAACTCAAGAAGAATTCTTCCATACATTTAATGAATTGCATCAAAATAACAAGCAAATCGTCATTTCAAGTGATCGACCACCTAAAGAAATAGCTAAATTAGAAGATCGATTACGTTCACGTTTCGAATGGGGACTCATCGTTGACATCACACCACCAGATTACGAAACAAGAATGGCAATCTTGCAAAAGAAAATAGAAGAAGAAAATCTTGATATACCGCCTGAAGCACTTAACTACATCGCTAATCAAATTCAATCTAATATCCGTGAACTTGAAGGCGCGCTAACAAGATTATTAGCTTATTCAAAATTACAAGGTAAACCCATTACAACTGAATTAACTGCAGAAGCACTTAAAGATATTATTCAAGCACCAAAATCTAAAAAAATTACAATTCAAGATATCCAGAAAGTCGTAGGTCAATACTACAGTGTGCGAATTGAAGATTTCAGCGCTAAAAAACGTACAAAATCAATTGCGTATCCTCGTCAAATCGCAATGTATTTATCTAGAGAACTTACTGATTTTTCTTTACCAAAAATTGGTGAAGAATTCGGGGGGCGTGACCATACCACTGTGATTCACGCACACGAAAAAATTGTAAATGACATTAAAGCAGATCCAACATTTAAACAAGAAGTCGAAAATTTAGAAAAAGAAATTAGAAATCAGTAGCGGGAAATAGTGTGACAAGTAGCAAATTACTAAGACAGAGATTTAAAAATATATATTTCGGGAATAATTACAACGAAAAAAAGCATATTAAATTTCTTGAAAAGGTTGAGGCATGAAGTTAATAATTTGAGAAATTGTGGATAATGTTTAAAAGTAATACACAGCATACACAGTTTATCCACATGTGAATAACTGGGCGATTACAAACTTTTTAGGACTTATCCACCAATCCACAGCCCCTACTACTATTACTATGAATTTAAAACCTATATAATTATATATAAACGACTGGAAGGAGTTTAGAAATTAATGATGGAATTCACAATTAAAAGAGATTATTTTATTAATCAACTTAATGACACACTTAAAGCAATTTCACCAAGAACGACACTACCTATTTTAACTGGTATTAAAATCGATGCTAAAGATAATGAAGTGATTTTAACTGGTTCAGATTCAGAAATCTCAATTGAAATTACAATTCCTAAACAAATTGACGGTGAAGACATCGTTGATATCTCAGAAACAGGATCAGTTGTACTCCCTGGTCGTTTCTTCGTAGATATTATTAAAAAGTTACCTGGTAAAGATGTTAAATTATCTACAAATGAACAATTCCAAACGTTAATCACTTCAGGACATTCTGAATTTAACTTAAGCGGATTAGATCCAGATCAATATCCACTATTACCAGAAGTATCAAGAGATGATGCCATTCAATTATCAGTTAAAGTGCTAAAAAACATTATCGCGCAAACAAACTTCGCAGTGTCCACCTCAGAAACACGCCCAGTATTAACAGGTGTGAACTGGCTTATACAAGATAATGAATTAATATGCACAGCGACTGACTCACACCGCTTGGCTGTAAGAAAGTTACAATTGGAAGATGCTTCAGAAAATAAAAATGTCATCATTCCAGGTAAAGCATTATCTGAATTAAATAAGATTATGAGTGACAGTGATGAAGATATTGATATCTTCTTTGCATCTAACCAAGTTCTATTCAGAGTTGGAAATGTTAACTTTATTTCACGTTTACTTGAAGGTCACTATCCTGATACAACTCGTTTATTCCCAGAAAACTATGAAATCAAATTAGGAATTAATAACGGTGATTTCTATCATGCAATCGATCGTGCTTCTTTATTAGCGCGTGAAGGTGGAAATAATGTCATCAAACTAAGTACTGGAAATGAATTAGTAGAATTATCTTCAACATCTCCTGAAATTGGTACAGTTAAAGAAGAAGTTAATGCAAATGATGTTGAAGGTGGAAACTTAAAAATTTCTTTCAACTCTAAATATATGATGGATGCTCTAAAAGCAATCGATAATGATGAAGTTGAAGTTGAATTCTTTGGAACGATGAAGCCATTTATTTTAAAACCAAAAGATGACGATTCTGTAACACAATTAATTTTACCTATCAGAACATATTAGTTTGTTATAATGAATGAGATAATTATAGAAAAGCTAAACCTGTTATATATTTAACGTAGAGGTTGTCCGAGTGACAATCTCTTTTTAGTTGGTTTAGATTTATTTTAAGGATACTGAGAGACGTTCTGTGAAACGATAATAAAATTCGAGAGGTAATCATCCTATTTGTTAAAATTAAGTAAAATGCCTCTCAAAAATCAAAATACACATGCATAGGTAATTAAAATTTCACTAATTTATAAACCGCTAAAAATGTATGAGAGGTAACGTAATTTTTTAGGAATAAAAATATATATCGAGTTAAGTGATTTCATTCTTTGTTTTACATGAAATCTAAGGCGAAAAAAGGTATAATATATTAATGACATATAAAGAAATGGAGTGATCATTTTGGTTCAAGAAGTTGTTGTAGAAGGAAACATTACTTTAGGCCAATTTCTTAAAACTGAAGGCATTATTGAATCTGGTGGACAAGCCAAATGGTTTCTACAAGATTTTCAAGTTTTAATCAATGGCCAACGTGAAACGCGTCGTGGTAAGAAATTAGAACACAACGACAGAATTGATATCACAGATTTACCTGAGGATACAGGTTCTTTTCTAATCATTCATCAAGGTGAACAATGAAACTCAATACACTCCAATTAGAGAATTATCGTAACTATGAAGAGGTTACATTAGATTGTCATCCAGAAGTGAATATTCTCATAGGTGAGAATGCGCAAGGGAAGACGAATTTACTTGAATCAATTTATACTCTATCACTTGCTAAAAGTCATCGTACTTCCAATGATAAGGAACTCATACGTTTTAACTCTGATTATGCTAAAATAGAAGGTGAGCTGAGTTATAGACATGGCACAATGCCACTTACAATGTTTATAACTAAAAAAGGTAAACAAGTTAAAGTGAATCACCTTGAACAAAGTAGACTGACTCAATATGTGGGACACTTGAACGTCGTGCTTTTTGCACCGGAGGATTTAAATATTGTTAAAGGTTCTCCGCAAATACGTCGTCGTTTCATAGATATGGAGTTGGGACAAATTTCAGCCGTTTACTTAAATGATTTAGCTCAATATCAACGTATTCTTAAACAAAAGAATAACTATTTGAAGCAATTACAAATTGGACAGAAGACGGATACGACGATGTTAGAAGTTTTAAACCAACAATTTGCTCAATATGCTTTAAAGGTTACGTTACGTCGTGAGCATTTTATAAAGGAACTAGAAGAACTCGCACAACCCATTCATTCAGGCATTACTAATGCGCGCGAGAAATTAGCACTTAAATATTTACCTAGCTTAAAGTTAAGCGACTATGAAAAAGAAGAGTCAGAATTGCTAGATGAAGTGATGACGTTATTAAACGATAACTTGAAGCGAGAAAAAGAGAGAGGTGTGTGTCTATACGGACCACATCGTGATGATTTAGGATTCAATGTTAATGGCATGGATGCTCAAATATATGGTTCACAAGGCCAACAACGAACCACTGCATTGTCAATTAAGCTAGCAGAAATTGAATTAATGAATATTGAGGTTGGAGAATATCCAATTTTGCTATTAGACGATGTGCTTAGTGAACTTGATGATTCACGACAAACGCATCTCTTAAGTACGATTCAACATAAAGTACAAACATTCGTAACTACAACGTCTGTGGACGGTATAGATCATGAAATCATGAATAACGCTAAGTTATACCGTATAAGTCAAGGCGAATTACTAAAGTAACAAGAAAGTGATGGTGAATACATTGTCAGATGTAAACAACACAGATAATTATGGTGCTGGACAGATACAAGTATTAGAAGGTCTTGAAGCGGTACGTAAAAGACCAGGTATGTATATTGGTTCAACTTCCGAAAGAGGATTGCACCATTTAGTATGGGAAATTGTTGATAATAGTATTGACGAAGCATTAGCAGGTTATGCTGATCAAATAGAGGTCATCATTGAGAAAGACAATTGGATTAAAGTTACTGACAATGGTCGTGGAATTCCTGTTGATATTCAAGAGAAAATGGGACGTCCTGCTGTCGAAGTTATCTTAACTGTACTCCATGCAGGAGGTAAATTTGGTGGTGGCGGATATAAAGTATCCGGTGGACTTCATGGTGTAGGTTCATCCGTAGTTAATGCGCTTTCCCAAGATCTTGAAGTATACGTATATCGAAATGAAACGATTTATCACCAAGCCTACAAAAAAGGTGTACCTCAATTTGACTTGAAAGAAATTGGTGAAACGGATCAAACAGGTACAGCTATCCGCTTTAAAGCTGACGGCGATATCTTTACTGAGACAACGGTTTATAATTACGAAACGTTACAACAACGTATACGTGAACTTGCATTCTTAAATAAAGGTATTCAAATCACTTTAAGAGATGAGCGTGAAGAAGAAGTACGCGAAGACTCCTATCACTATGAAGGTGGTATTAAGTCTTATGTAGAATTGCTAAATGAGAACAAAGAACCGATTCATCAAGAGCCTATCTACATACATCAAACTAAAGACGATATCGAAGTAGAAATTGCCATCCAATATAACAGTGGCTATGCAACAAACTTATTAACTTACGCAAATAATATCCACACTTACGAAGGCGGTACGCATGAAGACGGCTTCAAACGTGCATTAACACGTGTATTAAATAGTTATGGAACTCAAAGTAAAATTATCAAAGAAGATAAAGATAGACTTTCAGGTGAAGATACGCGTGAAGGTTTAACAGCTATTATCTCAATTAAACATGGTGACCCTCAATTCGAAGGACAAACGAAGACGAAGTTAGGTAACTCTGAAGTACGTCAAGTCGTAGATAAATTATTCTCAGAACACTTTGAACGCTTTTTATACGAGAATCCTTCTGTGGGTCGTATTATTGTTGAAAAGGGTATTATGGCATCTAGAGCACGTGTTGCAGCTAAAAAAGCACGTGAAGTAACACGTCGTAAATCAGCATTAGATGTTTCAAGTTTACCAGGTAAATTAGCAGATTGTTCTAGTAAAAATCCTGATGAAAGTGAGATCTTCTTAGTAGAGGGTGACTCTGCCGGGGGGTCTACTAAATCAGGTCGTGACTCAAGAACGCAAGCGATTTTACCGTTAAGAGGTAAAATCTTAAATGTTGAAAAGGCACGTCTAGATCGTATTCTAAATAACAATGAAATCCGTCAAATGATTACTGCGTTTGGTACAGGTATCGGTGGAGAATTCGATATTTCAAAAGCACGTTATCATAAAATTGTTATTATGACAGATGCGGATGTCGATGGTGCACATATTCGTACACTATTACTTACATTCTTCTATCGTTTCATGAGACCGTTAATTGAAGCGGGATATGTCTACATTGCTCAGCCACCTTTATATAAATTGACACAAGGTAAGCAGAAGTATTACGTATTCAACGATAGAGAATTAGATAAACTTAAAGCGGAATTAAATCCTACACCTAAATGGTCTATCTCTCGTTACAAAGGTCTTGGAGAGATGAATGCCGATCAATTATGGGAAACGACTATGAATCCAGAGCACCGCTCAATGTTGCAAGTGAGACTTGAAGACGCAATTGATGCAGACCAAACATTTGAAATGTTAATGGGTGACGTTGTAGAAAATCGTAGACAATTTATCGAAGATAATGCAGTTTACGCCAACCTAGATTTCTAAGCACTATGAACTGAACTTTTGAAGGAGGATCTCTTGATGGCTGAATTACCTCAATCAAGAATTAATGAACGAAATATAACCAGTGAAATGCGTGAATCATTCTTAGACTATGCCATGAGTGTTATTGTTTCTCGTGCATTACCTGACGTTAGAGATGGATTAAAGCCTGTACATCGTCGTATCTTATATGGTCTAAATGAACAAGGCATGACACCAGATAAACCGTATAAGAAATCTGCGCGTATCGTTGGGGACGTTATGGGTAAATATCACCCACATGGTGACTCTTCAATCTACGAAGCGATGGTTAGAATGGCCCAAGATTTCAGTTACCGTTACCCTCTTGTAGATGGACAAGGTAACTTTGGTTCTATGGATGGTGATGGCGCAGCAGCAATGCGTTACACAGAGGCACGTATGACTAAGATTACGTTAGAACTTCTACGTGATATCAATAAAGATACCATTGATTTTATCGACAACTATGATGGTAATGAAAGAGAGCCGTCAGTCTTACCTGCACGTTTCCCTAACCTTTTAGTGAACGGTGCTGCTGGGATTGCTGTAGGTATGGCGACTAACATTCCTCCTCACAATTTAACAGAAGTAATTGATGGTGTATTAAGTTTAAGTAAGAATCCAGATATTACGATTAATGAATTGATGGAAGATATTCAAGGTCCAGATTTTCCAACTGCAGGTTTAATTTTAGGGAAAAGTGGCATCCGTCGCGCATATGAAACAGGACGTGGTTCAATTCAAATGCGTTCACGTGCGGAAATTGAAGAACGAGGTGGCGGACGTCAACGTATCGTCGTGACTGAAATACCTTTCCAAGTCAATAAAGCACGTATGATTGAGAAAATCGCAGAACTTGTAAGAGATAAGAAAATTGATGGAATTACAGATTTACGTGATGAAACAAGTTTACGTACAGGGGTTAGAATCGTTATTGATGTACGTAAAGATGCCAATGCGAGCGTAATTCTAAACAATTTATATAAACAAACACCATTACAAACATCATTTGGTGTGAATATGATTGCCTTAGTCAATGGCAGACCTAAATTAATTAATTTAAAAGAAGCGTTAATTCACTATTTAGAGCATCAGAAAGTAGTAGTAAGACGACGCACTGAATATAATTTAAGAAAGGCCAAAGATCGCGCACATATTCTAGAAGGTTTACGAATTGCGTTAGATCACATTGACGAAATTATTACAACAATTCGTGAATCTGAAACTGATAAAGTCGCAATGGAAAGCTTGCAAGAACGCTTTAAGCTATCTGAACGTCAAGCGCAAGCGATCTTAGATATGCGTTTAAGACGTTTAACAGGATTGGAACGCGATAAAATTGAATCAGAATATAACGAACTTCTTGAATATATTAAAGAATTAGAAGAAATTCTTGCTGATGAAGAAGTATTATTACAATTAGTTCGTGACGAACTTTCAGAAATTAAAGAACGCTTCGGAGATGAACGTCGCACTGAAATTCAATTAGGTGGATTAGATGATTTAGAAGATGAAGATTTAATCCCTGAAGAACAAATTGTGATTACATTAAGCCACAATAATTACATTAAACGATTACCTGTTTCTACATACCGTTCACAAAACCGTGGTGGACGTGGTGTGCAAGGTATGAATACGCTTGAAGAAGACTTTGTGAGTCAGTTAGTTACTTTAAGTACACATGATAATGTTTTATTCTTCACGAATAAAGGTCGTGTGTATAAACTTAAAGGTTACGAAGTACCTGAGCTCTCTCGTCAATCGAAAGGTATTCCAATCGTTAATGCCATTGAGCTTGAGAATGATGAAACAATCAGTACGATGATTGCGGTTCGAAACCTTGAAAGTGAAGATGATTATCTTGTGTTTGCTACGAAAAGTGGTATTGTTAAACGTTCAGCACTTAGCAACTTCTCACGTATTAATAAGAACGGTAAGATTGCAATCAGCTTTAAAGAAGACGATGAATTAATTGCGGTTCGTTTAACTACAGGTAATGAAGACATCCTTATCGGTACGTCTCATGCATCACTAATTCGCTTCCCTGAATCAGCATTGCGTCCATTAGGTCGTACTGCTGCAGGTGTGAAAGGTATTACATTACGTGAAGGCGATGTAGTTGTAGGACTTGATGTGGCTCATGCTGAAAGTGAAGATGAAGTCTTAGTTGTTACTGAAAATGGTTACGGTAAACGTACACCAGTAAGTGAATATAGATTATCAAACCGTGGCGGTAAAGGTATCAAAACAGCAACAATTACTGAACGTAATGGTAATATCGTATGTATCACTACAGTGACAGGTGAAGAAGACTTAATGGTTGTAACAAACGCAGGTGTTATCATTCGCCTTGATGTGGAAGATATTTCTCAAAATGGTCGTGCCGCTCAAGGTGTTCGCTTGATGAAATTAGGCGAAGGTCAATTTGTTTCAACAGTTGCTAAAGTCAAAGAAGAAGATGAAAATGATGAGGACAAAGAGGACTCAGATGAAACAACCTCTTCTGAAACAGCAACGGAAGAAGTTGTAGATGACCAAACACCAGGTAATGCGATTCATACAGAAGTAGAAGAAGAGACATCCGAAGTTGAAACAGATGACAACGATGATAGAATCGATGTGCGTCAAGACTTTATGGATCGTGTAAATGAAGATATTGAAAGTGCTTCAGATAACGAAGACGACAATGAATAATAATATATGAAAAAATCAGGTTCTCGCTCTATATAGAGTAAGAACCTGATTTTTTTATAGCAATATAAGATTTGATTAACCTTCTAATTGTTTCATAACATATGGAATCTCGCTAATTAAACGAGAAGGTGGCACGACGTACATAGTATCAGATAATTTCTCTCCGATATAACTATGAATGTAAGTGGCACTTGTAACAGCGTCTTTCAAACTATCAAATTGACCGACAAAGCTCGTAATCATGCCGGCAAGCGTATCACCCATACCACCAGTAGCCATTGCTGGTGTACCTATAGCTAATTTATAAGCATCATCTTTAAAGTAAATCTCAGTACCATGTTGCTTTAAGACCACTGTCGCATCAAGACGGTTAACCGCCTCTATATTACGTTCATACGTTTGTTCTTCTATTGGAATACCACTTAAACGCTCCCATTCTTTTTGATGTGGCGTGAAAATGACACGACACGTTGGAATTTGCGGTTTCAATTTACTAAATATTGTAATCGCATCGCCATCTACAATGAGATTTTGATGTGGTTGAATATTTTGAAGTAAGAACGTAATCGCATTATTACCTTTGAAATCAACACCAAGACCAGGACCAATCAAGATACTATCTGTAGCTTCAATCATTTTCGTTAACATCTTCGTATCATTGATATCAATGACCATCGCTTCCGGACAACGAGAATGTAACGCTGCGTGATTGGTAGGATGTGTTGCAACAGTGATTAAACCACTTCCACTATATACACATGCACGTGCAGCAAGCATGATTGCGCCGCCCATGTTAGCAGAACCGCCGATTAGCAAGATTTTACCGTAATCGCCTTTATGTGTTTCGTCTTTTCTTATAGGAATATTAACAGAATCTAACGTTTCCATAATGACATAACCTCCATTAAAAAGTTACTTCCCGTTTACCATACACAAGACGCCCTACCGTCTTAAAATCACTTTATAACGCGATGTGTACAGTTATTTTCAAGAAGTTGAAGACCCATTAAAATTGCTCATTCTCTTTTAAATACAATAGAAAATACTATACCTGTAAATCACTTTCGTCAATAGGTATTTCAGAATTAAAAAAACGAAGTCATCCCTCTGTTTAAAATCTAAAAAATGTCATAATCCAATTTTCTTTGAGAAATAAAAGTAACGCATCCAAATACTTTAACTAATTAAAATATTAAATTGATAATGCATTATAAAAATTTCAAAAAGTGTTGTGATTATAAAAATGAAAACGTATACTTTCCTGTAATGGAGCTAAAATTTAAACAAAGGGGTTGTTCAAATGACATTATTCTTAAACGGGGAATCATTAACGATTAAAGAAATTAAGAAACTTCTAAATCAAGATTTACAAATTGATATTTCAGAAGATGCCATTGAACGTGTGAAGAAGAGTCGCCAAGTTGTTGAACGCATTATAGAGAACAAAGAGACCATTTATGGAATAACGACAGGCTTCGGTTTATTTAGTGATGTATTAATCGATCCAAGTCAATACAACGAATTACAAGTTAACCTCATTCGTTCCCATGCATGTGGTATTGGGAAACCATTTTCAGAAGAAGTGGCATTAGTGATGATGGTACTACGTTTAAATACATTATTGAAAGGCCACTCTGGAGTAACTTTAGAATTAGTAGATCAATTGAAGTTCTTTATTAATGAGCGCATTATTCCGGTCATCCCGCAACAAGGGTCATTAGGAGCTTCTGGTGATTTGGCGCCATTATCCCATTTAGTGCTTGCGCTTATCGGTGAAGGGGATGTTTATTATGAAAATGAACAAGTCGATAGTCGCCACGTATTAAATGAATTAGGACGTCAGCCATTAAAGCTACAAGCGAAAGAAGGCTTGGCACTTATCAACGGTACACAAGCCATGACAGCTCAAGGTGTTATCAATTACATTGAAGCGGAAGACTTAGGCTATCAAGTTGAGTGGATTGCGTCACTTACACATCAAGCTTTAAACGGAATCACTGACGCTTATAATCACAACGTCCATAAAGTACGTAATATTCAAGAGCAAGTTGATGTGGCGGCACGTATGCGACATTGGCTTGAAGATTCACAACTTACAACACGCCAAGCAGAATTACGTGTTCAAGATGCATACAGTTTACGTTGTATTCCACAAATTCATGGCGAAGCTTCCAAGTTTTCAATTATGTAAGAGAGAAATTGGAATTTGAAATGAACGCTGCGAATGATAATCCTCTCATTTTCGATGAAGATGACGAGACATTAGTCATTTCAGGAGGTAATTTCCATGGTCAACCTGTCGCCCTCGCATTAGATCATTTGAAATTGGGCGTCAGTGAGTTAGCAAACGTTGCTGAGCGTCGTTTAGAACGTTTGATTAATCCACAATTGAATGGTGATTTGCCAGCATTTTTAAGTCCGGAGCCAGGTTTACAAAGTGGTGCGATGATTATGCAATATGCTGCAGCCAGTCTCGTTTCTGAAAATAAAACCCTCGCCCACCCAGCGAGTGTCGATTCTATACCGTCTTCAGCTAACCAAGAAGATCACGTCTCAATGGGAACAATTGCTTCAAGACATGGTTACCAAATGATTGAAAATGCACGACGTGTCATTGCAATCGAATGCGTGATTGCCTTACAAGCAGTTGAATATAAAGGTGTGGATAAGCTTTCACCAAAA
>NZ_KV840026.1:12367-23720 GCF_001839105.1 Staphylococcus sp. HMSC62A08 | reverse complement strand
AAAACACGTGAGAAATATGAAGAATATCGTAAAATTGTGCCGTCTATCACACAAGATCGCCAATTTCATAAAGATATCGAAGCAGTTGCACAATATCTTAGAGATGATGCGTACAATAACGCATAATTTCAAATTAATTATCATAATTTTACAATTACTTGAAAAGTTCAAAAGACTTTGCTATATTAAAAATAACTTAATAAAACATTGTTCGTAGGCCAAGTAGCATTAATCACGCGATTTCAGAGAGCTTGTGGTAAGTGAGAACAAGTAATCGCTATTCATGTGAATCTACCTACTATATGAGAGCAATCGGTAATAACCGTTATTTTAGTTAAGTGCAATTTAAGGTAATCGATATGACGATTTATTTTAAATTGTTAAATAGGGTGGCAACGCGTAGACCACGTCCCTTGTCGGGGATGTGGTCTTTTTTTATTGTTTACAGCACGAAGTCATCCAAAAATATAATATTTTAAACACTTGGGAAAGGATGAAGGTTACATGTTAGATATTCGTTTATTTAGAAATGAACCAGACAAAGTTAAGAGCAAAATTGAATTAAGAGGAGACGATCCTAAAGTAGTCGACGAAGTTTTAGAATTAGACGAACAACGTCGTCAATTAATCGGTAAAACAGAAGAAATGAAAGCAAAACGTAATAAAGTCAGCGAAGAAATTGCACAGAAAAAACGTAACAAAGAAAATGCTGACGACGTAATCGCAGAAATGCGTAACTTAGGAGACGAAATTAAAGAAAATGATGCGAAATTAAACGAAGTAGATAATAAAGTAAGAGATATTTTAATTCGCATTCCAAACTTAATCAATGATGACGTACCTCAAGGTGAATCAGATGAAGAAAACGTTGAATTGAAAAAATGGGGTACACCTCGTGAATTCAATTTTGAACCAAAAGCGCACTGGGATTTAGTAGAAGATCTTAAAATGGCTGACTTCGATCGCGCTGCTAAAGTATCAGGTGCCCGTTTCGTATATCTAACAAATGAAGGTGCACACTTAGAACGTGCATTAATGAACTACATGCTTACTAAACATACGACACAACACGGTTACACTGAAATGATGACACCACAACTTGTAAATGCAGATACAATGTTTGGTACAGGTCAGTTACCTAAATTCGAAGAAGACTTATTTAAAGTTGAAAAAGAAGGATTATATACAATCCCAACTGCTGAAGTACCATTAACAAACTTCTACAGAGACGAAATCATTCAACCAGGTGTGTTACCTGAAAAATTCACAGGACAAACAGCATGTTTCCGTAGTGAAGCAGGATCAGCTGGACGTGACACAAGAGGTTTAATTCGTCTACACCAATTCGATAAAGTTGAAATGGTACGTTTCGAAAAACCTGAAGATTCTTGGGATGCCTTAGAAGATATGACACAAAACGCTGAAGCAATTTTAGAAGAATTAGGCTTACCATACCGTCGCGTAATCTTATGTACTGGTGATATTGGTTTCAGTGCTAGTAAAACATATGACTTAGAAGTATGGTTACCAAGTTATAATGACTATAAAGAAATTAGTTCTTGCTCAAACTGTACTGATTTCCAAGCACGTCGTGCAAACATTCGCTTCAAACGTGACAATTCAGCTAAACCTGAATTAGCACACACTTTAAATGGTAGTGGTTTAGCAGTAGGACGTACATTCGCAGCTATCGTTGAAAACTATCAAAATGAAGACGGTACAATCACAATTCCAGAAGCATTAGTACCATTCATGGGTGGAAAAACTAAAATTGATAAACCAACAAAATAATAAACACAAAGAGTTCAATTAAAAGACAAAATCAATTTAAGTCTTATAGGCAATGACTGAATAAGTCATTGTCTTTTTTTTAATACTTTTAAAACAAAAATAGGGGAGGGGAAGCCCTTAAATAAACTTAAATTCTAGAGGTAAGTCTAAAAGAAGAAACAAAATTCTGAAATTTTACAAACACATTCATAACAATACTTATGAGTATTAGGGTTGTCTAACCTCACACAAACCGGTGTCTTAAGATATTGAATATAAAGAATAAATATATTAGACTTACTTTACTATTTTACCGGGAAGAATGGAGGCTGAATAAATGGCGCATCTTACATTTAAGCAAGGGGTAAGAGAATGTATTCCTACATTATTTGGATACGCTGGCGTAGGTTTGTCATTTGGTATTGTCGCAGCCTCTCAAAAATTTAGTATTTTAGAAATTATTTTATTATGCCTCATTATTTATGCAGGTGCAGCACAGTTTATCGTTTGTGCTTTATTAATTGCTGGCACGCCTATATCTGCAATTGTCCTTACAACACTTATTGTTAACTCAAGAATGTTCCTATTAAGTATGACCTTAGCACCTAACTATAAGCATTACGGCTTTTGGAATAGGGTAGGACTCGGCACATTACTCACCGATGAGACCTTCGGCGTTGCTATTACTCCTTATATTAAAGGCGAAAAGATTAATGATCGATGGCTTCATGGTCTCAATATTACAGCTTATTTATTTTGGACCATTTCATGTGTGGCAGGCGCATTATTTGGTAAATACATCTCTAATCCCAATGCATTCGGTTTAGACTTCGCCATTACTGCAATGTTCATCTTTTTAGGCATCTCTCAATTTGAGTCAATTAAGAAATCACGCCTTAGAATTTACATTTTATTAATTATCTGTGTGGTTGTGTTGATGCTTACATTGAGCTTAATGATGCCATCATATGTAGCGATATTAATTGCGGCAACTGTGACGGCAGCTTTAGGGGTGGTGATAGAAAGATGAACACAGACTTACATACATTCACACTTATTATTTTATGCGGAATTGTAACGCTACTGATGCGAATTATTCCATTTATCTTAATTTCGAGAGTGCATTTACCAGAAATTATCGTTAAGTGGCTCTCGTTCATTCCAATCACACTATTTACTGCACTTGTCATCGACGGGGTCATTCAACAACACGACAACGCATTTGGATATACGCTAAATCTTCCATATATTGTCGCTATCATCCCCACTGTCTTTCTCGCTATCTTCACTCGCAGTCTGACTGTCACAATTGTTGGCGGTATCATTATTATTGCTTGTTTACGCTTTTTCTTTTAATTTCTGAAAATGACAGCAAAACATTGAAGTCATAAAAGAAGTTAGATAAAATCGAATTAATTAGAAAATTTAGAAAATTAAAATTGAAACTAACAACAGTAATATCACACAACTAAATTGATAAAATCTTATTTCGAGAAGCTGAGGGAATTGGCCCAACGATGCTTCAGCAACCGACTAGCAATAGCACGGTGCTACAACCAACGAGTATCTCGAATGATAAGTACTGAATCGCTTCTTACTTGTTCATTTGAGTAAGAAGCTTTTTTAGTAAGAGGAGGTAGCGATAAGGATGACGAATTATAAAGTAGATACGTTAGAATTAGGCACATTTACAACTGAATCTGGCGAGACAATAGACAATTTGAAACTACGTTACGAACATGTGGGATACCCAGGTCAACCACTTGCAGTCGTATGTCATGCATTAACAGGTAACCACTTAACCTACGGCACCGATGATCAGCATGGATGGTGGCGCGAAATTATTGATGGTGGTTATATCCCGCTTCACGATTACCAATTTCTAACATTCAACGTTATCGGTAGTCCCTTCGGCTCCAGTTCCAAGCTCAATGACCCTAACTTTCCAGAGCACCTCACGTTAAGAGATATTGTTAAAGCGATTGAGAAAGGTATTCAGGCGCTCGGTTTCAAGAAGATTAATATTCTTATAGGTGGTAGTCTTGGTGGTATGCAAGCGATGGAATTACTATATAACAATCAATTTCATGTCGATAAAGCCATTATTTTAGCTTCAACGGATAAGACGTCATCTTATAGTCGCGCATTTAATGAAATTGCACGCCAAGCCATTCACCTTGGTGGAAAGGAAGGTTTAAGTATTGCGCGTCAACTCGGTTTCTTAACATATCGTTCTTCGAAAAGTTATGATCAACGATTTACACCTGAAGAAGTCGTGAGTTACCAGCAACATCAAGGCGATAAATTCAAAAATCGTTTCGACTTAAAATGCTATTTAACACTGCTGGACGTCTTAGATAGTCATAATATTGATAGAGGACGAGATGACGTAGACGAGGTGTTTCAATCATTAGAAACTAAAGTCTTAACCATGGGATTTATAGATGATTTACTTTATCCTGATGACCAAGTCAGAGCAGTAGGGGAGAGGTTTAAATACCATCGTCATTTCTTTGTACCCGATAACGTTGGCCATGACGGCTTCCTCCTCAACTTTAACGATTGGGCACCCAATTTATATCACTTCCTAAACTTAAAACAATTTAAAAGGAAATAAACAACGACCGTCTCATTACAATAAAGGATTACAATCGCCCATTGCGATTGCATAAGTGCTACTAATTAATGCATACGCATTAAAAGTAGCGCTTTATTGTTAATTTTTGGCAAAGAGGTTAAAATAGAGGTTATAGTCAAAAAGTATGGGAGTGGCGTGTGTGTTTTCAAAAATACAACCTAAAGCAACTATTATTGCAACAATTTCATTACTTATAGTCGCTTTAGTAACACATGTATTACCTATTCTCGGCTTAATTTTATGTTTATTTGCAACGATTCCAGGCATCGTGCTATGGAATCGATCTGTACAATCATTTGGAATTAGCGCATTAGTAACAGTTATTCTTACAACGTTATTAGGTAATACATTTGTCTTAAGTATGATGGTACTGATCTTAATTTTAAGTTTTATCATCGGTCAATTACTTAAGGAAAGAACTTCAAAAGAAAGAATTCTATATATTTCAACGGCTTCAATCAGTTTAATCACATTGATTGGATTCATGTTATTACAATCATTTGAGAAAATCCCAAAAGCAGCCGTATTAATTAAGCCATTTAAAGATGCAATTCATGATGCCGTCTTAACAAGTGGAGTAGATTCTAACTATAGACAGATGTTTGAGGAAGTTTTCCGACAATCAACGGTTCAACTCCCTAGCTATCTCATTATAGTCATTTTCCTTTTAATCTTAATTAATCTGATTATTACATTTCCAATTTTACGAAAATTCAAGGTCGCAACACCTATTTTTAAACCATTATTTGCTTGGCAAATGAGCCGTACATTATTATGGATTTATCTTATAGTTCTCATATGTGTTATGTTTGCGAACCAACCAGGCACATTCCAAAGCATCGTTTTAAACTTTGAAATTGTGTTATCATTAGTGATGTATATCCAAGGTTTAAGCGTCATTCATTTCTTTGGTAAAGCTAAGAAATGGCCGAATGCCTTAACGATATTCTTGATGGTGATAGGGACATTAATTACACCACTCACACATATCGTAGGATTACTTGGCGTTATTGATTTATGTATTAATTTGAAACGAATAATAAAAAAATGATTATTAAATAGTGATTAGAGGTGGAAAAATGAACCGTCAATCCACTAAAAAAGCGCTGCTCATACCATTCATATTAATGGTACTTACAGCCATTGCATTAGTCATCGTATGGTTTATTTTCAACCAAATCGTCGCAGGCATTGCTGCAGCAATCCTCGTCGTGATGATTATCATTAGTGGCGTGTTATTGAGACAAGCTTTTCTTAAAATGGATAATTATGTGGATGATTTAAGTGGTCATATCTCGGCAAGTAGCAATAAAGCAATCAAGCATTTGCCTATAGGGATGATAGTGTTAGATGAGAATAATCACATTGAGTGGATGAACCAATTCATGACAGAGCACGTTGAAACGAATGTGATTTCTGAAAATGTAAACGAAGTCTTTCCTAACATATTAAAACAATTAGAAAAGGTTCAAGAAGTAGAAATAGAACATAACAGCTATCATTATCACGTGCGTTATTCAGATAATGAACATTGTTTATACTTCTTCGATATCACAGAAAGTGTACATACAAGCGAATTGTATGAGGATTCAAAGCCAATCATCGCAACGTTATTCTTAGATAACTACGATGAAATTACACAGAATATGAACGATACACAACGTTCAGAAATCAACTCAATGGTTACACGTGTAATTAGCCGTTGGGCACAAGAGTTTAACATTTATTTCAAACGTTATAATTCAGATCAGTTTGTTGCATATCTCAATCAGAAGATTCTAGCAGAACTTGAAGATTCAAACTTTGAAATTTTAAGCCAGTTAAGAGAGAAGAGTGTCGGTTACCGTGCACAACTTACACTAAGTATCGGTGTCGGTGAAGGGACAGAGAACCTTATCGACCTCGGTGATTTATCACAATCTGGTCTAGACTTAGCACTTGGGCGTGGTGGTGACCAAGTTGCCATTAAGAATATGAATGGTAACGTTCGTTTCTACGGCGGTAAGACTGACCCGATGGAGAAACGTACACGCGTACGAGCTCGAGTGATTTCTCACGCATTGAAAGATATCCTCACTGAAGGCGACAAAGTAATTATTATGGGACATAAACGTCCTGACTTAGATGCAATTGGGGCAGCTATTGGTGTGTCACGCTTTGCATTAATGAATAACTTAGAAGCTTATGTCGTTCTAAATGAGTCTGATATCGACCCAACGTTACGTCGTGTAATGGATGAAATTGATAAGAAACCTGAATTGAAAGAGCGTTTTGTCACATCAGACGAAGCTTGGGATATGATGACATCTAAGACGACAGTCGTTGTCGTGGATACGCACAAGCCTGAGATGGTCTTAGATGAAAATGTTTTAAATAAAGCAAACCGTAAAGTCGTTATTGACCACCATAGACGTGGCGAAAGCTTTATTTCAAACCCATTATTGGTATATATGGAACCATATGCAAGTTCGACTGCAGAACTTGTTACTGAATTATTAGAATATCAACCGACTGAACAAAGATTGACACGTCTAGAATCAACAGTCATGTATGCAGGTATTATCGTAGATACAAGAAACTTCACATTAAGAACAGGTTCAAGAACATTTGATGCGGCAAGTTACTTACGTGCACATGGCGCAGATACAATCTTGACTCAACACTTCTTAAAAGATGATGTAGATACGTATATTAATCGTTCTGAGCTCATTCGAACAGTGAAACTGCAAGATCATGGCATAGCAATTGCACATGGCTCTGATGAGAAAATCTATCATCCTGTGACGGTTGCACAAGCAGCCGACGAGTTGTTAAGTTTAGAAGGTATCGAAGCATCTTATGTTGTAGCAAAACGTGAAGATAATCTTATTGGTATCTCTGCACGTTCACTAGGTTCCATCAATGTTCAACTTACTATGGAAGCATTGGGTGGCGGTGGACACCTTACAAATGCAGCTACACAAATTAAAGGTGTTACTATAGATGAAGCAATAGAACAATTACAACAAGCAATTACAGAACAAATGAGTAGGAGTGAAGACGCATGAAAGTAATTTTCACACAAGATGTTAAAGGTAAAGGTAAAAAAGGCGAAGTGAAAGACGTACCTGTAGGTTACGCAAATAACTTCTTACTTAAAAACAACTATGCTGTAGAAGCAACTCCTGGTAACTTAAAACAATTAGAACAACAAAATAAACGTGCTGAAGCGGATAGACAACAAGAAATTGATGAAGCTAAAGCATTGAAAGAAAAATTAGAAAATATCGAAGTGGAAGTATCAGCTAAAACAGGTGAAGGCGGTAAATTGTTTGGTTCAGTTAGTACAAAACAAATTGCCGAAGCACTTAATAAGCAACATGATATTAAA
Organism: Staphylococcus sp. HMSC62A08; assembly: GCF_001839105.1. Classification (NCBI taxonomy): domain Bacteria; kingdom Bacillati; phylum Bacillota; class Bacilli; order Caryophanales; family Staphylococcaceae; genus Staphylococcus; species Staphylococcus sp. HMSC62A08. Next base: position 15,942 of record NZ_KV840026.1, on the reverse strand, counting down.
ATTGATAAACGTAAAATGGATTTACCACAAGGTATTCACGCATTAGGTTACACAAACGTACCAGTTAAACTAGACAAAGAAGTTGAAGGTACAATTCGAGTACACACAGTAGAACAGTAATTTAAAACGTTACTTTAGTGATGCTTATAGAATTAACGGATATCTATCATTCACTCACTTTGTTGCGACGCTTTCCCAGGGCACAAGATCAGCCTATAGTCTTCGCTTAGCGCTTTTCCCTCGGGAGTCGCGCAACATTGTTCGTTGATTTTAATTCACTAGTAATTTCGAAATAATAAAGATGGATTGAAATAAGAGGTGTAAGCAAACAATGGATGGAATGTATGAGCAAAATCAAATGCCACATAGCAATGAAGCTGAACAATCTGTCTTAGGTGCCATTATTATAGATCCAGAATTGATTAACACAACTCAGGAAGTCCTTCTTCCTGAGTCGTTTTATAGAGGCGCCCATCAACATATCTTCCGCGCAATGATGCATCTGAATGAGGACAACAAAGAAATCGACGTTGTCACACTCATGGATCAACTCTCAAGCGAAGGAAGTTTAAGTGAAGCGGGCGGTCCACAATACCTCGCAGAACTATCGACAAACGTACCGACAACGCGCAATGTTCAATACTACACAGATATTGTCTTTAAGCATGCATTGAAACGTAAGTTAATTCAAACTGCCGATAGTATCGCGAATGATAGCTATAATGATGAATTAGAACTAGATACTATTCTAAGTGACGCCGAACGACGTATCCTTGAACTTTCTTCTACAAGAGAAAGTGATGGATTTAAAGATATTAGAGATGTCTTAGGTCAAGTCTATGAAACAGCCGAAGAACTCGACCAAAATAGTGGTCAAACACCTGGTATTCCAACAGGTTATCGAGATCTTGACCAAATGACAGCAGGCTTTAACCGTAACGATTTAATTATATTAGCGGCGCGTCCTTCAGTAGGTAAGACTGCCTTCGCACTTAATATCGCACAGAAAGTAGCGACACACGAAGATATGTTTACAGTTGGTATCTTCTCTCTAGAGATGGGTGCCGACCAACTCGCAACACGTATGATTTGTAGTTCAGGCAACGTTGATTCTAACCGTTTAAGAACAGGTACAATGACTGAAGAAGACTGGAATCGTTTTACGATTGCGGTAGGTAAATTATCACGCACGAAGATTTTCATAGACGATACACCAGGTATTCGTATCACTGATTTACGTTCTAAATGTCGTCGTCTTAAACAAGAACACGGCCTCGATATGATTGTGATTGACTACTTACAATTAATTCAAGGTAGCGGGTCTCGTTTCTCAGACAACCGTCAACAAGAAGTCTCTGAAATTTCACGTACACTTAAAGCAATTGCGCGTGAACTTGAATGCCCAGTGATTGCATTGAGTCAGCTTTCACGTGGTGTGGAACAACGTCAAGACAAACGTCCGATGATGAGCGACATTCGTGAATCTGGGTCAATCGAGCAAGATGCTGATATCGTCGCTTTCTTATACCGTGATGATTACTATAATCGCGGTGAAGGTGATGAGGACGACGATGATGCAGGTTTCGAACCTCAAACAAATGATGATAACGGCGAAATTGAAATCATCATTGCTAAACAACGTAACGGCCCGACAGGTACCGTTAAGCTTCATTTCATGAAACAATATAATAAATTTACTGACATTGATTATGCTCATGCAGAAATGTCATAAAATATTTTTCCGTACGATAAACTAACTACAAGTTTTATTGTACGGTTTTTATTTTGATTTACTCCTTTGAAATCATTTGAAGTATGTATATCATTTTCCGGAAAATAAACCTAAAAGCACTGATATAACAATACTCAACCCCGCATAAAAGTAAAAACAAAATTAACAAATTGCAAACAACCTATAGCGATTTAATGTTCGATTTTTATTTGCAAATTCATAATCATATTGGTAGAATATCTAATGGTTAAATGAGAAAAACTTGGAGGTGCTCTTATGTCATCAATCGTAGTAGTTGGGACACAATGGGGAGACGAAGGTAAAGGTAAAATTACAGATTTCTTAGCAGAACAAGCAGATGTGATTGCAAGATTTTCAGGTGGTAATAATGCGGGACACACAATTCAATTTGGTGGAGAAACGTACAAATTACATTTAGTACCATCAGGTATTTTTTATAAAGATAAATTAGCAGTTATTGGTAATGGTGTAGTAGTAGATCCAGTCGCATTATTAAAAGAATTAGACGGTTTAAACGAACGTGGCATTTCAACAGACAACTTACGTATTTCAAACCGTGCACAAGTCATCTTACCTTATCACCTAGCTCAAGACGAATATGAAGAACGTCGTCGTGGAGATAATAAAATCGGTACAACGAAAAAAGGTATCGGCCCAGCTTACGTAGATAAAGCACAACGTATTGGTATTCGAGTAGCAGACTTATTGGAGAAAGATACATTCGAACGCCGTCTTAAAGAAAATATTGAATATAAAAATGCGTATTTCAAAGGAATGTTCAATGAAACATGCCCTACGTTTGATGAAATCTTTGATGAGTACTATGCAGCAGGTCAACGCTTAAAAGAATATGTCACAGATACAGCTAAAATCTTAGACGATGCAAACGTTGCTGATGAAAAGGTATTATTCGAAGGCGCACAAGGTGTGATGTTAGACATCGACCACGGCACATATCCATTCGTTACATCTAGTAACCCAGTTGCAGGTAACGTGACAGTAGGCACAGGTGTAGGCCCTACATCAGTCTCTAAAGTCATCGGCGTATGTAAATCATATACTTCACGTGTAGGTGATGGTCCATTCCCTACTGAATTATTCGACGAAGATGGACATCACATTAGAGAAGTTGGCCGTGAATATGGTACAACAACAGGACGTCCACGTCGTGTAGGTTGGTTCGACTCAGTTGTATTACGTCACTCACGCCGTGTAAGTGGTATTACAGACCTTTCTATCAACTCAATCGACGTTTTAACTGGCTTAGATACAGTTAAGATTTGTACAGCTTATGAGTTAGATGGGGAAGAAATCACTGAATATCCTGCTAACTTAGATCAATTAAGACGTTGTAAACCAATCTTTGAAGAACTTCCAGGTTGGACAGAAGACATTACAGGATGCCGCAGTTTAGAAGAACTCCCTGAAAATGCACGCAAATACCTAGAACGCATTTCAGAATTATGTGGCGTACACATTTCAATCTTCTCTGTAGGCCCAGACCGTGAACAAACAAACTTATTAGAACAGTTATGGTAAACCAAGATTTAAAAGAAAACTGAGATATCAAATGATGTCCCTGCTCCTCAAAAGACCGATTCGTCTTATTAAAACGAGTCGGTCTTTTACATTATATATAGAAGAAAATAGTTCAGCTTCAAATATCTTTACAATTCACACCATACGCTCAACACTTTTATAGCAATATTTCTCCTTTATTAACCCACAAAAAATATTGTTAAATTTATGTAAAAAATAGCTTGTCATCAAAAGAATAGCTATGCTATAATCTATCTTGTGCTTAAGAACGGCTCCTTGGTCA
>NZ_KV840026.1:0-12267 GCF_001839105.1 Staphylococcus sp. HMSC62A08 | reverse complement strand
AGATCGCGGGTTCGATTCCCGTCGGGACCGTATTGCCTACCCAATAGGGTAGGCATTTTTTTATGCTTGCATATCCACAAATTTCCTATTACAATCAACCACAATCACATCCAACAGGTTCGACCTCAGCGTAAACAAATCTACTCCCTTTACAACGCTATAACGCTGCAACAAAAACTTAACATTTGTCCTATTTGTTCATATTTTTAGAAGAGGAATCGCGTAACCATACGTTTTACACCAATTATTTATATTACAAAATAATGAGAATACTGATATATAAACGTTTTAAGCTATTTGCAAGTGTTCAACATATTTTGTGAAACAGTATTTCGGTGGTAAACTTATAAATAATATTATTCTATAATTTTTAATACTAAAATAGAATTAACCGTTCATAAATGGTAAATTATATATTAGATAACTATGCGCTATATATACAGAGTAAATCACCTTTCACAAGGTTCAAACTAGAAAAATATAGCCTTCACATAATTAAACGAACGGAAGAATTACACTTTGAGAAAAGAGGTTTAAAGTATATGGCTAGAAAAGTTGTTGTAGTCGATGATGAAAAACCAATTGCTGATATTTTAGAATTTAATTTGAAAAAAGAAGGGTACGAAGTATTCTGCGCTTACGATGGTAACGACGCAGTAGATTTAATCTACGAAGAAGAACCAGACATCGTATTATTAGACATCATGTTACCAGGCAGAGACGGCATGGAAGTCTGCCGTGAAGTCCGTAAAAAATTCGAAATGCCTATCATCATGTTAACAGCGAAAGACTCAGAAATTGATAAAGTATTAGGTCTCGAATTAGGTGCAGACGATTATGTAACAAAACCTTTCAGCACACGTGAACTCATCGCACGTGTAAAAGCAAACTTGCGCCGTCATTATTCACAACCAGCACAAGAAGTGAGTGGCGCGACAAACGAAATTACAATTAAAGATATTGTCATCTACCCAGATGCATACTCAATTAAAAAACGCGGTGAAGATATCGAATTAACACATCGTGAATTTGAATTATTCCACTATCTTTCTAAACATATGGGTCAAGTAATGACACGTGAACATTTATTACAAACAGTGTGGGGTTATGACTATTTCGGTGATGTGCGTACTGTCGACGTAACCATCCGTCGTCTACGTGAGAAAATTGAAGACGATCCATCGCACCCAGAATATATCGTGACACGCAGAGGCGTTGGATACTTCCTCCAACAACATGATTAGAGGCAACATCTCATGAAGTGGCTTAAACAATTACAATCCCTTCACACTAAACTCGTTATTGTTTATGTATTACTGATTATTATTGGTATGCAAATCATCGGTTTGTACTTTACTAATAGTTTAGAAAAAGAATTACTCGATAACTTTAAAAAGAACATAACACAATACGCGAAGCAGTTAGATGTAAATATAGAGAAAGTTTACAACGATAATGACAAAGGTACGGTAAACGCTCAGAAGGATATCCAAAACCTTTTGAGTGAATATGCCAACCGTCAAGAAATCGGAGAAATTCGCTTTATAGATAAAGACCAAATCATCATGGCAACAACCAAGCAGTCTAACCGCGGTCTAATTAACCAAAAAGCGAACGACAGCTCCGTCCAAAAGGCACTTTCTCTAGGCGAAACCAATAATCACATGGTTCTCAAAGACTATGGTAGTGGTAAAGAACGTGTCTGGGTTTACAACATACCAGTAAAAGTCGATAAACAAACAATCGGTGATATTTACATAGAATCGAAAATCAACGACGTTTATAACCAACTGAACAATATCAATCAAATCTTTATCGTCGGTACTGCGATATCGTTATTCATCACAGTCATCCTCGGTTTCTTCATCGCCCGAACGATTACCAAACCAATTACCGACATGCGTAACCAAACCGTCGAGATGTCTAAGGGTAACTACACCCAACGCGTTAAGATATACGGTAATGACGAAATCGGTGAGCTCGCACTCGCCTTCAACAATCTATCCAAACGTGTTCAAGAAGCACAAGCCAATACTGAAAGTGAGAAACGACGACTTGACTCAGTTATCACACATATGAGTGACGGTATCCTTGCGACAGACCGCCGTGGTCGCGTACGTATTGCCAACGACATGGCACTCAAGATGCTCGGTCTCGCGAAAGAAGACGTCATCGGTTATTACATGCTTGGCCTTCTCAACCTTGAAAATGAATTCTCACTAGACGAAATCCAAGAAAATAACGATTCCTTCCTCTTAGACATTAACGAAGAAGAAGGCATTATTGTACGTGTTAAATTTAGTACCATCGTTCAAGAAACAGGATTCGTCACAGGTTACATTGCCGTGTTACATGACGTAACAGAACAACAACAAGTCGAGCGTGAACGTCGTGAATTCGTAGCCAACGTTTCACACGAATTACGTACACCATTAACATCAATGAACAGCTACATCGAAGCACTCGAAGGAGGCGCTTGGCAAGATGAAAGCCTCGCACCACAATTCCTATCCGTAACACGTGAAGAAACAGAACGTATGATTAGACTCGTTAACGACCTACTTCAATTATCTAAAATGGACAACGAGTCAGATCAAATCACGAAAGAAATCATCGACTTTAACATGTTCATTAATAAAATCATTAATCGACATGAAATGGCAGCTAAAGATACAACATTCGTGCGTGAAATTCCGCAACAAACCATCTTTGCGGAAATCGATCCAGATAAGATGACACAAGTATTCGACAACGTTATTACCAACGCAATGAAATATTCACGTGGCGATAAACGTGTCGAGTTTCATGTGAAACAAAATGCACTTTACAATAGAATGACCATTCGTATAAAAGATAATGGTATTGGAATTCCAATTAATAAAGTAGATAAAATCTTTGATAGATTCTACCGTGTTGACAAAGCACGTACACGTAAGATGGGTGGTACAGGATTAGGTCTAGCGATTTCTAAAGAAATTGTCGAAGCACATAATGGACGTATCTGGGCAAACAGTGTAGAAGGACAAGGTACGTCTATCTTCATCACACTTCCTTGCGAAATCATTGAAGACGGTGATTGGGATGAATAGTAAAGAACATATCAAATCGATTATCCTAGGCTTACTTGTACTCATGAGTATCGTATTGACATATATGGTCTGGAACTTTACGCCAGACCTCAATAATGTCGCTAGTTCAGAAAATAGTAAAAGTAATGAACCCAAACCACTCAGTAAACCAATGACAGCAAAAATGGATGGCACCATCACACCATTCCAAATCATCCACGCAAAGGATGATAAACCACAAGGAACAGTATCAACAGGCGATGCATTAGATAGTATTATCGAACCGTTGAAGAACCAAGAAGTCAAAACGGTTTCCCACACACATCGCGATCATAATCTCGTCATACCTGAATTAAGCAACGATTTCGTCGTGCTCGATTTCACATATGACTTACCATTAACAACATACTTAAGCCAAGTACTGAATATCGATGCCAAAGTACCAAATCACTTCAACTTCAATCGATTGCTCGTAGACCAAGATAACGACAATCACGTCGTGCTCTACGCGATTAGTAAAGACCGACACGAAGTCGTGAAACTAAAAACATCAGCACAAGGTAAAAACATTGATAAAGCCTTAAAAAGTATCAAATCAAACATGCAACCATATACAGAAATCATCACCAACAAAGATACAATCGACAAAGCAACACATGTATTCGCACCAAGCAAACCTAAAGGCTTAAAGTCATACCGCATGGTCTTCTCAACAATGAACGTCGAAAGAATGAACTCCATCCTCTTCGATGATTCAACTATCGTACGAAGCTCACAAAGCGGTGCAACAACTTACAACAACAATACCGGCGTCGCGAACTATGACGGTAAGAGTGAAATGTACCATTATAAAAACTTATCCGAAGACGCGAAAAGCTCAAGTAACATGGAAGAAACAATTCCAGGTACGTTTGAATTTATCAATGGTCATGGAGGCTTCCTAAATGAAGACTTCCGTCTATTCAACACAGATAATAAGAACGGTAAACTCACATATCAACGTTTCTTAAATGGTTATCCAACCTTCAATACTCAGAATTTAAACGAAATTCAAGTCACTTGGGGCAAGAAAGGTGTCTTCGATTACCAACGTTCACTACTTAAGAGTAGCGTTCAATTGAACAGTGAAGAATCTAAGAACCTACCTACAGCCGAATCCGTGCGTTCAGCACTTGCCAATGATAGTAATATTGACTTTGAAAAGGTAACCAACCTCGCAGTCGGCTATGAAATGGATGACAAACCAGATAAAGATGATATTGAAGTTCAACGCAACAGTGAATTCACACCACAATGGTATGTTGAATACGACGGCAATTGGTACGTCTATAAAGATGGGAGGCTAGAATAAATGAACTGGAAACGCACTAAGACGCTATTCATTTTCGTATTTATTCTCGTCAACATCTTGCTCGTCATGATTTATATCGATAAAGTCAATAAAGCACAGATTAACGACGCTGAGAGTAGTAATCATGTTAATTTTCAGCAAGAGGAAATTAAAGTGCCTGAAGACGTGCTGAATAAGAGCGTGAAAGACACCAAACTCGCACAAATCACAGCACGTTCTAAGGACTTCTCAAGTTATGCGAAAGATCACTCTAGCCTGAGCACCTCAGATTCAGACAAGACACTTGAAGGCGACATAGACAAGACAGTGAAAGTCAGCGACAAGAACCTTCAAGACATTAAAGATTTCATAGCGCGTAACGTTTATAACGGCAAAGAATATCAACTCAGTGACTTAAGTTCAGACAACATGACTTATGAACAAACATTCGAAGGCTATCCAATTATGAACAATAGTAAAGCGCGTTTAACCTTTAATTTAAATAATGGAAAGGCAACCAGCTATAAACAAACAGCCATGAATAACATCCATATGGCAGAAGGTTCAAACAGCTCGAAGAAACAAGTCATCAGCCCACGTAAAGCCGTCGAAGCACTTTATTACAATAGATATTTAAAACAACATGACCAAGTCATCGACGCACGCCTAGGCTACTACTCAGTCGTAAAAGAAACAAACGTACAACTACTACAACCAAACTGGGAAATCAAAGTCAAACACCAAGGCAAAGACAACATAGAAACCTACTACGTCGAAGCCACCGACCAAAACCCAAAAGTTATAAACTAGGTGCTGAAGTGAGCGGTTAGGTCGTGAGCAATAACTAGCTATGAGCAAAAATCGATTTTTGATTTTAGCGATTAGCGTATTATTGTTGAACGACCTGCTCACTGAAGCCCGTCCATCATTCCAGCAACATTTTTATACTACAACACACAAAACGACCACTCACCGAAGCAGAGTGGTCGTTTCTTTATGCAATTACGAAGCGGTCAGAAATTAATATTCTACGTCACTAACTATTCATAAACTGACAATTGGCACACACCTGCTAAAATTGGTATAGTATAATATAAAGGAATTTTAGAGAACGTTTCGTTTCGAGATTAAATAATTAGAATCAACACACCTCGAAATCTCAATTATGACTCACATTCACGTGCAATAAGTTAAATTACAAACCAGAATCCTAACACTAAACGCAACAACACCTAAACGCACGTCATATCCACATCACACCCTAACAATTCTCAAACAAATAAAGATTGTACATATTAGAAAGGATGAAGCCGCTTGATACGTATGAGTGTATTAGCAAGTGGTAGTACAGGTAACGCCACTTACGTTGAAAGTGAGAAAGGTAGCCTACTCGTAGACGTAGGTCTAACCGGCAAGAAAATGGAAGAGCTATTCAGCCAAATTGATAGAAATATTAAGGATCTTAACGGTATCTTAGTTACACATGAACATATCGATCACATCAAAGGCCTTGGCGTTCTCGCGCGTAAGTATAACCTTCCAATTTATGCGAATGAGAACACGTGGAAAGCCATTGAAAAGAAAGACAGTCGCATCCCTATGGATCAGAAGTTCATCTTCAATCCATATGAAACGAAATCTATTGCAGGATTTGATATCGAGTCTTTCAACGTTTCACATGACGCGATCGACCCACAATTCTATATCTTTAACAACAACTATAAGAAATTCACGATGCTGACAGATACAGGCTACGTGTCAGACCGTATGAAAGGCATGATTCGTGGCAGTGATGCATTCATGTTCGAAAGTAATCACGATGTCGATATGTTACGCATGTGTCGTTATCCTTGGAAGACAAAGCAACGTATCCTCAGTGATATGGGTCACGTTTCCAACGAAGATGCTGGTCTCGCAATGACAGACGTTATCACAGGTAACACGAAGCGCATTTACTTATCTCACTTATCCCAAGACAACAACATGAAAGACCTTGCTCGTATGAGTGTAGGCCAAGTGTTAAATGAACATGATATCGATACTGAGAAAGAAGTACTTCTCTGCGATACGGATAAAGCTCAAGCTACACCAATTTATACGCTATAATTAAATAATAGTAAGACACCCGACCTACTTAAATATGAGATTTAAGTAGGTTCTTTTTTGAAAAAATCTGTGGAAAAGTAATGGAAAATTAGGAAAATAACACTCGAGTTGGTCTAAAAAGTAGATAATATAAGCCTTAATTGTAAAAATTTGGTTAAGACTACCTTAAAGTTATCCACTAAAATGTCCATAGTTATCCAGAGTTGTGTACAATACACACAGAAATACCCACAATATACACAGGGTTATCCACAAAATAACAGATTATTCCACATGAAATGTGTATAAATCTCAAAAATAGTTAAGGTAATATAAAAATTATTGTTATAATAAGAGGGAATAGTGTGCACAAGTTAATAACTTGTGGATAAGTTAGATAAATCATACATATTTATATGGAGGATAAAATGAAAATTACAATCCTGTCTGTAGGAAAACTAAAAGAGAAATATTGGAAGCAAGCAATAGCAGAATATGAAAAACGACTAGGAGCCTACTCAAAAATTGAAATCATAGAAGTTCCAGACGAAAAAGCACCAGAAAATATGAGCGACAAAGAAATAGAACAAGTCAAAGAAAAAGAAGGCCAACGACTACTAACTAAAATCAAACCACAATCCACAGTCATTACATTAGAAATCCAAGGCAAAATGTTGTCATCAGAAGACCTAGCCAAAGAACTACAAACACGCATGACCCAAGGCCAAAGCGACTTCGTATTCATCATAGGAGGATCAAACGGCCTACATCAAGACGTCTTACAACGTAGCAACTACGCTCTCTCATTCAGCAAAATGACCTTCCCACACCAAATGATGCGCGTCATCTTAATCGAACAAATCTACCGCGCCTTCAAAATAATGCGCGGTGAAGCTTATCATAAGTGATGCAGTTTTTTTAATAAGATTTAATACTATAGAATAAAAAGAATATGTATATAAAATTATTAATAAAATATAATTTTAAATTCACAATAGACAGGAAGAAATATTTCATTATCACTCTCTTTGTTTAACTACTTAGTTAAAACTGCAAAGAATATATTTTGAAAATAAGAATAAAATATGTAATAAATAATCGAATTTAAGTTCGCTTTAGACGAAAGGGGTTTTTAAAAATGTATGATTGTTCAAAGGAGTTCTATACTTTTTATCGTAAAAAGGTCGTACTTTCCGCTAAAGAACAGAATGAATTAAGACTAAGGCGCAAACAGAATATTAGAAGGATGAAAGATGGGTTAAAGGAATATAATGGAGAGAAAAAAACGAGTTATAAAATTGCAGAGGACCGTATTCAAGGTAGCATGGCTATGCATACCATTACGCAGAATGACGAGAAGGACTATGATATTGATGTAGGTATAGTATTTGAAACAGATTGTCTTAATAGTTTGGGTGCACAAGCTACTCGCAATATGGTAGCAAATGCTCTTGAAAGAAAAACTAGACAATTTGCACAACCACCTGAAATAAAGACTAGTTGTGTACGTTTAAAGTATAGTTCTCTTGGATATCATATGGACTTTGCTATATTCCAACGTAGTAAAGAATATGAGTGGGACGATAATTATACATATGAGCATGCAGGGGTAGAATGGACAGAAAGGCACATCAAGGCATTAGAAGAGTGGTTCATTGATCGAGTAAAGTATTCTGGTGATGATTTACGTAAAATAGTGAGATTGTCCAAGATGTTCTGTAAATCAAGAGATAGTTGGAAAAATATGCCGAGTGGTCTTGTTCAAACAATATTATGTGACGCAAAGCTAAAAAATAACTATTCACGCTTAGATGAGAAATTTTATTACACTATGCAAGCTATTGTGCAACGTCTGGAGAACCATCTCGATGTTAAAGCTCCTGTCGATAATGGGAGAGAGCTAATAATTAGAGATGTTGATTATAAGCGAATGAAGAATTGGAAAAATCGATTGAGAGCGAGTCTAAATAAGTTGGCCATACTTTTTGATAAGGAATGCTCGCGAGAAGATGCTCTGCAAGCTTGGGCGTTGTTTTTCAATCATTCTTATTGGGAGGAATTAGCCGAACAAAATCAAAGAAGAAATATTAGTGAGAGTCGTTTCCTAAGTTTCAATGATACTGAGCAATTTATAGATGAACTATATCCGATTTATGAAAAATATAATGTTTCCATAGACTGTGATGTTTCAGGTAATGGTTTTTCTGTTATGCCAATTGAGAAGTTTTTTGATAAACTCTCCCCACAACTTAAAAAGTTTATTCCATATAATTTTTCTATTAGATGTAGGCTTGGGGATACTGATTGTCCGTCCTATGATAAGATTCTTTGGAAGGTAAGGAATATCGGTATTGAAGCTGAAAAACGAGATTGTATAAGAGGACAGATAGTAGACAGTAGAGGTACTGAAATTAAGGAGAATTCAAATTTCGCAGGATTCCATTATATTGAATGCTATTTAATTAAGGAAAGCATATGCGTAGGTATAGGTCATATAGATATACCTATAGGAGGCAATTAAAATGCAAGAATATAATTATGGGAAAAAGGTTTTAAAAATGTTAGGTATATGTGTTGTATTTTTGACACTTATATTGTTTAGCAAATATTTAAAAACTGTTAATATACTATTTGGTTCAGAAGTTGTTCTTTTATTTGCCGGTGCTATTATACCTAGAATCGGGAGTAGTACTATCGAATTAGCAGATAATAGTAACTGGAAGACATCTCAGAGAAAGTTAAAAAGAGCAGGAAAGTTACAAGACGACACTTTAATAAGAATTTCGTTTGCATATCTTTATAGAATTAAAGTAGATGATAAATATTTTTTAGTATTGAATAATAGGTCAGAGAAATATCAACCTGTAGGAGGTGCGTACAAGTTTTATGAAAAAGAGGGAGAATATCTGTCACGACATATCCCAGCTGAAAGTGATAATCGAATCCCAGTAGATGAAGTAACTAAAAGGGACTACAGGCTACTAGTTAAGAATAAAGATTTAAGGAGATTTATAAAACGTTTCAATAAAACATCATGCAGAGAAAATGTAAATAATCTTAGTCGTGAATTTGAAGAAGAAATATTTACAACTGGCATCTTGAATAAAGATACTTTCGGTAATTTATCTTACAGATATATTGGTAGACATATGACAGATGTAGAATACGGACGAGTGTTTAATCATTTTGAATTCCTCTTAGCAGATATTCTTGAAATAAAACTTACAGAAAAACAAGAAGAATTATTCAGGGAACTTATGCATTTAAGTTCTGACAAATATTGTTTTGCATCAGCTGATACAATTAAAGCTCATGGAGTTAAATATGGGACTCGAGAACTAAAAGACGATATTGCTAATCATACACCAAAAATATTGACCGAAAATACAGACGATTTGACTAATAGAAATAAAATCAAGGACATTATTACTGTTCGATTATAAATTATTTTGAAAACATGACATGTTCAAGTGTATCATCGTTAATGAGGTTAATGGATTATTTTTGAACTCAGGATTAACCGTTACGCTGAAGCATACCACAAACGATACGTTTTTTTAGCTACTTCATAAAGAGAGAATGAACATATTGTAATGTATAAGTAATAGTCGAACTTTCCATTTTATAAATTAAAAAATATTTATTTAGATGAAATTATAATGGAAACAAAGAGTAAAGATGGAGCTATATGATAAAAAGGGTAAACCAATAGTTTATATTGAAAATAATGAGGACATTTATCTTTTCAAAGGCCAGCCAGTGGATTACCTAGATAATAATGAAATTTTTGGATTTAATGAGTTTCATATTGGATGGTTTGAAAATGGATGGATTAGAGATTTGGATGGAAGATGTGTGCTTTATACTAAGTATGCTCATGGTGATCCAATAAAACCAATAGCAAAAGTGAGACCAATAAAATAAGTAAAGAAGTTATCGAAAATTAAAAAGATACCTTCAGTTTCTTGGGCTAGCATAGATGGAGAAGAATTTTTTAAAAAATGGTATAAGCTATTAAAAGCTATCTAATAACAGAAAACTGGTAAATACTGAATATAACTAAAATTATTAGAATGAGTGATTGCAATGATACTTGAAAATTATAGCGCTACTATCTATGATTATATAAATATTTTTGATTCTCCATTGGGGCTTCATCTACCCGACAGAAAGTCATTGATTTAGGACGGAAATTATGAATATTATGAAATAGAAATATTAATGGAACATAATTTGATTTTGTCACTAATTAGCTCAATGCATCAAGTAATCGAATTGTAATTGAGAAAATTTTTATACAAAAGGTTAAATCATTTCAAGACCAAAGAAAAGATAGGTAAGTTTGAAACAAACTATTAATAATAGAAAATTATTGATAAATATTTATTATATTAAACTGAGTTGATGTATAGAATAAGATATTTTGATGTAAATGAAACTTAAAATTTAATTTTTCATAGAGGTAAAGAATCTCTTAATGATATTGTAAATAGTATTGAAGTTAAATTTTGAAAAGAATGTGCTTATTAATGAATAGAAATAGTGAAATATCTATAATACAAAATTTGAAATGGCTTTTTATGTTAATCTTTATTATTGATATTATATTTAATGGAGATGAAGTTGATTGAATATTAAACCATTATACATCTTTCTCTTTTTCATATGGGCTTTGATTTTAGAAATATTAGTTTACAGACCATCTGTTTTTACTATGATTTATCTTTTTTTAACAAGCTCAATTCTACTTTTTATAAATATCAAAAATAAGAAATTACAAAACTACTTTTCAAAAGTATGTCATGATCGAAAAAATACTAACCTTCTCAAACATTGGGTAATATTAGATGATAAAAAGCAAAATCATAAAAAAATAGTTAGAAAATATTATGAAAACTTGAACAAAATAATGTATGCTTTTAGTTTTATTTTTATAATAGCTATTTATCTTCTTTTAAAAGTACTAACTATAATTCAACCACTGGCAATTACTTTTCTAATAATTATTTTAATGGGTTTTATATTTTGTATAATACAAACTGCACTTTATAGATTTCCAATTGTTATCACTTTAATTGTACCTTTTATTTCATTTTTAATTGTAGGCTTTCTACACGATAGTAAAGAAATTGAAAACTTAATTCTATTGAAAATTCTATTTATTTTATTTTCTACAGTATCTTATGGCATCATATGTCTTTATGCACAACCTTACGTCATTAGAAATTTATATGAAAATCAATTATTCATCAATGGCTTACCAAATATAGTTTTATTAGTTTTTACGTTTGTAATGAATAGTATTGAAAAACCTTCACTTAACTTTACTAAAGATCCTAATTTTTCTAAACTTCCTAATGAAATTCAAATGCTCCTTTCAAATCAGGAATTTGTGAATAAAATAAGAGATATTATTTATCAATCTCAAATGACTGAGATTACTTCTGAAATAACAACAGATATTCTTATAATTAGTATTATGATTTTTACATTTAGTGCTTCGTTGAATATAAAAATGAGATATGATAATAAAAAAGCTAAAAAGTTACTTGCTAGTGTCAGATTGAAAAGTGTAAAATCTCAAAAATTCTGTTATAGAGACTTCCAAAAAGTTAGTTATTATGGTGGTTCATACTATGAGGATCAACTTTTTGCCTTGCCAGGTGTTTATAAGTTTATTTATGATATTGAAAAAAATGAAGAGGAATTCTGAGATACTTTTAAAATGAATGTTATTGCTAGGTTAAGTGGATATTCCCACTTAACTTATTTTATTTTGTGCTA
>NZ_KV840025.1:0-475 GCF_001839105.1 Staphylococcus sp. HMSC62A08 | reverse complement strand
TTTTAGGAATAAAATTAAGTATTTTAGAATTTTTAAAACGTTCTGCTTCAGCATACTTTATTCCTTTAAATACTTCATAATTTCTATTCAATACAATTCCCCCTCTTAAATATTATTTAATACATCATAATACATTTATTAAGTAAAAGGGCATGAAATTTATCCGACTGTATCGATACAGTAATTATGTTAAAAAACTGTTTTTTGCAAACCCAAAAAATATAGCTAATCGTTATTTTATCATGTCAGCATTCTCTTAACTGGCTAGCTTAATGACACAAAAGATTATTTTAACATGGGACTAAATACGTATTTTTAAACTTTGCAACAGAACCAAAAAATTTACAAAATTAGAATTACATGAGTTGTTTATTGGTAATATTATTTATATTATTATTTTCTTAATTCTCGTAGTATTTGTCTTTAAAAAGAAAAATGTCTAATGTAACTCAACGCACTCTATAATTTTGCATTT
>NZ_KV840024.1:0-1251 GCF_001839105.1 Staphylococcus sp. HMSC62A08 | reverse complement strand
AGAACAACGTGCAGCTGAATTAGATAAAATGGGTGCTGATTATATTGCAGTACATACTGGTTATGATTTACAAGCTAAAGGTGTATCACCTTTAGAAAGCTTACGTACTGTTAAATCAGTTATTTCAAATTCAAAAGTAGCTGTAGCAGGTGGTATCAAACCTGATACAATTAAATCAGTGGCAGTTGAACAACCAGATTTAATTATTGTTGGTGGTGGCATCGCAAACGCTGACGATCCAAAAGCTGCTGCTAAACAATGTCGTGATATAATTGATGGAAATGCTTAACCATTTTTAATATATGTTTAAACTCCCTCCTTCTTAGTGTATATAATATCTAGATTTAAAAATTATAATTGAAAGGTAATGTTGTAATATGACTAAAAAAGTAGCAATTATTTTAGCAGATGAATTTGAAGATATAGAATTAACTAGTCCAAAAGAGGCATTAGAAAATGCTGGATTTGAGACTGAAATTATTGGAGATACAGCAAAACAAGAACTTGTTGGTAAACATGGTGAAAAAGTAACTGTAGATATTAGCATTTCAGATGCGAAACCAGAAACTTATGATGCTTTATTAATTCCTGGTGGATTCTCCCCTGACCATTTACGTGGTGATGAAGAAGGCCGTTATGGTACCTTTACTAAGTACTTTACTCAAAATAATGTACCAACATTTGCGATTTGTCATGGTCCACTTTTACTAGTTGATACTGACGATTTAAACGGACGTACAATAACTGGTGTTATCAACGTACGTAAAGATTTATCTAATGCGGGAGCACATGTTGTTGATGAATCAGTTGTAGTAGACAACAATATTGTAACAAGTCGTGTGCCAGATGATTTAGATGATTTCAATAGAGAGATTATTAAACAATTAGAAGCATAAATTCAGATCCATTATAAATATTTATTTGATAGATTAGACTGTCGACAAAGATATAAACTTTGTCGATGGTTTTTTATTATTAATTTTTAATCTATAGAAAGTAAGCTGAGTATATATTAATATATTTTCAGGTTTTCACTAAATATAAAAGAGAAGAAAAAAACAAATAAAATCATAAATACCTTTTATTATATAAAGTATAACCATAAATGAAAAAGTGATAATCATCACAACAAAAAATACTATAGTCAAAATTTCTATAATACTTTCTATGATATTTTATCCTCCTATATAAATAGTCTTTTGCATTTCTCCATTCATCAATGTTATAATTTAATTAACAAGAGCTTCGTGC
>NZ_KV840023.1:0-2076 GCF_001839105.1 Staphylococcus sp. HMSC62A08 | reverse complement strand
TTGCTTCTTGCGGATTAATATTCTGTCTATTATTCGTCGCTGTATCAAAAGAATAATTAAGCTGTCTTTCTTCTTCTAATTGACTTTCTAGTTTTTGAATTTTTTTATTGCTTTCTAAAGCTAATATTTGTTGATTCTCCAACAATTTATTTAATGTATTAACATTGCTATTTTGTTGATCTAATTGCTTAGTTAGATTCTCAATATATTTTTCATCATTTTTAGCTCTAGTTTCAAAGATTTCTATTTGCTTTTCTAATTCGTTTACTTTTGTTTTTAATGTCTCAGAACTATTTGAATTATTATATATATTCTTTTCTACTTTTGCAGTATTTTCATCAAACAATTCTTTTTTTACTGATCCTTTATTTTGGGTTGTACTCTCTTTCTTAGTGATTTTTTCTATAATTTTCAAACAATCATTATCATCAATATAATTAATTCCATTTTCTTTTTCAAAAGATATATTTAAACTTTTAGCATTATTAACAATAGTTTGTTTAGTTACACCTAATTCATCAGCAACCATTTTAATAGTTTTCATAATATCCACCCTTAGGTACCTAATTTAGTACCTAAATTTTACCACCTAATGAAATTTATTTCATCATTTACCACCTAAATTTACTACCTATTAACTACCTAGATATCTAATTATCCTCTTATAAAATGTTTTTGTAGCTTAATTAGGTACTAAAATAATGAATTATACATTTTGTAATTGTAATGTGCTTTTAACTACATTTAAAACTCTTTATATACGTCATTAAAAGTGTTAATATTACTTTATGAATATTAAAAGAGTCGATGCTATTGGCGTAGCATCGACTCTCGGTAATAAAACGATTCGCACTCGTTTGTTTATATATTTTTTTGATACTTGTATTATATATATCTAATCATCTAAGTGCAAGCACAAAACATATAACTTACGTAAAAATTGTTTTATTACCTCAGTCCCAAAAATGGAAATGAGGTTTTTATTATGCCCAATTTTGAAAAATACAATTTATCACAAGTAAAAACTGAAAGGTTTTATCAACTGCCTAAATATTTATTTGAAGATGAATATTTTAAGAAAATGTCGGCGGAAGCAAAAATTATGTATGCATTATTAAAAGATCGCTTTGAATTATCCATCCAAAATGAATGGGTAGATAAAAATAATAACATATACTTTATTTTCAGTAATAAGCATCTGTGCGAATACTTGGGTTATGCAGAACAAAAAATTATAAAATTGAAAAAAGAGTTAGTAAATTTTAATTTACTAACTCAAGAACGTGTTGGCCTTAATAAACCAAATAGATTATACCTATTAAAACCTAATTATGACATTAAATCCAGTCATCCCAAGGAACTTCCAAATTCACAGTTCCAGAACAATGAATTTGGAAGTTCTAGAACTGTGAATTTAAGTGGTCAAGAACTTCCGAATTCACAGTCTAATGATACTGATTATAATGATACTGATTATATTAAGATTGAGAGTAATGATACGGATGATTTGAATGATAATAAACTAACATATCCTAATAATCATACAAATCATTCGAATCACTATAATCCAAACTTTAATGATGAAGCTTTAAAGTTCCAATTATTAGAAGAACTACCACAGAGTATTCAAAACTATCTAAGTAACTTTGAAGTAGATGAAATTAAAATTATCAAATCTGTATTATTAAAAGCCAAAACATCTTTCAACAATGCGATTGATAGCTACTACTTGTTAGAAGATATGGAAATAGAAATACTTCATGTTCTTAAACGTTTTAAAGCCATGCTTATTCAAAAAAAGGAAACCGTTGACGCCATGCAAGGATACTTAATGAAATCTCTTAAGTCTGAATTCGCAGAAGTACATACGCTGAATAAACGACGTGATCATTTACCCATCACTTCTTTATTTAATCAATAATTCAATTTAATAGGCCAACAATGATTCAATTAGAGAGCATCTTTTAATAGATGCTCTCTTTTTTTATTAACAGGTGGTTGCTATGGCAACCACCTAGACCAAACGAAAGGTAAAGGAGGAGATAACAAAATAACATCAATACAATGTCACAATTT
>NZ_KV840022.1:0-1137 GCF_001839105.1 Staphylococcus sp. HMSC62A08 | reverse complement strand
ATCTTTGCTATAACACCGATTACTTAAAACTAAGGTAAAAATCGACGAATGTCGGCATAGCGTGAGCTATTAACCCTACCATTCGACAAGTTTTGGGATTGTTAAGGGTTCCGAGGCTCAACGTCAATAAAGCAATTGGAATAAAGCACCTATGATTATTTAAAAATATTAGTTATAATACATTCAAAAATATTTTTGAATGAGGTGTAATTATGATTCAAACTATTGTAACTGCTGCTATTCTTTATATTGCGACAGCATTAGACTTATTAGTGATTTTATTAATGTTCTTTGCTAGAGCAAATACTAGGAAAGAATATCGAGATATTTATATTGGTCAATATGTAGGATCTGTGGCATTGATTGTCATAAGTTTATTCTTTGCCTTTGTCTTAAATTATGTTCCTGAAAAATGGATATTAGGATTATTAGGGTTAATACCGATTTATTTAGGAATTAAGGTGGCTATTTATGGTGATAGTGACGGAGAAGAGAGAGCTAAAAAAGAATTGAATGAAAAAGGATTGTCTAAATTAGTTGGTACGATTGCAATTGTTACGATAGCAAGTTGTGGTGCTGATAATATCGGTTTATTTGTTCCCTATTTTGTGACATTAAGTGTTACTAATTTATTAATTACTTTGTTTGTCTTTTTAATTTTAATTTTCTTCTTGGTATTTACTGCACAAAAATTAGCTAATATTCCAGGAGTTGGAGAAATTGTTGAGAAATTTGGTCGTTGGATTATGGCTGTTATTTATATAGCTTTAGGTTTATTTATCATTATAGAAAATGACACTATTCAAACAATTTTAGGATTTATATTTTAATTTAGGGTGTGATTTCATATGAGTTATGAAAATGCTTGTGATGTGATCTGTGTACATGAGGATAAAGTTAACAATGCTTTAAGTTTTTTAGAAGATGATAAATCTAAGAAATTACTTAACATTTTAGAAAAGATTTGTGATGAGAAGAAATTGAAAATTATATTATCTTTGATTAAAGAAGATGAGTTGTGTGTTTGTGATATTTCTTTGATATTGAAAATGAGTATTGCTTCAACTTCACATCATTTAAGACTTTTATATAAAAATGAGGTGCTTGATTTTTATAAAGATGGAAAGATGGCATATT
>NZ_KV840021.1:0-950 GCF_001839105.1 Staphylococcus sp. HMSC62A08 | reverse complement strand
TTATCGAGTTCTTCTAAATTTAATTTTAAGTTTTGAATTTTACCTTTATGAAAAATAATGTTGTCATAACCAATTCTTTCAATCATTTGATTTTGATATTTTTTAGCAAGGTTTAACATATCATCATTCATATCTACACCAATAACTTTGCCTGTTTCACCAACAATTTGAGAAACTATATAAGGAACTTTGCCACCGCCGGAACCTAAATCTAATACTGTGTCTCCTTCTTTGATTTTGCCTAAAGGATCTCCGCAACCATAATCTTTCTCTATAATCTCATCTGGTATAAGCTTTAAATATTTTGTATCATATTCTACTGGGCAACATAAGTTTTCTTCGTGTTTTTTAGCTGCATTTCCATACCTATTGATTACTGAAGTTTCTTGATTCATTAATTTATCCTCCTTAAACTTAAACAATTATATTAATTATTAATCCTGTAGCAATAGCTACAACTAAAATTGCGATAACGAATGAAACTACAAATTTTTTCTTGAATAATTTAGATAACAATACAACTTCGGGAATACTTGCCCCAGCACCACCTATGATTAATGCAACAACTGTTCCTAAGGACATCCCCTTTGATACTAATGCTTCAGATATAGGTAACATTGTTTCAGGTCTGATATACATAGGAATACCAATAACAGATGCAATGAATACAGATATAACGCCATCTCCACTTGCGTATTTTGTAATAAATGTTTCGGGTACAAATCCATATATGAATGCTCCAATAAATACACCAATAAATAGGTAAGGAAGCATTGGATATAAAAATGCCCACGCATCGTTTAATGCTTGTTTAAAACGAGATCCTGTTTTATTAGCAAAAAATCCATCGCCTTTAACATTTACTCCTTTATAACTTTTAGCTAAATTCATTTTTGAAAATACAAAACCTGTTAAGATACTAAATATTGCTAGTACAACAAAATAAACAG